>JACWDI010000009.1 GCA_014654265.1 Pelagibacterales bacterium SAG-MED11 | reverse complement strand
TCATATGGACTCTCACAATAAAGAGTTTGCACTATATTTTAAGGGTAGGGAAAAATCGATTTTAGCTAGAGGTGAAGAAAGTAATTATATAAACGATTTTCCAAGAGACCTTTATATTTATAATTATTCCACCAAATCATCTATGCCTTTAATTTCTTATGATTGGTTTCCTTCTCAGGCTAAATATTTTTTACAAGAGTATAACTTTCCAGTTTTCCCTGATGATTTCGCTTACTATCTTTTGAAGGATAATAAAACTCTAGTAATGATAAGTGCTGTCAAAAGTTTAAATGCAAATTTCAAATATGATATTATTAATCAAAAATTAGAACTTTATCCTACAACTGGTAAATTTGATTTTATAATTTCTTCTTTTTCTAAAGATTGTGGTCATTATAAATTTAAAGATAATTATAAGTGCAGTATTTATAAGCCTTTGATTTCGAGTAATTTAATAAATTAATCAGTTTGAGTGAAGGCATCTGCAAATTTTTCTGCTTCAAATATTTGCAAGTCATCTTCTTTTTCACCTAATCCTAATGCAATAATAGGAAGTTTATATTTCTTTGCTAAAGCTAAAAGAATACCTCCTTTTGCAGTTCCATCTAATTTCGTCATTATGATACCCGTTATTGGAATAATTTTATTAAACTCTTCGACTTGATTTATTATATTTTGACCTGAAGTTGCGTCTAAAACTAAAACAACATCATGTGGTGCTTCAGCGTCTATCTTTTTAGTTACATTTGCAATTTTTTTATATTCTTCCATTAAATTCTTTTTATTTTGAAGTCTTCCTGCCGTATCAATTAAAACTTGATCAAAATTATTTTTTAATGCATCTTCGATGGCTTTATATGCTACTGAAGCTGGATCTGAACCTTGTGATGATTTAATAACTTGAACATCTATTTTATTAGCCCAATTTTCCAATTGCTCAATAGCTGCAGCTCTAAAAGTATCAGAGGCTGCAAACATAACTTTATTACCATTTGATTTTAAAATTTTACCAATTTTACCAATAGTAGTTGTTTTACCAACACCATTTACACCAGAAATTAAAGTTGCATTTAATTTATCTTTTTTAGTGAAAAAAGACTTGTTCTCTAGGGGTTTCATTAAAGAAATTATATAATCTTTTAAAATGAGATTTATTTCTAAAGATAAATCTTTTGAAGGATCAATTTTTTTAGTTGAAATTATTTGTTTTATCTCAGCGGCAGCTTCTATACCTACATCAGATTTAATTAAAAATTCTTCAATTTTATTTAAATTTTCATCATCTATTTTTTTTTTTACAATTATTTCCTTAATACCAGACGAAAGTGCAGAAGCACTTTTTTGAAAACCTTCTTTAAATTTATCAAAAATTCCCATTACAATTTTATTGAAATTTCCTTAATATCTGAGACCGGGCCTTTCATATGAATAGAATTTTTTTCATCTATGAAAATTGATAATTTCCCATTAACAAATTCTATATCTGTATTATTTTTGGTTAAATTATTTAATTTACCAGCAAAAGCTGTTGCACAAGCTGCTGTTCCACATGCCTTTGTTAAACCTGCACCTCTTTCCCAAACTTTAACTTTTATTAGATTTTCATTAATTACTTTAGCTATTGTAACGTTACATCTTTCTGGAAATAAAACATGACTCTCAATTTTTGGACCAATTTTTCCAATATCAAAGTTTTCAATTTTTTCTACAAAAAAAATAACGTGGGGGTTCCCTACATTTATAGCAGTACCACCTAAATATTCTTTATTATCTAAATCATTAATTTTAATATTTAAATTTTTTGTATCAGATTCTTTTGAAAGAGGAATTTCATTCCAATTTATTTTTGCTTTTCCAATTTCAGTTATTACAAGATTATTACCCAATATTTCTGATTTTAAAATTCCAGACTGAGTCGTTAGAGTCACATTTTTATCATTTTTCTCTTTTGATATTAAATCAGCAACACATCTTGTTCCATTTCCACATGCTCCAGATTCTCCTCCATCAGAATTAAAAAATTTTAGATTAGCATCAGTAGTGTTATCTTTTTCTATTAGTATCAATTGATCACAACCAATAAAATTCCTGTTACAGATTTTAATAACCTGATCTTTTGATAAGTTTGTAATTTTTTCTCTATTATCAATGATCACAAAATCATTACCTAATCCATCCATTTTAAAAGCTTTAATGTCCATATATAGTTATTTAACTTATTTATTGACTTTTTGAACCTCTATTATAGTTTGGGCCAGTTTCCGCAAAAACGTTAAATTTGCGGTGTCTTTGGAAACAAAGAGATCGACACTAGTCAGCGAGGGTTCGCCCACTAGTGAGATTACTGCTGCGTGAAATAAATATGTTTGAAAATTTGACAAATAAATTTGAAGAAATTTTTTCTTCTCTAAAAAAAGCACCTTCTCTTGATGAAAAGCAAGTTGATGAAGGCTTAAGAGGTATTAGACAAGCTTTAATAGAAGCTGACGTTTCTTTAGATGTTGCAAAAGAATTCGTTGAAAAAGTTAAACCAAAAGCCTTAGGACAAGAAATAATAAGATCGACGTCACCTGGAGATATGGTGGTTAAGATTGTTTATGACGAGCTTGTTAATTTGCTAGGTGAAAAAAATAATGATGTAAATCTTAATGCAGTTCCTCCAGTACCAATGATGCTAGTTGGATTACAGGGCTCTGGTAAAACAACTACAACCGCTAAACTTGCAAGGTACCTAGAAAATACTAAGAAAAAGAAAGTTATGATGGTTAGCTTAGATATTTATAGGCCTGCTGCTCAAGAACAACTTAAATCTTTAGGTGAGCAAAATAATATTTTAACTCTTCCTATAATTGAAGGCCAACAGCCAGCTGATATTTGTCAAAGAGCTATAAGCGCAGCTAATTTAAATGGAGCTGATATTATATTATTTGATACCGCAGGAAGGACACAAATTGATTTACAAATGATGAGTGAGATCAAACAAATTGAAAAAACAATTAATCCTGCAGAGACTTTTTTGGTTGCAGACTCACTTACGGGACAAGTAGCAGCATCCGTAGCAAAAGAATTTAAAAACACAGTAAATCTGTCAGGAATAATTTTAACTAGAGCAGATGGTGATGCTAGAGGTGGAGCAGCCGTTAGTATGAAATTTATTTCTCAAGTTCCAATTAAATTTTTAGGTGTAGGTGAAAAAATTGAAAATCTTGAAGTATTTCATCCAGATAGAATTGCAAATAGAATTTTGGGAATGGGAGATATTGTATCTCTTGTAGAAAAAGCTGCACAAGATCTTGGTGAAGAAAATATTAAAAAGGCTGAAGAAAATTTAAAAAAAGGACAATTTTCAATGCAAGATTATTTAACTCAATTACGACAGATGAAAAAAATGGGTGGAATAGAAGGAGTAATGTCCTTTATGCCAGGGGTTTCAAAAGTTAAGTCTCAAATGGATGCTGCAGGTATAGATGAAAGTGTAATTACAAAAAATGAGGCAATAATTCTATCTATGACAAAAAATGAACGAGAGAGTCCAAAAATAATTGATGGTTCTCGAAAAAAAAGAATTGCTAATGGTTCTGGTACAGATCCAGCCACTATCAATAAATTGCTAAAGCAATTTAAAATGATGTCCGAAATGATGAAAAAGATGTCTAAAGGAAATCTGAAAGGTATGTCTGATAAAGGAATACCACCAGAATTATTTAATCAATTAAAATAAAAAAAAGGAGAGTAAATGTTAAAGTTAAGGTTATCAAGAGGTGGAACAAAGAAGAGACCAGTTTACAAAGTAGTTGTAGCAGATAGTCGTTTTGCAAGAGATGGAAGGTTTATTGAAAAAGTAGGGTTTTTCAATCCATTACTTCCCAAAGAAAAAAAGGAAAGAATTGGACTTGAGGCTGAAAGAATAAAATATTGGCTAGGTCAAGGGGCGCAACCAACAACAAGAGTAGCAAGAATTTTAGGTGAAAATGAATTAATGCCTATGCCTGCTAATGGAAATAATCCTCAAAAAGCAGTTCCAAAAAAAGATAGAAAAAAAGAAGGATCTGAAGAAGCTAAAAAGGAAGAAGCTCCTAAAGCAGACGTAGCACCAGCAGCAGAAGCTAAAAAGGAAGAAGCTCCTAAAGCAGACGCAGCACCAGCAGCAGAAGCTAAAAAGGAAGAAGCTCCTAAAGCAGACGCAGCACCAGCAGCAGAAGCTAAAAAGGAAGAAGCTCCTAAAGAGGAAAAAAAATAATCTAAAGATTGTTTATGTTTCAAGCTAAAGTATTTACCCTTTATCCAGAAGTTTTTCCTGGACCTTTAGCAAAAGGTCTTTATGGAAAAGCTTTGTCTAATAAATTATGGAATTTAAGCGTAATAAACATTAGAGATGCCGCAACTGATAAACATAAAACAGTCGATGATACTCCTTATGGTGGAGGAACAGGAATGTTACTTAAAGCAAATATTTTAGCAAACTCTCTTGACCAAAAAGTAAAAAAAGGAGAAAGAGTTTTTTATCTTTCACCAAAAGGTAAAAAATTTGATCAAAAACTTGCTCAAGACTTATCAAAAGAGAAATCAATATCTTTAATTTGTGGCCACTTCGAAGGGGTAGATGAAAGAGTTTTGACAACAAGGAATATTGAAGAAATAAGTATAGGAGATTATGTTTTGTCTGGAGGTGAAACTGCTGCATTAGTAGTACTTGATAGTATTTTAAGACTTTTGCCAGGGGTTTTGGGAAATGAAAAATCTTCCATTGATGAAACCTTTGAAAATGGTCTTTTAGAGTACCCTCAATATACAAAACCTCAAATTTGGGAAGAAAAGTCAGTCCCTGAAGTATTATTATCTGGTGATCATACAAAAATTAAAGACTGGCGTTTATCTCAATCAGAGGCTATAACACGCGACCGAAGACCAGATTTGTGGCAAAAATATAAGAAAGATTAATTTGTTAAATATTAAAATGAAAACTATTGAAGAAATAAATCAGCATAACGTCAAAAAAATTCTTTCAGAGAAAAAAATTCCTGAATTTTATCCTGGTGATGTTGTAAAAGTTGGTGTTAGAATTACTGAAGGTAAAAAAGAAAGAATCCAATATTTTGAAGGCGTTTGCATTGCTAAAAAAAATAGAGATCTTAATTCATCGTTTACTGTAAGAAAAATTTCTTTTGGAGAGGGTGTAGAACGAACTTTTCCATTATATGGAACTTTAATAGATACAATTAAAGTAATCCGTTCAGGTAAAGTAAGAAGAGCTAAGCTTTACTATTTAAGAGATAGAACTGGTAAATCAGCTAGGATTGCAGAGAAAATTAGAAAAAAAATTGGTATTGATATGGATGTGAAACCAGAAACAGTGAACGAAGAAAACTTAGCTCCAGTAGTTAAAGAAAATGAAGCTGAGATAAAAGTAGAAACTGCACCGACTTCAGAGGCTAAAAAAGATGATTCTGTTAAGGAAGAGTCTCAAAAAGATGCCCCTAAAGCTGAAATTAAAGCAGAAAAAAAACTTGAAAAGACACCAGAAAAAAAATAGTTTTTTTTTCAATGCCCAATACTTTATACGATAAAATTTGGAATGATCACCTTGTAGATCTACAAGATGATGGAACAGCTTTGTTATTTGTAGATCGTCATTTGGTTCATGAGGTAACCAGTCCCCAGGCATTTGAAGGTTTAAGAAACTCTAATCGTAAAGTTAGACATCCTAATTTAACACTTGCAGTGGCAGATCATAATGTTCCAACAACTGATAGATCAAAAGGTATTTCTGATAAAGAGTCAAAGATACAAGTTGAAACTTTAGAAGCTAATTGCAAAGAGTTTGGTATTAAACTTTTTGGTATGAATGATAAGAGACAAGGAATCGTTCATGTTACAGGTCCAGAGCAAGGTTTTACTCAACCCGGAACAGTAATAGTATGTGGTGATAGCCATACGGCAACTCACGGTGCTTTTGGTTCTTTAGCTTTTGGAATTGGAACTTCAGAAGTAGAGCATGTTTTAGCTACTCAAACATTAGTTCAAAAAAAAGCTAAAAATTTTAGAGTAAATGTAAATGGCAAACTCCCTTTAGGTGTAACTTCTAAAGATGTTATTCTTCAAATAATTGGAAAAATTGGTACAGCAGGTGGAACGGGTTGTGTAATAGAATATGCAGGTGACCTAATTAGATCGTTGAGTGTTGAACAAAGAATGACAATTTGCAACATGACTATAGAGGGTGGAGCTAGGGCAGGATTAATAGCACCTGATGAAAAAATATTTAAATATTTAAAAGACAGACCAATGTCTCCAAAAGGTGAAGATTGGGATAAAGCAATGGAATATTGGAAAAATTTAAAAACAGATGAAGGTGCTAAATTTGATAAAGAAATTAATCTTCAAGCAGAGGAAATTTTACCTATGATAACTTGGGGAACTTCTCCTCAAGATGTAATCACAATAGACGAAAAAGTTCCAAATCCTCAGAACGAAAAGGATGAGGATAGAAAAAATTCTTTAGAAAGATCTTTAAATTATATGGGTTTAAAACCAAATATGGCTGCAAAAGATATAAAAATAGATAAAGTTTTTATTGGGAGTTGCACCAATGGAAGAATAGAAGATTTGAGAGAGGCAGCAAAAATTTTAAAAGACAAAAAGATAGCTGCTCATGTTCATGCGATGGTTGTGCCAGGATCAGGATTAGTAAAAGAACAGGCTGAGCAAGAGGGATTAGATAAAATTTTTGTAAATTCAGGCTTTGAATGGAGAGAACCTGGTTGCTCTATGTGTTTAGCCATGAATGCAGATAAGTTAAAACCTCAAGAAAGATGTGCTTCCACGTCAAATAGAAACTTTGAAGGAAGACAAGGAAGAGGCGGAAGAACTCATTTAGTAAGCCCTGGTATGGCAGCAGCAGCAGCTATTTCTGGAAATCTTGATGACGTTAGAAAGTACCAAAATTAAATGCAAAAATTTAATACTTTAAAAAGTATTCCAGCATATTTACCAATAGTGAATATTGATACGGATATGATAATTCCAAAACAATTTTTGAAAACTATTAAAAGAACTGGTCTTGGTAAAAATTTATTTTTTGAGATGAGATATGATGACCAAGGTAAAGAAATTGGAGATTTTATTTTAAATCAAAATCCATTTAATAATTCTAAAATTTTAATAGCTGGAAAAAATTTTGGATGTGGGTCATCAAGAGAGCATGCTCCATGGGCGTTGTTAGATTTTGGCATAACATGTGTAATTAGTTCAAGTTTTGCAGATATTTTTTATAGTAATTGTTTTAAAAATGGAATTTTACCTATTGTTCTTGAGGAGGAAAAAATTAAAGAGTTATCAGAATACGCAAATCGAAAAGAGGAAATATCAGTTGATTTAAATGAAAATAAGATTGTTTATGGAAACAATGAAATTAAATTTGATGTAGATAAATTTAAAAAAAAATGTCTTTTAGAAGGATTAGACGATATAGCACTATCTTTAAAAAAGTCAGAAAAGATTGAAAATTTTGAAAAAGATTTAAAAAATAAAAAACCTTGGATTTTTAATGATTAAAGTAAAAAAAAGAAAAATTTTATTATTACCTGGTGACGGTATTGGTCCTGAAGTTATTACTGAAGTAAAAAAAATAATTAATTGGTTTAATGATAAAAAATCACTCGACTTTGAAATAGATCAAGATCTTGCTGGAGGTTGTTCTATTGACAAACATGGAACCCCTATAACTGACGAAGTATTTTATAAGGCATTAGAAAGTGCAGTAGTAATGTTAGGAGCGGTAGGAGGCCCAAAATGGGATAATATAGATTTTTCAAAAAAACCTGAAAGAGCATTATTAAAACTTAGAAAAGAATTAAAATTATTTGCAAACTTAAGGCCAGCAATATGTTTTAAACAATTAGTCGATGCATCAACTTTAAAACCAGAAATTGTTTCTGGTTTAGATATTATGATTGTAAGAGAACTGACTGGTGGGATATATTTTGGTGAACCTAGAGGAATTAAACCAATTGAAAATGGTGAAAGAAAAGGAATTAATACTCATACTTATACAAGCAGTGAAATAATTAGAGTTGCTAAAATTGCTTTTGATTTAGCAAAAAAAAGATCAAACAAAGTTACGTCGTGTGAAAAATCAAATGTTATGGAAGCTGGACAACTTTGGAAAGAAGAAGTCCAAGCATTACATGAAAAAGAATATAAAGATGTAGAACTAAGTCATATGCTTGCTGATAACTGTGCTATGCAGTTATTAAGAAATCCCAAGCAGTTCGATGTAATTGTAACTGATAATTTGTTTGGAGATATGTTATCAGATCAGGCCTCAATGCTTACTGGATCTTTAGGTCTTTTACCTTCAGCATCTTTAGGTGCTAAGAATAAAGATGGAGAAATGAGAGCTATGTATGAACCAATTCATGGTTCAGCTCCAGATATAGCTGGTAAAGGAATTGCAAATCCAATTGCAACTATATTGAGTTTTGCTATGGCCTTAAGGTATTCTTTAGATTTAGATAAAGAGGCTGAAGCACTAGAAAAAGCTGTACAAGATGTGCTAAATGATGGATTGAGAACAAAAGATATTCTATCAGACGGAATGAAAGAAGTTTCAACCTCTCAAATGGGAGATGCGATAATTTCAAAATTGCAATAATCTATTAATTATCCTAAACTGAATTTATGCCAAGCTACAATGCACCAGTTGAAGATATGATGTTTCTTTTTGAGAAACTAAGAGACAATAAAAATTACAATGAATTAGAAAAATATAAAGAGGTCAGCTCAGAACTTGTTAAAGATATTTTAGAAGAGGCAGCAAAGATTAATCAAAATTTAATATTACCTCTCGCTAAAATAGGTGATGAAAATCCTGCTATTTTAGAAAATGGAGTTGTAAGAACACCCCCTGGATATAAAGAAGCTTACAAAAAGTACATTGAAGATGGTTGGACTTCTTTATCTTGTGATCCAAAGTATGGTGGACAAGGAATGCCAAAGACTGTAAGTGCTTTTTTTGATGAAATGCTCTCATCTGCAAGCTTATCTTTTAAACTTTATAGCGAACTAAGTATTGGGGCATATAATTGTATAAATCATCATGCCTCAGAAGAAATAAAAACCAAATATTTACCAAAAATAGTTGAAGGTAAATGGAGTGGCACCATGTGTTTAACAGAACCAGTTTGTGGAACTGATTTAGGACTTTTAAAAACTAAAGCTGAGAAACAATCTGATGGAACATATAAACTTAGTGGCCAAAAGATTTTCATTACTTCAGGTGATCAAGATCTTACAGAAAATATTATTCATCTTGTAATTGCGAGAGCAACAGACTCACCAGCTGGTACAAAAGGTATAAGTTTATTTTTAGTCCCAAAATTTGTAGTCAATGAGGATGGAAGTGTAGGTCCTAGGAATGGAGTATCAACAGGATCTATAGAAAGTAAAATGGGCATTAAAGGTTCTGCCACATGCGTTCTCAACTTTGATGGAGCAACTGGATATATGATAGGCAAAAAGGACAAAGGTTTAAGTGCGATGTTTACAATGATGAATCTTGAAAGAATTGTTGTAGGTATACAAGGACTTGGAATTTCAGAAATTGCTTATCAAAATTCACTTGCTTATGCTAAAGAGAGAAAACAAGGTAAAACTAACAACACCAAATCATCTAATGGAGCAGATTTTATAATTGAACATGCTGATATAAGAAGGTCATTATTAAATATGAAATCAATTATAGAAGGTGAGAGAGCATTATGTTTTTGGTTGTCACAACAAACAGAAGTTAGTTTAAACCATCCAGATGAAAAAGTTCGTCAGGAAGCTTCTGACTTTGTCTCCTTAATGACTCCTGTTGTTAAATCGTTATTTACAGATCTTGGTATGGAAATTACTAATGATGCTATGCAAATTCATGGCGGTTACGGTTATACAAAAGATCAAGGAATAGAGCAACTTTACAGAGATAATAGAATAACACCAATATATGAAGGCACTAATTCAGTGCAAGCAGCAGATTTAGTTTTTAGAAAATTATCTAATAAAAATGGAAATGTAATTAATAGATTTTTAGATCTAATTAAATCTGAGGTTAACTCAAATAATGAGCAAATAAAAACATTTGTAAAAGAATTTACTTATTATTTAGACATTTTGACCAAGTTTAGTGATTGGACAATTGGAAAAGCTAAAACGGACAAAGACGATGTAAGTGCTGCAGCAAATGACTACTTAAAAACATTAGGGTATGTATCAGTTGCTTATGCTTGGATAAAAGTTTTGGAAGTAAGCTTCAAGAATTATGATGAAAATAAAAATTTTTATGATGAAAAAATAAATACCGCTAAGTTTTATTTTGATAAAGTTCTACCCCGAGCTGAACAACATTATAAGTCAGCCATATCTGGCAGTTCGAATATAATGAATTTTAAATTCAATTGAAATGAGCCATTATGATACAAATTTAGATAAAAATAGAGCTAATTACGTTCCACTAACACCTTTATCTTTTTTAGAAAGAGCAAAAGAAGTCTATCCTAACTATGAAGCTGTAGTTTATGAAGATCGAAAATACACTTGGAGTGATGTATATAAAAGAGCTACTAAATTTGCTAGTGCTTTAGAAAAAATTGGTATCACTAAGGGAGATACAGTTTCATTTCTGGCATTTAATACACCAGAAATTTTTGAGGCACATTATTCAGTTCCAATGTCGGGCGCAGTATTAAATACGATTAATATAAGACTAGATGCTAATACTATCTCATACATTTTAAAACACAGTGATGCAAAAGTATTGGTAGTAGATAGACAACTTCACACTGAGGTAAAAAAAGCATTAAGCAAATTAGACAAAAAAATTATTATCATTGATATTCATGACAAGTTTGCTGATCAGTCTAAATTAGAAAAAATTGGCGAATTAGAATATGAAAGTTTTTTAAATACTGGAGATGATAACTACATTTGGAAAATGCCAGAGGATGAGTGGCAAGCTATATCATTAAGTTATACTTCTGGAACTACAGGAAATCCAAAAGGAGTTGTCTATCATCATCGAGGATCATATTTAATGTCTACAGGAAGTGCTGTTGCCTGGAATATGCCAAATAGGTTAAATTTTTTAACAATTGTTCCAATGTTTCATTGTAACGGATGGTGCTATCCTTGGACAGTTCCAATGTTAAATGGAAGAACAATTTGCTTAAGAAACATAGATGTAAAAAAAATTTTTGAACTAATAGATAAATATAATGTAACTCATTTTGGTGGAGCTCCTATAATATTAAACATGATTACAGGTGCCCCCGAAAGTGATCGAAAAAAACTAAAACATAAAGTACATGTACTTACCGCAGGAGCCCCACCACCAAGTATAATCTTTAAAAAAATGAAAGAACTTGGTTTTGAGGTAATGCATGTGTATGGCTTAACAGAAACTTACGGACATGTCACACAATGTGCCTGGAATGATGATTGGAATAATTTTGATGAGGATAAGCAGAACGAAATTAAAGCAAGGCAAGGAGTTAGGTATCCTAATCTTGAAGGTGCAACTATAATGGATCCTGAAACAATGAAGGAAGTACCAAAAGATGGGAAAACAATTGGTGAGATTATGCTCAGAGGAAATGTAGTTATGAAAGGTTATTTTAAAGATAAAGCTGCAACAGATAAAGCCATGGCTGGTGGCTGGTTTCATTCAGGAGATTTAGC
This sequence comes from Pelagibacterales bacterium SAG-MED11, assembly GCA_014654265.1. GTDB lineage: Bacteria > Pseudomonadota > Alphaproteobacteria > Pelagibacterales > Pelagibacteraceae > Pelagibacter. Next base: position 10,154 of record JACWDI010000009.1, on the reverse strand, counting down.
GGTAATACACCCAGATGGATATGTAAAAATACAAGATAGGTCAAAAGATATAATTATTTCTGGAGGAGAAAATATTTCTTCAATTGAAATCGAGAATACTTTATCCAAACATCCCTCAGTATCAATTGCTGCAGTTGTTGCTAAACCTGATGATAAATGGGGAGAAGTACCCTGTGCGTTTATTGAAATGGTTAAAGACAGGCCTACAACAGACAAAGAATTGATTGATTTTTGTAAGGAAACATTAGCAGGTTTTAAAGTTCCAAAACAAGTAATTTTCTGTGAATTGCCAAAAACTTCAACAGGTAAAATTCAAAAATTTGAATTAAGAAAAAAATTTTAGGTAATTAATTGATAATTGAAATTGAAAACAAAAGTGTTCATGCATCTGACGCTGGACAAGGTATAGATAGTTCAAAGGATACGATAGTATTTCTTCATGGAAGCGGTCTTTCTCATATTGTTTGGTCTTTAACTGAGCAATTTTTTTCAAGTAAAAATTTTAATGTTCTTTCTATTGATTTACCAGGTCATGGAAACTCAGAAGGTCCTTGTTTAGAAAGTATTGAAAAAATTACAGACTGGTTAGAAAAAGTATTTGAGAAACTGAATTTGAAAAATTTAATATTAGTTGGCCACTCGCAAGGATGCTTAGAAGCTATTGAGTACTCATTTAAATATAAAAAAAGATTAAAAAAAATGGTTTTAATGGGTGGATCATATCAAATGCCAGTGAATAAAGATTTAATAGATTTGGCATCAAATGGTGATTCTGATGCTGTTAAATTAATGATGAAATGGGGTTATGAAGGTTCTAAAAAGTTCATTGGCGGAAATCCTATTGAAAGAATTATTCAATCACCTAGGGATATAAGCAAAATTTTAGCAGTTGATCTTATTGCGTGCAATAATTATGCGAATGGTTTTGAGGCAGCACAAACAATTAATTGTCCCATCATGTTAGTTTTTGGAGAGTTGGATAAAATGGTTAATCTAGAAGTTGGAAATAAATTTGCAAACCTAGTTAAAAATTCTACCACTCATATAATTCCTGGATGTGGACACATGATTATGATTGAAAAAGCATTTGAAATGAGAGAAAAGGTCTTAGAATTTTTAAGAAAATGAAAAACTTTCCAATTGCAAAATCAAGAAGATTAAGAAGTACACCTTATACAGACAGGATCGAGGCTCATGGAGTGAGCAGTTATACTGTTTATAATCATATGTTGCTTCCTGCATCATTTAAGTCTTTAGAGTCTGATTATGAGCATTTGAAAAAATTTGTTCAGGTTTGGGATGTTGCAGCAGAAAGACAAGTTGAAATCTCTGGAAAAGATTCTGCAAAATTAGTTCAGTTAATGACTTGCAGAGATTTATCAAAATCTAAAGTTGGAAAATGTTATTATGCACCATTAATTGATGATGAAGGTCTTTTAGTTAATGATCCAATTATAAATAAATTAGCTGAGGATAAATGGTGGCTATCAATTGCAGATGCAGATGTAATTTTTTTTGCAAAAGGTCTTGCTGCAGGAAAAAAATTTGATGTTAAAATCCACGAACCAAATGTAAATATTTTAGCAGTACAGGGTCCACGTTCTGATGATTTAATGGCAAAATTATTTGGTGAGGACATAAGACAATTAAAATTTTTTAATTTTAAGTATTATGAATTTAAAGAAAAAAAATATTTTATTGCTAGATCAGGTTGGTCAAAACAGAGTGGTTTTGAAGTCTATGTTGAAGATGATAAAGCTGGACAAGATTTATATGATTATTTATTTGAATACGGGGAAGAATTTAATGTCAAAGCCGGATGTCCAAATTTAATAGAGCGAATAGAGTCTGCACTGTTATCTTATGGTAATGATTTTGATAATAGAGATAATCCATTTGAAGCAAATTTTGATAAGTTTATAAATTTAGATAGTGAGGTTAACTTTTTGGGTAAAGAAAAACTTAAAAAATTAAAACAAGTTGGGATTACAAGAAAACTAATGGGTATTATGATTGACCATAACAAAATTGATATGTACTGTGAGAAAACATTACTAGATGATGATAATAAAGTTGTCGGTTACGTTAGATCCGCAACTTATTCCCCTACTTTTAAAAAAGTTATTGGTATTGCAATGATTAACAAACCTTATTGGGATAATAAAACCCAGTTTAAGATAGATATTGATGATAAAATATTTGTAGGAACAGTTTGCGATTTACCCTTCATTTAGTATAAAAATAAACGTTATCATGAATATAGCAATTGTAGGAGCAACAGGGAATGTTGGTAGAAAAATATTAGAAGTTCTTGAAAAAAAAGAATTTTCTATTGATAATCTTTATTTGATAGCATCATCTAAAAGTACTGGAAAAAAAATTTCTTTTAAAGGTAAAGAATATCAAGTTTCTGATCTAGAAAGTTTTGATTTTTCAAAAGTAAAAATTGCTTTCTTTTCTGCTGGAGGAAAAATATCTGAAAAATTTGCTGAAAAGGCCGCTACAAATTGTTTTGTTATAGACAATTCAAGTCATTACAGAATGGATCCCGAAGTTCCTCTTATAGTGCCTCAAGTAAATTCTGAAGATCTTAATAATATAAAAAAAAATATCATAGCTAATCCGAATTGTTCTACAGCTCAGTTGGTTATAGCTTTAAAACCATTGCATGATTTGTTTACAGTTAAAAGAGTAGTAGTTTCGACTTATCAATCTGTTTCAGGGGGTGGTAAAGTACCAATGGATGAATTGATTGATCAAACTAAAATGGCTTTAAATAACCAAAAAGTAGAAACTAGAAATTTTACTAAACAAATCGCTTTCAATATCATCCCTCATATAGATTCATTTTCTGAAAATGGTTATACAAAAGAGGAACTTAAGATGGCCAATGAAACTAAAAAAATTTTAGATGATAAAATTAATTTGACTGCAACGTGTGTAAGAATACCTGTTTTAATCTCTCATGCAGAGTCAGTTAACATTGAATTTGAAAAAACTTTTACTTTAAAAGAAGTTAGAAAAGCTCTTGATAAATTTGAAGGTTGCAAAGTAATAGATGAAAGAGTTGATGGAGGATATTCAACTCCTCTTGAGGCAGAAGGTAAAGATGAAACATTTATTTCGAGAATTAGAGAAGATAAAACTCTTAAAAATGGAATGAATTTATGGATTGTTTCAGATAATCTTTTAAGAGGAGCGGCTTTAAATGCAGTAGAGATTGCCGAAACTTTAATTAAAAATAGTTTTTATGGAAAATAAAGAACCTCTTTCTCCTCATATACAAATTTATAGATGGCACATTTCATCTTTGGTATCAATTTCTCATAGAATAACTGGAATAATTAATATAATTGCAATTACGCTAATTTGTTTTTGGGCCTCATCACTTTTACTTGGAGAAAATAATTATGAAGCAATTAATTCTTTTTTAAATTCTTTTATTGGCAAATTTATAATTCTAGGAATTACTTGGTCATTTTTATTTCAGATTTTAAGTGAAATAAGACACTTAATTATGGATCTTGGATATGGTTTTGAAATTCAAACCACTAAAATTACAGGTCTAATGGTTATATTTGGCTCAATAATTTTTACTGTTATTTTTTATTTAATAGGAAAAAATTTTATTTTATGATTTCAGCAACTAAAAAATGGATTTTTTTAAAAATTAGTGGTGCTATTTTAATTCCATTAATGTTTTGGTTTGTTTTGAATTTAATTTCAATTTATGATCAACAATATATTGAAGTTAAAAGTTTTTTTACAACCTCATTATCAAAATTTTTATTCAGTGTTTTTATTATTAATGCATATTTCTTTTCAGCTTTGAGTATTAGTGAGGTTTTTGAGGATTATATCCAAAATGATAAAATCAAAAATGTCGCAAATAAGCTTTTATTTGCGTCAGCTGTGGTAATTCCATTAATTACAATTATATTAATATCTAAATTATGAGTTCTTACAAAATAATAGATCACGAATATGATGTAGTAGTTTTAGGTGCTGGTGGCTCTGGACTAAGAGCGGCAGTAGGATTAAGTGAAGCTGGATTAAAAACTGCATGTATCTCAAAAGTGTTTCCTACTAGAAGTCATACCTCTGCAGCTCAAGGTGGTATTTCAGCAGCACTTGGGAACATGGGAGAAGATGATTGGCGATGGCATATGTATGATACTGTTAAGGGAGCAGATTGGTTAGGTGATCAAGATAGCATTGAATATCTGTGCAAAGAAGCACCTAAAGCAGTTATTGAATTAGAAAAGTATGGTGTTCCTTTTAGTAGAACGGATGATGGAAAGATTTATCAAAGACCATTTGGTGGCATGACAAAAAATTATGGTAATGGAATTGTTCAAAGAACCTGTGCTGCAGCAGATAGAACTGGTCATGCAATATTGCATACTTTGTATGGTCAAGCCTTAAAACATAAAACAGAGTTTTTTATAGAATATTTTGCGTTAGATTTATTAATGAAAGATGGAGAGTGTAAAGGTTTAATAGCATGGAATCTAAACGATGGAACAATTCATAGATTTAGAGCACATTCAGTAATAATCGCAACAGGTGGTTATGGAAAAGTTTATTATTCTGCTACCTCTGCCCATACATGTACCGGCGATGGTAATGCAATGGTGCTTAGAGCGGGATTACCTTTACAAGATATGGAGTTTGTTCAGTTCCACCCAACAGGAATTTATGGTCATGGCACGTTAATAACTGAAGGTGCTAGAGGAGAAGGAGGATATCTTACGAACTCTAAAGGTGAAAGATTTATGGAGAGGTATGCTCCTAATGCTAAAGATTTAGCTTCTAGAGATGTTGTAAGCAGATCTATGTCAATAGAAATTAATGAGGGTAGAGGTGTAGGAAAAGATCAAGACCACGTTCATTTAAATTTAAGTCACTTAGATAAAGAAATTATAGAAAGTAGATTACCTGGTATAACTGATGCAGCACGATTATTTGCTAATGTAGATGTTACCAAAGAACCGATTCCAGTAGTTCCTACAGTTCATTATAATATGGGTGGAATACCAACAAATTATAAGGGAGAGGTATTAACCGTAAATGGATCAGAAAAAACTGTTCCAGGCCTAATGGCTATTGGTGAAGCCGCATGTGTTTCTGTTCATGGAGCAAACAGACTAGGATCTAATTCATTAATTGATCTTGTTGTCTTTGGAAGAGCTGCAGCTAAGAGAGCTGCAGAACTAGTTACACCAGGAATGCCACATGAAGAAATTAGTGAGTCTGAAACACAAAAATGTCTTGATAGATTTGACAAAATTAGAAACGCAGATGGTGACATTGGAACTGCAGAATTAAGATTATCAATGCAAAAAACAATGCAATCTAAATGTGCAGTTTTTAGAACAGAAAAAACTTTAAAAGAGGGTGTTGAGGAAATAAGAAAAACTTATGATGGTTTAAAGTCAATATCAGTTAAAGATAAATCATTAATCTTTAATACAGATTTGGTTGAAACTTTAGAATTTGACAATTTAATAAGACAAGCAGTTGTGACTGTAGACTCCGCCTATAATAGAAAAGAAAGTAGAGGAGCACATGCACGAGAAGATTATCCTAAAAGAGATGATGAAAAATTTATGCAACATACACTTGCTTGGTGCGATGGAAAAGAAACAAAAATAAGTTATAGAGAAGTTCATAAAACTACTCTTACAAATGAAGTTCAATATTTTCCTCCCCAAGAAAGAGTTTATTAATGGTTCAGATTAATTTACCTAAAAATTCTGAAGTTCAAAAAGGTAATTATTTCAAAGACAAAACAGGTTCTAAAAACTTAAGAAAAGTTAATATCTACAGATGGGATCCTTCAACGGGAGAAAACCCTAGAATTGATACTTATGAGGTTGATATGAATAACTGTCCTTCAAAAGTTTTAGATGTTTTAAATAAAATAAAAAATGAGATTGATCCATCTATTGCTTATAGGAGATCTTGTGCTCATGGAGTTTGTGGCTCTTGTGCAATGAACATGGGTGGTAAAAATGGATTGGCTTGTACTACTCCTCATTCTGAAATTAATGGGGATATAGATATTTATCCATTACCTCACTTAAAAGTTAAAAAGGATTTAATTGGTGATTTGGACGGTTTATATAAACAATATCAATCTATAGAACCCTGGTTAAAATCAAATTCAAATTCAGAAACTACAGAAATTATTCAATCAAAAAAAGACAGGGAAAAATTAGATGGTGCCTATGAATGTATTATGTGTGCTTGTTGTTCCACCTCTTGTCCAAGTTATTGGTGGAATGGAGACAAGTATTTAGGTCCAGCAGTATTATTACAGGCATACAGATGGATTGTGGATAGTAGAGATGATGAAAGAGAAGCTAGATTAAAAAAAGTAGCAGATGAACTTAAACTTTATAGATGCCATACTATCTTAAATTGTACTAGCGCATGTCCTAAAGGTTTAAACCCAGCAAAAGCCATTGCTGAAATAAAAAAAATGTTAGCAACTGCTAATCTTTAAATAGTACCCTCTTAAGATTATTTGCAGAAGATAGCATTATTGATAAAATTTTTTTTAAATCATTTATATCCTTTCTACTTTTGGCAGTATGGGTTGATAAACAAAAACATAATTCTTTTTGAGAATTAAATATTGGCACTGAAACACCAACCATTCCATTAAACCACTCCTCATCGTCAAAAGCATAACCTTGGTTCTTAATTTTTTTTAATTCTTTTTTGAATTGTGAAATATCTGTTATTGTATTTTTCGCTGTTTTAGGTGTTTTAATATTTTTAAATATTTGAATTACCTTTTCTTCCTCTATTGAAGATAGATATAATTTTCCTGAGGCAGAGGCATGCAAAGGAAGATGATCTCCAGCTTCTAAATTTAATTGCATTGGCCAATGGAATTCTATTCTATCAAAATAAACAAGTTTTGTTCCAATTGGTATGGATAAACTAACTGTTTCCTCAATATCATTGGTTAATTTCCTTAAGTATGATCTTCTTAGAGTAAAATTTGGTTCATAAGGTAAACTTTTTAGGATTAAATTTCTAATTTTAGGTCCAGGCAAATATTTCTTTGAATTGACTGCTACTAAATATTTTTCCTCACACAAAGTTTCAATATGTCGATAAATTGTAGGTAATGGTATTTTTAATTTATGAGAAATTTTTTTTGCTGTGAAGTTGTCAGGATCTACTATGATTTCTTCAAGTATATTTAATATTCTTCGGGGAGATGTTCTACTATTCTTATCTGTCATTTTATCTTAAATTTTTTTTTAAAAATTTAAGATAAAACTGGAATAGTGAATTCAGGTCCCACATTATCTTCCACCCAAGTAACAGTTGCTGTTTTGAGCTTAGTGTAAAATCTCACACCCTCAGGTCCATGCATTGAATGATCTCCAAACAAGGATCGCTTCCAACCGCCAAAACTGTGGTAGGCAACAGGTACTGGTATTGGTACATTTACTCCAATCATTCCAATTTTAGCATTTTCAGTAAAGTGTTTTGCAATATTTCCACTTTTAGTAAACACTGCAGCTCCGTTTCCTAACTCATGATCGTTAACTAAATTTAGAGCTTCTTCATAAGTTTCTGTAGTCATCATGCTTAATACAGGACCAAATATTTCTTCCTTATAAATCCTCATATCAGGTTTTACGTCATCAAAAATTGTTGGTCCTACAAAATAACCATTCTCATAACCTTGTTTTTTAAAATTTCTTCCGTCACTAAGTAATTTTGCACCCTCTTTCTCTCCAGTATCTATATATCCTAAAACTTTTTCAAAATGTGCTTTATTGTTTAAAGGACCAAAATCACTTTTTTCATCTGTATAAGGCCCAACATTTAGTTTGGCAGTTTCTTCTAATAATTTAGTTTTTATTTTTTCTTTTGTTTGTTTTCCAACACAGACTGCAACAGAAATAGCCATACATCTTTCTCCTGCTGATCCAAAAGCAGATCCAATTATTGCATCAGTAGTTTTATTCACATCAGCATCTGGCATTATAACCATGTGATTTTTGGCCCCACCAAGTGCTTGCACTCTTTTGTTATTTTTTGTACCTGTGTGATAAACATATTCAGCTATTGGAGTAGAACCTACAAAACTTATTGCTTGAACTGTTTTATTTTCAAGTAATGTGTCTACTGCTTCTTTATCACCATTTACTACATTTAAAACTCCAGGAGGCAAACCTGCTTCGATGGCGATTTCAGCTAATCTCATTGGACAACTTGGATCTTTTTCTGATGGTTTTAAAACAAATGTATTTCCACAAGCTATAGAAACTGGATACATCCACATAGGAACCATAGCAGGAAAATTAAATGGTGTGATACCAGCACAAACTCCAAGAGGCTGTCTTAAAGTATGAGAGTCAACATTTGTTCCTACACTTGTTGAATGATCACCTTTTAAAGAGTCTGTAATTCCAGTTGCATATTCAACTACCTCTATTCCTCTTTGAATAGAACCCTTTGCATCTGCAATAGTTTTTCCGTGTTGTTCTGATACCATTACAGCAAGTTCTTCCATATTTTTTATTAAAAGATCTTTATATTTTGATAAAATTCTAGATCTACTTATTGGAGTAGTTTTTGACCATTTTAAAAAAGCTTTGGAAGAACTTTCGATTGCCTTTTCTACCGTTGTTTTACTTGCAAGCTCAACTTCAGCTATTTGTTCACCTATTGCGGGATTAAAGATTGGCCCTTTTCGGGATTTATTATCGCTATAAATTTTTCCGTCAATAAAGTGGCTTACTGTTTTCATTATAGTTTATTTTTAAATTAAACTATAACACGTTTTTTTTGAATGCAAAATCTATTCCTTAAATGAGAAAAATATTATCAATTAAGGGTTATATGCTGTTGACTCATCAATTTAGTTAAGCTTAGATTAAGCAATAATAAAGAAGGGAGATTGCTTGATTAAAAGAGACAATGTTCGAGTCTGTGTGCCAAGGTATATGCAAATTGGCAAAGGTAGTCTTAGTCAACTTCCAGAAATTTTAAATATAATTGGTTCAGTAAAATCTCCATTAATAGTAACTGATAAACAAATGGTAAAGTTTGGCTACGTCAAAAAACTTCAGGAAATACTTTTAAAAGCAGGCATTAAATCGAGTGTTTTTGATGACACCATACCAGATCCAACTGACACAGTGGTTCTAAATGGTATTGATATTTTAAAAAAAAATAAAAATGATGCTGTAATTGGCTTTGGTGGAGGAAGTCCAATTGATACCGCAAAAGCAATTGCTGTACTTTCGCAATATAGTAAAAATATTCAAGATTATAAACCACCATCTACTTTTGATAAAAAAGGACTTCCAATAATTGCTATTCCAACTACGGCTGGCACTGGTTCTGAAGTCACTCATCATTCTGTAATAATAGATACCAAGAGTAACAATTTTGAGAAAATATCTTGTAGAGGAGAAGGATTTGTTCCAATTGTTTCAATTGTAGATTATGAATTGACACTTTCCAAACCCAGAAGATTAACCATAGACAGTGCTATTGATACATTAACTCATGGTATTGAAGCTTATGTTAGTAAAAAAGCAACCATGTTTTCTGATAGAATGGCATTAGACACTATTCGACTTGTTCAAGAAAATATTTATGCAGTAGACAAAGATCCAAAAGATTTAAAAGCCAGAGAAGGTCTTATGTTAGCAGCAACATTAGGAGGTTTAGCCTTTTCTAATGCTTCTATTTGCTTGGTACATGGAATGAGTAGACCTTTGGGTAGTAATTTTAAAGTTCCCCATGGACTAAGTAACGCAATGTTGTTGCCAACTATAACTGAATTTTCAATTGATCATGCAAAAAGTCGATATGCAGATTGTAGTAGAGTAGGAAATTTTGCATTACCGGATGACGAGGATGACATAGCTTGTGAAAAATTAATTAAGGGACTTTATAAAATAAATGATGATTTCGATGTTCCATCTATGAAAACATTTGGAATTGATGAAAAAAATTTTGAGGAAGAGCTAGAAAATATGGCAACTGATGCAGAAGTTTCAGGAGCGCCAAACCTCAATCCAAGAGTGCCTACTGTAAATGAAATGGTTGATCTTTACGGAAAAGCATGGAGAGCATTCTAAAATGAGTTGGGAATGTTCTTTTAATTTTATACA
>JACWDI010000008.1 GCA_014654265.1 Pelagibacterales bacterium SAG-MED11 | reverse complement strand
TTTTTTGACTAACTCTACTAGCTTTAAGTTCTGCTAGATTTTTAGAAATAATTTCTGGAGATGCATTTTCATTTAATAAACTTTGTTTAATTGGGTCTTCATCAACACTAGATGGTTGAACTTGAGCAAAAATATTATTTTGATCTAATATTTCCTTTCTAACTTTGCTTTTTGACGCAAGTATCAATTTAAACATTTTCTTTGTAAATTTCGTATATTTTTATGACTGATGCAGCGGTTTCCTCGACCGACTTTCTGGTTACATCTATTGTGGGCCATCCATATTTACGAAAGGTTCCCTTTGCATTGTTTACTTCTTTTTTAATTTTTTCTAAATCTGTATAAGATTTATTTTCATTTTCTTTTAAAGAGCTCATTCTATTCTTTCTAATATCCACTAATCTTTCTGGTTCTGTGCTAAGGCCAACAATACAGGAGATTTTTGGTTTGTCTTTTAAAATTTGTGGAATTGAGTTTTCATTTACCAGTGGAATATTTGAAGTCTTAAAACCTTTGTTTGCTAAATAAATTGCTGTTGGTGTTTTGCTAGTTCTGCTTACGCCTAATAAAATTATATCGGATTTTCTTATTTCTTTTACTAAGTTTCCGTCATCATGATTCATGGTAAATTGAATGGCTTCAATTCTTTTATAATATTCATCATTTAAAGCATACTGACCACTTGGTTCATGTGATGCTTTTTGATTCAACAATTTCGAAAAATTAAGTATTAAATCACCAAGCACTCCAAAACAAGGAATGTTTTTTTCAGAACTAATATTTGCTAAATATTTTGCGAGACTACTGTCTACAATAGAATAAAGGATTATAGAATTTGGTTGTTTTTTAGCATTAGATAAAATTTTTGTAATCTGATTTTCTGTTCTTGTAAAAGAAAATGTATGTATTTTATATTGAATATTTTTAAATTGAGCTTTAATAGCAGTAAAAATCCTATCTAACGTTTCACCGGTAGAGTCTGAAATTAAATAAATTTGATATGTATTATTCATGTATAAATAGTTGATTTCTTTGTTTTATTTAAATCATATTAGATATTTTTAATATTTAATAATTTACATTGTAAAACACCGTTTTTATCAACATTATTAAAACTATGTATAATAATTTAGGTAATTTTGATCAAATTGTTAATGGGCTACAATATTGCTTATATATTTAATAAATTTTAAGCTCTAAATGTTAATAAAAAGTTTATAAAATGTTAAAAAAAACTAATTACCGTTATTCACAGATTATATTACAACTACTACTAATTATATTTAATTATTAATATGTCAGACATTAATGAAGTTATTAGGAATAAAAAAACAAATATAAATCCTATATGGATTATGAGACAGGCTGGAAGGTATCTTCCTGAATTTCGAAATATTAGAAAAAAAAATACTAATTTTATTAAATTATGTTTAAACTACAAATTATCAGCTGAAATAACATTACAACCCTTAAAAAGATTTGACTTAGATGCTGCTATAATTTTTTCAGATATTTTGATGGTTCCTTATGGTTTAAATCAAAAAGTGGAGTTTAGAAAAAATTTCGGCCCAATCTTAGGAGAATTAAATTTACAAGAAATATTAAATTTCAACGAAAAAGATTTTACCCAAAAACTTAAGCCAGTTTATATGGCGTTAGACTTAGTCAAAAAAAATGATTTAACGCAAAACAAAAGTACGATAGGTTTTGTGGGAGCACCATGGACTTTATTGGTTTATTTAATTAATAGAAAATCACCAAAACAAAAATTAATCAGTAATTTTTTTCAAGATTCTCTCTCGATAGAAAAAATATTGTCCGTCTTAGATAAATTTCTTAAAATTCATATTAAGAATCAAATTGCTAATGGGGCTGATAGCGTCATAGATTTAGATGGAGAATTGATTTCTAAACCTCAAAATAGAGAAGAAGCCTTAAATATTTTAAAAAAATTAAATGGAAAAAAACATAATTTAGTAAGTTCAGTATGTATTTCAAAAAATGGTTCTATGATTTGGAACCATACCGACAAAGCAACTCTAACAATGAAAAAATTTAGTGATAAAGAACTCAGGGAATATTTATCGAAAATATCAGACGAGTCCTTATATGCTTATAATGTTTATCAAATTGAAGGGGAAGGAAAAAATTTATTTTTAAAAATTGATGGAGACAAAAATACTATAATGGGTCTTCCAATAGAAAAAATTCAAGAATATTTAAACAATCATATATGAAAGAATATTTAGTAATAGGTAATCCAATAAATCATTCACTTTCACCTGAACTACATAATTATTGGATAAGAGAAAATGGTATAAATGGAATTTACAATAAAAGGAAACTGAATGAAAATGATTTAAAAGAATTTTTTCTAAAAATTAGAAATAAAGAAATAAACGGAGCCAATATTACAGTTCCTTTCAAAAGAGATGTTATTCCTTATTTAGATCAGCTTAGTTTTGAGTCAGAAAAAACTCAGTCTGTAAACACTGTTTATCTAAAAAATGATAAAATTATAGGATACAATACTGATATTGATGGATTTGAACTTGCTATTAAAGACGTAAATTATGAAGTTAAAGGAAAAAAAGTTTTAATTCTTGGAGCAGGGGGTGTTGTACCATCAGTTATCTTTGCTCTTTATAAAATGGGAGTCTTAAGTATTACCATAAGCAACAGAACAAAAACTAAAGCTGAAAATTTAAAAAGTTTATTTAATGATCTAGAGATAGCAGATTGGAATGAAACATCAGATTTCGAAATGATTATTAACGCCACAAGCATTGGTTTAAAAAAAGAAGATAGATTAAATTTAGATTTTTCAAAATTCCAAAATTGTGAATTTTTTTATGATGTAATTTATAACCCAAAAGAAACTAATTTTATTAGAGATGGTAAAAATTTAGGAAAAAAAACTGAGAATGGGAAAAAAATGTTTATTTATCAGGCTGCAAAAGCTTTTAAAATTTGGCATGGAATTGAACCAAAAATTGATAACCAAGTTATTGGACTGCTTGATAAATGATAAAAATTGGAATTTTAGGTGATATAGGATCAGGCAAAAGTTATATAGCAAAGAATTTCGGCTATCCTGTATTTAATGCTGATAAAGAAGTAGGGAAGTTATATAAAAAAAATAAAAAAATTTTTATTAAATTAAAAAAAGTTTTACCAAAATTTATTTATTCATTTCCAATTAATAAAAATGAAATTATAAAAGCAATATTTGCAAATAAGATAAATCTTAAAAAAATCACTAAAATTATTCACTCTGAAATAAGAAAAGAAATGAATAAATTTTTGAAAAAGCACATCAATAAAAAAATTGTAATTTTAGATATTCCTCTTTTGTTAGAAAATAAAATTAATAAAAAAGAGGATATATTGGTTTTTGTCAAATCTAATAAAAAGGATATTCTAAAAAGATTAAAAAAAAGACCAGGCTTTAATTATAATTTATTTATTAAATTTAAAAAAATACAACTTCCACTCGACTATAAAATGAAAAAATCTCATTTTATTATTAAAAATAATTTTACAAATAAGTCTGTTAAAAGAGATATTAAGTATATTTTAAAAAAGATTTTATAAATGAGAGAAATTATTCTTGATACTGAAACAACTGGTTTATCAGTAAAAGATGGCCATCGATTAGTAGAAATTGGGTGTATAGAATTAGAAAATTTAATACCTACTAATAATAAGTTTCATTGTTATTTAAATCCTGAAAGAAAAGTCTCAGAAAAAGCATTAGAAGTTCATGGATATACTGATGAATTCTTATCTTCAAAAAAAAAATTTAAAGAAATAGTCCAGGAATTTTTAGATTTTATTAATGGTAAAAGATTAATTATTCATAATGCCGAGTTTGATTTGTCTCATCTTAATAATGAGTTAAAAATTATCGGTAAAGAGACATTAAAGAATGAAATAGTTGATACTTTACAATTAGCTAGAGATAAATATCCAGGATCATCTTTAAGTCTTGATGCCTTATGTAAACGATATAAAATTGATAATTCTAAAAGAGTTCAACATACTGCATTAATAGATTGTGATTTACTATCTAAAGTTTATGTTAATTTAATTGATCAAAAGGAACCTACCTTAAATTTCAACAGTGAGACTATTGATAATAAGTATAAAAAGAGCAATAAAGTTTTATATTTTAAGAAAATTATTAAGCCAAGTGATAAAGAAAAACTTAATCATTCTCAATATTTAAAAACTAATCTTAAGAAAAATTTTTTTAATTAAATTTTTTATTATAAAGCTCTTCGAAATCAATTTTTTTATCAAATTTAATATTAGGGAAACCAGACATTTTCAGAAGATTTAGTAGAGCTTCTTCCATTTCTGAATACATTTCATTTTGCACATCACATAAAATAATTTTCTGTAAAACTTTTTTTTCTTTAATTTCTTTCTCTAGTTTTATAATTGTTGTATATGTTAATTCAAAATGAGATTTTTTTTTACTTTTGCTGTTATCATGAAATTTTAATAATGTATTAATTTCAATAATTTGTGCTTTCAAAGCTTTTGATTTGATTTCGATATTCATTTGATATTTAGATATATAATCTTTTACATATAGATATGTTTCAATATCTGGAGTTTCACCAGAGATATCTTTTATAAATTTACTAATAATCTTATAATTTTCGTTCATCATCCTCTTCTATATCTTCAAATTCACCTTCTATATAAGGTTTTTTATTTCTTTTTTCATTGCTAAATTTTTTAATAAATTTTCCAAACATTAATCTTCTGGTTAGTGGAAAGACTAAAAGAAATCCAAGAATATCAGTAGCAAACCCTGGTATTATCAAAAGTAATGCGGCAAAAGCAATTGCTGCTCCAGAGATTATCTCATAAGCAGGCAGCTCATTCTTAACTAATTGTGAAAATCCTGATTTAAGTGTGTTTAATCCTTCATACCTTGCATAAATTATTCCTATAATTGCTGTGATGAATATTAAAGAAATAGTGTTAAAAGCTCCAATCTGGCCACCAATTTTTATAAATAAATAAATTTCGATTATCGGCACCAATATTATAGTAATTAAAACTGTGTTCATTTGTCTTTACTCTAATTGCTAGTTGAAATTAATCAACATAGTAATTAAATTAAGTATATGAATTATAGTTTTGAATACATAGATATTATTTTGCTGGCAATGATTGCCGGGTTTATTGTTTTAAGATTGAGAGGAATTCTTGGTAAAAGAACTGGATTTGAGGGCAAAACACCGGCTCAATTCGAAAATATTTTAAAAAAAGTTCATCAAGAAAAAAAGACCAAACAAAATGAAAACTTTGATGCAGTGGCTCAAAAGGAGTTTTTAAAAGGGGCTAAAATTGCTTACGAGACTATAATTACAGATTTTAGTGACAATGATAATAAGTTAATTGCAAGCAAACCTTTACTTAGTAAAAAAATTTATGACGAATTTAATAAAGCTCTTATTGAAAGAGGTCAAAGAGGACATTTTGCTGAAATAACATTTATAGGTATTAACTCTGCAGATATTAAAGAACATAAAAAAATTGATAAAGTTTTAAAAGTTACCGTAGATTTTGTTAGCGAAATCATTACTTGCATTAGAGACAAAGAAAAAAAAATTGTTTCAGGTAGTCCAGATGAAATTAAAAAAATTTACGATACTTGGACTTTTTCAAGAGACATGAGCTCAAATAATCCAAACTGGTTACTTGTAAACACCTTAAATTAGTTGAATAGTAAAATTTCAGATAAAGACAAAAAGGATTGGGAAGAGTTTTTATCAAGAAATCAAAAATTACCCAACAAGGATAATTCTAAAAAAAAACTGGAAAGAGGCAAAGTAACCTCAATAGACCTTCATGGCTACACTTTAGAGGAAGCAAATCGAACAGTGGAAAATTTTATAAATAGATCCTTTGAAAATAATATTTCTAAATTAATAATTGTTACTGGCAAAGGTCTTCATTCACACAATGCAAATGACCCTTATGTTTCAAAAGATTTGAGTATTTTGAAATATTCTGTTCCCGAATTTATTAAGAAGAATCAAGAATTAATGATGAAGATTTATGATATTAAGGAAGCTGATATTAAAGATGGTGGGGATGGTGCTTTTTATATATTTCTAAAAAAAAATAATTTATCTATAGATTAAAATATCTTTAGAAAAAGAACTTTAAAACAAACTTAAATATATATCGTAATTTTAGAGAATAAACTTTGATAAATCAGTATCTTTTACAAGATTATTTAAATTTTTATTTATATACTCTTTATTGATTATAATTTTTTCCCCTGATCTATCTGTTGCTGTGAAACTTATTTCATCTAATATTTTTTCAATAATAGTATGTAATCTTCTAGCTCCTATATTTTCTACTGTTGCATTTACTTCAGAGGCTATATTCGCGATTACATCTATTCCATCATCAGAAAATTCAAGCTCAACATTTTCAGTTTTTAACAAAGCAA
Organism: Pelagibacterales bacterium SAG-MED11; assembly: GCA_014654265.1. Lineage (GTDB taxonomy): Bacteria > Pseudomonadota > Alphaproteobacteria > Pelagibacterales > Pelagibacteraceae > Pelagibacter. Next base: position 16,452 of record JACWDI010000008.1, on the reverse strand, counting down.
TATATTGTTTAATCAAACTAAAATCAGGCTCCTTAAGTATTTTTTTAAAATCATCACTTGTTAAGGCCTCTAATTCCACCCGAATAGGTAGTCTTCCTTGAAGCTCTGGCAACAAGTCAGATGGTTTAGCAAGTTGGAATGCTCCAGATGCAATAAATAAAATATGATCAGTTTTAATAGGTCCATATTTTGTATTAACAGTTGTGCCTTCTATTAATGGTAATAAATCTCTCTGTACACCTTCTCTAGATACATCACCACCCACTCTATCTGTCCTCCCGGATATTTTATCAATCTCATCTAAAAAAACTATTCCATTGTTTTCAGTTGAAATTTTTGCTGCTTTGATAATCTTGTCTTGTTCAATTAATTTATCAGACTCATCATTAATTAGAATTTCATGAGATTCTTTTACTGACATTTTTTTCTTTTTTTCTTTACCACCCATAGATTTTCCGAGCATTTCTCCTATATTTATCATACCAACGTTTGCTCCAGGCATCCCCGGAATTTCAAAAGATGTGTTATTGTTAGATCCACTGTCATTTACAGAAATTTCTATTTCATTATTGTCTAAATCGCCATTTCTTAATCTTTTTCTAAAACTTTCTCTTGTAGCAAGACTGGCTTTTTTTCCAACCAACGCATCCAAAACTTTTTCCTCTGCTAATTTTTGAGCTTGAGCAAAAACTTCTTTTCTTTTTTTTACTTTTTCCATTGCAATAGCAATTTCAACTAAATCTCTCACGATCTGCTCAACATCTCTTCCTACATAACCAACTTCAGTAAATCTCGTAGCTTCAACTTTGACAAATGGTGCTTCAGCAAGTTTTGAAAGTCTTCGTGATATTTCAGTTTTACCAACTCCAGTTGGTCCAATCATTAAAATATTTTTTGGTAAAACTTCATTTTTCATTTCACCTTTTAAAGCCTGTCTTCTCCATCTGTTTCTTAATGCGACAGCCACAGCTTTTTTTGCATTGTTTTGACCTACAACGAACCGGTCTAATTCTGAAACTATTTCTCTTGGTGATAAAGAGCTTACAAGATTTAGACTTTCATCAATATTTTTATCTTTAGGGACTAAAGGAGTTACGTTAGATTTTTCCATTATATTTTTTCAATTTTAATATTGTTGTTGGTAAAGACGCAAATTTCTGAAGCAACTTCAATTGCTTTTTTTGCCACTTGTTCAGCACTCATATCTGTTCCAATTAAAACTTTTCCTGCTGCTAATGCATAATTTCCACCAGACCCTATTCCTATTACATCTCCTTCAGGCTCCAATACATCTCCAGTTCCAGAAATTATATAGCTGTTTTCTTTATCTCCAATAGCCATAAGAGCTTCCAGTCTTCTCAAATATTTATCAGTCCGCCAATCTTTGGCCAACTCCACTGCAGCTCTAGATAAGTTTCCAGCATGCTTTTCTATTTTAGCCTCTAATCTTTCAAATAAAGTTAATGCATCTGCTGTAGAACCAGCAAAACCTGCTACAACATCTCTTTTTTCAATTTTTCTTACTTTAGATGCAGTGCTTTTAACAACAGTATTTCCCATACTTACTTGACCGTCACCTGCGACGACTACTTCGTTATTCTTTCTTACTAATACAACCGTTGTCATAACTTACAAATGGATACTAAATTCAATAGTTCAAGCCCAGGTTTAGTATTATTGCCATAATTGAATAATATATGTATACCTAATTTTAATTATGAAGCGTAAAAGCAAAATTAGTAGAAAAACAAAAGAAACTAGCATTAGTGTTGATTTGAATATTGATGGCAAAGGAAAATATAAAATTGATACTGGGATAGGTTTTTTAAATCATATGCTAGAACAATTATCCAAGCACTCATCAATTGATATGCATATTAAAGCTAAAGGTGATACTCATATTGACCTTCATCACACAACTGAGGACACTGGGATTGCAATTGGCGAGGCATTAAAAAAGGCTTTGAAAAAATCTGTTGGTATAAGAAGATATGCTCACGCAATGATACCTATGGATGAAACTTTATCACGTGTTGCTATAGATATTTCTAATAGACCTTATTTGATTTGGAAAGTTAAGCTCAAAGTAGAAAAACTTGGAGAAATGGATACAGAATTGTTTAAAGAGTGGTTTCAAGCTTTTGCCCAAGCTGCTGGAATTACTTTACACGTTGAGAATATTTATGGTGATAACAGTCACCACATTATTGAATCTTGTTTTAAAGGATTGGCAAGATCATTAAGAACCGCGTTAGAAATGGACCCTAGGAATAGAAAAACAATTCCATCGACCAAAGGTTCTCTATAAGTTTAATGAACGTCACCATTGTCGACTATAATTCGGGTAATATAAGCTCAGTGATAAACTCCTTTAAGGAGGTTGCTAAAAATAAAGTAAATATTGAAGTTACCTCAGATTTAAACAAGATCAAATCAAGTGATAAAATAGTTTTACCAGGCCAGGGTTCATTTAAGAGCTGTGTGGACGCTTTAAAAAAAATTAATGGTCTTACAGACAGTTTAAACGAATTTGCAATAAATAACAAAAAACCACTTCTTGGAATTTGTGTTGGACTACAAATGTTTGCTGATATTGGTTATGAAGAAACAGAGACTAAAGGCCTTGGTTGGATTTCGGGTAAAGTTTCAAAAATAGATAATCAAGGTGGAAAATTTAAACTTCCTCATATTGGTTGGAATCAAATTAGTATTATTAAAGATAGTAAAATTTTTCAAAATATAGAAAATAATTCTCATATGTATTTCGTACATAGTTATGAATTTGTGCCAAATGAAAAAAATGTAATTTCATCTACAACAGATTATTCATCAAGTATTGTTTGTTCAGTTGAAAAAGAAAACATCTTTGGAACCCAATTTCATCCTGAAAAAAGTGATAAGACAGGACTCAAGATAATTAATAATTTTATAAGTTTATAAATGAAGATATTTCCAGCGATAGATATTAAAGATAAAAAGTGTGTAAGATTAGTCAAAGGAGACTTCGATAATAAAACTGAGTATGAAATTTCACCAGCTGAACAAGCTGGAATATATAAAGATCATGGTTTTAAAAACTTACATATTGTTGATCTAGATGGGGCATTAATTGGTGAAACGGTAAATCTAGATATTATTCAAGATATAGTAGGTAAATTTGATCTAAAGGTTGAGATAGGCGGAGGTATTAGAAATTTAGAAAGTATCCAGAAATATACTGATGCTGGTGCTGAGAAAGTTATTCTAGGAAGTGCTGCGATCAAAGACCAAAATTTTTTGAAAGAAGCATGTAAAAAATTCCCACATAAAATTGCTTTAGGTTTAGATGCTAAAGATGGGTTATTGTCAGTATCTGGATGGAAAGAAAATTCTAATCAATTAACTTTAGATTACTTAAAAGAAGTAAATGATTATGGTGTAAGTAGATTGATTTTCACAGATATCAATCGAGATGGAATGAAACAAAGCCCAAACTTCGAGGAAACATTAAAAGTTGCCGAGATATCAAATTGTCCTGTAATTATATCAGGTGGTGTTTCATCAATAGACGATGTTAAAAAATCAAGGAATTTAAAAAATGTTGAAGGTATAATAGTTGGTAAAGCTATTTATGATGGTGATATTAAATTAGCAGAACTAGTGAAAGAAGATGCTTAAAAAAAGAATAATTCCATGTTTAGATGTTAAAAATGGCCGTGTGGTTAAAGGAATAAATTTTGTAGGCCTTAAGGATGCGGGAGACCCTGTCGAACAAGCAAAAATTTATAGTGATGGTGGTGCGGATGAAATTTGTTTTTTAGATATTACTGCCTCCAATGAAAATAGGGATACAATTTACGATGTTGTCGAACAAACTTCAAAGAAATGCTTTGTTCCTTTGACTGTTGGAGGTGGAGTGAGAAGTGTTGAAGATATTTCAAGGTTACTAAATTGTGGTGCAGATAAAGTTTCAATAAATACAGCTGCAGTCGAAAATTCAAAAGTTGTTATCGATAGTTCAAAAAAATTTGGATCTCAATGCATTGTAGTTGCAATAGATGCAAAAAAGAATGGAGATAAATGGGAAGTATTTACACATGGAGGAAGAAATAACAGCGGTATTGATACTATAGAGTACGCAAAACAAATGGAAGAAAATGGTGCTGGAGAATTATTAGTAACTTCAATGGATAGAGATGGAACACAAGTTGGTTATGACATTGATCTAATGTCTAAAATTTCATCTAAAGTTAATATTCCTATAATTGCATCAGGTGGTGTTGGAAACTTAGGTCATTTGGTGGATGGTATAAAGTTAGGAAATGCCAGTGCAGTTTTAGCAGCGTCTATATTTCATTATGGAAAACATTCTATAAAAGAAGCTAAGGAATATTTGGACTCAAAGGGAATACCTGTTAGGATTTAAAATGCTTAATGCTTTAGAAAATTTGTTCAGTCTCGCTAGAGATAGAAAAAAATCCTCAAAAGAGGGCTCATATACTAACAAATTACTTAACGATAAATCTTTAAGTAAAGCGAAAGTTTTAGAGGAGATAAATGAACTGATAGAAGCCGCAGAAAAAGATACTAATAAAATTCATGAGGCAGCAGATGTTTTTTATCATTTGATAATGTATCTTGAGGCAAATGATATAAAGATTGAAGATGTGTGCAAAGAACTAGACAAAAGAAAGAAATGATAAACCATGCTAAATTATATCAAATACTATAAAACTTTTTTACGATATGGTTTAGGTTATGAGGGAGATGCGTGGTTTGCTAATAATTATATATCAGCATTTAAAGATAAAGGATTTTACATTGATGTAGGCTGCTATCATCCAATAAAGCATTCTTTAACACATAAACTTTATAAAATGGGCTGGTCAGGAATTAATATAGATATTTCAAAAGAAAGTATTGATTTGTTTAATACTTTTAGATCTAAAGATAAAAATTTAAATTTAGGTATTTCTACAAAAAATGGTTTTCAAGATGCATTTTTTGAAAAGAAAATTTCAACTATATCATCCCTAAAACCAGACTATTTGGAAAAATTCCCAAATAACAAAAAAAAATTTGTTAGAAAAATCAAAACATTAACTATAAATGATCTTTTTGAAAAAAATGAAATTACAGAAGTTGATTTTTTAAAAATCGATTGTGAAGGTTTAGATACATCAATCATCAAAACAATAAATTTTGAAAAGTACAAGATTAATTTTTTAAGTGTTGAATTTTTAGACCCTTATGCGGACTTCATAAATAAAAAAAATAATGATATAAAATCTGTTCATGAACTTTTTTTTTCATCAGAGATGTATAACGTTTTAAAAAAAAATTTTGAATTACTAGATCATGATCAATTTGCATTTTTGCTAGTAAATAAAAAAATATATTAATTGATTATGTCTTATGATGATAACAATATTTTTGCAAAAATTTTAAGAGGAGAGATACCTTGTAAAAAAATTTATGAGGATGATTTTGTGCTATCTTTTTACGATATAAACCCTCAAAAAAAAATTCATGCACTGGTTATACCTAAGGGAAAATACCTAGACCTTGATGACTTCAGTACTAATGCTTCCCCAGATGAAATGGTTGGATTATTGAAAGGAATAAATATTGTTGCAAAAAAACTTCAAATTTCAGCAGATACTGGGAAAGGATACAGGGCACTTGCTAATATAAGTGAGCATGGGGGCCAAGAAGTATCTCATTTGCATTTTCATTTGTTTGGAGGAGAAAAAGTTGGCAAGATGGTAGAGTGAATAAAAAAGTCGAAAGAAATTATTTGGAAATAACATCTCTTAAAGATCTAAAAGATTCTTTTTATAATTCAGATGAATACGCAGTTGAAATTGTTAATCCAGTAGATTTTCAATTAAATAAATTTTTTTACAAAAATATTGGCAAGAGTCATAATTGGGTAGATAGACTGGTTTGGACTGAAAAACAGTGGTTTGAGTATGTGTCCAACTCAAAAGTTGAAACTTATGTTTTAAAAGCAAAAGGTGATTTTGCTGGTTATTTTGAATTAATTTTACATCCTGAAGCTAATGAAGTTGAAATTGCATACTTAGGATTGTTAGCAGAATATCAAAATAAGAAATTAGGCTCATTCATCTTATCAGCAGCTATTAAAAATTCATTTTTGAAAAAACCTAAACGGGTATGGGTACACACATGTTCATTGGATCACAAAAATGCACTCAACAATTATATCTCAAGAGGTATGAAAGTTTTTAAAACAGAAACAGTACTATATTAAATCAAATTATTTTTTTTGTGGAAGTAAAAATAAATTTTCTTTTAGTTTTTGATTTCGCTTAATTGATGAGAGATAAGTAATACTAATATTTTGATAAATATCAATTGTCTGCCAACCAATTAAGTTAAAGGTAGTTTTGTCAAAGAATAAATTTATTTGATTTTCATTTTCTAGAAAACTAAAATTTACAAATTTTTTATCAATATCTCTTTCTTTCAAGTTTTTAATTTTTTTTAGTAAAAAATCTTTGTCTAAAATTGTGTTTAAAGGGGTTTTTTTTAATGGATAAATATAATAACTGCTTAAAGTTTTTATTACTAAAGACTTACCATTTGAAATTAAAATTTTCTTATTACTTGAATTATATTTACAATTAATTTTTCTGGGGTATTTAATAATACAATTTCCACTCTCAATTTTTCCATTAATATTTTGTTCAAACTCAAAAGATATATTTTCAATCTCTGTAAGTTTTGAAATTATATTTTCTTTTACAGATGCAAATGAATTTTTTGTTAAAATTAGAAAAAAAGCTATTAAAAATATTTTTTTCATTAAAGAACATCTCTTTTGCCAACATGATTAGCTTTACTAACAATGCCATCTGCCTCCATCATATCAATAATTCTTGCAGCCCTGTTATAACCAATTTGTAATTTTCTTTGTAAAAATGATGTTGAAGCTTTACCTTCAGATTTAATTATCTCCACAGCAGTCTGATAAAGTTCATCTTTATCTCCCTGACTTTTTGCAGACTCATTTATTTCTTTTTCATCAACAAAATTTAAAATTTCATCTACATAATCTGGTTCAGCTTGTGATCTTAAAAAGTTGTTTATTTTTTCTATTTCATTATCAGAAACAAAAGGAGCATGTATTCTCACAATCCTATTTGCTGAGGACATGTATAACATGTCTCCTTTACCTAATAATTGTTCAGCTCCCTGTTCTCCTAAAATAGTTCGACTATCAATTTTGGAAGTTACTTGAAAAGATATTCTAGTCGGAAAATTAGCTTTAATTGTTCCTGTTATTACATCAACACTAGGTCTTTGAGTTGCCATTATTATATGAATACCAGCTGCTCTTGCCATTTGAGATAATTTTTGGATATAATTTTCGATTTCTTTACCTGCTACTAACATCAGATCGGACATTTCATCAACTACAACAACTATAAAGGGCATAGGTAATTTATGTTTTGTATTATAACCATCAATGTTCCTAACACCCTCTTTAGTCATTAACCGATATCTACTCTCCATTTCTTTAACAACCCAACCTAAAACTGAAGCTGCTTTTTTTGCTTCAGTAATTACAGGGCAAAGTAAATGTGGAACCCCTTCATATGTAGATAGTTCCAACATTTTAGGATCTATAAGAATGAATTTACATTTTTCTGGAGTATGTTTGTAAAGGAGTGATAAAATTATAGTATTTATACAAACAGATTTACCAGATCCCGTTGTTCCAGCAATTAGTAAATGTGGCATTGATGATAGGTCACCAATTATTGGTGTTCCAGAAATATTTTTACCAAGCGCTATCGGTAATTTTATTTCTTTCTTTTTAAAATCTGTACTATTTAAAATTTCACTTAAATAAACATTTTCTCTATGAGAATTAGGAAGTTCAATTCCCACTGTGTTACTACCTGGTATAGTTGCTATTCGGGCTGACTCTGAACTAGTATTCCTTGCGATATCGTCTGAAAGATTAATTATTTTTGAAACTTTTACGCCTGCTGCGGGTTCAAATTCATTAAGAGTAACAACCGGGCCATGACTAACTTTTTTAATTTTTCCATCTACACCAAAATCTAAAAGGATTTTTTCTAAAAAATCTGGATTGTTATTTGAGTTATTGTTTGGCTCAACTTTTTTCTTTTCATTTGAAACTTTTAGCAAATCTATAGAAGGTAAAAAAAATTTATTTCTATTTAATAATTTATTAGCATCCGCTTTGATAAATGGTAAGTCTTCTTGAATTAAATCTTTTATCTCTTCTTGAGGTATAAATTCACTTATAACTTCATTTTGATTTGTATAATTCTTTGGACTTTTTTTGAAAATAAAATTTATAAATTTTTTAAAATTTAAAAAAAAATTTTTTAAATTAAAATTTATACTAATTAAAAAAAATAAAAGTGTCACTAAAATAAACAAGTAGAATAAAACATCACCATATGAGTTGGTTAAATTTTTGATAAATGAGTTACCCAAATAGTTCCCGACAAATCCACCATTGCCATTTATATAAAGAGTAAACGTGTTCAAATAAAAAAGGCTAAAGAATACAGATCCAAAAAAAGAATAAACTACAATATAAAAAGTATTTTCAATTAGCAGAAAAATTTCTCTACGTTTGAAAATATTTATTCCAGTGAATATTAATGTAATTGGAATTAAATAAGCAATTAATCCGACAGATTGAAAAATAAGATCAGATATAAAACTACCCTGATATCCTAATATATTCTTAATATCTGTATTTTCTGGAAAAATAAAATTTGGATCTTCGGGGGAATGTGAAACTAATGCCACCAGCATTAAAACACCAAACAGAAAGACTAAAATACCAAATATCTCAATTAAACGCTTGATAAGAAACGTTAAAGCTGTGTTAGATAGTTTTTTTATATCCATTTTTGATGAATCAAATTTATCACTTTGTATCATCTAATTTTTATTGTTAAAATTAAAAATATTATGAAACTAGGTATAATAGGTGGTGGATTAACAAGTTTGAGTTTAGCTAAATCTTTAGTTAACCAAGGAATGATAGTTGATCTTTTTTTCACTGAACCTAAATCATATCTTAATAAAGGTAGAACCATTGGAATCTCAAAAGAAAATTTAGATTTTTTTAACAAAAATATTTTGGATATAAAAAATATTACTTGGGATATAGACAGAATTGAAATTTTTTCTGATAAACTTTCAAATGAAAATATTTTGAATTTTGAAAAAAATAATGAACCACTTTTTGGAATAATTAAGAATTATGAATTACAAAAAAAATTATTATCTAATTTGTCTAAAAATAAATTATGTAACTTTAGAACAAAAAAAAATTATCAAAATTTGAAAATTAAGGATTATAGTTTGATTATAAATTGTGATAGCAATACTGGAATCTCAAAAAAGTTTTTTTTCAAAAAGATAAAAAAAAATTATGAGAGTTTTGCTTATACTGCTATCATTACCCATAAAAAAGTTCAAAATAATATTGCAACTCAGACTTTTACTAGAAAAGGACCTATCGCTTTTTTACCAATATCAGCAACTAAGACATCAATTGTTTATTCTGTTAAAGGGAACCAAAATTTAGACTTAAAAAATTTGATTAAAAAATATAACAAGAAATACTCTATTTTAAAATTTAGTGATTTTGGTTCTTTTGAATTAAAAGCATCAAACCTTAGATCTTATTATTATAAGAATATTTTAGCTTTTGGAGATTTATTACACAAGCTACATCCATTAGCCGGCCAAGGTTTTAACATGTCAATTAGGGATATAAAAGTAATCTTTGAGTTGATAAAATTTAAATTAGATGTTGGATTAGAAATAGATAGTTCAATATGTATTGATTTTGAGAAAATAGCAAAACATAAAAATTATCTTTTTTCAAAAGGTATTGATTTAGTTTATGAGTTTTTTAATCTAGAGAGTAAAATAAATAATAATGTTTTAACTAAATCCATTCAATTTTTTGGAAAAAATAAATTTTTAAATAAATCTTTTGAAAAAATTGCGAATAACGGATTACAAATATAGAATTATTGAACGGTTGTATTATTATAATTATCGAAAGAATAGGTGGTTAATATTTCTGATATTTTAGTTTTTCTTAATTCTAAATTTTTTGCCTCTAATAAAATTTGTTTTTCTTCTAAAGTAAATGGGGATGCCATTGCTAAAGCATTTATGGTTTCATCTAGACTTTGTTTTTCTAATGCTTTCCAATTAATTACGAACCCTCTTTTTTCAAAAAGGGTTTTCAGATCTTTAAAAATAAGTTTTAAATCTGAAAATTGAAGATTTTCTTTTTTACTATTTAGATCATCATAAAAATCAGAAAAGTTCACTTCACATTCTCTATATTGTTTACTTGATTTGACTTCGTCTATAATCTTAAATCTAATTAGTCCTTTAAGTTCTATCAAAAAATGGCCACTATCATTTTCTTTAAAACTCATTATTTTACCCATACACCCTATTTCATGTAATTTGGGAGCTTGTGTAATATCTTCAGCAGATGTTCTGGGCTGGATCATTCCAATAAACTTGTTTGACCGCATACTATCATTGATCATGTCAATATATCTAGGCTCAAATATATTCAAAGGCACTGTAGTTTTTGGAAAAATTATAAAATTACTTAACGGAAATACAGAGACTATTTTTGGCAAATCATCTTTTTTCATATTTTTAATATATCATATTTAATATTGCTTGAATTAAAAAAAACAACTATTTATACTATTTTATTATGCGGGCATAGCTCAGTGGTAGAGCGTCTCGTTGCCAACGAGAAGGTCGAGGGTTCGACCCCCTTTGCCCGCTCCATAAAATGTTTTTTGAAAAAAAAATAATAGAATTAGGGTATAATTTAAATGAATAAACTTTTAGAAAAAAAATGTGTTCCTTGTGAAGGTGGGGTAGTCCCATTTGATATTTCAGAAATTCATAAATATCAAAAAATGGTAGATGGTTGGAATATTATCAAAGATAAAAAAGATATTTATTTTTTAGAAAAGCAATTTAGTTTCAAAAATTTCTTAGATAGTCAAAAATTTGTTAACGAAGTAGGAAAGATATCAGAAGAAGAGGGACACCATCCAGAGATTACATTTGGTTGGGGCTATGCAAAAATCAATATAACCACACATGCAATTGAAGGGTTATCAGAAAATGATTTTATTTTAGCTGCAAAAATTGACAAAATTTAGTGTCTAAAATGTCTAGTCTTGGAAAAGATTAATACAGTACCTGTCGCATTAGCAAAGTTTATTACTTCTTTGTCATTAATTGATCCTGAAGGTTGAACAACTGCAGAAACTCCTGCTTGGACTAATTTCTCAATACCATCAACAAATGGAAAAAAAGCATCAGATGCAGCTACAATCTCGGTCTCTAAATTCCTAAATTTTTTCATTTTATCAATAGCAATTTGACAGCTGTCAAGTCTACTTGGTTGACCTGAACCAATACCCACTGTTGTCTTATTATCTACTAGAACTATCGCATTAGATTTTACATATCTACAAACATTAAAAGCAAATATCAAATTATCAAATTGTATTTTAGTAGGTTTCTTCTTTGAGACAATTGTAAAGTCATTTTTTGAAAAAAGTTTTCTATCCTCAGATTGTATCAAAATAGAATTGTTAAGAGAACTAAATTTAAATATTTCATTTAGTGAAAAGTTAGAAGCATCAATAAGTCTTAAATTTTTTTTTGATTTTAATATTTTAAGTGCATTTTTTTCAAAACCATTAGCAACGACAACCTCAAGAAAAATTTTATTTAGTTCAAGAGCCAATTTTTTATCAATTTTAAAATTACAAGATACAATCCCACCAAAAGCACTTATTGGATCACAAGCTAAGGCAGCTTTATAACTTTCTAATTTATTTTTAAGAATTGAAACACCACAAGGGTTTGCGTGTTTTACTATAGCTGTACCAATATTTTTTGGAAGAGTTTTTGATATTGCCAAAGCAGAAAAAATATCATTATAATTATTATAACTAAGCTGTTTACCATGTATTTTATTAATCTTTAAATTTGTGTTTTCCGAGTAAATAGCACCCATTTGATGAGGATTTTCACCATATCTTAGTTTCTCTATCAAATTACCATAAAAAATTTTTTTTTGAGGAAAGTATGATTTAGAGTCCCTGTTAAAGTAATTTGATATAACAGAGTCATAATAAGCAGTTTCTCCAAAAGCTAATTGTGACATATCTTTTCTAAACTTTAATGTAGTGGATCCTTTATTCATTTTTAACTGGTCTATAAGTTCAGGATATTGTTTTATAGAGGTAATAACAGTTACATCACTATAATTTTTTGCAGATGCTCTGACCATTGCTGGTCCACCTATGTCAATATTTTCTAAAATTTTTTTATATTTCTTTGTTTTTTCTAAGGTTTTTTTCAAATGGGTAAAAGTTTACAATAACTAAATCTATATTTTCGAACTTATTATTTTTAAGTTGCTTTTGATGTAATTTATTATTTCTTTTACTTAAAATTCCAGCATGAATTTTTGGATGTAAAGTTTTTACTCTACCCCCAAGGATTTCTTTGAAACCAGTAAAATCTGAAACCTCAGAACAATCAAATTTTAATCTTTTTATTGTTTTAAAGGTTCCTCCAGAACTTATTATCTTCACTTTATTTTTCTTTAGAATTTGCAAAAGTGGCTTTAAATTTGATTTGTCGGATACAGATATTAAAGCTGATTTAATTTTTTTCATCATATCTTTCTTATTTCCCACATTATATTTTCAATCTGGTTATTAGAAATCCCAGATATAAAAATATTTTGGTTTTCCGTATATGAATTTTTATTACCGAAATATAAACCATTATCAATATTTATATCATAATTATCACATGTAAATTTCCACCCTTCATCATCTAATTGAATTAAGATTGTTTTATTATCTTGAGTTTTCATTAATTTAACATTTGGTTCGACATGAAAACGAATATCAAACTTATAATTAGCATTTATTTTTTTTATTATCTTGTCAGTACCTACAAAGGTCGACTTTTCAGGAAAAAATTCTATTTCTCTTTCATGAATAGTTTTATATTTTTTTTGATAACCATCATGAGATGAGTTTATTTTCCAATAATCTTTTTCAAAAACAGTATTTTTTTTTAAAATTTTTAATCCCTTGTTTATTATCCAAGATTTATCGATTTTACTAAATTTACATGATGAATTATCATCAATAACCAAAGTGCTCTGAGCTGCAGATGACTTCGATATTTCATTTAATTTAATATTATTTTCCTTATGATATCCACAATTGCTGATTAATTTTTTTCCATTACTTATTACCTCGAAAGACAAGGCACCAGACTGATAATCTTTAGAAAAGGCTGAATTTGGTGAAGATCCCACATCCATTGTTAAACAAATTTTTTTATTTTTTAAAATTATATATCCACCAAGATCTTGATTTTCATTCTTAAACTTATATCCCAATCTTTTTAGATAATTGTCAAAGTTATCATTATCAGAGATATTATTTCCGTTATATAAAATGTCAGATTTTATATTTTGCCAAACGAAAGCATAACCTTGACCAAGATAATAAATTGTCTCATCAATATGCTCTGGAATAATTATTTGTGATTCTTTAAACCATTCTCTTATCAAAATAAAATATTTTAAATAAAATATTAATTGTTTAATACTTCGAGACTTTGGAAAACCATAATTATCTAAAGTTATTTTAGAAATTTTCTTTAATAAATTAGATCCAAAAGATAAATATTTTTTCTCATTTTGATAGCAAAGTCCTACCAATATAATTGATGCACAGCCAATTATTTTATCATCAACTAATTCTGATTTGTTAATTTCATTGATTAAATGATTTGTTTGCTTTTGTATCATTACATTAAAATGATTTTTATATTCCTCGTCACAATTCTCATAAGTAAGATTATGATTAGATAACCAGGCAATAATCCTTTTGGCAGTTAAATCAAAACTCCAGCTTTTATTATTGTATTTATAATTATGATTAATCCAATTTTTAATTACCAATTGTGTATTTTTTTTTGAGGATTTTAAATCTAAACTAAAAAACCAGTAAAAATTATTTAAATTATTATAATCTTTTGTACTCAAATTTTCATTATTCCAAATGTTATCTAGTGAAAAATCTTCAATTTTAAATTTTTTTTTTTGGTATTTAATTAAAGATGAAAGAAGGTGAGGACTGGGTCTATAAATGAATTCATTATCATTTATTTTTGAAATTCTTTTGTCATAAAAATTAGATCTTAGATAAAATTTTCTGATTTGGTCAAAAATTTTAAAAAAAAATCGACTTATGTAAATCATGAAATTATTTTGATCTTAATAATTCAATATTTTTTTTTATATCCCCATTATTGCTTTTAAAAATTGTAGTTCCTGAGACCAAAATATTTGCTCCAGCTTCTATTGCTGTTTTTGAATTATCAAAATTAATACCACCATCTATTTCAATATCAAAATTCAACTCTTGTTTTTCTTTTATATCACTAAGTTTTTTTACCTTTTCTAATACTACGGGCATAAATTTCTGACCACCGAACCCAGGGTTAACACTCATAATTAAAACTAAGTCAATTTTTTTTAGGTGTTCGATAATAGTATCAATTTTAGTTTCAGGATTGAGGGACAAACCAACTTTTTTATTTAATTCTTTAATTTTTAAAATTGATGAATTTAAATCATCTGTAGCCTCAGGATGGATTGTAATTATATCTGCCCCAGCATCTGCATAAGCCTCAATGTATTTATGAACAGGAGAAATCATTAGATGAACATCAAAAATCATAGAAGATTGTTTTTTCAATGCTTTTATCACAGGGGGTCCTATTGTTAAATTTGGAACAAAATGGCCATCCATTACGTCCACATGGATCATATCTGCACCTGCATCTTTTAATCTGTTAATTTCAACACCCAACTGACCAAAGTCAGCAGATAAGATTGAGGGTGAAATTTGTATTTTTTTCATTGATAACTAGATTAACTAGTATCAATTTTTAAAATTTAATTGAATTAAAAAATTGGTAAATTTGTCTCGAAATTTCACTTTCTAAAGGAAAAGATAACATCCCCATCACAGAATACCCTAAAACCCATGGCATTAAGTAAAATCTAATCATAAAGAAAAACCAAGCCACGTATAGAGGAACTAAAGGCCCTATAATAAATGAAGGCGTTATAGGCTTAAATATTTTTAGTAATGGATTGGTAAACTTAACAAATACTCTCATAAAAAAAAACTGAGAGTCCTCTCTTTGGAAGATATTCATTGCAACTCGTCCAATTAATGTCCACATTATTACTCCAAAAATATAATCAATTATGTAAACTAAAGGGTGAAAGTTGGCTGACATTTTAAATTTATATTGAAAAAAGCAAGAAATTAAAAGGGGCGAAATTAATCGCCCCTTTAAAAGATTTAATTAGTGTTGTTTGCCAAGGATCGATTTACCTGATGGTATACGAACCTCATCAACCATTTTTTGCGTAGCAGCACTTGGTTCTGAAGTGATTAAACTTACAACAACCATTGATACTAAGCTGACAGCTGAACCAAAGATACCAAATGTTAACTGAGTAATACCTAAGAATCCACTTCCACCAGTTCGTACCCAAATTAAGTACGCTGTACCAGAAATTAGACCTAAAGCCATACCAGCTATAGCACCTTCTTTGTTAGCTCTCTTCCACCATACACCAAGTACAAGTGGGAAGAACAATCCAGACATCGCAAAGTCAAAAGCCCAGATTACTGAACCTAAGATACCTTGGATTTCCATTGCTGCAATAGTTGCTCCAGCAAAACCAATTACTACAAGTAATACCCTTGCAACAACTAGTCGTTTTGCAGTTTCTGCTTTTGGATCAATGATCTTGTAGTACAAGTCATGAGATAAAGCATTTGCAATCGCTAGAATCAAACCATCCGCTGTTGACATGGCAGCAGCCATACCTCCAGCAGCAACTAGACCTGAGATTACATATGGTAATCCAGCTATCTCTGGAGTTGCTAACACAACGGCTTTACCACCCATGAAAAACTCGTTTAATTCAAGAGTTCCATTTCCGTTAAAGTCGCTTACAAACATCAAGTTTGCTTGGTTCCAGTTTTGATACCAATCTATCGCTTGAACTTCTGCAATTGATTTACCGATAATACCTGTTGATAGTGTCGGGTCAATCAATGACAATTTAGATAAAGTCGCTAACATTGGCGCAGAAGAATAAAGTAGGAAGATAAAGAATAAAGACCAACCTACTGATTTTCTAGCTGCTTTTACACTTGGAGTAGTGAAATATCTCATCATCACGTGAGGTAATGATGCTGTTCCCATCATCATTGCAAGTGCTAATGAAATAAATGCCCAAGGCGTAGCGTTTACCGCTGAGTGAGCCTTAGTTATTCCAGC
>JACWDI010000007.1 GCA_014654265.1 Pelagibacterales bacterium SAG-MED11 | reverse complement strand
AGATAACTACTTAGAAGAAATTAAAAGAAGTTTAGATAATTTGAAATTAGATAGTATGCCAGAAATTATTTGTGAGCCTGGAAGAGCTTTAGTTGCTGAAAGTGGCTCAACTATAGTAAGAGTTGACCTTAAAAAAAAACAAAAGCTTTATATAAATGATGGAACCTATGGAACACTTTTTGATGCAGGTACTCCCAATATAGTTTTCCCATCTAAAATGATAAAAGAAAATTCTAATAAAATTATTTCAAAAAAATTGACTGCTTTTGATTTTTATGGTCCAACTTGTGATAGCATGGATTATATGAAAGGTCCTTTCCTTCTTCCAAATAACATTAAAGAAAATGATTATATAGAATTAGGTCAACTAGGTGCTTATGGTTTAACCTTTAGAACTCAATTTAATGGATTCTTTTCAGATGAAATTTATGAAGTTGAAGACAAACCAATCATGACTCTTTATGATAAAGAGATTAATAAAGCAACATTGGTTGCTTAATGTCAGAGAATAAAAGCTTGGGTCATAACAGTAAGAAAGATTTTTTAAAAAATCCTGTAGAACATATAGATATTACATCTTTCGATGCCAGAAAGATCATTTCGTCTATGGAAAAAATGTCATTTGTATCTAGAGAAACTGCAAATGCAGCAAATATATATAACGAAATGTTGAGAGATAAAGAATGTACAATATTTTTAACTTTAGCTGGCTCTACTTCTGCAGCTGGATGTATGAACATCTATAAAGATCTAGTAAAATACAATATGGTAGATGCTATTGTTGCGACCGGAGCATCAATAATAGATATGGATTTTTTTGAAGCTTTGGGTTTCAAGCATTATCGAGGATCCCAATTTCAAGATGATACTGAACTAAGAAAAAACTACATTGATAGAATTTATGACACTTATATAGATGAAGAAGAATTACAAATTTGTGATAAAAAAATTTCTGAAATTGCAGATAATTTGGAGCCTAGAAGTTATACTTCAAGGGAATTTATACTTGAAATGGGTAAGTATTTAAAAAAAAAACTCTGTTAAAAAAGACTCTTTAATTGAAACAGCATATGACAATAATGTTCCAATATTTTGCCCTGCTTTCACTGACTCTAGTGCAGGTTTTGGATTAGTAATTCATCAAGAAAAAAATCCAAAAAAACATATGACAATTGACTCGATAAGAGAATTTAGAGAGTTGACTGAAATTAAAATCCAATCAAAAGGTTCTGGTTTATTTATGATTGGTGGAGGGGTGCCAAAAAATTTTATTCAAGATACAGTGATATGTGCTGAGCTTTTAGGTAAAGAAGTTGATATGCATAAATATGCTGTACAAATTACTGTAGCTGACTCTAGGGATGGAGCTTGTAGTAGTTCAACTTTAAAAGAGGCTAGTTCTTGGGGTAAAGTTGATGTAACTAAAGAACAAATGGTTTTTGCAGAAGCTACAAGTGTACTTCCATTGATTGCTAGTGATGCCTATCATAAGTCTGAGTGGAAAAAAAGAGAGAGAAAAAATTTCTCAAAAATATTTGGATAATAACTTGAAATATTTATCAAATAAAAAAGGTTTTTTAGGAGTTGATAATAAGTTCAATTTTCGAGAGCGAGTTGTGATAGTCCCTTTTGGTCTAGAAAAAACTGTAAGTTATGGTGGAGGGACAAAAAATGGTCCAAAAGAAATAATTAAAGCCTCTCATCAAGTAGAATTATATGATGAAGAATTGAATTGCGAACCTTATAAAAAGATAGGAATTAAAACATTAAAACCTTTTAAGATTGATAGAAATATAAATAAAGCTCTAAAAAAAATAGCAAGTTTAAATAAAGAAATCTTAAATAAAAAACTTTTTCCTATGACTTTTGGAGGTGAACATTCAATTACACCTGGATGTATTGAGCCATTTGTAAAAAAATATAAGAAAATTTGTATTTTACATTTCGATGCTCATGCAGATTTAAGAGATAGCTACAATGGGAATAAATTTTCCCATGCCTCAGCAATCAGAAGATGTTTGGACTATAAGAATGTTTCTGTTATTTCATTTGGAATTAGAAATATTTCACAAAGTGAAATCCCATTTCTGAAAAAAAATAAATCAAGAATAAATTTGTTTTGGGCTAAAGATAAGGCA
Organism: Pelagibacterales bacterium SAG-MED11; assembly: GCA_014654265.1. GTDB lineage: Bacteria > Pseudomonadota > Alphaproteobacteria > Pelagibacterales > Pelagibacteraceae > Pelagibacter. The sequence continues at coordinate 24,180 of JACWDI010000007.1, read as the reverse complement.
AATTGGAGTTTGCAAAAATTCCGAAAATTAATAAAGAATAAAACTGTTTATCTAACTTTTGATGTTGATGGTTTTGACTCAAGTATTATGCCTGCTACTGGTACACCAGAGCCAGGTGGATTGTTTTGGGATGAAACTTTAGATATAATAAGAATAGCTGCTAAAAATTCCAACATAGTTGGAGCAGATATAAATGAACTTGCACCAATAAAAGGTTTCAACTCTTATAATTTTTTAGTAGCAAAGTTAGCTTATAAAATATTAACTTATAAATATTTATACTAAATCTATACAGGCCTAAATGTTTTTAGGAGAAATCTAAATGGAATTAGCATTGTTAATGCCACTAAAATCTTGACTGCTAAATCTCCAAACGCAAGTGTAACCCAGGGTATTCCTGTTGCATAAAAGGATATTGAGAAAAATAGAAAAGTATCAACTGTAGATCCAATAAGTGAAGAAGTTAATGGAGCAATAAACCAGTCTCTTTTTCTAAGTTTATCGAATATTTGAACATCTAACAACTGTGCCGTTAAAAATGCAATACCTGAACCTATGGCAATTCTTAAAGATATTAGATCTGCAAAATTTGTCGAAAACAAAAGAGTAAAGCTAATTCCTATAGCAAAGCCAATATAAACAATTTTTCTAGCAGCTTTCTTACCATAGGATCTATTAGCAAGATCAGTGATTAGGAAAGCAATCGGGTAACTAAATGCACCATAAGTCAATATTTCTTCTAGACCATAATATTTAATTGGAAATTGAACTAAATAATTAGAAGCTAAAACAACAACTCCCATAAAAAATGAGAGCATCAAGAATATTTTATTCATTAGGCAGTTTTAGATTGAATAGGTTTTTTTTGAAATGGAGATTTAATTAGCAAACTCTTTTTTAACTTTTTTAATCTTGGGGATAAATTTTTATTTTTAACAGTCTTCAAGAACTCGTCGAAACTTCCTTTTTTATCAACAGATCTAACACCAGCGTTGCTTACTGTTAGTTTCATACTTCTTTTCAAAAGCTCACTGGTAAATTTTACTTTTTTTAAATTGGGCAGGAATCTTCTTTTTGTCTTGTTGTTAGCATGACTAACATTATGACCCTTCATAGGATTTTTACCAGTTAGTTCACATTTTTTAGCCATTATAATTCGACTATATAAGGTGAGATATGGATTGCGTCAAGTTTATATGATTTAAGATTGTCTTTTTTTTCCTATAATCTCAGTAAAATTCTTAACACCATCCTTCAATAGTAATTCTTTTAACTCTTTTTTGATAATACCCACTACATTTGGACCTCTATAAACCATCCCAGTATAAAGCTGAACATAATCAGCGCCTGCCAAAAATTTTTTATAAGCACTCATGCCTGAGTCTACCCCTCCCACACCTATAATTTTAATTCTTCCTTCTAAAATATTATAAAATTTATTGATCAAACTTGTAGCTTTTTCCTCAATCGGTTTACCTGATAATCCTCCTTTTTGATGTTTTAAAATATTGCTCAATCGATCTCTAGTCGAATCTGAGGTATTTGAAATAATTACAGCTTCAATATTATTGTCTAAAAGAACATCAGAAATTTTACTGATGTCTTGATCGCTTATATCAGGTGAAACTTTCACAACAATTGGAATAGACGAGTTCAAAATTTTTTTTTCTTTATCAATTGCCTTTAATAATTCATCTAATTTAAATTCATCATGAAAACTTCTTAGGTCTTCTGTATTTGGTGAGGAAATATTTATTGTTATATAATCTGCTACTTCACAAAAAGTTTTCAAACATTCAATATAATCACCATTTCTGTCCTTGGTATCTTTGTTTGGACCTATATTTACACCCAGTAAACCAATCTGCTTTTTAGATTTAATTCTATCTAAAACATTTTTTGATCCAAAATTATTAAAACCAAGTCTATTAATCAGGGCCTCATCTTCGACCAGCCTAAAAACTCTAGGTTTAGGATTTCCATATTGCTGAAGGGGCGTAACAGTACCAACTTCAACAAAACCAAAACCAAGCTTAAATAATGAATTATATACTTCTGCATTTTTATCAAAACCTGCCGCTATTCCTATTGGATTTTCTAAATTTCTATTAAATAATTTAGTTTTAAATAAAGGATTATTCTTATCTTCATCCAGAATGTTTGAAGCAAAATTAAATTTTAAAGATTTAATAGCTAAACTGTGAGCTGTCTCAGGATCTAATTTGAAAATTAAAGATCTTAAATTTGAAAACATTATTTAATTTTATTTATTATAAGATCTTTTGTTTCTTTAACACCAAAAAAACTTATAAAAAAACCCATTCGAGGACCATTTTCGTCACCAAATACCACTTGATAAATCAACTTAAACCAATCTCTAAGATTTTCTGCATAACCATTTTCTTTACCAGTTGAGTAAATTAATGTTTGAATATCTTCAGGTGTCATTTTATCATTACAAGTTTCTAGGGTTTTGATTAGAGACTCTAGGGCTTTTTTTTCTTCTAAATTTGGAGTTTTGTATTTTTTCTTTGCTTTGATTATGTCATTAAAATATTTGATAGCATAACCCACTAGATTATCAAAAATAGGATGATTTTTTTCTGAGATATTTTCTTTATATTTTTTAACAAACTTCCATAAAAGTTCTTTATTATCTGCGTTACTAGTCTCAACAAGATTTAATAACATTGAAAAAGACATAATTATATTTTCTTGGGGAACAGTACTATTGTGGACGTGCCAAACAGGATTCATTAATAATTGTAATTCATCTTGATTTTTTGCTTTTTCAATTGAGTCTAGATACTCATCCACAGCTTTAGGAACAATTTCATTATAAAGTTTTTTAGCTCTTTTAGGATTTTGATACATGTATAATGATAAGCTTTCAGGTGAAGCATATTGAAGCCATTGATCAATTGTAATACCATTTCCTTTTGATTTTGATATTTTTTCTCCTTTTTCATCTAAAAATAACTCGTATGCAAAACCAGACGGATTAGTTTTGCCAATTAGTTTAATAATTTTTGATGATAAAATTGCACTTTCTATAAGATCTTTTCCATACATTTCAAAATCAATATCTAAAGCATACCATCTCATAGCCCAGTCAACTTTCCATTGTAATTTACAATTTCCATCTAGAACACTGGACACTAGATCTTTTCCCTTGTTATCAAAAATAATTATAGATTTTTTTTCGTTTATCTCTTTTACTGGAATTTCTAATACTTGCCCTGTCTCAGGACATATGGGTAAAAAAGGGCTATAAGTTTTTTGACGTTCTTTTCCTAAAGTTGGTAATATGATATTCATTATTCCCTCATAATTTTTTAAGATAACTTCTAAAGAAGGATTAAAAAAACCTGATTTATAAAGTTTAGTTGAACTTTTAAAATTATAAATAAATTTAAAATTATTTAAAAAATCTTTTAACATTTCATTATTATGTTCACCAAAACTTTTAAATTTTTTAAAAGGGTCTGGAACTTGTGTAAGTGGTTTATGCAAATTTTCTTCTAGCAATTCTTTATTAGGAACATTATCAGGTACTTTTCTTAATCCATCCATATCATCTGAAAAAGTCAAAATTTCTGTTGGAAGATCTGTCAAATGCTTTAAAGCATTTACCATCATCGAAGTTCTAGCAACTTCACCAAAAGTTCCTATGTGAGGTAATCCACTTGGTCCATAACCAGTCTGAAGTGTGATTTTTCCTTTTTTTTCAATAATAGATTTTCTTTCTCTGAGTAACTTTTTAGCCTCAACGAATGGCCATGCACTTGTTTTTTCTAAGTTTTCTTTTTTAATCATGAATAATTCAAACAAAATCTAATATTAACGAACAACTTAATTCTTATAGAGTTGAAATTTATTTACCATAAAATAATGTTCTTTCAAAATGTCTAATTATAAAACTGTTTTTTTTACACTAGGGATACTTCAAATAATCCTAGGGATTTTTATGTTAGTGCCTATTATTGTACAACTGATATATAGCCAGTTTGATTCGTCTTTTTTTGGAGCATCTATAGTAACAATCGTTTTCGGTACTTTGTTTTTTTTATCAAATTTGGATCATGAAAAAAAACTAAATTTACAACAAGCTTTTTTACTCACAGCACTTTCTTGGTTAAGTATTGCAATCTTTGGGTCTCTTCCATTTGTATTTTCTAATCTAAACTTTTCATTCACTAATGCTTTTTTTGAGAGTATGTCAGGGATTACTACTACTGGCTCCACAATTATCTCAAATCTTGAGGATATGCCTAAAGGTATTTTACTATGGAGAGCAATACTTCAATGGTTAGGTGGTATTGGTATAATTGTAATGGCAATTACTTTAATGCCAATTATGAATGTTGGAGGTATGCAGCTGTTTAAAATATCCAACAATGATTCATCAGAAAAAATTCTTCCAAAATCAAAAGAGATCGCACTGAGATTAATTTATATCTATTCAGGTCTTACTGCTCTTTGTGCTATTACTTATAATATTTTTGGGATGGGTATTTTTGATAGTATTACCCATTCTATGACGACAATAGCAACAGGAGGTTTTTCAAATTATAATCAGTCTATCGGTTTTTTTAATAGTGTTGCGATAGAAACGTCTGCAATAATTTTTATAATTTTGGGAAGTCTTCCTTTTATTGTTTATATAAAATTTTTAAATGGAAATAGATCTATCTTTACTTCAGATACTCAAATTAAAACTTTTTTAAAGGTTATATTTATATCTATTATAATTTTATCAATTTATCTATCTATTAATAATTCAAATTCATTTAATATAAGATCGGTCTTTTTTAATGTCATTTCAATTTTGACTGGAACTGGTTATGTAAATGCTCAATTTGATAGTTGGGGAAGTTTTCCATTAGTTTTATTTTTAGGTTTAATGTTCATAGGAGGATGCGCAGGTTCAACAACATGTGGTATTAAAATATTTCGATTTCAAATTCTTTATTCTTTTATAACAAATCAGCTTAAAAAGATTATATATCCCAAGGGTATTTTCGTTTTGAAATATGACCAGAATCAAATTGATAATAAATTTATTGCTTCAATAATTTCATTTATATACATGTATTTAGTAATATTTTTTTTATTATCAGCTTTGTTATCTTTAACAGGGCTTGATTTTATTACAGCAATATCTGGTGCTGCTACTTCCATTTCTAATGTTGGTCCTGGATTAGGATCTATAATTGGTCCTAATGGAAATTTTTCAACTCTACCAGATGTTTCAAAGTGGATTTTGACTATTGGTATGATCTTGGGGAGATTAGAACTTTTTGCAATATTAGTTTTATTCCTTCCATCCTTTTGGAGAAATTAAAATGATTGAAATAAAAAAACAATCTCTTTCAGAAACCTTCTCAATTTATTTTGATAAAAGAATGTTAAAGATATTATTATTAGGTGCAATTTCTGGATTTCCCTGGGTTTTGATTGGAAGTAGTCTTAGTTTATGGTTAAAGGAAGATGGACTTAGTAGATCAACTGTAGGATGGGCTGGGCTTATATTTGCTGTCTATGCTTTTAATTATTTATGGGCACCTCTAGTTGATAGGATTCAAATACCCTTTTTAACAAAAAAAATTGGTCATAGAAGAGGGTGGATTGTATTAATGCAATCATTGATTTTGTTATCTCTTTTTTTATGGAGCATAATTAATCCAACAGAAAATTTAGCATTAGTTATTACTGTCGGACTTTTAATTGCTGTGGCATCAGCAACACAAGACATAACAGTTGACGCATTAAGGATAGAACAAATTGGAGAAAACGAAGGTGGGGCAATGGCTGCTGGTGCCGCAATGGCTGTGGTTGGGTGGTGGAGTGGATATAAACTTGGAGGTGTATTATCTTTATTTTCTGCTGAATTTCTAGAAAATGCAGGTTTTGAAAATTACTGGCAATTAACTTTTTTAATTTTAGGAATTCTAATAATTTTAATGAATATTGGACTCATGTTTATTCACGAAACAGGTCATGAAGATAGACGAATAAAACAGCTAGAAAATGATAAACTAATCTCAAGTAAATTTATAAAACAAAATATATTTACTTTGTCATTGTCTTGGGTTGCAGGTACTATTGGTGGACCTATTTCAAGTTTTTTCAAAAAAAATGGCTTTCAAATTGCTATTGGAATTTTAAGTTTTGTATTTTTATTTAAAGTTGGTGAAGCTTTTTTGGGTCGGATGTCTATTATTTTTTATAAAGAAATAGGTTTTAGTAAATCAGATATTGCTATCTATTCTAAAACATTAGGTTGGATAACAACTGTAATTTTTACTCTTTTGGGAGGACTTTTTGTTATTAGATCAGGAGTTTTAAAGGCCATGTTTCTAGCTGGAATTATTATGGCAAGTACAAACCTTTTATTTAGTCTATTAGCGTGGAGCGATAAATCTGAGTTATTATTTGCTATTGCAGTAATTTTTGATGATATTGCAGCAGCATTTGCAACAGTTGCATTTGTGGCATTTATTTCCTTATTAGTTGATAGAGCTTACACCGCAACTCAATATGCACTTTTAGCTTCAATAGGAACTGCTGGAAGAACAACATTAGCATCCTCATCAGGTGCTCTTGTAGATTGGCTAAATGGTGATTGGGGTACTTTTTTTATATTAACTGCCCTAATGGTCATACCTTCTTTAATCATATTATGGATTTTGAGGAATAAATTAAAACTTTATGAAAAATAATTTTCTCAATACTTCAGTCACAAATATCTATTCAAAACCCTCTTTAAAGTCAGAAGTTACATCCCAGATTTTATATGGAGAAAAATTCAAGATTTTATCAAAAAAAAGAAATTGGGTAAAAATTAAAACTAGTTTTGATAATTATATAGGTTTTATTAAAAAGAATAAATTTTATGAAAATTTTAAACCTTCATTAAAAATTTCTAAATTAAAGTCAAAAATATTTAGAAAGAAAAATAATAAATATACCCCAACAGATAAATTTCTTTATTTTGGAACAGGAATTGTAGCTCTTAATAAAGATAGAAATTATGTTGAGTATAAAAAGAATAAGTGGATAAGAAAAAAAGATCTTAAAAAAATTAATTATATTGAAAAAGATTATTTAAAAGTGATTAAATCATTTTTAGGTTGTAAGTACATGTGGGGTGGTAAAACTTCTAATGGTATTGATTGCTCAGCTTTAATTCAAATATATTTTTATTATAATAGAATTTTTTTTCCAAGAGATACAAAAGATCAAATAAAATTTTGTAAAAAAAAGATAAACAAAAAAATAAATAAAGGTGATATTATTTTTTGGAAAGGTCATGTAGGTATGAGCATAAATCAATTAAATTTTATTCATGCTTACGGTCCAAGAAAAAAAGTCTTAATTATGCCCACAAAACATGCAATAAAGTTAATTTCTAAAACTGCAAATTTGAGCGTAAAAAAAATAACAAATATAAAAAATTATTAGTCTCTACCAAAATCAGGTAAGTTAATATCTTGTTTTAATTTAATTATCTGAGATCTAACTTTTTTTGTTTGAATTAATTTTTTAATAATTGATTTATTATTTTTGGAATTAATATCTTTTTTAAATTCATTTAAATTTTTAATAAATAAGTTTATAGCTTTTGAAACATTAGTTTTATTATCAAAAAAAATATCTCTCCACATTACCTCATTTGAGGCTGCGATTCTTGAAAAATCTCTTAAACCACCAGCACTAAATTTTATTAAATCATGTTTTTGCTTTTTCTCGAAAGTTTGAGCTGTTTTTACTAAATTGTATGCTATGAGATGGGGCAAGTGACTTGTGATTGAAAAAATTTTATCATGTTTTGTGGGACTCATCAAAACTGTTTTGGATCCCATTTTTTTCCAGAAAGAGTCAACTAACTTTAAATGTTTAAAGTTAGTTTTTTTATCTTTTATCAAAACGCACCATTTACCTTCAAACAAATCTTGTTTTCCATGTTCTGGTCCACTCACTTCAGAACCAGCTATTGGATGGCTTGAGATCCAAGAAATATTTTTTTTTAAATTTTTATTAACTACTTTTAATGAATTTGATTTTGATGAACCAATGTCTGTAATAATATGATTTTTAGTTAAAAATTTATTTAATTTTAAAATAATCTTTTTGTATTCACTCATTGGTGTGCAAAAAATAATCATATTGATCTCTGACATTACATCTTCAGGTTTTTTTGTAATGATACCTGGTAATTTTAATTTTTTAATTTTAGATAAATTTTTTTTTGATTTTTCAAAAATAAAAATTTTTTTTGCTAATTTTTTTTTTTTTATTCTTCTCAATAAAGATGAGCCTAGTAATCCACAACCTATAATTAATATATTTTTCATTTGCCAAATATTCTTTCTACACTTCTCATAAATTTTAGGTTATCATTTCTTGAACCAATTGTTAATCTCAGCCTATTTTTAATTTTATAACCATACTCTGTTGATCTTAAAATAATTCCTTTTGCTTTTAACTTTTCATAGAAATTTTTAGCTTTTAATTTACAATTTGAGAAGTCTAATAGTAAAAAATTTGCACTAATTTCATTCGAGTAAATATTGTACTGATTTAAAAATTTTTTTATTTTTGAAGCATATAATAAATTATGTTTTACAGACTGAGAGACAAATTTTGTATCTTTAAGAGATTCCACTGCAGCAAGTTGAGCAACTTCATTAACGTTAAACGGAGGTTTTATTAAGTTTAAAGCATCAACAATTTTTCTAGGCCCATACCCCCAACCTATTCGTAAAGAAGCTAATCCATATATTTTTGAAAATGTTCTTAAAATGAAAACATTTTTTTTATTTTTAAATAAGTCTAGACCAGATTTATAATCTCGATTTTTCATATATTCAAAATAAGCATCGTCTACAACGAGTAATATATTTTTTCTCAATTTCTTCCTTAGTTGCATAAGTTCAAATTTATTGAGATATGTGCCTGTTGGATTATTTGGGTTTGCTATAAAAACTATTTTAGTTTTTTTTGTTACTTTTTTTAAAATCTCAGAAATAGATATTTTAAAATTTTTTTCTTTAGAAAAAACTACCTTTGCTCCAACTATCTTTGAATAAATTCTATACATCAAAAAGCTATATTGAGGGACTATGACCTCGTCATTTGATTTAAGAAAAAGCTGACAGAGCATCTGAATTATCTCATCAGAGCCAGCTCCACAGATAATTTTATTTATATCACATTTAAATTTTTTAGATATTTGATCTCTTAACTTTCTGGATGTTCCATCTGGGTATCTAAAAAAGTTTGTATTTTTTTTTGAAATTACTTTTTTTGCTTTTAAACTAACACCTAAAGCAGACTCGTTAGCAGAAAGCTTAATGACCTTTTTTAATTTTTTTATAGTAGATTTGCCCGGTTCATAGGCTTCTATGTTGATTTTTTTAAATGATAGATTTGTCATTTTTTTTAAATTTAAGCCCTTTATAAATAAAATAACAATTTTTTATATAGTATTAGTAAATTTATTTAAAAAAATTGACATACTAAATAACTTCTAGTACAAAATTTGTGCGCTGATTTAACTGAATTGCGAGCGCTTTAAAAAAACCGCTAAAAATGTTTTTTTTCTCACAATTCAATATTTGGCAATTATTATGAATGTTAAAGAGAATATAAAAACACTTATTGTTAATAAACCTCTAAAGCTTGATTGCGGTCAAACTATTAATGAGTTTCCATTAGCATATGAAACCTATGGGTCACTTAATAAAGATAAGAATAATGCTATATTGGTTTTTCATGCATTAACAGGTGATCAATTTGTTACAGGAAAAAATCCGATTACAAATAAGGATGGTTGGTGGTCTTATGCAGTCGGTCCAAATAAATCAATTGATACAAACAAATACTTCGTAATTTGTGCTAATGTAATTGGAGGATGTATGGGCTCTTTCGGTCCTAGTCATAAAAATCCTAAAACAAACAAATCATATGGGACAGACTTTCCTGTTATTACAATCAACGACATAGTTAATGCCCAAATTAATTTACTAGATAATTTTGGAATTAGAAAACTTTTTTCTGTTGTTGGAGGTTCAATGGGTGGAATGCAAGTATTGCAGTTTGTAAGTAATTTTCCTGACAAAACGAAAACTGCTGTGCCTATAGCTTGTACAGCAAGTCATTCAGCACAAAATATTGCTTTTAATGAACTTGGTAGACAGGCAATCACTGCAGATCATAATTGGTCTAAAGGAGAATACTCCTCAAATAATACGATACCTAATAAAGGTTTGGCTGTAGCAAGAATGGCTGCACATATTACGTACTTATCTAAAAAAGGTCTTCAAGAAAAGTTTGGAAGAAAACTTCAAGAAAGAGATGATCTTAAATTTGGCTTTGATGCTGATTTTCAAATAGAAAGTTATTTGAGATATCAAGGTTCAGTTTTTGTGGATAGATTTGATGCGAATAGTTATCTTTATATCACTCGTGCAATGGATTATTTTGATTTAGCAAAGCAATTTAAAGGTAATTTATCTAATGCTTTTATAAAAACTAATGCAAAATTTTTTGTTATATCTTTTACATCTGATTGGCTTTATCCAACACAAGAAAATAAAGATATAGTAATTGCATTGAATGCTATTGGAGCAAATGTTGGCTTCGTTGAAATAGAATCTGATAAAGGTCACGATTCATTTTTATTGGATGTCCCAGATTTTTTAAGTGCACTTAAAAATTTTTTAGATCAATCTTATAAAGAATAAATTATGAAATTAGAATTTAAAATTATTGCAGACTTATTGGAGGAAAATACTAGAATATTAGATGTTGGATGTGATGATGGAACTTTAATGGAATTTCTGAAAAAAAATAAAAATGTAGATATAAGAGGTATTGAGATTTCAAAAAAGAAAGTTCAAGTTTGTATTTCAAAAGGATTAACTGTACTTGAAGGTAATGCTGAATTTGACTTAAAACAATTTCCAGAAAATTCTTTTGATTATGTTGTATTAGGACAAACTTTACAGGCCTTTGTAAATCCAGAAATAGTTATTAAAGAACTTTTGAGGGTTGGAAAAAAAGCAATTGTAACTATTCCTAATTTTGGTCATTGGAGAGTAAGACTTAATCTATTAACAAAAGGAACTATGCCTGTCACAAAAACATTACCAAATGATTGGTATAACACACCAAACATTCACATGTGTACAATAAAAGATTTTGTAAAATTTTCTAAAACTATTAATTTTAAAATTTACAAATCTCTTGCTCTAATGAATAAAAATGTTTCAAATATAAATAATTCTAACTTATTTTTTAAAAATTTATTTGCTGAGCTTGGTATTTTCTTAATAGAGAAATAATATGAAAGTTGAAATAATCAAATGTCTACAAGATAACTACAGTTATATTATAGTTGATAAAAAAAATCAGACAGCATGTGTTATCGATCCAAGTGAAGCACAACCAATTATTAATTTTGTTGAAGAAAAAAAGATATATTTAAAGTACATTTTAAATACTCACCATCATTATGATCATATTGGTGGAAATGAAGAACTCAAAAAAAAATATAATTCTAAAATTGTTGGATTTAAAGAAGACAGAAATCGCATTCCAGGAATTAACGAATTTGTAGAAAACAATCAAATTTGGAAAGCAGATAATTTTGAAGCAAAAATTTTCCATGTTCCAGGACATACTTCAGGACATATTGCTTATCATTTTTATAAAGAAAAAAAAATTTTTACAGGTGACACACTATTCTCTTTAGGTTGTGGTAGAATTTTTGAGGGAACATATGAGGAAATGTTTAATTCTTTAAATAAAATAAAAAATCTCTCAGACGATACAGAAATTTACTGTGGACATGAGTATACTTTACAAAATTCAAAATTTTGTATTTATCACGACTCAAAAAATTTAAATCTCAAAAAAAAAATTATTGAAATTGAGGAAAAGGTAAGAAAAGGTTTGCCAACTATTCCAAGTATTTTAAAAGATGAAATTAAGTGTAATATATTCCTAAAAGCAAAAGATTTAGAAAGCTTTTCAAAATTAAGAGATTTAAAGGATAATTTTTAAGTTATAGAGCTTGACTAAAATATCGCTGAGACTATATTGCGGTTACAAATTTTAACATTATTTTATGTCATACGCAGTAATACAAACAGGTGGTAAGCAGTATAAGGTAAAATCTGGTGAGATTCTTAAGATTGAAAAACTACCAGATTCTAAATCTGATACTAAAATAGAATTTAATGAAATTTTAGCTTATGGAGATAATAAGATAATTGAGGTTGGATCTCCAATTGTTCAGGGTGCAAAAGTTGAAGCTAATTTGATTAAAAATAGTAAAAATAGAACTGTTTTAATTTTTAAGAAAAGAAGAAGACAAAACTCAAGAAGAAAAAATGGACATAGACAGGAATATTCTATGATAAAAATCAATAAGATTTTTTCAAAAGATGGAAAAGTATTGTCTGAAGCAGAAAAAATTTCTAAGCCTTCGAAAACAGAAGTGGCTAAAAAGGAAACAAGTAAGTAATTAGGAATAAGTTATGGCAACAAAAAAAGCAGGTGGATCTTCTAGAAACGGACGAGATAGTGCCGGTCGTAGATTAGGTGTAAAAAAATATGGTGGTGAAACAGTTATACCTGGAAATATAATTGTAAGACAAAGAGGAACCAAAATATTCCCTGGAGAAAATGTAGGAATGGGCAAAGATCACTCCATTTTTTCAGTAATAAAAGGTAAAGTAGTTTTTAAAAAAACTAAATCAGATAGAACTTTTGTTTCAGTAAAACCCAATTAATAGTACAACTTTAAACTAGCGTTGTATTATGAAATTCTTAGATCAAGTAAAAATTTATGTTAAAGCCGGTAACGGTGGAGATGGCTCCCCAAGTTTTAGAAGAGAGAAATTTATTGAATACGGTGGACCAGACGGAGGTGACGGAGGCGGTGGTGGTTCAGTAATACTAAAATCTGAACAGAACCTTAATACTTTAATAGATTATAGATACCAACAGCATCATAAAGCAAAAAGAGGAGAAAATGGGTCAGGGCAAAATCGTACAGGAAAAGGTGGAGAAGATTTAATATTAAAAGTTCCCTTAGGCACACAAGTTTTTGAGGAGGATAACAAAACTTTAATTTATGATTTCACAAAAATCGGTGAAGAGTTCATAGCTGCATCTGGAGGCAGAGGTGGTCTAGGGAATACAAGATTTAAAAGTTCAACAAATAGAGCACCAAGAAAATATACAAAAGGAACTCTTGGTGAAGAATTTACAATATGGCTTCAATTGAAAACAATTGCTGACATTGGTATTATCGGTTTACCAAATGCTGGAAAATCAAGTTTATTAGCAGCGATAACAAACGCTAATCCTAAAATTGCTAATTATCAGTTCACTACTTTAAATCCAAACCTAGGTGTAGCAAGTTATGATGATAAAGAAATTACTATAGCCGATATTCCTGGTTTAGTAGAAGGAGCACATAAAGGAACAGGACTTGGAATACAATTTTTGAAACATATAGAAAGGTGTAAATCTCTTTTGCATATGATTGATATAACCAATGATGATTTAAAAAAAAGTTATAAACAGATCAAAAATGAGTTAAAAAAATATAGTGCTAAACTTTCAAAAAAAAAGGAGCTAGTGGTTTTGAATAAGGTTGATTTAATTGATAATAATGAAGTAAAAAAGATAATTAAAGAATTCTCAAAAAATACAAAATCTGAGGTTATTACATTATCAACATTAAAAAAAAAATCTGTTTCTCAAATTAAAGCTAAACTAATATCTTATGCATCTTAAAAATTCAAAAATAATTGTTATTAAAATTGGTTCAGCTTTATTAGTTGACTCAAATAAAAAGATTAGAAATAAATGGTTTTCTAATTTTGCAAAAGATATTAAGAAACTAAAATCAAAAAATAAAAAAATAATCATAGTTAGTTCTGGTGCAATAGCTTTAGGTTGCAAAAAAATGAAATTTAATAAATCACGACTTAAACTTGATAAAAGTCAAGCAATAGCTTCTATTGGTCAAATAGAACTGATGAATTTGTTCACAAAAACATTCTCTAAATATAAATTAAATATTTCACAAATTTTATTAACTTTAGAAGACACAGAAGAAAGGAGAAGATCTATAAATGCAAAAAGAACTTTTGAAAATTTATTTCAACTTGACTATATACCAATAGTAAATGAAAACGATACTATTGCTACTTCAGAAATAAAGTATGGAGATAACGATAGATTAGCATCTAGAGTAGCGCAAATAACTAATGCTGATACTTTAATTTTACTATCTGATGTTGATGGACTTTTTACAAAAAATCCAAAAATATTTAAAGATGCCAAATTGATTAAAAAAGTTGATAATTTAAGTAAAGATATAGGAAATATTAATATCAAAGGTATGACAGAATTAGGTAGTGGTGGTATGAACACAAAAATTGAAGCAGCTAAAATTTGTAATTTGGCAGGCTGTAATATGATTATAGCAAATGGTCTTTATTTAAATCCAATAAGTCGAATTGAAAAAAAAAATAATTGTACATGGTTTGTATCAAAAATATCAAAATTACATGCTAGAAAAAAATGGATTATTAGTTCTGTTTCACCAAAAGGGGAATTAATAATTGATGAAGGTGCAAAAAAAGCACTTATTAATGGAAAAAGTTTACTTGCAGCTGGTATTAAAAAAGTTTCTGGAAAATTTAAAAAAGGGGATCATATTAAAATTATAGACTCTAAAAAAAGAGATTTTGCTCGAGGATTAAGTTCTTTTTCATCTGAAGAAATTGAAAAAATCAAAGGTTATCACTCAAATGAAATACAAAAAATTCTTGGGTATGTTTCAAAATCTGAAGTTGTTCACAAAGATGACATGGTAGAAATTTAATGAAAAATTTATTGATTAATATTGGTAAAAAATCAAAAAAAGCTTTTTCAAATCAAATAAATTCCAAGAAAAAGGATAAGATTTTAAAGGATTATTACCGATTAATTGAAAAAAATAAAAAGTTAATTTTAAATGAGAATAAAAAAGATATTAAGAATGCCATAAAAAAAAAAGTTAAAGATAATTTAATACAAAGATTGATTTTAGATGGCAAAAAAATATCAGATATCGTTAATTCAATCAAAAAAATAATAAAATTAAAAGATCCAACAAATATTGTTCTAGAAAAATGGAAGAGACCGAATGGTTTAAATATCTCTAAAGTATCAATTCCAATAGGAGTTATTGGAATAATTTATGAGAGCAGGCCAAATGTTACATCTGATGTCGCTTCATTATGTTTTAAATCAGGTAACCCAGTAATTTTAAAAGGTGGCTCAGAGGCATTTTATTCAAATCTTATACTTTCAAGGCTCTTTAGAAAGTCTTTAAAAAAAAATAAAGTTGATGAGAATTTTATTCAATTTATTGACATAAAAAAAAGAACTGTAGTCGATTTTCTTTTAACTAAAATGAGTAGGTTCATTGATGTAATTATTCCAAGAGGAGGAAAAGGTTTAGTTAAAAAAGTTCAAGATTTATCAACAGTTCCAACTATTGGTCATTTAGAAGGTATCTGTCATTCTTATGTAGATAAAGACGCAAATCCTAAAATAGCTCAAAATGTTGTTTACAATGCAAAGTTAAGAAATACTGCAATTTGTGGCGCAACAGAAACAATATTATTACATAAACAAATTATAAAAAAAGTCGGTAATTCAATTTTAAAAAGTTTAGAGGAGAGTGGATGTAAAATTATTGGAGACAGTAAAATAATGAAATCATATAAAGGTAACGTTATAAAAGCTTCTACTAAAGATTGGTCTAAAGAATATTTATCCTCAGTTGTTTCAGTAAAATCAGTTAATAATTTAAATGAAGCAATAGCCCATATTAATAAATATGGAACTATGCATACTGATTCTATTATCACAGATAATAAAAAATCTGCAAAGAAATTTTTAAAGGAAACAAAAAGTTCCATTGCAATGCATAATACATCTACTCAATTTGCAGACGGAGGTGAATTTGGTTTTGGTGGAGAAGTTGGAATTTCAACAAATACTCTTCCACCGCGTGGACCAGTTGGCTTAAATCAACTAGTTTCCTACAAGTATCAAATAACTAGTAAAGGAAAAATAAGGAAATAATTTGAGCTTAAAAAAAAATAAAATTGGTATTCTTGGTGGAACTTTTGATCCCGCTCATAAAGGTCATTTAACAATATCTAAAGAAGCAGTAAAAAGATTTATGTTAAAAGAGGTAATTTGGGCAATTACAAAAAAAAATCCTTTTAAAAGAAAAAGTAATACAAATTTAACTATAAGAATAAAGAATTGTAAAAAAATTATTGGAAATAAAAAATATATAAAAGTCGGTTTTTATGAGGATATTATCAAATCAAATAGAACAATTAATTTGATTAACTTTTTTTACAAAAAGAAAAAAAGTGAGATTTATTTTTTGATGGGGGCAGACAATTTAGTAAATTTTCATAAATGGCATAAGTGGAAAACTATTTCACAAAAATGTAATATTATTGTCTTTGACCGTCATGGCTATAAAAAAAAATCATTAAATTCAACTACATACAGAAGGCTTAATAAGAAAAATTTGAAATTTATAGAATTTAATAAGGTCAATATTTCTTCTTCTCAATTGAGAAAAATTTGATAATCTTAGATTAATTAATGGATAAAATTTCTGATCTAAAACAAATAATTATCAACACATTAGATATAAATAAAGCACAAGACATAGTAAGCATTGATCTTAAAGACAAGAGTTCTATGGCTGATTTTATGATAATTGCTAGTGGGACATCATCAAGACATATACAATCTTTATCAGAACAAGTTTTAGAAAAATTAAAAAATAGTGGAGTTAAAGATTCTAGGATAGAGGGCAAAGATAGTAGTGAATGGAAATTGGTTGATGGTATTGACTTAATTGTTCATATATTTCACCCAGAAAAAAGAAAATTTTATGAACTTGAAAAAATGTGGTCTGAATTAATACCTAAAGAGAAATTAATTATATGATTAACAAAAGTTTAGCAGCATTATTATTAATTTTCTCATTTTTTGTTTCCAAAGCTTACTCCTCTGAAAATAATATTTATAAAAAAATTGATTTATTTGGAGAGGTTCTTGAAAAAAATAAATAAAGAATATGTGGATGAAGTAAATCAATCTGAAAGCATGGATTCTGCAATAAATGGGCTTCTTCAGTCATTAGATCCTTATTCAGCTTATATGTCACCAGAAATTTTTAACGAAATGCAAACTGAAACTAGTGGTGAATTTGGAGGATTGGGTATTGAAGTGGGGATGGAGTCTGGAGTTGTTAAGGTAATTTCCCCCATTGATGATACTCCTGCATCCAAAGCAGGTATTAAGGCAGGAGATTACATTGTCAAAATAAACAATACACAAGTTCAAGGAAAATCTTTAAGTGAAGCGGTAGATTTGATGAGAGGTCCAGTTGGTTCTGGAATAGAATTGACTATAAGAAGACGAGGAGAAAAGAAAGCTCTAATTTTCAATATAATAAGAGAAGTAATTCAAATTAAATCTGTGAAAACAGATCTTTTAGAAAAAAATATTGGATATGTAAGATTAACATCATTTAATGAAAATAGTGGTAAACAAATTGAAAAAGAAATAAAAAAATTAGAAAAAAATGATTCTGTAAAATCATATATTTTAGATTTAAGAAACAATCCTGGTGGTTTACTATCTCAAGCAATAAAAATTTCAGATTTTTTTTTAGAAAACGGTGAAATAGTATCTACAAAAGGTAGAAAAGCTTCTGAAAATAGGAAATGGTTTGCTAGGAAAGGTGACTTAACAAATGGTAAAAAGTTAATTGTTTTAATTAATTATGGTTCAGCTTCAGCCTCAGAAATTGTAGCTGGTGCTTTAAAAGATCATAAAAGAGCAATTTTATTAGGAGAAAATAGTTATGGAAAAGGTTCTGTTCAATCAGTAATTCCTCTAAAAAATAAGGGTGCAATAAGATTAACTGTTGCTAAATATTACTTACCTTCTGGGAAATCTATTTCTGAAGTTGGTGTGTCACCTGATATAGAAATTGGTGAAGAGAATGAGGACTTTAGAATAAAAACTGAAACAGATAATCAATTAGATTACGCTATCAAACTTCTTAACGGTTAAAATGAAAGAAAAATTTAGAGATTTACCACTCAGAAGTGGCGTAGGGATAATTGTCTTAAATAAAGAAAATAAAGTTTTTGTTGCTAAAAGAATTGATAATCCAAAAAATTTTTGGCAAATGCCTCAAGGTGGTGTAGATGAAGGAGAAGATTTTTTGACTGCAGCCTACAGAGAATTAGAGGAAGAAACTAGTATCAAAAAAGTAGAGATGATTAAAGAAATTGATGGAACGATAACTTACGAACTTCCAGATCATTTGTTGGGTATCATATGGAAAGGTAAGTATAAAGGACAAAAACAAAAATGGTTTTTAATGAGATTTTTAGGTAATGATGAAGAGATTAATATCAAAACAAATAAACCTGAGTTTTTAGAATGGAAGTGGATAGATTTAGATAAACTGACTGAGGTAGTAGTCGACTTCAAACTTCATGTCTACAAAGAACTTAAAGAAAAAATAAAAAAAATAATTAATTAAGGGATTTTAAAACTTCAATCTTTTGATCTACTAAATATTTTGTTTGATCATTTACCTCTGATTTACTGGCTTCTTCCTCTGCTAATTTTAGTAAATCTTGTAGCTTATTTTTTTCTACTTCATTCAAATTAAAGATTGAGCTAGTTAAGATAGATAAATTATTATTTTTAAATTCAACTATTCCATCTTCAACATAAAACTTTTCTTCTCCAGATTTGGAATGGATTGTAATTATTCCTGGTTTTAAGAAAGAAATAATTGAAATGTGATCTTTTAGTATTCCCATTTCACCTTCAAAAGCTGGAACTACAACTTCTGTTACATCCTCTTTTGAAAGAAAAGATTTTTCAGGATTGACTATTTCAACTTTAAATTCTTCACTCATTAAGCTGCTGCTTCTTTTTTCATTTTCTCAGCTTTTTCTATAGCTTCTTCAATTGTACCAACCATGTAAAATGCTGCCTCTGGAAGATGATCGTATTCACCTTTGCAGATTGCATCAAAACCTTTAATAGTTGACTCTAAATCAACTAATTTACCTGGAGATCCAGTGAATACTTCTGCTACAAAGAAAGGTTGAGATAAAAATCTTTGGATTTTTCTTGCTCTTGCGACAACTAATTTATCCTCTTCGGATAATTCATCCATACCTAAAATCGCTATGATATCTTGTAATGATTTATAAGACTGTAATATTTTTTGAACATCTCTAGCAACTTTATAATGTTCGTCTCCAACAATTCTAGGGTCCAAAATTCTTGAAGTTGAGTCTAGTGGATCAACAGCTGGATAAATTCCAATCTCAGCTATTTGTCTTGAAAGTACTGTTGTTGCATCCAAGTGTGCAAATGACGTGGCTGGAGCTGGATCAGTCAAATCATCAGCTGGCACATAAATCGCTTGAACTGAAGTAATCGATCCTTTGTTGGTTGTTGTAATTCTTTCTTGAAGATTACCCATGTCAGTTGCCAGAGTTGGTTGATAACCAACTGCTGATGGAATTCTTCCTAAAAGAGCAGAAACTTCTGAGCCCGCTTGAGTAAATCTAAAAATATTATCAACAAAGAAAAGTACATCTTGCCCTTCTTGATCTCTAAAGTATTCAGCTACAGTTAATCCTGTAAGTGCAACTCTAGCTCTTGCTCCTGGAGGTTCATTCATTTGTCCATAAACTAATGCTGCTTTAGATCCAGGGCCATCTTGTTTAATAACCCCAGACTCCATCATCTCATGATAAAGATCATTTCCTTCTCTAGTTCTCTCTCCAACACCTGCAAAAACTGAAAACCCACCATGCGCTTTTGCAACGTTATTAATTAATTC
The DNA here is from genome assembly GCA_014654265.1 of Pelagibacterales bacterium SAG-MED11. Taxonomy (GTDB): domain Bacteria; phylum Pseudomonadota; class Alphaproteobacteria; order Pelagibacterales; family Pelagibacteraceae; genus Pelagibacter. The sequence continues at coordinate 4,196 of JACWDI010000007.1, read as the reverse complement.
CATAATCAAAACTGTTTTACCCACACCAGCACCACCAAATAATCCAATTTTTCCTCCTTTTGCGTAGGGGGCAAGTAGATCAATTACTTTAATACCAGTTACAAGTATCTCTGTCTCAGTTGATTGGTCGTTGAATTCAGGTGCAGCTCGGTGAATTGGCCAGCTCTCTTTAGTTTTAACCTCACCTCTTTCATCAATTGGTTCTCCAATAACGTTGATAATTCTTCCAAGAGTTTCGGGTCCAACTGGAACTTGTATTGGTGCATTTGTATTAGTTACTTCATCGCCTCTTTTTAGCCCTTCAGTAGCATCCATTGCAATTGTTCGTACTGTAGTTTCACCTAGATGTTGAGCAACTTCTAAAACAAGTCTATTATCTCCATTTTTACATTCTAATGCTGTTAAAATTTCTGGAAGTTCTCCATCAAACTTAACGTCTACTACTGCTCCAATAACTTGTGTGATTATTCCTTTGCTCATAATTATAAACTTTCTGCTCCTGATATGATTTCTATTAGTTCTTTAGTAATTGCTGCTTGACGACTTCTATTATACTCAATAGTAAGTTTGTCAACCATTTCACCTGCGTTACGGGTTGCATTGTCCATTGCACTCATTCTAGACCCCTGTTCGCTAGCTGAATTCTCTAACATTGCTTTAAATATTTGTGTTGAAATATTTTTTGGCAATAAATTACTTAGAATTTCATCCTCATCAGGTTCAAATTCATAACTTTCATCTGAATTATTTTCATCTTCCTCATTATTTAAAGGCACTATTTGCTGTGCTTGAGGAATTTGTGTAATTACATTTTTAAACTGATTATAAAAAATTGTACAAATATCAAACTCACCTGCTTCAAATTTTTCAATTACCATTTTTCCAACTTTATCAGCATCAAAATAATTTGCATTTTTAGATTCTTTAAAAGAAATATTTTCTATAATCTTTTTGCCGTAAACTCTTTTTAATTGGTCGTTACCTTTTGATCCTACTGTTATAATTTTAAATTCTTTACCCTCAGCTGAAATTTTTGAGAAATAACTTTTAGCTTTTTTAATTATATTAGAATTAAAACCCCCACAAAGACCTCTGTCAGATGTCATTACCACACATAAATGAACCTTATCATCACCGGTACCTGACAATAATTTAGAGGTATTTTCTTTATCAGATATTCCATTTGAGAGATTTAAAATAATATTATTCATTTTTTCAGAATAAGGTCTTCCTTTCTCAGCACTTTCTTGAGCTTTTCTCAATTTTGCTGCCGCAACCATTTTCATAGCTTTAGTAATCTTTTGAGTAGACTTTACACTAGCTATTCTTTTTTTGAGATCATCTAAACTTGCCATATCGTATTAAGATTTAAAAGTTTCTTTTAATTGAGTAATTACTTCAATAAGCATTTTCTCTTTATCATCATCAAGTTTACCTGAATTTTGAATTCCCTCTATTATTTCGGGTTTCTCTGATTTACATCTCTCAATAATCTTGCTTTCAAATTCAGCAACATCTTTTAATTCAATATCATCAAGATAACCTTTGACTCCACAGAAAACTGATACCACTTGTTCTGCTACAGTCAGTGGCGAATATTGTTTTTGTTTTAAGAGTTCAGTTAATTTAGAACCTCTGTTTAAAAGTTGTTGAGTAGAGGCATCTAAATCAGATCCAAATTGAGCAAATGCAGCCATCTCTCTATATTGAGCTAATTCTAATTTCATTGATCCAGAAACTTTTTTCATCGCTTTTGTCTGAGCCGATGATCCAACTCTAGATACTGACAAACCAACGTTAATTGCTGGCCTAATACCTTGGTTAAATAGTTCAGTTTCTAGGAAAATTTGGCCATCTGTAATTGAAATTACATTGGTAGGAATAAATGCGGATACATCACCACCCTGCGTTTCAATAATTGGAAGTGCTGTTAATGATCCACCACCGTGCTCATCACTTAATTTTGCAGCCCTTTCAAGTAATCTACTGTGTAAATAGAACACATCTCCTGGATAAGCTTCACGCCCTGGGGGTCTTCTTAATAGAAGAGACATTTGTCTATATGCAACTGCTTGCTTAGATAAATCATCGTAGATAATCAATGCATGCATTCCATTATCCCTAAAGTATTCACCCATAGCACATCCTGTGTATGGTGCTAAAAATTGTAATGGTGCTGAGTCAGATGCTGTAGCAGCAACAATAGTTGTGTACTCCATTGCGCCTGCTTCCTCTAGTGTTTTTTGAATTTGTCTAACTGTCGATCTTTTTTGACCAACAGCGACATATATACAATATAATTTTTGTTTTTCGTCACCAGACTCATTTATTTTTTTTTGGTTGATAATTGCGTCCACAGCAACTGCAGTTTTTCCAGTTTGCCTATCACCAATAATTAGTTCCCTTTGACCTCTTCCAATTGGCACCAAACTATCAATTGATTTCAATCCAGTTTGCATTGGTTCGCTAACTGATTGTCGAGGAATAATTCCAGGTGCTTTTACTTCTACTCTAGTTTTTTTAACATTTTTGCTTAATGGTCCTTTACCATCAATCGGATTACCTAAACCATCAACTACTCTTCCTAATAATTCTTTACCAACAGGAGTATCAACAATGCTACCAGTTCTTTTTACTACATCGCCCTCTTTTATATTTCTATCATCACCAAAAATTACAACACCAACATTCTCACTTTCTAAATTAAGTGCCATTCCTTTTGATCCATCTGCAAACTCTACCATTTCTCCAGCCTGTACATTATCTAGACCATAAATTCTGGCAATACCATCTCCTACAGACAAAACCTGTCCAACTTCTGTGATTTCAGCTTTATCACCAAAATTTTTTATTTGTTCTTTTAATATCTTTGTAACTTCTGAAGGATTTATTTCCATTTATGCCTCTATCATTCTGTTTTCGATTTGTTGTAATTTATTTTTAATCGAAGTGTCAACCATAGTACTTCCAACTTGTACTACTAAGCCTCCTATTAAACTTTCATCATGTTTGTAGTTTAATTTTATTTTTGAGCTAAAATTTTTTGTTAACAACTCTGTAATTTTTGTTATTTCGTCACTTGATAAATTTTTTGCTGATTTTAATTCTGCTTTGAGTTCACCTCTTTTTATTGAACAAGTCTCAATAAAACTTTCAAGAATACTCTCAATAAAAAAGAAGCGTCTTTTTTGAATTAAAAAATTTAAAAAATTTTTAAATAACATATCAAATTTATTTTTTTCTACGATTATATTTATAACCTTTGATAAATCCTCTTGGTTAATAGTTGGATCTTTAATTAAATTATAAAAATCATTGCTTTGATTTATTAAATTAAGCATAGATAAAGATTGATCCTCTATTTGACTTAGTAAATTATTTTCCTCTGCAAGTTCAAAAAGTGCAAGGGAATACCTATTAGCAGATGTAATTGAAAATTCTGTATTTTTGCTCAACTTGATTCCTATGTATTTTCGAAGATTAATTAAAAATCACGCTTTAATTAACATATGACCATTATGTCTTCAAGTAGCACATTCATTAAAAAGTAGCTTTTTAGAGGGTTAATTGAAGTTTATTGGATCAACATCAACTGAAAGTTTTATTCCTGGTTGAAATTTGTAATTTGGAATTGCCGCTGCTAATGAATTTTGTAACTTTAATGTTTTTTCTCCTCTAATTAACAACCTAATTCTATATCTTTTTTTTAATCTAAATATTGGAGCATTTACTGGACCTAAAATTTTTCCAGTTAATTTATTTTCTATGAAAGTTTTAAATTTGTAAGCCTCTTTCTCTAATTTTACTTCATTTTCCCCAGTTAAAATCAATGAAATAAACCTTTGAAATGGTGGCAGCTTATTTTTTTTTCTAATATCTAGCTCTCTATCTAGAAAAATATTAGGATTACTATTAGTCAAATCCAGAATCATTTTATGATTACTGTTTAAAGTCTGAAAATACACTGTTGCAGGCTTGCCTGCTCTTCCCGCTCTTCCTGAAAGTTGGTGATAAAGTTGTAAATTCTTTTCAGCTCCTCTCAAATCATGTCCTTGAGATGAAAGATCGATGTCGACAACTACAATACAATTTAAACTTGGAAAATGAAATCCTTTTGAAATTAATTGAGTTCCAACTAAAATATTAGTTTCATTCTTAATAATTTTATCCAACTTATCCATTGAGTCTTTTTTATT
>JACWDI010000006.1 GCA_014654265.1 Pelagibacterales bacterium SAG-MED11 | reverse complement strand
CACTTCCTATAATCCCAACTTTCATGTATAAATATATAAACTATAAATGAATAAAAAATTAGCAAAAATAAAATATTTACCCAATAATTTTAAAATTATAGAGCAGGGTGATTATGTAATATGTGCTGTTTCAGGGAAAAAAATAAGTCTTGAAAATTTAAATTATTGGAATGTAGATCTTCAGGAGCCTTACTATTCATATGTTGAGGCATCAAAAAAAAAGGAGGAGTTAGAAAAGAATTAGACTATTTCCATCTATTATGAGACCAAATCCAATAATTTGGACTATCTAATATCATCCTCTCAAGTATTTTGTTTAATTGCCCAGTAATAACATCCGTAGAGCTTTTATCTGAAAAATATAATGGCTTATGTACTTTCATTCTAAACTTTATTCCATCAAATCGTTCAATAAAAATAGGCACAACAGGGATATTAAATTTTTTTGCTAACTGTGCAGGAATTGTAGTAGTAAAAGCTTTTTCATTAAAAAAATTTAACCTTGAACCTTGAGTTACTCTTTGGTCAATCATAAGAGCTGTAGAGTAACCTTCTTTATTAAGCTTTAATAAGTCCTTTAAGCCTCCAATGCCTTTTTTTATTTGATTTTTACATATATATTTTTTTCTTATTCTTTCCATTAACTTATTTAGAAAAACATTATTTAAGGGTCTGTATACTGCAGCAATTTTAATTCCCATTTTTTCTAGTTGCATTGCCATTAATTCAAAATTACTAAAATGACCCGAAATAAATACGACTTTTTCGTTATTTTTTTTTATCTCATCGAGTATTTCTTTTCCTTCAACAATAATATTATTATTAAGATTAGTAATCCTAAAATTTTTTATAAAGACATATTCTGCAAATACTCTTCCATAGTTATTCCACATTGCTGAAGTTAATTCGTTAATTTTTTTTTGATCTATATTTGGAAATGCTTTCATTATATTTCGATGAATTAATTTTTTTGACCTAAAAAAAGGACCAATAATCTGAAAAATTTTACCTCCTAAATATGAAGATAATCTAAGACCTAACACCTTAAAAATGAAAAACATTGTAATTACAATTAAAAACTGAAAAAAATATTTTATTTTATTCATATAACTTTGATATTACTTTAAAAAATTTTTCTTCATTTATAGTTTATATATTTATACATGAAAGTTGGGATTATAGGAAGTGGTGGAAGAGAGCACGCAATTTGTCGAGCTTTAAGTAAATCAAAAAAAGTGAATAAAATATATTGTTTTCCTGGAAACGCTGGGACTTCATTGATTGCTGAAAATATAGATTTAGAGTTAGATAATTTTCAAAAATTAAAAGATTTTATTTTAGCCAATAAGATTTATCTCGTTGTTGTTGGGCCAGAGCAACCACTGGTAGATGGTATAACAGACTATTTAGAAAAGTTTAAAATAAAAGTTTTTGGTCCTAATAAAATAGCTTCTCAATTAGAAGGTTCCAAAATTTTTACAAAAAACATTTGTAAAAAATATAATATACCTACTGCCAATTTTGGTGTGTTTGAAAATGAGACTGAGTCAAATAAATTTCTAGATAAATCAAAATTCCCTATTGTGATAAAAGCAGATAATTTAGCCTCTGGTAAAGGAGTTTATATATGTGAAAATAAAAAACAATCACTCGAAGCGATAAAAGAAATATTTGATGGTAAATTTGGAAAAGCAAAGAATGTGCTTATTGAGGAATTTTTAAAAGGTGAGGAAATGAGTTTTTTTATTATAAGTGACGGTGATAATTATCAAAACTTTGGAACTGCTCAAGATCATAAGAGAGTTTTGGAAGGAGATAAAGGAAAAAATACTGGTGGTATGGGGGCGTATTCTCCATCAAGGTTAATAAATAACGAATTAGAAAAAAAAATTTTAGATAAAATTATAAATCCAACTTTAAAAGCAATTAAAGATCTCGGAACTGTCTATAAAGGTTTTTTATATGCTGGACTAATGATAATTAATAATGAGCCTTTTTTGATTGAATATAATGTAAGAATGGGAGATCCTGAGTGTCAAACTTTACTTCCAAAACTAGATACTGACTTATTTGAAATTTTAAATTCTTGTTGTGAAAATCAATTGAAACAAATTGAAATTAAATGGAATAATAAAAAAAGTTTATGTATTGTAATGTGCTCCAAAGGTTATCCAGATACTTACAAAAAAAACATTGAAATTAAAAATATAGATCTAATAGATCTAAAGCCAAATGATTTTTTGTTTCATGCAGGCACTGTATTTAAAGATAATACCGTTTTGTCAAATGGAGGAAGAGTACTTAATTTTGTCTCAATATCTGATAATTTTTCAGAGGCTAGAAATAATATTTACAGAATTATAAATAATCTAAGTTGGTCAGATGGATTTTACAGAAAAGATATTGGATATAAAGTTATTGATCAATGAGAATTATTGGAGGAAATTTTAAGGGTAAAAAGATTTTAGATCCACAAGATAAGGAAACAAGACCTTTGAAGGATTTGACTAAAGAATCAATTTTTAACGTATTAAAACATTCAAATAAATTTTCAATCGAAATAGAAAAATCAATAATTTTAGACTTATTTTCTGGTGTTGGATCTTTTGGTCTCGAGTGTTTGTCTAGAGGAGCTAAATATGTGACTTTTGTAGAGAACTATAGTGGTGTTTTGCCAATATTAAAAAGAAATTTGTCAAACCTAAAAATTGAAGGAAAGTATCAGGTTATTAATGATAATATATTAAATAGGATCGATTTTAAAAAAAAAATAAATAAATGTGATATCGTTTTTTTAGATCCACCATACAAAGAAAAAAAATTACCAATCATTATTGATAAAATTTCTAAAGACAAAATTCTTAGTAATGATGGGATTATAATAATACATAGGCATAAAAAAGAAGAAGATCAGTTTACAAAAAAATTAAGAATTTTAGTTGAAAAAAAATATGGAATATCTAAAATTTTATTTTGTAAGTTAGATTAGTATATTTCTTGTCTCTTTTTTTATTATCTCAACAGCTGGTTGATCATAAGGGTTAACTTTTAAAGCTTTACCTAATAAAATTGTTTCTAGCATAAAAAAACAAAACAATTCCCCCAAGGTTTTTTCATCTCTTTTTTTTATTTCAAAACTTCTAAAGGGTATGTTTTTTTTTTTAAAAATATTTTCGGAAGCTTTTTTTTGTGCAAAAGCGATATTACCTACACTTTTATTTTTGATAAAATTATACGGACTTAAAACATCCTTATTAATTATTTTTGTAGAATTTTTTTCATCAACATAAAAGAAAGTAAAAAAATTTTTTTTAAAACCATCTAAATAAAGTTGCATTACACTATGATTGTCCCTGGGCATACTTGATATAATCGGTAATAATCCCTTACTTTTTTTACCCAAACTTTCAGCAATTAATTGCTGGTACCAATTAAATAAATTTTCTGATTGTTTGTCGTAATTAATAATTATCGAATTAAATTTTTCTTTTTTAATGAAATAAAGTGTGGAGCCAACATTAGAAATTAAGGCATTTAAAAATTTTCTATTTTTTATAAGATTGTTAAATTGTCTAAATTTTTTTGAATCAAGTCCCATTAACTCTGCAGGTAACATTCCTACTTCTGATAAAACTGAATACCTACCACCAATATAATTATTGTGATGAATAATATCTGCTTTAAGTTTTTGACCCAATAAATAAAGGTAGTTTTTTTTATTTTCAGTTATAAAAATATTTTTATCCTTTTTTTTTATAAGAATATTAGCATTAACTATTGTTTCAATTGTATTTCCAGATTTTGAGACAATTAAATTTAAAATTTTTTTATTATTTTCTTTTTTAAATTTAGGATTCAAATTATTAATAAAAGTAAATTTTTTTGTAATCTTATATTTTAAAAAATCATAAATCGCTTCAGTACCTAATGAAGAACCGCCCATTCCTATCACTCTAATATTTTTAAAACTTTTATATTTTTTAAGTTCTTTTTTTTTAAAAAAATCTTGGTAATCTTTTTTTAAGGATTGAGCTATAGAATTATTTTCTATTATAAATTTTTCTAACTTTTTTTTAATTTCTGATGATTTTTTTTTTAATTTAAAATCTTTAAAAAAAATTCCAGGTGTTATCATTAATTATTTTTGATTTTTTCTAAGATTGAGCTTTCAAAATAAGTATCTTGATTTGAACTATTTTGAGACTTAGAAGTTTGATTTTCTGAGCCAGTTATTAAAGATTTTATTTGTGAATTTTCATCGTTTTTCTGTTCTTGATTTTCATTTCCAGGAATAGGTAATTCACCATATTCAGGTGGCATTACTAGTGGAGATTTTTTTTTTACTAAAAACTCATCAGTACTTTTTTTTTTTGAATTAGTAAAACCATCCTTGACAGATCCACAAGAATTTAGTGTTATAATAAAGATTGTTAGTATTAATAATTTACTAATTTTTTCCATTCTATTTTTCTTTTTTGTTTTTAATTAATTCTAAAGAAATTAATAATAGTATTCCTAAGGAAATGAATATATCTGATACATTGAAAATAAACCAATGAAAATTTCCAATATGAAAGTCTATAAAGTCCGGCACAGCATTGAAATATATTCGATCATAAAGATTTCCTAGAGCACCGCCTAAAACCATTAACAGTGAGTATTTTTTTAAACCTTTACTTTTTAAAATCATAAAAAAAATTATGATAATCAAAACTATAATTAAAATTGTTAATAAATTATATAGATAGTCTTTCTCGAATGAAAGTAGACCGAAAGCAATTCCCTCATTCCAAACCAAATTTATATTTAGAAATTTTGACTCAAATAAATCATAAGATAAATTTTTTTTACTTTGTAAAATTACATAAAATTTTGATATTCTATCTAAAGAAAAAATTATTATTACTGTAAATAAATTGATTATAAGTTTCTTATTTAAATAATCTGACATTTGGGGTGTCTCTCACATGGATCAATTCTTATCTTCCAACAAACAGAGCATTTTTTTCCTGATGATTTTTTTGTTACAACATCTACATCAGCTTGATCATCAAAATAAACCTCTGCTTTAGAAGTTATACACAGCTCAGCTAAATCTATTCCATTTACGACTTGTTCAAATTTTTTATTTAGTTTTATTTGAAGTTCAGCCTCAAGACTTGAGCCTATTTCTTTACTTGCTCTTTTTTCTTCAATACTAATATTACAAATATCTCTTATCTTTATTAACTCTTCCCATTTTCTCTCAATTTTTTCATTTTCAAATTTTTTTGGGAAATCTAAGAAATTTTCTAAATGAATACTTTTATTTTTTTTAGAAATTAATTGATAAATTTCCTCTGTAGTAAATGAAAGTATAGGAGCAAACCATTTCAATAATGAATTTAGAATTATATTTAATAATATTAATGTAGATTTTCTTTTTTCAGAGTCTTTAGAATCACAATATAAAACATCTTTCCTGATATCAAAATAAAATGATGATAAATCTACAGTACAAAAATTTAATAATTCTTTATAAAGATTGTGAAAATCATAATCTCTAAAATACTTATTAAACTTAATATTTAATGAATAAATTTTGTGAAGCATGAATTGCTCTAATTCTGGTAATTGATCAATATCAATATCTTCCATTTTTTTTTCTTCAAAATTATCATTTAAATTTCCAAGTAAATATCTAAATGTATTTCTAATTTTTCTATAAGACTCTGAATGTTGGTCTAATATTGAGTAATCTATTCTTAGATCCTCAGCATAGTTTGATGAGGCAACCCAAATTCTTAATATATCTGCTCCGTACTTTTTTAAAATATCTTCTGGTGCAATTACATTGCCTAAAGATTTAGACATTTTAAGACCTTTTCCATCAACAACAAAACCATGAGAAAGAATGGACTCAAATGGTGCTTTACCTCTTGTTCCACATGATTGTAATAGTGATGAGTGAAACCATCCTCTATGTTGATCAGATCCTTCTAGATACATTGATGCAGGCCACTTTAAATCTTTTCTTTTTTCCAAAACAAAAGAATGTGTTGAACCACTATCAAACCACACCTCTACAATATCGCTTAGCTTTTCAAAATCTTCTGATTTATATTTTTTTCCTAAAAATTTTTGAGGATCATCAGAAAACCAACAGTCGGAACCCTCTTTTTCATAAATTTGAGCTATTGTCTCAAAAACATCCTCATCTACTAATATTTCTTTAGTTTTTTTGTTAACAAATATTGGTAATGGAACTCCCCAAACCCTTTGTCTTGATACACACCAATCTGGTCTAGTTTCAATCATCGATTTTAATCTTTCTTTACCTTTGCTTGGGTAAAAAGTTGTTTCATCAATTGCTTTCAAAGCTTTTTTTCTAAGTTTGTGACTGTCCATTGAAATAAACCATTGTGGAGTTGCCCTGTGAACCAAGGGTGCTTTCGATCTCCATGAGTGAGGGTAAGAATGAACTAGCTCACCATTTTTCAATAGTTTTTTTTGCTCTTTTAATTTTTCTATTACAATGGGATTTGCTTTAAAAATATGAATACCCTCAAATAATGAAACATTTTTTGTATATTTTCCATCTCCATCTACTGTTTCAATTGCTTTAATTCCATTATTAATACAAAGATTAAAATCATCTGGTCCATGGCTTGGTGCACAATGCACAATTCCAGTACCTTGTTCAATAGTTACAAAGCGTGCCTCTAGCATAGGTATATCATAATCATAGCCCAAATCTAAAAAAGGGTGATTGCAAATTGTATTTTTAAAATCTTTACCTTTAAAACTTTTTAAATTTTTATATTTTTGAATTTCACAATCCTTGATAACTGTCTCTAATAATGATTCTGCAATAACAATTTTTTTATCTTTAAATTCACCATTATCATTAATCTGAATTAATAAATAATCTAAACTCTCATTATAAGCTAAAGCTTTATTTGCAGGTATTGTCCAAGGAGTAGTGGTCCAAATAACAATATTACTATTTTCAAGCTCTTTAATATTTGATGACTTAACTGGAAAATTTACATAAATGGTATCAGATTTATGATCTTGATATTCTACCTCAGCATCTGCTAAAGCAGTTTTTTCTACTGTAGACCATAAAACAGGTTTAAATCCTCGATATAGACTTCCCTCTTTTAAAAACTTTCCAAGCTCCCTGACAATTTGTGCTTCAGCATCATAGCTCATTGTAGAATAATAATTTTCCCAATCTCCTACAACACCAAGTCTTTTAAATTGTTCTTTATGAACCCCTATCCACTTTTCAGCAAATGATCTACACTCTTTTCTAAATTCAACAATAGGAACCTCATTTTTGTTTTTTTTATTTTTTTTATATTGTTCTTCTATTTTCCACTCAATTGGTAATCCATGACAATCCCATCCTGGAACATAAACAGAGTCTTTACCATCCATTTGATGAAATTTAACAATGATATCTTTAAGAATTTTATTAAGAGCTGTTCCCATATGAATATTTCCATTTGCATATGGAGGACCATCATGAAGAACAAATTTTTCAGCACCCTTTCTTGAATTTCTTAACTCTTTATAAAGATCAATTTTTTTCCATAATTCCAAAATTTCAGGTTCTCTGGTAGGCAAGTTAGCCTTCATAGAAAAAGTTGTTTTTGGAAGATTTATTTGTACTTTACTCATTTTATTTTTTTTGCTTTTGTTAAGTCTATTTTAATTTGTTTTTTTAATTGTTCTACATTTTTGAATTTTTTTTCTCTTCTGATAAATTTAAAGAATTCAACAGTTAAATACTTATTATATAAATTTCCAGAGAAATTAAATAAATGAACTTCTAATAAGATTTTTTTTCCATTGAATGTCGGTCTGTAACCTAAATTAGCTATACCTTTAATGTATTTAGAGTTTTTTTTGACTTTAGCTTTTACTGCATAAACTCCAGGACAAGCTAAAATATAATCTTTGATATCAATATTCGCAGTTGGAAAGCCTATTTTTTTTCCTAATTGCCTCCCCTTTTGAACTTTACCCTCAATTGACCATTTTCTATTTAAAAGTTTGTTAGCTTTATCTAATTTACCTTTTTGTAAGTAATTTCTAATAAGAGATGAGGAGATTACTTTTTTTTTTATTAATAAAGGTTTTGGATTGACTATCTTGTAATGAAATTTATTTTCATATTTAATAAGTTGATAAACATCTCCCTCTCTTTTATTCCCAAACCTAAAATTGTTACTTACAAATATAAATTTTGCATTTAATCTTTTTACTAATATTTTTTCAATAAAGTGGATTGATTTTGTTTTTGAAAAAGCTCTGTTAAACTTTTTTGTAATTACAAAATCGACATTAAATTTATTTAAAAGTCTCATTTTTTGTTTTTGACTAGAAATCCTAAAATTTTTATTATCTTTTTTAAAATACATCTTTGGCATTGGTTCAAAGGTCATAACTCCAATTTTTAAAGAATATTTCTTTTTATATTTCTTTGCTAAATTAAATAACTTTCGATGACCCAAATGAAGTCCATCAAAGTTGCCAATCAAGATTATTGAACCTTTGTGATGAGATTTGATATTAAAATTATTATAAAAATTAATATTTTTTACCATCTTAATTCTGATTGAATATAGTTACATATAGTTTCATAAGACTTCGAAGTTTCATCTATTCCTTTTTCTTTAATTTCATTTTTATGAATGCCATTTGAAATTAAAAGAGAATCAAAATTTAAAAGATTTGCCCCTTTTATATCAGTGTTTAAATTATCACCTATTGATAATACCTTTTTATTTTTATTATTAGTGGCTTGATGATAAACTTCTGGGTAAGGTTTACCAAAGTATACAACCTCACCACCCATTTTTTCAAAAACCATTGCCACAGATCCGGCACATAGCTCTCTTACATTTCCTCTGTCTACAATTAAATCAGGATTTGTACAGATCATCTTTTTTTTTAAATTATCTTCAAATAATTTATTGTAATATTTAAGATCCTTATCATGATCACCAAATAAACCTGTGCATAAAAGATATTCACTATTTTTTATATTATCTGATTTCATTTTTTTAAAATCATGGAATAAATCAAAATCTCTAGGTGGACCAATATGAAAAAAAAACTTGTTTATTAAATTTTTTCTTAAATAATTTAAAGATGCTTCTCCAGAAGTAAAAACATGATTTCTAATTTCTTCTTCCATGCCCATTTTTTTCAAAAAAGTTTTGACTACACTGTTAGGTCTTGGTGCATTGGTAAGTAGAATGTATTCTTTTCCTTTTTTTGAAATTTCCCCTAAAACATTCACAGCTTCTTTGTGAAGGGAAATACCATTATGAACTACTCCCCACAAATCAATATAAAATAGCTGATAATTATCAACGATTGAGTTTAACCCTTCTTTGTCTAAATTTTTAGCCATTAAAATAATCTATAAACCATAAAATCCTTAATTTCCTATATTTTTTAACTAACTTATTTTGAACTATATCTTGAAATAGTAATGCCAATCTCTATATGAAGTCCATATTATAAAGGAGAATTTATGAAATTTAGACCGTTACACGATAGAGTTTTAATAGAAGTTTTAGACAGCAGTGAAAAAACTGCAGGAGGAATAATCATACCAGATACTGCACAGGAAAAACCCCAAGAAGGAAAAGTTGTTGCTATTGGTGGTGGTGCAAAAACTGAAGATGGTAAAAAAATTCCAATGGATGTTAAAGTTGGTGATAAAGTTTTATTTGGCAAATGGTCAGGAACTGAAGTCAAAATTGATGGAAAAGAATACAGCATAATGAAAGAGTCAGACATTATGGGTATTTCAAGCAAATAATTTAATTTAAAGGAGAAAATAAAATGGCAAAAATTGTAAAGTTTGACGCTGAAGCAAGAGCAGCAATGATAAGAGGGGTGAATATACTAGCTGACACAGTTAAGGTTACCTTGGGTCCTAAAGGTAGGAATGTTGTTATGGATAAATCTTATGGAGCTCCAAGAATAACAAAAGATGGTGTGTCTGTAGCTAAAGAAATTGATCTTGAAGATAAATTTGAAAACATGGGTGCTCAAATGGTAAAAGAAGTTGCAAGCAAAACTAATGATGAAGCTGGTGATGGAACAACTACGGCAACTATTTTAGCTCAAGCAATTGTGAGAGAAGGTGTAAAATATGTAACTGCAGGCATGAACCCAATGGATGTTAAAAGAGGGATTGATGCAGCAGTAGACGTTGTAAAACAAAACCTTGTTTCATCTGCAAAAAAAGTAAAAGATAGTGATGAGATTGCCCAAGTTGGAACAATTTCAGCTAATGGTGATAAAGAAATTGGAACAATGATAGCAAAAGCTATGCAAAAAGTTGGTAACGAGGGTGTTATTACTGTTGAAGAAAACAAAGGAATTGAAACTGAGTTAGATGTAGTTGAAGGTATGCAATTCGATAGAGGATATCTATCTCCATATTTTATTACAAATAGTGATAAGATGACTACAGAACTAGAAAATCCTTTTATTCTATTACATGAAAAAAAATTAACAAACCTACAACCAATGGTTCCACTTTTAGAAGCTGTTGTTCAAGCAGGTAGACCATTAATGATAATTTCTGAGGATGTTGAAGGAGAAGCATTAGCTACATTAGTTGTAAATAAGCTTAGAGGTGGATTAAAAGTTGTTGCAGTTAAAGCTCCAGGTTTTGGAGACAGAAGAAAAGCAATGCTTGAGGATATTGCAATTTTAACAGGTGGCCAGGTTATTTCTGAAGACTTAGGAATTAAACTTGAAAATGTTAAACTTGAAGATCTTGGCTCTTGTAAAAAAGTTAAAGTTGATAAAGATAACAGCACTATAGTAAATGGAAGTGGTAAAAAATCTGATATTGAAGCTAGATGTTCATCTATAAAACAACAAATCGACGAGACAACATCTGATTACGATAAAGAAAAGCTTCAAGAAAGATTAGCTAAACTAGCTGGTGGTGTTGCTGTAATTAAAGTTGGTGGTGCAACCGAAGTTGAAGTCAAAGAAAGAAAAGACAGAGTTGAGGATGCTTTAAATGCAACAAGAGCAGCCGTTGAAGAAGGTATTGTAACAGGTGGTGGATGTGCGTTACTATATGCTGCACAAGATCTTGAAAAAGTAAAAGCTAAAGGTGAAGATCAAAAAGCTGGTGTAGATCTTGTAAGAAGAGCTTTAGAGGCTCCTATAAGACAAATTACTAAAAATGCTGGGGTAGATGGTTCAGTAGTAGTCGGTAAATTGTTAGAACAAAATAAAAAATCACACGGTTATGATGCACAAAATGAGGAATATTGTGACATGTTTGCAAAAGGTATTATTGATCCAGTAAAGGTTGTTAGAACTGCTCTACAAGATGCAGCTTCTATTTCTGGATTATTAGTAACTACAGAAGCAATGATAGCCGACAAACCAGATGAAAAAGATGCTGGTGGTGCTCCTGCGATGCCTGGCGGAATGGGAGGAATGGGTGGCATGGGAGGAATGGGTGGCATGGGAATGTAATCCCCATCAATCTCAATCAAAAATTCAAAAAGGGCAGTTTATACTGCCCTTTTTTTTATTTATACGAAAATCATAAATGATTAAAGATTTAGGGCTCATTAATTTTCTTTTTTAAAGATATGTGACATCGACTTAATTTCTAAAATTTTATAATTATTTAGATTTAAATAATCGTAAATATCTTTTTTATCATTTGATGAAACCTCAATATTAATTAATTTTGGAGTATATCTTTTAAGGTCAATAGTTTTGAGAATTTGAAGGTCATTTCCTTCACAATCAATATTTAAAAAATCAAAATTGTCTTTTATAAGATCTGAAAAAATTTGAGTTTTTATAGTTTTTTTTTTTATATGACTAATATTAAACCTTTCTGCGTTAACAGGATGCATAGAATTTAATGCACTAAATTCAGAGTCAATATAAACTTGGACTTCTTCATTTTTATCAGAAAGACAAGCTACTAAATTAATATCATCTTTTCTACAAACATCAAATAATTTTATACTAGTTTCATTCAAATCTATATTAAAACCTTTCCAACCTTTTTTATGTAATAAAGCTGTATTGCTATATTTAATTGGATGAAAGCAACCTACATCTACATAAGTACCTATGAAATCTCCAAAATAGTTTTGAACAATAATATCTTCACCAAACTGTGAATAGGATTTCTTGTTTGTAAAAAACTTATATTTTAAAGCAAAATAAATTAAATATAATTTAAAAAATATTTTAGATTTAATTAAGTATTTTTTCATTTTAAAACTTATGATAGTAATAATAACTAATTTATGTCTAAAAGATACAGTGGTAAATCATTCAAAGACTCAAGCGTGAGTAAAAAACCTAAATTAACTTTAAAAGAAAAAAGGAAGTTAAAAAGAGAAAAAACAAAAAAAACAAATTAAAAAACCACATTTTTCTCCAAATTTTAATATTTATCTAGCTTTTTTAAAGTTTCTAAAAAAAAAAATTAATGTATAAGAGCCACAAATTATGAGTAACGATATAAGAAACATCACTATCATTGCACACGTTGACCACGGCAAAACAACTTTAATTGATAATCTCATGAAACAAAGTGGGTCATTTAGAGAAAATGAAGTTGTTGATGAGAGGTTAATGGACTCTGGAGAACTTGAAAAAGAAAGGGGAATTACTATTCTCGCAAAACCTGCTTCAATAAATTGGAAAAACTCAAGAATAAATATTATTGATACTCCTGGTCATAGAGATTTTGCTGCAGAAGTTGAGAGGGTTTTAAGTATGGCCGATGGTGCCTTATTATTAATTGACTCAGCTGAAGGTGTTATGCCTCAAACAAAATTTGTATTATCAAAAGCTTTAAAACAGGGATTAAAACCTATTGTTGTAATCAACAAACTTGATAAAGCAGATCAAAGAGCTAATGAAGTATTAGATGAAACATTTGATTTATTTGTAAGTTTAGATGCAAATGAAGAACAACTAGATTTTCCAGTTCTGTATGCAAGTGGAAGATCTGGATGGGCTGATAAAGAAGTAGAGGGTCCAAGAGAAAATTTAAATCCTCTTTTAGATCAGATAATTGAACATGTTAAGCCAGCAGAATTAGATAAATCTAAGCCATTTGCAATGTTATCAACATTACTTTATGCAGATAGTTTTTTAGGAAGAAGTTTGGTAGGAAGAATTACTCAAGGAACTGCTAAAGCTAACCAAGCAATCAAAGCAATTAATCTAAAAGGTGAAAAAGTTGATGAAGGCAGACTTACAAAAATTTTCAGATATGAAGGAACAAAAAAAGTTCCTATAGAAGTTGGAGAAGCAGGAGATATTGTGGTTGTTGCGGGTTTAGAAAAAGCTAGTGTTGCTGATACGATTTGTGATTTAGAGGTTAATGAACCAATTTCTGCTACTCCTATTGATCCTCCAACTATGTCTATTACTATTACAGTTAATACATCTCCATTAGCTGGCACTGAAGGCAAAAAGCTTACCAGTACTCAAATTAGAGATAGATTGATCATTGAAGCACAGAACAATGTTGGAATTACTTTTTCAGAAAATGAAGGAAACGACTCTTTTGTAGTAAGTGGTAGAGGTGAGTTAATGTTAGAAATATTACTAACTCAAATGAGAAGAGAAGGCTTTGAAATGACAGTTAGTCCCCCAAAAGTTTTATACAGAAAAGATAAAGATGGGAATAAACTTGAACCAATTGAAGAAATTACTATGGACCTTGATGAAGAATACTCATCAAAAATTATTGATTCTATGAATAGAAGAAAAGGAAAGTTAGTAGAATTAAAAGATACAGGTAAAAATAAAAAACGATTAATTTTCCATGCTCCTACAAGAGGTTTAATGGGTTATACTAGTCGATTTCTTACACTTACAAAAGGAAATGGCGTTATTAATAGAATTTTCCATGATTACGGTAAATTTGAAGGAGAAATGGAAGGAAGAAGAAACGGTGCTTTAATTTCAATGGAACAAGGAAAAGCAGTTGCTTTTGCGATATTTAATTTACAGGCCAGAGGTGAAATGTTTGTAACACATAATGATCCAGTTTATCCAGGCATGATAGTTGGATTATCACCAAAACCAGGAGATATGATAATTAATGTTATGAAAGGTAAAAAACTTACCAACATGAGAACTCAAGGTACAGATGAAAATGTTGTACTTACTCCAGTAAGAAAAATGTCAATAGCTGAACAGTTAAGTATGTTAAATACTGATGAGGCTTTAGAGATTACACCAGAATCATGCAGATTAAGAAAAGCTATTCTTGACCCACATGAAAGAAAAAGAAGTGAAAAATCAAACTCTGCAGCCTAATTAAATATTCTATCTACTAAATAAAGTCCAAGTGCAACACAAGGGCCAATTCCAAAAGCAAATAATAAAGTTCCAACTCCGACCGTACCACCCAAATACCACCCAATACCAACAACAGAAATTTCTAAGGTTGCTCTCACAGCTGCTATTGGAAAATTTGAAGCTTTTTGTAATCCTATCATTAAACCATCTCTTGGACCTGGCCCAAGATTTGATACTAAATATATGCCACCACCAACGCCAACCAAAATTACTGAAACGATAGCTAGTATTAGTTGATAAATATAAATAGATGGAGTTGGTACAAACTTAATACAAAGATCAATCATTAAAGCAATTATCAAAGCATTAAATATAGTTCCTATACCAGGCCTTTGACCCAAAGGGATCCATAGAATTAAAACCGCAATACTCACTAAAAGAGTTATTGTTCCAATACTTAAATTTACATTTAAGGAGATGCCTTGTGCTAAAACACTCCAGGGAGAAGCTCCTGTTAAGGAAACTATTAACAGTCCCTCACCTAGACCAAATAAAGTAAGACCAAAGCATAAAAAAAAGAATGTTGAAAATTTTGGCTTAAAATTGTAAGGCTTCTCTGAACTCCAATGTACCTTTGGTATTTTCTTTATTTTTAAAAACATTTTTATTAAATTATTTCTATTATTGAAAAAGTCTACTAATGTAATTCTCAAATGAGAAAATTAATAATTACTTTATTTCTTATACTTTACCCCTCTATATCCATAGCGCATATGGCTCATTACAATAAATATAACAAACTTGAAATGGAAATATTCAGAAATGGTGAGTTAATTGGATATAACTATTATTTTTTTAATAGAGAAGGTGATCAAACTTTAGTTACTAATCAAATAAAATTCAGTGTAAAACTTTTAGGTGCAGTCATTTTTCAAGTGGAAAGTTATGGAGAAGAAAAATATCTTAAAGATCAATTAATTTCATACAATTCTAAAACTTTACAAAATAATAAAGAAAAATTTGTGAATCTATTATTTAACAACGATACTAAAAAATTTGAAATAAAAGGCTCTTCATTCAATGGTGAAACATCTATTGATAGTATAGTTGGGAATTGGTGGAACCATAAAATTCTACAGGCAGATAGTCAAATTAGTCCAATTTCAGGAAGTATAAAAAAACAGGTAGTCACTTTTATTGGTAAAAAAAAAATTGATCTCTACGGCAAGATTTATCAAGTGGACCATTTTACATTAAAGTCCAAGGACATGAGTATACCTAAAGATAAAAGACTAGATTTTAATATTTGGTATGATCAAAAAAACTCTACAATTTTAAAAGTTTCATATTCAAGAATGGGAGATTGGGAGTATCGTTTAAAAAAAATTGAGTAATTGGTTAATTAATTTTTTTATATAAGTCATGTGCACTTATCCATCCTGACTCTAATCTAGGTCCAATAAACCAATCAGCACAGACTCCTAATTTTTTTTTAGGATCCCAATAACTTCTTATTTTTAATGGTTTAGAATTTGATGAATATTTCCAACCATGATTAATACTATAAATTACTTTAGTTTTTTTAATTTTTGTAAGTTTAAAAAATTTATCAATTAAAATTTTTGAGTTTTTTTTTAAATTTTTTTTATTTTTATCTATATTTTTGTTTGCCCATTTAAAGGTACTTTGAAGTGTCCATAAATCATGTTTTGATTTGAACCTTTTTTTTGTACTTTCATTACCTGCCCAACCTAGGACTGGGTCATCAAAAACAAAGCTGCTGGCTGATTCTTTATTTTTTTTAATTGCAATCATAACTGTAATATTTGCATCCATTTTTAATTTTCTTTTTATAAATGTGTTATTTATAAATTTTTCTGAAAGTTTTTTAAGTTGTGGAAAAGGGCAAGTTAAAATGACTCCTTTATAAGTTCTTATTTTGCCATCGGTAAATAATAGAAACCATAATTTATTTTTGTAGTAAATTTTTTTGACTTCGCTTTGATAAAAACATTTAACTTTTTTTAAAAGAAATTTGCAAATGTCATTATTGCCTTTTTTCCCAATTATCTTAATGTGTTTTTTATTTTCTTTTTTTTTAGAATTTAAGAAAATATGATTACCATCCCATTTTTTCAAAATTTTTATTTTAATCAATCTATTTGCAAATTTTTTAAATTCTATTGTCTTAGGAGAAAAATATTGTGTTCCATGATCAAAGCCAATCTGGCCTTTTATTCTTTTAAATGAAGCTCGACCTCCTGGTCCTCTACCTTTATCATATAAATTGACTTGAAATTTTTTGTTAAGTAAATTTGCAATAGTAGCACCTGAAATACCAGATCCAATTACGCAGTAATCACTCATTTACCGGCAACAACCATTCCCTCAATCATCATTGTTGGAGAATTAGTTGAATATTCAAATTCTAAGTCATTTGCTAAAGTTAGATTTTGAAACATATCCTTAAAATTACCCGCAATCGTTATTTCGTTTATTGGATGTTTGAATTCACCATTTTCAATTAAAAATCCAGTAGCACCTACAGAATAATCACCAGTTACAATATTACTTCCATGACCTATTGTTTCTGTTATATATAAACATTTGGAGTTAGAGCTTATTAAATCTTTATAGATAATTTTTCCATTTTCAAAATAAAGATTGCTAGTTCCTCCACATCTGCCATTAGATTTAAGATTTAACTTTCTACCATTATATGTGTCTATTAAATAATTTTTTAACACCCCTTGTTCAACTAGTTTTAACGTATCTGTTTTAACCCCTTCTGAGTCAAAACTCCTAGAGCCTTGGCCTTTAAATATATCAGGCTTATCATAAATATTTACTGTATCTGAAAAAATTTTTTGATTAATTTTATCTTTTAAAAATGAAGTTCCTCTCGAAATAGCTGAGGCAGATATAGCACTTGCAAAAATACTTAATATTCCTTTGGCAATTCTTTTATCAAAGATAATTGTAATCTTTTCACTGCCTATTTTTTTTGGACTAAGTTTTCTAAGAGTGTGTTCTGCAGCTTTTTTTCCTAGTTCCTCAGCATTCTTTATATCATTTAAGTGACATTTATGTGTATATTCATAGTCTCTCTCCATACTTTTTTCATCTTTTGCAACAGCTATACTAGAAGCCACAAATGATGAAGATTTAAAACCTTTACAAAAACCATCGCTATTCGCTAAAATAAAATTTGATTTATTTTCTACAAAGCTAGATTCTGTATTTACTATTTTTTTATCCCTTGAAGCAGCAGCCTCCAGTCTTGTTAAATATTCAGCCTTACTATCATTCTCTAAATGAGTGTCATCATATAAATTAAAATCTTTAACTTCTTGAGCCAATAGATCCTTATCCGGCAGTGAGTTGAATTCATCCTCTGGAGTATTTTTTGTAGTTTCGATACATTTTTCAATTAAAATATTTAAATTATCTTCTTGCAAATTTGATGATGATATTGATGACTTTTTTTTGCCAATGAATGTCGTAATATCTATGCCAAGATTATCAGATCTGTTTGACTCATCTAGCTTTTTATTTCTAAAATTTACTGTTTCAGAAATAGAATTACCTACATTAACACTTGTGCTCGTAGCCCCTAATTTTTTTGCTAAATCTAAACAATATGATGCTTTTTTTTCAAGATATTCCTGATCTTTGACCATTTATAAATTTGTACCACCAACAGTCATTTTATTTATTAAAATTGAAGGCTGGGCTACTCCCACAGGAACTCCTTGTCCTGCTTTACCACAAGTACCAATTCCTGGATCTAACATCATATCATTACCAACCATTGAAACTTCTTTTAAAATTGAAGGGCCATCACCTATTAAAGTTGCTCCTTTTATAGGTGAACCAATTTTACCATTAATAATCTCATAAGCTTCTGTGCAATTAAAAACAAATTTTCCTGAAGTAATATCAACTTGTCCCCCTCCAAAGCTAACTGCAAAAATGCCTCTATCTACAGTTTTTATCATCTCATCTTGAGTTTGTTTTCCACTTAGCATCATTGTGTTTCTCATTCTTGGTAATACGATATGTCTATAGTTTTCTCGTCTACCACTACCTGTTGACCTAGTCTTCATTAATCTTGCATTTAATCTGTCTTGCATAAAGTTTTTTAAAATTCCATTTTCTATCAGTACAGTTTTTTCTGTTGGTGTGCCTTCATCATCAATTGTAAGACTCCCTCTTCTATTGTCTAAAGTTCCATCGTCAATTATGGTTACACCCTCACTCGCAACTTTTTGTCCCATCAAATTATGAAATGCAGAAGTTTTTTTTCTGTTGAAATCACCTTCTAAACCATGACCTATTGCTTCATGAATTAATATTGCAGGCCAACCTGGACCAAGTACAACTTTCATTTCTCCTGCTGGAGCAGGTTTGCTGTCTAAATTCACAGAAGCTATTCTAAAAGCTTCATCACAAACATTTTTCCAATTATCGTTTGTCAAATAATCATCATACGATTGTCTTCCACCAATTCCATAAACACCTGACTCTTTTCTACCATTCTTTTCAAGCATTACTGAAACATTAAATCTTACTAAGGGTCTCACATCAGTTAGAGTTTCACCACCAGACCTAATTATCTCTACAGACTTCTGTTCACCACTAAAATTTGCTGTCACTTGTTGAACATTATTATCTTTTTTTCTTAGGTACTCGTTTACTTTATTTAATATCTCTATTTTTGAGTTAAGTGTTTTTTCTTCTATAGGATTAATGTTTGTATAATATTTTTTGTTTGATTTAGGAATAGAATAATCATAATTGCCTTTTGCAGATTTTAATGTTGATTTTAAATTTTCAGAGGATTGTTTTAACGAATTTTTTGATATTTCGTTAGAATGTGAATAAGCAACAATTTCACCTGAAACTGCTCTAAAGCCAAAACCTAAATCAGAATTATAACTAGATTTTTTTATCTTATTGTCATCCAATAAAATACTTTCAGACTTAGAATTTTCTAAATATAATTCTCCATCATCACATTTTTTTAATGTATCTGAAACAACAGTTTCTGCTTCGTTTCTATTTAAATCAGATTTATCAAAGAAATTGCTCATAGTTAGTAAAACATAGGTTGTTTAAAATAATTTTCAACTAGAGTATTTTACGCATGTACATAACCTAAGATAGTTAGTAAATAATTGTTAATAATGAAGGTTTATTTTAATAATTCTTGTAAAATTTGTAAGGCTGAAATTGATTTATATAAAAAAGAAAAGATTCAAGAAATTGAATGGATTGATATTACTAATAACGAATTAGCTAAAAAAGAAACATCAAGAAATAGTAAAGAACTTTTACGTAGACTTCATGTTAAAGAAAATGAAAAAGTTATTGAGGGTGCAGAGGCATTTTTAGCATTATGGAAAAAAATGCCAAAATATAAGTTTTTATACAGTTTTTTTAAATTACCAATTATCTTTAATTTATTTTCTTTTGGTTATGAAGTTGTTGCCTTTTTTTTATACCTAAAAAATAAGAAACAATTAAAAAATTAATCAAAAAAAAATAATAAGAACTGACTCAATAATGATAATGAGGCGATAAACATTATAAGAACAATCGAATACATCAATAAAACAATTTTGTTTTTTTTTCTTCTTAACCTCACAAAGTCTTTATCATCTAAATCAGAGATATCTCTATCCCCTACTACAGGATAATCGTAACTAAATCTCCAGGTGCTATCTCCAAGGCGTGAGTCCAAATTGTTAAAAAAAGTAATCCAAGCAAGAATATATTGCAAAACTAAATAAAGAATTATCAGAAAGATTGAACCAAAAAGCATTTTAGATTGTACCCAATTCTAATAAAAATTTAATTATTATTTTGTGCTCTTTTTCTAGCTATAAGCTGCGTTAAAGAGTCAACCATTGTGTCTGAGGCTTTAAAAATATCTATATTTTTAAATTCATGTGATAAATTTTTTTCTGGATTTGTTTTATCCTCAATTACAATTCCTTCATCTGGTGAATTATTTTTAATATAAATTAATAACAGCCAATCTTCATCTTCTGATTCATCCCATTTAATAAATATTTCTCCTGTCTCAAATCTTCTATCAATACATCTAAAAATAGACATATGTCTGGTAATGTGTCTTTTATTAAGTTGAAAAACTAAACTACTAGCACTTCTATAAAAACTCTCTAGAGCAAATTCTATTTTTTGTCTTGCAATTGTATACTCTTTTTCTTTCTTTAATAAAGTTTCTCTATCTTCATTCCCTTGAAGATTAACACCTAACGCTTCTACTCTTTCTTTAATTTTTTGATCTCTAATAATTCTGTATTTTTCTTTTAATTTATCTATTCTTTCTTGTAATGCAGAATAATCTTCCCTTTTTTCTCTTAATGAAATTTTTTCAAGTTTTTCCAGCTCTTTAACTTCTCTAATTCTAAATTTTTCTATTTGTTTATCTAATCTCAATTGCTGTAAAAACTGTTTTTGTTTTTCAGCTTGTTCAATTCTTAGGAGGGCTTGCTCTTTTCTTAAAAAAACCTTTATATCTTTTGTTCTTTGTTTTTCTAGTCTCGCTTCTTCTCTTAAAGCCTGTTCTTTCAATTTTACTTTTAGGACTTCTTCTTGTTTTTTTTCATTTTCTAACCTAATTTTTTCTTTTCTTTCATTCTCAATTTTCTCTATTTTAATTCGTTTTTTTTCATCAATCTTTAAAATTTTATAATCTGAAATTGTTTCTGAAATTTTATCGAAGAAACTCTGGATATATTTCTCTAAATTAAAATTAATCTTAAAATTAAATTGAGGTTTTATAGATAATTGAAATTTAACTAATTTTAAAGCTAAGCTTTCTTTTTTAACTTTTTTTGTTATAAAATTAGTTTTTCTTTTTAAAATTTTCGGCTTTAATTTTTTATTTTTTTTTCTCTTTATTTTTGGTACCTTTTTAATCTTTTTTTTGAACTTTTTAGATGACTTGTTTTTATAAACTCTCTTATTAATTTTTTTCTTTTGTTTTAATTTTTTTCGCTTTTTTTTCATTTTAGAGAAAGTCAAATTCTATCAATAATTTATTGATAAATATAGTCTCTTGTCATTGGAGTTGAGCCATAACTTTTCGAAAGTTGAAATTGATATACAACTTGATCACCCCACTTGAAAGCCATCTCACATCCGGCAAGATAAAATTCCCACATTCTAAAAAATCTCTCATCAAACATCTTAATAATTTTTTCCTTATTTTTTATACAATTTTCTTTCCAATGTCTCAAAGTGTGAGAATAATGAAGTCTTAAAACCTCTATATCGGTCACAATCAAGCCTGCTTTTTCTATCGGAGTTGTTACTTCACTTAAGCTAGGAGTATACCCTCCAGGAAAAATATATTTAGTTATCCATGGATGAGGATCTCTTGGTGGATTTACTGAACCTATTGTGTGTATTAAAGATACTCCATCTTCATTCAAAATTTTTTCTATTTGTTTAAAAAATTTTTTGTAAAACTTTCTTCCTACATGTTCAAACATCCCTACACTCACTATTCTATCAAATTTTTCATCGAGCTCTCTATAATCCATTAGCTTAAACTTTACCTGATTTTCTAAATTTAAATTTTTAGCTTTTTGATCACAGTAATTAAATTGATTTTCAGATAAAGTAATCCCAGTAACTTCACAACTTGCAGCTTTGGCAATATCAAATGCTAATGAACCCCAGCCACAACCTATATCTAAAACTTTTTGATTATCTTTTATATTTAATTTTTTAATTATATGTTGAATCTTATTATTTTGTGCTACTTCTAAAGTATCATTATCATTTTTAAAATATGCACAAGAATACTGTCTTTTAGAATCTAAAAATAAATCATACAAATCATCAGAGATATCATAGTGATGAGATACATTCATCTTTGATTTTTTTATAAAATTAAAATTCGTTAGGTACCTATATGAACCTCTTAGTCGATTAATTAAATAACTAAAAAAATTTAATTCTCCTCTTCCAAAATTCATTAAAGCTAAATCTAAAAAATCAGTAAGAGAACCATTTTCAATAATTATTTCTCCATTTGTATAGGCCTCTCCAAAATATAAGTCTGGGTGAAATAATAATTTATAATTAAGATCCTTTTTTAAGATTTTTAATTTTATAGGATTATTTCCAGGTTCTCCAATTATATAATCTTTTGAATTAGCATCAGTCAAAATGAACCCACCTTTTTTAAAAACCTTGTTTAAAAATCTAGCTAATTGCATCTTAAGCTGCCATTTTAGAATTAAGTTTAAAGTCTAAATTATTTAAATTATCTATTAAATCTTTTTCTTCATTCGCATTTAAAAGTCTTAATGGAGGTAAAATATTTTCATAAATTTTATTCTTTTTAGAATAAAAGGTATGTAATCCTGAGATCAGGTTATACTTATCAAAATTTTTTCTTACCTCACACAATTTTTGATTATAAGATTGTTCCTTACCAGAAAAAAAATCATCATAAACTTTTCTTGAAAGTTCAGCTGTTACATTACAAGTTGCGGTTATTATACCTGAGCAGCCTAGCTGTAGACCTTTTAATAGCTTAAGTTCTGAACCAGGAAAAATAGAAAAATTCTCTAATTTTAAACTTTCAAATAGATTATAAGAACTGTCTTTAACACCTACTATCTGATCTGGAAATTTTTTTACAAGCTCCTCAACACATTCTACACTAAATTTATACCCACAAAGCTTCTCAAAATTATAAAGAATAATCTTACACGAAGGGACTACTTCTACTATTTTTGAGTAAAAATGTATTACTTCTTTGTCACCATATTTGTAATACGCTGGAGGCATAATTAAAAACTTTTTAAAATTTAATGAAGTAGCCACTCTCATAAAATTTATTGTTTCAGTCAATGAGTTTAAACCTGTGCCTATTAAATGCTTATCCTTATATTTACTCATTGAAAGATTATTCAGGAGTTTGATTTTTTCTGAAACAGATATTAGTTGAGCCTGACCTGTACTTCCAAATATTGCTGTTCCATGGCAACCCTGCTCAATGAGCTTTTCAGCATGTTCTATTGTTTTCTCGATATTAAGACTTAAGTCAGAATTAAAAACTGACATAGTAGCTGCAAATATTCCACTTATTTTTGTCATAATAAAAATTTATATAAAAAATATATCTATTAAAGTTTATAAATACCATATGAAAATATTAGCAGTTCAAAATAGGATGGGAATTGGGGATACTATAATCTTTCTTCCCTTTATTAAGGCTTTATTCAAAAAATATAATTCACCTATAAGTTTACTTGTGAAAGAAAATTCAAAGGCTGACCAATATTTATATCAAACAAATTATATCGATAAGATTATAACTTTAGAAAGAGATAAAAATAACAATAAACATAAAGGCTTTATAGGTAGCTTCAATTTAATTAAAGATTTAAAAAAGGAAAATTTTGAGAAAATTTTCATTTTTAATTCATCTTTAAGATTTAATTTAATTGCAAGATTGTCTGGTATCTCTAAAATTTATCAATATCCATTATTCCAAAAAACTGATCAACATATCATTGATACCCCAAAAAAATTTTTTATAGATAAAATAAATTTAAAAGTTACAGAAGATCCTGAAATTCAAATAGATAATTCAATAATCTTAGACTCAATTAAAAAATTTAATATTAACAAAAATGAAACAAATATACTTTTAGGCATTGGAGGTTCTGGTCCAACTAAAAGAGTCCCAGCAAAAATATTTTTATCTATCATCGAAAAAATATCAAAAAATAAAAATTGTAAATTTTTTCTTGCTACTGGTAGAAATAATGAAGAACAAATTCTATTAAACGAAATATTAAACTCTAAATTTAAAAATATTTGTTTCCCTCTGGATAATTTTTCAATTAAAGAAACCTTGCCAATTATAAAAAATTGTAATTTATCTATTTGCAACGATAGTAGCTTTAGTCATTTATCGGCAGCCCTAGGTATAAAAACAATTACCTTAATGGTAGATACTCCTATAATTTATGGAAACTATAATTCAAAAATGTTTCCAATAATTCCTGAGGGAGTAGAATCAGTAAATCATCGTACTAATGGTAAAGAAAAAATTAATCCTGAAAAAGTATTCAAGAAAGCTATAGAAATTCTTAATTAAGAAATATCACTTAAAACTATATCTTTTGCCTCATTTACTATTGATGATAGTCTTGAGGTTTCAGGAGAAATATCTGGATGTATTTTTTTTTGTATTTTTATATAAGCTTTATTTACTTCTTCTTTAGTGATTTTTTTATTTATATCTAAATTTAAAATCTTATATGCTTCTGGAATAGATATCGAAGAAGAGTTACTGGTACCAGGTTGGTTAAACGAAAATCGTCCTGATCTTCTCAAAGTTTGTATCAATCTATAGAGCGATATTAATTGAAAAAGAGATAATCCTTTTAACTTTAATAATGCAAGGCTAGCTAAGGTTAGAGGCAAAGTTAACAAATATTTTCCTCCCATAGCAAATAAAATTGCTAAAACAATTAATCCTAAGACAATTAAGAGTCTTATACTTTTAGATATCTTTTTTGATGAAATATTACTAATAAACTTCATCAAAAAGTAAAAAGCTGCCAATATAACTAATGTATAAATTATAAAATTCATATATTTCTTTATGCTATGAAAGTACCACATCTTAGGAAAAAACCTGAAATAAAATCTTGTCACAATATCACTTGGGAAGACAATTATAGCTGGATACATCAAAAAAATATTTTGGAAGTTTTAACAGATAAAAATAAATTAGAACCTGAAGTAAAAGAATATTTGATACAGGAAAATAACTATACAGAATATTGTTTAAAAGACACAAAAGATTTACAAAAAAAATTATTTGATGAAATAAAAGCAAGAATTAAACTCGATGATGAGTCCCTTCCCTACAAAGATCACACATATGAATATTGGACTAAGACCACAATTGAAGGAAATTATTCTATAAAATTGAGAAGAAAAATTGAAACAAATAAAATTGAGGAAATTTGGAATGGAGATAAAGAAAAAGAAAAATTAGGAGTAGAGTATTTTGGGGTTGGTGATTTAGAGGTCAGTCATAATGATAAGTATCTCGCTTATTCTTTAGATACAAAAGGATCAGAATATTACACTATTTTTTTAAGAGAAATTATATCTAATAAAATTATTACAAAAGAAATCTCTAATACATCAGGAGGTATTACTTTTAGTTTAGATGATAAATATATCTTTTACTCAAGACTAGATGAAAACCATCGAGCTAGAAAGATTTTTAGACATGAAATTGGAAATTATAATAATTCTGATGAGCTTGTTTTTGAGGAAAAAAGTGAAGCGTTTACTGTAGGGATCAATATAAGTTCAGATGAAAAATATTATTTTATTACAACTTCAGATCATAATACCTCTGAACAGTATTATTTCAAAGTTGATGAAAAAAAACCAAAACCTAAATTAATAAAAAAAAGGGAAAAAGGAATTTTATATTCTGTAAACTCTTGGGATAATAAATTTTATAATCACACAAATAAAGATGCTGAAGACTTCAAGGTAGATATTTCAAATAGTTTAGAAATACAAAATTGGAAGCCTTTTATCGAGGCAAAAAATGAAGTTTTGATAGGAGGTTTGGTATTTTTAAAAAACTGGATACTTCGTTCTGAAGTGTCTGACGCATTAGATAAACTATTTGTAAAAAATGTTTCAACAGGACTAGAGGAGGAAATAGTTTTTTCTGACGAAAAGGTTTATGTACCCAATATTTCTTTGAGGCAAAAGGATAAAAACACAGATGAAATTTATCTTGGATATTCTTCACCAAAAACTCCCTCAAGAGTTTATTTATATAATCTCTCTACGAAAAATAAAAAATTAGTTAAGGAACAAGAAATACCCTCTGGACATAATTCAGGTGATTATATCGTAGAAAGAGTAGAATATAAATCTCATGATGGAAGATTAGTTCCTCTGACTATAACAAGACATAAAAAAACTAAAATAGATGGAAGCGCAAATATATTGTTGTATGGCTATGGATCTTATGGAAATTCAATGAGTCCTGGTTTTTCATCAACAAGGTTAAGTCTAATTAACAGAGATATAATTTGGGTAACTGCACATATAAGAGGTGGAATGGAAAAAGGTATGAAATGGTGGAAAGAAGGAAAGCTTACAAATAAAAAAAATACTTTTAAAGATTATATTTACGCTGCAAAATATTTAATTGAAAACAAGTATTCTTCTGAAGGCAAGATAATAGGAATGGGTGGCTCTGCAGGAGGGTTATTAATGGGTGCAGTAGTTAATGAAGCACCTGAATTATTTCTAGGAATTATAATGGCAGTTCCATTTGTCGACTCTTTAACTACTAATCTCGATCATTCTTTGCCATTAACAGTTGGAGAATTTGATGAATTTGGAAACGCCAAAGATAATAAAGATCATTTTAATTATATTTTTTCATATGCACCTTATAACAATATAAAAAAAATGGATTATCCTCATATGTTAATTACAACAAGCTTAAGTGATAACCGGGTATTATTTGATGAGCCAGCTAAATTCACAGCTAAACTTCGAGACTTAAAAACAGACAACAATTTATTGCTTCTTAAAACTGAAATGAATGCTGGACATGGAGGTAAGTCAGGTAGAGATGGGGCAATTGAGGAAATTGCTCTTGATTATGCATTCGCTCTAAAAATATCCAAAAAAATTTAATTTCTACATCTTGAAAATTAATAATTAGTTCCCAAATAAGCTAGTAAGTCGCCTAATGGGACTTACAAAATATAAACTTGCTTAACAAAGGAGGATAATATGACAAGTAAGGATTTATCTATATTTAACTCACTTAGACCATTTTCAATTGGATTCGACGATATGTTTGATCAATTCGAAAATATGTTAGGGAATGGTGCTTTGACTATGCAGTCAAACTACCCACCTTATAACATCAGAAAAACTGGAAAAGATAACTACGCAATAGAAGTTGCTTTAGCTGGTTTTAATAAAAAAGATGTTGAAGTTGAGTTTGAGGATAATTTATTAACAGTAAGAACAAAACAAGTTAATAAATCAGATAATAATAATGCTGATGGAGAAATAATTCACAAAGGTATTTCTCAAAGACAATTCGCAAGATCATTTACTATTGCTGATGACGTAAAAGTTAATGGTGCTGAGCTTAGAGACGGTCTTTTAACAATATCATGTGAAAGAATTGTTCCAGAGCATAAGAAGAAAAAGCTTATAGAAATAAAATAAGTCAAACCTTGCTTGTGGGGTGCAATTCCCCACAGGTATTCTTAAAAACAACCGTTAGATACAAAACCAATAACAACAGAGTTTGAATCTACTTCAAATCTTCTTTCACAAGGAATTCCATATTTTTTAGTATTATAAACAAATACAAAGTTTCCCTTATCGTTTTTAAAGTCCTCATGTGGTTTTCCTAAATCTATCTGCAAAACACTTGAGGATTTGCCAATATATTTACTTAATTTTTGATTTTCTTTTTCGACGATAGCATCTGTTTTTTGTTTAATAGACTGACAACCTGATAGAATCATTATTACAATAAAACTTGTAAAAATAATTTTTAATTTCTTCATAGTTCAATCATAACAACCTAATTATGGCATAAATATAAACTTCTGAGTTGAAATATGTGAATAAAGCCTAGTTTTAAAAGGTAATTTCAAAAAGAATCAAATAATTATTTCTCTAATAGGAGGAAATATGCTTGAAAATTATTTCAATTATAAAAAACACAAAACAGATTTTAAAACTGAAGTAATAGCCGGGACAACTACTTTTTTAACCATGGCTTATATAATGTTTTTAAATCCATTTATATTATCAGGGGAATTTGCCGGACCCGATAAAGGTTTCTTTGATTTCGGTGCGGTTTATACAGCTACGATTTTAGCTACAGCTTTAGCATGTTTTATAATGGCTTTTTATGGAAAAACTTGGCCAATAGGACTTGCTCCAGGAATGGGAATTAATGCCTTTGTAGCTTTTGGAGTTTGTGCTGGTATGGGATACACACCTCAAGAAGCTTTAGGTGCAGTATTAGTTGCAGGAGTATTGTTTTTAATTATTTCTTTAACACCAATTAGAGCTTGGTTGATTAATTCTATTCCTAAAAGTTTAAAATTAGGAATTGGAGCTGGTATTGGTTTGTTCTTGGCAATAATAGGTCTACAAATTATGGAAGTAGTGGTTGATAATCCAGTAACTTTAGTACAACTAGGTGATCTAAGTGATCCTTTAGTTTTATTAGGATGTGCAACATTTATTGCAATTATAGTTCTTGAAAAAATGAATGTTAAAGGAAACATTATTATTGGTATTCTAGTTTTTAGTATTATTGCTTGGGCTGCAGGACTTGCAAAATTTAATGGTATTGCAAGCTCCCCACCTCCAATGACATATTTATTTGAATTTGATCTATCTGCAGCAATGACTGCTGGGATGTCTACTGTAATATTTACATTATTATTTATTGACTTCTTTGACACTGCTGGAACTCTAACTTCAGTTGCTAATGTAGCTGGTAAGGTTGGGAAAGATGGTAAAGTTCAAGATATTAATAAAGCAATGTTATCTGACAGTGTTGGTACTGTTGCTGGTGCAATGATGGGAACTACTACTGTTACGAGTTATGTAGAGTCTGGAGCAGGTGTAAAAGCTGGAGGAAAAACTGGAATGACCTCATTAGTGATAGGTATATTATTCCTAGCTTGTATATTTTTTGCTCCTTTAGCAACCAGTTTGCCTAAGCAAATTGATGGAGCCGCATTGCTATTTGTGTCTGTTCTTTTCATAAGAAATATTACAGATATAGAGTGGAATGATATTTCAGAGTCTGCTCCAGCAATTCTTGCAATGATAGCAATGCCTTTAACGTATAGTATAAGTAATGGTATTGCGTTAGCATTTGTGTCTTATGCATTAATTAAAATATTTACTGGAAAATTTTCAAGTACATCACCTGCGATATGGGTTGTTGCAGTGTTAAGTGTTGTGAGTTTTGCAGTTGCTTAAAAAAGTTTAATGGGGCCAGTTTAGTCTGGCCCTATTTATTTTTTTCAATTAATTTATCAATAGATAGTTCCTCATAGTGCTCAGTTGGCTGGACAATCCAAGGATCTGAATCTAATTTTACAGGGCAAAAATCAGGCTCAAAAGATGAAGATTTCTTTTTCCATAAACATGCTGTTTTAACTTCTTTAATGTAGCTTTTGATTGGAGCATAATTTTTTAACCATTCAATACTTTTGTTTAAAGTAAGCCCAGTGTCTGACAAGTCGTCAATTAAAAGTACCTTATTAAAATCCTCATTTTTTGCTAAAGAACTAATTTCTCTTGAAAACATTAATTGACCTTGCTTGTCCTCCATGCCTTCACCTGAATAACTTTGGATGACTATATAAGCAATTGGAAGTTTTAAAATTCTAGATAAAATATCAATTATTGGTGCAGCACCTCTCATAATTCCTATAAGAACTGTGGGTTTATAGCTTTTGTGAATTTCTATTGCTAATTTCTCAACAATTTTAGTATATTCATCAAATTGGATGATTAATTTCTCTGCCATGAAATCTATTATCATAATTAAAATTATTTAAAAAGGAGAAATCATGAAAGCATATTGGATAAGTTTATATCTAAAAATAGATAATCAAGAAAATTTAAAAAAATACGCTGAAACAGTAACACCTATAATTAAAGGATTTGGTGGAGTGCCTCTAGTAAGAGGGGGAAATCACAAAACATTTGACGGAGATGACTTCGTTAGAACAGTGGTTTGGGAATTTCCAAGTTATGAACAAGCGTTAAAATGTCATGAGTCAAAAGAATATCTAGCTGGTTGGAATTTAGCTAAAGAAACAACAACGAGACATATGCAAATTATTGAGGGATTTAGTACTGAATAGGTTCAGGATCTATGCTTCTCCACAAGTACCATGTTGCTACTGAACAATAAGGTGAAAACCTTTTTTTAAGTAAACTAACAAACTTATCAGGTGGTAAATATTTTTTTTTATAATTGTTTGAAATTGCTCTTAAAAGACCAATGTCTTGAACGGGCCAAATATTAGATCTGTTATAAGTGAAAAGTAATATCATTTCAGCAGACCACCTTCCAATCTGTCTTAAATTTGATAAATACTTAATGGCCTCTTCATCATCCATCTTATTTATAAGTTTAGGATTAAAGGTTTTGTCTAAAGTTTGTTTAGCTAAGCTTTTTATTCCTTTAACCTTTTGGCGACTAAGACCACATGATTTAATTTGTGAAAAAGTCAATCTTGAAACTATTCTAGCATTTATCTTATTATTACATTTTTTTTTAAATTTAAAAAAAACAGAATTAGCAGCAGCAACACTTATTTGTTGTCCAATGATACTTTTACATAATGAATAAAAGATATCTTTTCTTGATGTTAAAATAGTTTCCGATGGGCTTTCGTAACTTTTAATTAATCTAGACA
The DNA here is from genome assembly GCA_014654265.1 of Pelagibacterales bacterium SAG-MED11. GTDB lineage: Bacteria > Pseudomonadota > Alphaproteobacteria > Pelagibacterales > Pelagibacteraceae > Pelagibacter. The sequence goes on along the minus strand of JACWDI010000006.1, from coordinate 13,875 downwards.
TTATTTTATCTTTCTTAGACAAATTTTTTTTTGCTTTTTTCCAGTACTTTGGAACTTTAGTCATTAATTGTTTTAGACGTGATATTTTTTTTTTGGTAAATTTCTCTTCTAAAAATGATCATTGTAGAGATTATTACTAAAGCTGCACCAAATAATGTTTTAATAGTTGGTATTTCATTCCAAATAAAGTAGCCAAAAAATATTGCAAAAACTAAAGCCAAGTATTTCAGTGGTGTAACTAATGATACTTCAGAATATTTATAAGATTGACTTAACCACAAGTTTGCAACTCCACCAAAAATACCTACCATTGATAATAATAAAAAATCTCTTAAATCTGGCATTATCCACCCCTGAGGAATTGTTAAAAAACTTAGTAAAGTTATTGCTAAAGAAAAATAAAAAGAAATTAACCAAACAGGCTCTGAAGTTGATAGCTGCCTAATTGCTATTGCGACGTAAGAAAGTCCCAAACAGAAAATTATTGGAAAAACATAATAAATGTTTAGTGAACTTATTCCTGGTTCAGTGATAACTAAAATTCCTATAAATCCAACTAAGACAGCTAACCATCTAAATAATCCTACTTTTTCATTTAATAAAAAAATTGAAAAAATAGTTGTGAATATTGGAGCTGCAAAAGAGATGCTGACAACTGTTGCTAAAGGTAAACTTCTTAAAGCAATGAAAATAGCAACTAAAGCAATTAATCCTGATAAACATCTTAAGAAATGAAGTCCAGCTCTTTTAGTTAAATAAAAATTATGGAGTCTGTCTCTTGGAATAATACAAAAATAAAAAATTATTCCAAAAAACCCTCTAAAAAATAAAACTTGCCCAATAGGATATTCAATTGACCATTTTACAATAATGTCCATTATAGAAAAGGCACAAACAGACATGAACATGTACAAAAAACCTAATTGATTTTTACTGAGCATACGAATAATTTGTAAATTAATTTAATTTATAATCAATGGAAATAGCAGTTTTAGCACTTGGATGTTTTTGGGGACCCGAAATAAAATTTAGTAAAATTGAAGGTATTATTAAAACTGAGGTTGGTTATTGTGGTGGCAACAGTACTACTACAACTTATAAAGAAGTATGTTCTGGTAGTACTAATCATGCTGAAGTTGTAAAACTTGATTTTGATGAAAAAATAATAACTTATGAAAAGATTTTAAAAATTTTTTTTCAAATTCATGATCCCACTACATTAAATTCACAGGGACCAGATTTTGGAACTCAATATAGAAGTGAAATATTTTATCTTAATAATATTCAAAAGATAACAGCTGAAAAAGTTTTAAATGATGTTAATGAAAGATTATCTAATAAAGTAGTAACCAAGATCACTTTATTAAATAATTATTGCCCAGCTGAAGAATACCATCAAAAATATTTGGAAAAAAGATAAGATGCCATTAGTTGAAACTGATTGGCTGGGAATGAATCTTAATAAAGTTAAAATTATTGATTGTTCATGGCATATGCCTCAAACAAAAAGAGATGGTTTTACAGAATATAAAACTCAACATATTCAAAATTCTATTTTTTTTGATTTAGATAATAATTCAAAAAAAGATACTGAACTTCCTCATATGTTAGTTGACATAAATGAGTGGGAGAAAATAGTTTCAAAAATGGGCATTAAGAAAAATGACGAGATAGTTGTTTATGATAATTCTGATGTAATTAGTTCTTGTCGTTGCTGGTTTAATTTTATCTATTATGGGCATGATCCAAAATTAATTCATGTTTTAAATGGAGGTTTAAAAAAATGGATTAAAGAAAAAAGAGAAGTAACTAAAACAATAAATAAGACCAAAATATCAGATTACAAAGCTTATGAAAAAAAAGAATTAGTAAAAAATAAAAAATTAATCAATCAAAATTTAGAGGAGCAAAAATTCAAGGTTATAGATGCCAGGAGTAGAGAGAGATTTGAAGGAAAAATTCCCGAACCAAGAAAAGGTTTGAGAAGTGGAAATATTAAAAATTCTTATTGTATACCATTCAATGAATGTCTTAATGAGGACAAAACATTTAAAGATGAAGAAAAACTTAAAGATATTTTTAAATCTTGTTTGAAAAATATTTATGAAAAAAATATAGTTTTTTCATGTGGTTCTGGAGTTACTGCGTGTGTTTTGGCACTAGCTTATTCTTTAATAAATGATAAATATCACCCTTGTATTTATGATGGTTCTTGGGCGGAATACGGCATAATTTAAAAAAACTTATGAAAAAATCAACAAAATTTATTTCAATAATATTAGTTTTTTTTCTAATCATAGCGATTGTGATTATTGGAAGAACGATGATAGGCAATCATTTTAAAAAAAAATTTAGTAAAAGACCACCACCTGGAATAATTGTCACTCAAGTTGTAAGCAAAGAATTTTCAGAAAAAATTGAAACTTTTGGAACAGCGATTTCAAAAAGATCAAAAACTTTTAAAATAAAAAAAGATGATCTTGTTGAAGATTTAAAATTAAAAGATTTCGTTAAAAAAGGTGAGATTTTAATCAAATTAAAGAGTGGAAATATTTTAGCTCCATTTAGTGGAGTGCTTGGATACACAGGTCTTACTGAAGATATTCTAGTTTCAAATAACATTTTTATTATTACATTAGACGATAACTCAACTATATATTCAGATATTAAAATTCCCGAAAATTATTCTGCATCAATTAAAAAAGGATTACCAGTAGAGGTCAAACTATCAAGTTATAAAAATAAGATTTTTGAGGGTGAGGTAGATTTTGTTTCAAGTAGAATTAATGCTGATACTAGAAGTTTATTATCAAGAATAAAAATTGAAAATGATAATTTAGAACTAATCTCAGGATCTTTGCTTGAAGTTGGTGTTAAGTTTGATTTGAGAAACTCCTTAAGTGTTCCAGATACTAGCATAATGATAGAAGGAGATAAGTCATATGTTTATAAGATAAATGAAAAAAATATTGCTAATAAAACAGAAGTGAATACTGGTCTCAGGGGTAATAAAAATGTTGAAATTATATCTGGTTTAAGTGAGGGAGATATTATTGTAGCTGAAGGCTTAAAAAAAGTCAGACCCCGAGGAAAAATAAAACCTATAAATAAATAAATGTTTATTACAGAATTAAGCATAAAAAGACCTACCGTATCTTGGGTAATGTCTCTAATATTAATTATTTTTGGTTTATTTGTTTTTTGGAAACTGCCAGTTAGAGAATTACCAAATGGAATTCAGCCTCCTGTAGTTCAAATCCAAGTTGATTATAAATCTGCTGCTGCCTCTATTGTAGATCAAGAAGTTACTCAAGTAGTAGAAGATGTTGTTGGTGGGGCTGAAGGAATAAAGAATATTGACTCTAAATCTGAAAATGGCAGAAGTACTATTAATGTTGAATTTGATACTAGTATTGATTTAGATAATGCTGCTAACGATATAAGAGAAAGAGTTGCAAGAGTTGTTGATAACTTGCCTTCTGAGTCTGATCCTCCTCAAATACTTAAAAGAGCTGCAGGATTTACCACAACTATGTGGCTTTCATTATCTTCTTCAACCTGGAGTGATTTGGAATTAGGAGACTATGCTGAAAGGTTTTTAATTGACCAATTTTCAAGTGTAAAAAATGTAGGAAGAATAAGAGTAGGTGGATTAAGAGAATTAAGTATTAGAGTTTGGATTGATCCTATTAAACTTGCAGCTAATAATTTAACTATTCAAGAGGTAGAGATCGCTTTACGAGGAGAAAATATAAGACTGCCTGCTGGTACTCTGGAAGCAGATAATATTGACCTCACGCTTAATTTAGATAAATCATATAATGATATCGAAACAATTAAACAACTGCCAATAAAAAAAACAGGTAATAAAATTATTTTACTATCTGATATTTCTAATATTGAATTTGGTCCTGTTTCAGAAAAAACACTTTTTAAAGCTCAAACAAAAGATCAACTTAATCTAAAAACTGTAGGGATTGGAATTTATGCTAGAAGTGGTGCTTCAACAGTAGAATTATCTGATGATATTAAAAAGAAAATTAAGGAAGTAAAGAAATCTTTACCTGAAAGTTTAGATTTAAGAGTTGCATTTAATAGAGCAAATTATGTGGAAGCAGCTATTGAGGAGGTCTATAAAACTTTATTAATTGCATTTGTTTTAGTGGTCATAATAATTTATTTATTCTTAGGTAACTTAAAGGCTGTAATTGTCCCAGCAGTTGCTTTGCCTGTAAGTTTGATAGCATCCTTTCTTGGATTATATATTTTTGGTCTTTCTATAAATATATTTGTGCTTTTAAGTTTTATTTTGGCTATTGGCATAATTACAGATGACTCTGTCATTATGACTGATGCTATTTATAGAAGAATTGAAAATGGAGAAACACCATTAGTTGCTGCTTATAAGGGATCTAAACAAATTTCTTTTGCTATAATTGCTACAACATTAATTTTGGTAGCAGTCTTTTTGCCACTAATTTTTATAGAAGGAATTTCTGGAACTTTGTTCAAGGAAACTGCAATTGCCTTATCTTTCTCAATAGTTGTCTCATCATTTGTAGCTCTAACGTTATCTCCTATGCTTGCAAGCAAGTTTCTTCAAAAAAAAACATCAAAAAAAATCTTTATTTTAAAATTTGAAAAAATTTTTTTAAGTTTTGCTAATTTTTATAAAGAAACACTTGGAACTATAATCAATAAAACTAGATCTGTAGGTATCTTTATTATTTTTATAATAATTAGTTCAGTTCTTTTATTTAGTTTTGCAAAAAAGGAACTACTACCTATGGAAGATAGAGGTGCATATTTGATAATTGGATCAACAGATGAAGGTAGTTCTTTCGAATATACTCAAGAACAAGCCCAAAAGGTTGAGGCTAGATTAATTCCTCTGTTACAAGCAGAAGATAGCCCCTACTCTAGATTCATAATGAGAGTTCCTGGGTTTGGAAGTTCAGCCAATTCATTTAATAGTTTTATAATAATTGCTCTTCTTGATGATTGGAAAAATCGGAAAAAAGGGCAACAAGCAGTTTTAAGAGAGGCAATTGGAAAAATCGTATCTTTACCTCAAGCTTTAGCTTTTCCAATATCTCCGCAATCTATAAGAGTCTCAAGTTATAATAAACCATTACAAATGGTGATTTATGGGAGTACTTATGACGAGCTTGAAGAAATTCAAAAAAAGGTGATTAGAAAAATTAGATCAAACAAAAATTTATCCAGAGTTGATTCTGACTACAATAGAAATAAACCTGAAGTAAAATTAATCATTAACAAAAATAAAGCGAAAGATCTAGGGGTCTCAACTAAAGCAATAGGAGAAACGCTTGAGACACTTTATGGTGGTAAACGAATTACTACCTTTAATAAATTAGGTAAAGAATATCCAATAATTGTTCAGCAATATTTATCTGATAGAAGAAATAAAGATGGAATATCTAAAATATTTGTAAGATCAGAAACTAATGGAAAACTAATATCCTTAGCAAATCTTGTCAATTTTAAAGAAGAAGGTTCAGCAAAAGAACTTGCAAGATATAACCGACAGCGAGCTGTGACTATTTCAGCAAATATTAATGAAGGTTATACCTTAACTGAAGCAATAAAATTTCTTGAAAATGTAATGTCAGATTTAGCCCCAGAAAATCAAATTACTTGGAAAGGAAAATCTGAAGAAATTAAGGAAACAAGTAATGAATTATTTATAATTTTTGCATTGGCTTTGTTAACTGCATATTTGGTAATGGCAGCTACATTCAATTCATTTATTCATCCATTTGTAATTATTTTAACTGTCCCACTGGCTATTTTTGGTGGTTTAGTGTTTGTTTTATTTCTGAATAGCTCAGTAAATATTTTTTCACAGATTGCTCTGATTATTCTCATAGGTATATCAACAAAAAATAGTATTTTAATAGTAGATTATGCTAATCAAATTAGAACTACTGGAAAAAATATTGAGTCTGCAGTCAAAGAGGCTTGTGCAGTTAGATTTAGACCAATCATTATGACATCTTTGAGTACTATGATTGCTATGATGCCTTTAATCATTGGAAATATTGGCCCTGGAGCTGGTGAAGGTTCAAGATTAGCAGTAGGCTCTACTATTTTGGGAGGTATGATCATTTCAACTTTCTTTACCTTATATGTTACTCCATCAATGTATTTGGCTTTTGCAAAAAATACTAAAAGGATAGATGAGGTAGATTTAGAACTTAAGAAAGAACTGTCTAAAAAATAATATATTTATTTTTATTTAAAGAATTTTTACACTTTACTAATTGTTTTTTATAAATTTCAGATTGCTTTTTAACTTTATTAGCTAAACCAATTACTTTTTTATTTTTTTTATAATATTTAAAGTTTCCCCATCCTTCGTGATAAGCAATATATTGCTTGAAGGCATCTTTTTTTGAAATGTTTAAAATAGATTCTGTTTTATTTGTGTACCATCCAATAAAATCAACACTATCCTTAAATCTTACTCTGGTTGCTAGATTATTTCCTGTTTCTTTTTTATATTGTTCCCAAGTTCCTTTAACAGCTTGTGAATAACCAAATGAACTTGAAGGTCTTTTGTAAGGTATAACTTTAAAAATTTTTTGTCTTGCAGGCTTTGCTAACCAGTCAAAATCAGACTCCATCTTAATTATTGCTAATTGGATGTAGATAGGAGTGCCCCATTTTTTTTCAACATTTTTCGTATATTTATACCACAAGTATCTTTGATCAAAAATTGAGCAGCTGTTAGCTGTATTGTTTGGAATTGAAGAGCATGCTGTTAATAAAAAAAATATTAAAAGTAGTAATTTATTTTTTAAATAACCCATATTTATTTATAAGATTCTTGAAAAAAATTACAACAAAGACACCTAACAAATTACCAAACAAGTCAGACCATTGAAAACTTCTTTGTGGTATAAACAAATGGCAAATTTCAAGCAATATTGCTAATAAGATTAAATAAATAATAAAATATTTAATTTGTTTATCTTTTAAAAAAGTCAAATAACCAAAAATTGAAACTATAAAAAATGCATAAAAATGATTCGTAGAAATCTTAGAAAAGTCTGGTGTAATTTGGGCTGGAGTACTACAATCATCTAAAAAAATACAACCAAAAATACTTCCTGGAAAAAGATATAAAATGATTATTGAAATATTTATACTATAAAAGATTATCTTATAATTAGAAAAAAATTTCATAATTGAATTATATAGTTTTATTTACAAATATATTTTAAAAATAACAATATGAGTTTTTTAATATTAGTAAGACATGGTCAGAGTACATGGAATCTTGAAAAAAGATTCACTGGCTGGGTTGACGTAGATCTCACAGATCAAGGAAATCAAGAAGCTGAAAAGGCTGGCTTATTAATTAAAAAAAAAGAAATTAATATAGATTTTTACTATTCATCTCTTCAACTAAGAGCAAATAAAACTCTAAAAATAATACAGACAGTTTTAAAAGATAACAAAAGTTTTACTAAAGCTTGGGAGCTTAATGAAAGACATTATGGCGCTCTTACAGGTTTAAACAAAATTGAAATGGGAGAAAAAATTGGAGAAAAAAAAGTCTTTGAATTCAGAAGATCTTGGGACATTAAACCAGATGCACTTAGTAAAGAAAGTCCTTATCATCCAATAAATATTGAAACATATAATGAAATACCTCAAAATATAGTTCCAGACACTGAGTCTCTAAAAGATACTTATGAAAGAGTTTTAAGATATTATCAAAATGAGATCAAAAAAAAATTAACAAATAAAAATATTCTAATTTCAGCTCACGGCAATTCTATCAGGGCATTATGTAAATATTTATTCAAATTGGACAACAATCAAATTTCTAGTTTGGAAATACCTACTGGAAACCCTTTGATAATAGAAATAAACAAAGAAGAACAAATTGCATCTTGTGAGTATCTTGACAAAGATCGAGCTAAAGATCTTTTAGTTTTTTAAATGTTTCTAAGTTAGTTAAATGGTAAAATTTGTTAATACTTTCGAATCCATTTAACATATTTTTTCCTAACAATTTGTTCCAAATTTCTGAAATTGAAAAATTAATTATTTCATAATTTTGAAAAAGATTTTTATTTAAAATTTGACAACCAATATAAATGAAATTTTTGTTATCATTTTTTTTTAATAAATTACTTTTCAATTCAAAATCACCAATTAAATTGTTATCAAAACTTAACTTTTTATTGACCACTAAAAGTAAATTATTTAATCGATTTTCGAAATAAAAATTTTTCATCTTATCAATTTCTTGAATATAAATTTCATTCCATAATGTGTCTGGATTAAAAACAAGAAAATTTTCATCCTCAGAATGTCTAATCATATTTAATATTCCACCACCTGTGTCTAAAATCTTTGATCCATCCTCAACTATATTAATATCAATTTTAAAGTTTTTATTATTTACAAAATCAAAAATTTGATCACCTAAGTGAAAAGTGTTCAGTATGACTCTTTTTACTCCTAATTTAATAATAGTATTAATACACTTTTCTAGAATAGTTATGTCATTTAACTTAAGTAGAGGTTTTGGAGTATCTAAAGTTAATGGATTTAACCTCTTACCTAAGCCTGCACATAATATTAATGCTGTATTAATTTTCATTTAATTTTTTTTCAAAATTTTCATTAATCAAGTTTTTTAGTTCATTAAATATTTTATTTTTTTTTATTCTTATAGCTATTAGGTCCCATGCATGTGGTATTAATTTAAGATATTTTTTTTTACGATCTCTCATTGCAAGACGTGTAAATATTCCAATAATTTTAAGATTTCTTAAAATTGATAATATTTCAAAATCATTTTTGAACTTTCGTTTTTCTAATTTTAAGTGGTTTTTAATATAACAGTTATAAATTTTTTGTTTTAATGAAATAGAAGTTCTAAACCTAACATCGTCTATTAGGGATGCTAAATCATATGCTTTGTTCCCAATTAAAGCATCCTGACTATCAATTACACCTATTTGATTTTCTACTAACATTAAATTTGAAACATGAAAATCTCTATGAACAAATACATCATTTTTTAATTTTAAATTTGAAGTCAATTTTTTAATTATTTTTTCGAACTTTCTTGTAAATTTTCCTTTAGTATTTTTTGATAAATTTTTTTTAACATACCACTCACAAAATAAATTTGCTTCCTCAATTAATATATCATTTGTATATTTGGGAATTTTATATTTTTTATTTTTAAAATTTTTAATGCTTTTAGTTTTGATAGATTGTATTTGATTTAATGTATTAATTATCTTTTTAAAATAAATAAATTTATTATCATTTCTTTTTTTATTCAAAATTTTTAAAACTGTTTGATTGCCAAAATCTTGAATTTCAATATAATTTTGATTATACTTTTCATTATATAAACGTGGAGCTAAAATTTTATTTTTATTTAACTCTTTATTTATTGCATCATATACAAGAAGATTCTTAAACTTATCTTTTTTACAAAAAACTATTATTGAGGAGTAATCTTTATTTTTTTTTCTATAAAATTTTCTTAAAGATGCGTCACCTTTTATTTCTTTTAAATTTTTCATCTAATAAACTAAAGGTTTATACCTTTAATTTGTAAAGATCTTTTTTGATGATTTTCTTCATACTTAAAAAGTAATTCTATCAAATTATCTGGTCTTTTCTCAATAATTTCTGGCCATTCGATTAATGTAATTACTTTTGAGTTATTCTCAAACAGATCCAAATTCTTAATTTCTTCAATGGAATTTAGTCTAAACAAATCATAATGATTTATTTTTACATCATTAATTTTATATTCGTTGAGTAAATTAAATGTAGGACTAGTGACTTCAGTTATTCCTAATTTACTCTCCTTTTGGAATTTATTAATTAGATATCTTATAAATGTTGTTTTACCTACCCCCATTTCTCCATATAAAAAAACTGTATCACCTGGCTTAATTTTTTTAAAAAATCTAGCAGCTAATTTCTCTGTTTTTTCTTCTGAAGATAAATCTATTTTCTCACTGCTAATAGCGATATGCATTAGGTTTAAATGGACCCTCTACTCCAACACTTATATAGTCAGCTTGGTCTTGAGATAGTTTGGTTAGTTTTGCTCCCACTTTTTTTAAGTGTAAAGTTGCTACTTTTTCATCAAGATGTTTTGGCAAAACATAGACTTTATTTTCATAATTTTTGTTATTATTCCAAAGTTCTATTTGAGCTATTACTTGATTTGTAAAAGATGCACTCATTACAAAACTAGGGTGTCCAGTTGCACATCCTAGATTGACCAATCTTCCTTCTGCTAAAAGAATTATTCTTTTTTTACTAGGTAGCTCTATCTCATGAACTTGGGGTTTTACCTCTGTCCACTTATAATTTTTTAGAGCTTCTACTTGAATTTCATTATCAAAGTGGCCAATATTACATAATATAGCTCTATCCTTCATATCTCTCATATGATCTGCTGTTACAACATCTTTATTGCCTGTTGCGGTTACAACAATATCAGCTTTACTAATTGCTTCTTCCATTAAAACTACTTCATAACCTTCCATGGCTGCTTGCAACGCACATATAGGATCTGCCTCTGTAACTAAAACTCTAGCTCCACTTTGTCTTAAAGATGCAGCACTTCCTTTTCCTACATCACCAAATCCAGCTACAATAGCAATTTTACCTGACATCATTACATCAGTGGCTCTTCGAATTCCATCAACTAAACTTTCCCTACAACCATATAAATTGTCAAATTTAGATTTAGTTACGGAGTCATTTACATTAATTGCTGGAACTAGAAGAGATTTATCTTTCTCCATTTTATTAAGTGCTTTAATTCCAGTAGTTGTTTCTTCTGAAACTCCTTTTACATTCTTTAATAATTCCTTATACTCATTGTGCATTATGGCAGTAAGGTCTCCCCCATCATCTAAAAGCATATTTGGTTTCCATTCTTTATTGCCTGTAATGGTTTGTTTAATGCACCAAAGGTACTCCTCTTCAGTTTCACCTTTCCATGCATATACTGGAATACCTACTTTTGCTATTGCTGCTGCTGCATGATCTTGAGTAGAAAAAATATTACAAGATGACCATCTAACTTCAGCTCCTAAATTTACTAGTGTTTCAATTAAAACTGCAGTTTGGATTGTCATGTGCAAACATCCTATAATTTTTGCTCCTTTTAATGGTGATTTACCAGAATATTCTTCTCTCAAAGCCATTAATCCGGGCATTTCACTTTCAGCAATTGAAATTTCTTTTCTGCCAAATTCTGCTTCTGATATATCTTTTACTTTGAAATCTTCCATGGAGGGTCTTCTAGCAATAAAGTATTAATTAATCAATAGAACTCTTTATACCTTAGGAAATATAATTTCCATACTTGCACCCTTTTGATCTTTTCTATTGGTAGCTTTGATTGAAGCATTGTGCAATTCAACCAAGTTTTTAACTATGTTCAATCCTAGACCAGAATGTTCTCCAAATTTATCTGGTCTATTGCTGTAAAATCTTCTAAATATTTTGCTAGTATCTTTTTCTTTAAAGCCTTCACCTTGGTCCAATACATTAATGATCACTTTATCTTCATCCGTTTTTGCAATTTTTACAGTAACATTTTTATTATCATCACTGAATGAAATTGCATTTTCTAGTAGATTGGCCACTATTTGTTCAACACGATTTTCAATTCCATTAATAAAATACTTATTTTTTTATCATTTTCATAAGAAATATTGATACCTCTTTTAAGTTTATAAATATTATTAAAATCATCCACGACAGATTTTATAATTGGTTCAATGTCTATTTTTTTAATTTTTTCTTTACTTAGTGCTACTTCATCTTTTAACATTTGAGAATAATCAGTAATTAATCTCTCTATTCTTTGCACATCATGGCTTAAAATATCTATTAGTTTAATTCTTTGATTTACGTCGTTGGTATCATGTAAAATTTCAGAAGCACTTTTTAAAGATGCTAGAGGATTCCTTATTTCATGAACAAGATCAGTTGAAAAATTTTCTGCATGTGAAATCCTTTTTTGTAATTCTAATGTCATATCATCTAAAGAATTTGATAATAGTCCAAGCTCATCATTTCTAAGTTTTAATGTATCAATATTGGTTGTTTTAGAATTTTTATTTTTAATAGTTTTTGTATAACTTACTAAATTTTTAATTGGTTTAAGAAAATATCTATTCAAAACAAATGAAAAAATTAATATTACTAAACCGACCGCAATAGCTGTTCTGAGTATAAAACTTTCTCTTTCCTCTATTGCCGCCTTAATATCATTAGCATTCTCAGTAATTGCCAGAAAACCAATATTTTGACTATTTTTCATTACATTTTTAATTGTTATTAAATTAAACTTATTAAATTCCTTTTGAGTGAAGGTAAAATGAGTACCAAAATTTTTTGATCCAGCATAATTAAATAATATATCTTTTAAAGAAACACTATTCTCAGTTCCTATATCAATATTTTTTTTTTCAGTAATTTCCTCAGTCTTCTTTTGATTAAGTATTTCTAATTCAATTTTATCCAACCTTTTTTGAAATGATCTTGGGTCTAAATCTAAAGTATCAGTATCACCAACTAAATTTAGTTCTTTGTCGAAAAATATTACTCTATCAAGACTTTGAAAAAGAAATCTTGTTGAAAATAAAAATTTTCTAACATCCTCTTCAACAAATTCAACATCTAGTCTTATTAAATTATCAATTGTATTGTTAATTACTTCTATATGGTTAGATGATTTTTTTTTAATCAATTTTGGTTGTACATTTTTAATATAGGCAAATGTAAACAAACCTATAATTGTAAAAAAAATAAAATTAATAAATAAGAATTTTTTTAATATAGATAAATTTTTAAGAAGATTGCTGAGCATTAGCTAACATTCCACCTATATCCACTTCCATATCTTGTTTCTATAGCTGAAAATTCAGGATCAACTTTTTTAAATTTTTTTCTTATTCTTTTAACATGACTGTCAATAGTTCTATCTTCTATATCCGTATCCTCCCTATAAGCTATATCCATTAATTGTGCTCTTTCTTTGATAATTCCTGGTCTTTTTGCTAATTCCTTCACTAATAAAAATTCTGTCGTAGTTAACTTATCAGGAAGTTGTTTTCCATCCCACTCGCATTCTAATTGTGATGGATCGAGCTTCAATTTTCCATGAGAAATTATACTTTTATTTTCTTCTATTGAATCTTTTGTATCTTTTTTTCTAAGCTGGACTCTAATTCTTTCAATTAATACTTTAATAGAGAATCCCCCAGACTTTTTTACAAAATCATCTGCACCTAATTTTAAACCAAGCAATTCATCTATTTCATCATCTTTAGAAGTTAAAAATATAACTGGTAAGGAAGTTTTTTTCTTAATTTTTTTAATAATTCTTCACCATCCATTTTTGGCATCTTTATATCTATTATTGCTAAATCTGGGGGTGTTCTAGTTAATCCTATTAAAGCACTTTCCCCATCTATATAGGTTTGCACTTTAAAACCTTCTTTCTCTAAAGCTATACTTAAACTTGTTAGTATGTTTCTATCATCATCTATTAAAGCTATTGTTTGTTTGTCCATACTCTACTTATAAAAATACTAAATTGTTCTAATTTGGGCAATCAAATTAAAATTAGTGAAGTGAACCCCAGTTATCACCAATATTTAAGTCTACAGTTAGTGGAATAGAGAATGAATGTTGGTCACTATTTACTACACTTGTCATTTCTTCAGTTATTATTTTTCTTATTTTGTCAACCCCTAATTTTGGTGTTTCAAAAATCAATTCATCATGTATCTGTAAAAGCATCTTAGTATCTTGATTTTTTTGCTCGTTTAATTTTTTTTCTAA
>JACWDI010000005.1 GCA_014654265.1 Pelagibacterales bacterium SAG-MED11 | reverse complement strand
AAAACTTTTGGAGCTGAAGAAAGCCATGTTATGAGCGATTTTTTTATTAAAAGATTTAAATATTTGTCACTCAAGTTTAGAGAGCTCTTATAAATTTTATTTCTTACCTGGTAAACACTGATTGTTCTAGAGGGTATGTTGTTATAAGTATAATTAACACAACTATCTTCAAATTTTAAATTACAAAATTTTAAAATATTTTTAGTTTCATTTACTTGTTGGGTTACTAATTTTTCATAGTGACTTTCATAAATAAAATTGCCTAATTTTTGTTTCCAAAAAGACATTAGGTTACTATAAAGGTTCACATATTTAGTTAAATAATCTTGGTTATAAGCCCAACCGATACCAGGGCTGTCAAATACATTTCTGTATATTGAAAAAGCACTATCAACAGGATTTCTATTACTATGAATTATTTTAGCATGAGGAAATAGTATTTTAATAAAACCAATCCATTTAAAATTAAAAGGCATTTTATCTACTATAATTTTATCCTGATCGTACATTTTATATTTTGATAAAATTTCATCTGATAATTTGGAACACATGTCTTTATCAACAAGCTCATTAGAAAAAAAATTTACAAGTGAGTTTTCATTTTTAAATCTTTTAATAAAAAAATCGCTCATAACATGGCTTTCTTCAGCTCCAAAAGTTTTAGAATGTGAGCTTATAATTTGATGAAGCAAGGTCGTGCCCGATCTCGGCAACCCTACTATAAATATAAGGTTTTCTCCTTTATAATCTTTTTGATTTTGAAAGTGAAAATTTTCATAATGTTTTTTAATTTGTTCAAATTGCTCTTCTTCTAATTTAAAATTATAATCTTTAAGGGTTTTAAATTTAATATCATTAGCTTTTAAAGTGTGATGAACAAATTTTTCATTATTTTTTTGATCATAAAATGATTTTGCTAGAGCAAAGTGTAAATTGGATAAATCTTCATCATTTAAACTTGGAATATTTATTTTGCTCAACATTAATTTTTGATGAGGATCCTCTAATGTGTACTTATGAATTTTACTATATAATTGATATGATTTAATATTTTCTGGAAATTTATTATTCAATTCAAAAATTATTTTTTTTGCTTCAGTGAATTTTCCTCGTGCTGAAAGATTCAGGATATGATACGTTAAGACTTCTTCAGAATTATTATTTAAATTATAAGCCCTTAAATAATAATCAGCTGCTTTTTCACTATGGTTTAGATTATTTTCAAGGTGACCTAAATTAATATGAGATGGTAAATGTTTTGGATTAATATTTATTGCTTTATTAAAATAATTTCTTGCATTTGATACATCATCAAGATTTTTATAAGCAAGCCCAATGTTACATAAAATCGAAGGTTCGGAGGGCAATTTTTGTTCGGCTGCCAGAAGTATCCTTAAAGCGTTTTCAATTTTACTCAACTGAATATATGATAAGCCAATATAATTATATATTATAGCCTGATTTGGATTTTTTTTTAAAAGAACTTTAGATTTTTGAATAACAAGATTAAATTCCTCTTTTTTAAAAAGAATTTTAATTTTATCCAATTCTTTTTTGAGATAAATTATATTACTGTAATTCATAGTTATTTAATAATTTTCTAACATTGAGATAGATCCAAAACTACCTATGTTTAATAAATCAATTTTTTTTACATTATCTTTATTAATTCCTCCCAAACATACTACATTTTTTTTTGTTAAATTCATTAGGTTTAAAAATTTATAAATACCTAAAAATTTATTACTTTTATTATTTTTAAAAATTGATGAAATAAAAATTGAAGAAACATTTTGTTTTTCTTTAATTCTTATCTCGGCTAAATTATGTGCAGATCCAATTAATTTGAAATTTTTCTTCAGACTGTATGAATTATGCATAAATGACTTGTTAAAAGCTGGTATGTAAGCACCATCTAAATTTAGTTTTATAGCTAATTTAATATTATTTGATAGATAAAACTTTAAAGTTTTTTTTTTACAATAGTTTTTTATCTTAATAATAAGATCTTCATTAATTTTTTTTGAACTATAGTTTCTAAAAATAATGGCGGTTTGTCCATCTTGTTTATCAATATTGTTTGTATTAAATTTATTTATAAAGTAATATTTTTTCATTAAACTTATATGCATAGTACTGTAAAAAATTTATTATATATTAAGAATAATATTAAAGTTTATCTAGAAAAATTAAATATTAATAATGATCCTAAAATATTAGCAGTTTCTAAAACTTTTGAGATTAACAATATTTTACCTTTGATAGAATATGGTCATTTAGATTACGGGGAAAATAAGGTTCAAGAAGCACTAGAGAAATGGTCTGATATTAAATTAATCAAAAAAGATTTAAAATTGCACCTTATAGGTAAATTACAAACCAATAAAGTAAAACAAGCGATAAAAATATTTGATTATATTCATTCTGTTGATAGTGAAAAGCTTGCAAAGAAAATAGCAGATGAGGAGACAAAACAGGGTAAAAAAATTAAGATATTTATTCAGGTAAATATTGGTGATGAGGAACAAAAATCTGGAGTAAATAAATCGTCAGTAAATGAATTATATTCATATTGTAAAGCGATCGACCTAAATGTGATTGGACTAATGTGTATTCCACCTTTAGGAAAATCATCAGATATTTTTTTTAAAGAAATGCGCACTCTTAATAAAAATTTAAATTTAGATGAATTGAGTATGGGCATGTCTGCTGATTATTTAGATGCAATAAAAAATTCTGCAACATATGTTAGAATAGGCTCTAATATTTTTGGAGAAAGAAGTTAGTTAATTTGGATTTTTGTTTTTTTATTAATCAACTTTATCATTATCAAAAAATCCTTTTTTTTTAATCCAATGCATCCAGCTGTGGCTTTATAATTGTTTGTTAAATGAATAAAAATACAACTTCCTTTAAATTTAATGGGTTTTAAATAATTATATTTTATTGGAATTATTAAATCATATTTATGATCTTTTCTGTAGAGTTTCTCACATTTAGTTTCTTTGTTAATAAGGACTAATTTATTGTAATTTTTTTGATTTAAAGGATCGTCACACCAACCCATTTTTTTTTTAATTTTTATACATCTCAGTTTAGTATGTGGTTTCTTTATTCTATCTGACCTGTAATATAGGTTTTCAATTGAAAAATGACCAATAGGTGTTTTTTTATCACCTTCTCTCTTTTTTTTACTTAGACCATTTTTACCAATACAACATTTAAATGTGAAATCATCAACTTGAAGTCTATATTTATTTTTTATGTAAATTGTCATATTCTATCAATATATGAATAACCAAAAATTAATTATTTATGAGTTTGAAGAATTATATAGGATTTTAATTGAAATTAATAACGATGTAAATCTTATCATTAAAAAGGCCTCTAAAAATGATATTTCATATTTTATTTCTCAACCAAATACTTTGATTTTGACACAAAAAAAAATTGCTGGTCTTGATAATCAAATTATTTTTAATGATTTTCCTGTTCACATTGTAAAGTTGTTGGAAAAAATAAATACTCAATTTTTAAAAATAAATTTTAATAAGCAATCTGATATTATGATTGGCTCATATAAATTTAACTTAAATTCTAGAGAAATGTCTCAATCAAATCTTAAATTAAAACTTACTGAAAAAGAGATTAATTCAATTATTTATATATTTAATTCTAAAGATGTTGTCAAAATAGATGAATTACAATCGAAGGTTTGGGGTTATCAGCCCAAATTAGAAACTCATACTGTAGAAACTCATATTTATAGATTAAGAAAAAAAATATCAAAAAAGTTTCATGATGAGAATTTTATATTAACTAATAAAAGTGGTTATGAAATTGTCAAAAAAAAATAAATTTGCTAAAGAACTTTTTACAAAAAAATACAAACCTAGAGTTATCAAACCAAAAAAAGGAAAAGGAAGTTTCAAAAGAAAAAAGATTAAAGTCTAGCTCCGATTTGTTGAATTATTTTTGATGACATTTCAGTTCCTTTTTCAAGACACTCTTTGTTAGATAGCTTATTAATGTATCCATGTAGAAACCCAGCAGCAAAAAGATCACCAGCACCTGTAAGGTCTACAATTTTTAAATTTTTATGTATATCACTTTCAACAATCTCCCCACCATTTATAGCAACTGCTCCTTTTTCACCCCTAGTAATAACAACTAGTCTATTAAGTTGTTTTGAAAAATTAATAACTTCGTCAAAATTTTTTGCTTCAATCAAGGATGTAATTTCTTGCTCATTAGCAAAAGTTATATCTAGTTTGTTTTTTACTAAATTTAAAAAATGAGGTTTATGTCTATCTACACAAAACTGATCAGACAGTGACATGGCTACTTTGTTTGCACTATTAATAGCTTTATCAAATGCCTTTTTAGGCTCACCCTCATCCCATAAGTAACCTTCTAAAAATATTATTTCGCATTTTTTAATTACATCAGAACTAACATCATTTTCATTTATCTTTCCTGCAGTACCCAAAAATGTACACATTGTTCTTTCAGAGTCTGGAGTTATTAATATTAAACAAGTTCCAGTGGGTAATTCTTCTTCTTTTTTCGAATAAAAATATTTTACATTCTCTTTTTTTAAACCCTCTTCGTATTTGCTACCAAAATCATCATCTGAAACTTTACCAATAAAACCTACTTCATCACCTAGTTGAGAAATACCAACTATTGAGTTTGCTACAGATCCACCTGAAACAGTTTTTTCTATCTCTAGATTAGTTAATAATTTTTTGAACTCATTTTCATCAAAAAACAATTTCATTGTACTCTTTGTAAGATTATTTTTAGCAATAAAACTGTCATCCACTTTACAAATGACATCTACTATTGCATTCCCTATTCCTAAAATTTTCATATTAAGCTTTTTTGGTAATAACAGGTTTTTTTTCTGTTAGGGTAGCAAGTAGTACATATTTTACAAGTTAAACCATAGCAGTCTCTTGCTTTACAATATTCTCTACCATAAAAAATTATTTGTAAATGAAGTTTAGACCAAGTTTTTTTAGGAAATATTCGTTTTAAATCTTTTTCGGTTTGAACTACATTTTTTCCATTCGTTAAACCCCATCTTTGTGCGAGTCTATGAATATGAGTATCAACTGCAAAAGCTGGGTATCCAAAACCTTGGGACATTACAACACTTGCTGTTTTATGGCCAACACCAGGCAGCTTTTCAAGCTCTTCAAAAGTTTTAGGTATTTTTCCATTATGATCTTCTAAAATTTGTTTTGACATTAAGTAAATACTTTTCGCTTTAATTCTAAAAATACCAATTTTTTTTATTAATTTTTCAATTTTTTTTCTACCTAATTTAACAAAGTGGGCTGGTTTAAAATACTTTGGATATATATTTTTTGTCACGTTATTCACATTTACATCAGTACATTGTGCTGAAAGCAGTACAGAGATTAATAATGTAAAAGTATTTTTGCTTTTAAGAGGAACCGGTGCTTTAGGATAAATTTTGTTAAGAGTTTTAAGTATAATTTTTGCTCTCTGTTTTTCATTCATTATGAAAAGTTAAGCAAATCTCTCATAGAATATAATCCTGGTTTTTTTTTTATCAACCATTTAGAGGCAGTCAAAGCTCCATCAGAGTAAAGCGCTCTATCAAAGGCTCCGTGATTTAAAGTAATTATCTCTTTTCCACTTGAGAATTTTACCTCATGTTCTCCAATAATTTCACCTTTTCTAATTGAATTAAAATTAATTTTTTTTCCGTAAGGAAAAGACTTTTTATTTAAAAACTTTTTACCAATTAAATTATATAAATTTTTATTTTTTCCATTTGCAATCCCTTTTCCAAGCATTAAAGCTGTTCCAGATGGGTAGTCTTTTTTATGTTTATGATGTACTTCAAATATTTTACTTAAATACTCATCATTTAATGCTTTTGAAGTAATCTCAGTTAAATACATTAATAAATTTATACCTAAGCTCATATTTCCAGCTTTTAAAATTGGTATCTTTTTTGAATATTTTTTAATTTGACTCTCTTGACTTCTAGTAAACCCAGTAGTTCCAATTACAACTTTTTTCTTAAGTTTAGCAGCTATTTTTAATATTTCCATTGTGCATACAGGGATAGTAAAATCAATAATTACATCTGTTTTTTTGAATGCCATATCAGAATTAAACTCAGGTTTAATTCCGTTAAATTTTTTATTTATTAACCTGTTTTCTGTCAGTGTAACAAGTTTAAAGTTTCTATTTTTTTTTGATGATTTAATAAGTTGTTGCCCCATTCGACCCATACACCCAGTTATTGCTAAATTTATTCTTTTCATTTTGAGATAAGATATGTAATTATCACAATAGTTACAACAATTACAGACCAAATGAATAAATTTTTGAGTAATTGTTTTGATTCATTATTTGATCTTAAAAAACTAGGTAGAACTAAGACCAAAACTGCTATTAAAAAAATTGCTGGGATAATCTGTTCTAATCCCATTTTTAGCTATTCCAGAAACTTTTTGCCTTTTGAAAAAATTTTTTAATACTTGGATTAGATTTCTCATTTTCTATTTTTCTGAATTTTTCTAATAATTCTTTCTGTTCTTTATTAAGGTATATTGGTACTTCAGTTTTAACCTGTACGTATAAATCTCCATAATCACCTCTTCGCATAAAAGGCATACCTTTACCTTTGAGTCTGAATTGTTTTCCATCTTGAGTTCCATCCGGGATTTTAATTTTTCCTTTTTTTCCATCAATAGTTGGTATCTCTATAGTTGTACCGAGGGCAGCATCAGCTATAGAAATTGGAAATTCAAAAAATAAATTTACATCTGATCTTTTAAAAAGTTCATGTGATTTAACATTAATAAATAAATATAAATCTCCACTTGCTCCCCCTCTAGTACCAGCCTCACCTTTTCCGGCAAGCCTAATTCTTGTCCCGTCATCTACCCCTTTCGGAATAGTTACAGAAACTTTTTTTGTTGTCTGTTTGTTTCCCTGGCCATTACAATCTCCACAAGGATTAGTTATTTCTTCACCGCTTCCTGCACATTGAGGGCATGTTTGTTGAACAGTAAAAAAACCTTGATTAGATCGAACCCTTCCATTTCCACCGCAATAAGAGCATCTATCAGGATTATGTCCTGGTTTTGATCCATTACCTTTGCAAGTATTACATTTCTCGGAAGTAGAGAATTGTATGTTCTGTTTTTTTCCTGAATAGGCTTCCTCTAATGAGATTGATAAATCATATCTTAAGTCCGACCCTCTATTATTAGAGCTTCGTCCTCTTGAGCTCCTTCTTCCACCTCCAAAGTCTCCAAAAAAATCTTCAAATATATCTGAGAAATCTGCTCCACCAAATCCTCCAAAGCCACCTTGACCTCCACCACCATTTTCAAATGCTGCATGACCAAAGTTATCATAGTTTTCTTTTTTGGACTTGTCGGAAAGAATTCCGTAAGCTTCACTAGCTTCTTTAAATTTATCTTCAGCAGATTTATCTCCAGGATTCTTATCTGGGTGATATTTTACTGCTAACTTTCTATAAGCTGATTTTATATCTTCAGGACTGGCGCTTTTATTGATGCCTAGGACATCGTAATAATCTCTCTTAGCCATGTATTTAACCTGGACAAATAGATGTCAGTTAAGCGCTTTTTTCTTTATTCTCGTCCTTTACTTCTTCAAAATCCGCATCAACAACATTATCGTCTTTTTTTCCTTTATCGTCTTTTCCGTCATCTTTATTAGAATCTGGTTTTACATTTTGTTGTGATTTATAAATAGCTTCTCCAAGTTTCATTGAAGATTGAATTAAAGCCTCAGTTTTCTTTTTAATATCTTCAATATCTTCACCTTTTAAAGCCTCTTTTAATGCACTCGATCCATCTTCTATTGCTTTCTTTTCAGCATCAGTAATTTTAGCCCCATGTTCCTTAAGATTTTTTTCAGTTGAGTGTATTAAAGTATCCGCTTGGTTCCTTACATCGACTGACTCTCTTTTCTTTTTATCTACTTCCTTATTTGCTTCAGCATCTTTAACCATTTTTTCAATTTCTTCATCACTCAATCCACCTGAGGCTTGAATTTGAATTTTTTGTTCTTTACCTGTTCCTTTATCTTTAGCTGACACATTTACTATTCCATTAGCATCAATATCGAAAGTTACTTCAACTTGAGGCACTCCTCTTGGTGCAGGTGCGATTCCAACTAATTCAAAATTACCAAGCAACTTGTTGTCAGTTGCCATCTCCCTTTCTCCTTGAAGTACTCTTATCGAAACAGCTGGTTGGTTATCCTCAGCTGTTGAAAATACTTGGCTTTTTTTAGTAGGGATTGTTGTATTCTTTTCTATAAGCTTAGTAGATACCCCACCTAGAGTTTCTATACCAAGAGACAATGGTGTAACATCAAGTAAAAGCACATCCTTAACATCACCTTGTAATACGCCTGCTTGAATAGCAGCACCCATTGCTACTACTTCATCTGGGTTTACACTTTTATTTGGCTCTTTACCAAAAAAATCTTTAACTTCTGAAACTACTTTAGGCATTCTAGTCATACCACCAACCATTACTATTTCATCTATATCGCTAGCTGATACACCAGCGTCCTTTAAGGCTGTTTTACATGGTGGGATAGTTCTAGCTATTAGATCTTCAACTAATGCCTCTAATTTTGCTCTAGTCATTTTTAAATTAATATGCTTAGGACCCGTTTTGTCTGCTGTTATGAATGGTAAATTTATATCAGTTTGTTCTGCTGCAGATAATTCAATTTTTGCTTTTTCTGCTGCTTCTTTCAGCCTTTGTAGAGCCAATTTGTCAGATTTTAAATCAATACCACTATCTTTTTTAAATTCATCAATAAGATATTCTACGACCGCGTTATCAAAATCTTCTCCACCTAAAAAAGTATCACCATTTGTAGATTTAACTTCAAATACTCCATCACCTAATTCCAGAATAGAGACATCAAAAGTACCCCCGCCTAAATCATAAACAGCTATTTTTTTATTTTGTTTTTTATCTAAACCATAAGCTAGTGAAGCTGCAGTTGGTTCATTAATAATTCTTAAAACTTCTAAGCCTGCAATCTTACCTGCATCTTTTGTAGCTTGTCTTTGAGCATCATTAAAATAAGCTGGAACAGTAATTACAGCTTTTGTCACAGACTGACCTAAATACTTTTCAGCAGTTTCTTTCATTTTTTGTAAAATAAAAGCTGAAATTTGTGATGGTGAATACTTTTCTCCTTTAGCTTCAATCCAAGCATCACCTTTTTCAGAATTTACTATTTTAAATGGAGCTGACTCAATATCTTTTTTAACAGTGGGATCTTCAAAATTTCGACCTATCAATCTTTTTACTGCAAAAATCGTATTTTCAGGATTTGTTACAGCTTGTCTTTTAGCAGGCTGACCAATTAATTTTTCTTTTTCATCAGTAAAGGCAACTACTGACGGCGTTGTTCTAGCACCTTCAGCATTTTCTAAAACTTTTGCTTGGCTACCTTCCATTATAGCGACACAAGAGTTTGTTGTACCTAAGTCTATTCCAATTATTTTGCTCATATTATTTGTTTATTACTCATATAGGGTTAAAATTCTAATCTACAAGTTGAATTAAGCATTATTTCTCTTTTAAATTGTCTTTATTTTCCTTATCTTTTTTTGTTTTATCCGATCTTTTTTTTGCTACACCAACTAATGAAGGTCTTAGCAACCTATCTTTTATAGTAAAACCTTTTTGGATTTCTTGAATAATTGTTCCTGGTTCCCTCTCATCATCTTCTATTTCAATCATTGCTTGGTGAAAATTTGGATCTAATTTTTTATTTAAACTTTCAATTGGTTTAATGTTGTTTTTTGAAAAAACAGATATTAAGTCCTTATTAATTATATCAAAATGTTCGAGTGTTTTTTTTAAAGATTCTGAATTTTTAAGTGACTCATCGTTAGATAATATTTGTTTAGATCTCTCAAGATTATCGATTAGATTTAAGGCTTCTTTTGCAAATGCAAAACCTCCATATTCATAAGCATCTTCTTTTTTCTTTTTCAAATCTTCTTCTTTGATTTTCCATTTCGGCAAATGTTCTTGCAAGTTTATCTTCTAGTTCTAAAATTTTTTCTTCTGGACTTTTTTCTTCTTGTTTAGTTTCCTCACTTGTATTTTGAGATGATCCATCAGCAGCTAACTCGTCTACTTGAGGATTTACTGATGCTTGGTCAGGGGATGATTTTACTTCCTCTTCTTCTTCAGATATATTTTTTGGGTTATTCTGGCTTTGTTCTTTTTCCATACGATCTTATATGGTAAGTAAATGAGAAATTTCTAGATGTTAAAAAAAAAAATTGAAAAATTACTTATCGGGACCAATAACAAAGGTAAATTAAAAGAAATTAGAGATTTATTACCCAAAAATATTGTCACCTTATCTACAGCAGAGTTTAAATTAAAAAGTCCAAAAGAAAATGGTAAATCATTTAAAGAAAATTCCTTAATTAAATCAAAATATTTTTCTAAAAAAACAAATTTGATGTGTTTAGCAGATGACTCTGGTTTGGAGATAGATATTTTAGGCAAAAACCCTGGAATATATTCTGCTAGATGGGGGGGCAGGAATTCAGATTTTACTAAAGCTATTGAAAGGGTTTATAGAGAATTAAAAAAAAAAGACAAATATTGGAGAAATAAAAAGATCAAGGCGCGTTTTGTATGTGCACTATCAATTAGTTATCTAAGCAAAAAGATTTGTTGTGTAATTGGTAAAGTAGAAGGAATTATTTCTCATAAGCCAAGAGGTAAAAATGGTTTTGGATATGACCCAATATTTATACCTATTAACAAGAAGAAAACTTTTGGGGAGATGAAGCCTACTCAAAAATATAAATTAGATCATAGGTCTAAAGCGTTTAAAAAGATTAAAAAATTTCTATAATTTTTCCATCATCTACTTTATAAAAATTTAATCTGTGATTTATTTTATTATCTTTAATATCAAATATTCCTATTTTACCTTTAAATGAATTTTTTTTCTTAAATATGTTTTCAATATTTTGTAAATCTGTTTTTAAAGATAAATAATATATTAATCCCAAAAGGTCATAGCTTAATAAAGAAAGATGATTTGGATAAGTATTATATTCTTTAAAAAATTTTTTATTAAAACTTTCTAAATTTTTTTTATTGATAGAAGGATAATATAATGGTTGAACATTTTCTTCTTTTAAGAAACTTTCATCAAACCATTGATTAAAAGTAATAAAATATTTATTTTTAGGTGATACATCTGTATATACTAGAGATGTAATTACACTTTTTAAACTTTCTTCGAAATCTGCAATAATTACAGAATCGAATTTTACATTTCCTATGGTGTATCTTTTTTCAAGTTTTTCTAATTGTTTTTCTTTGTCTTCAAGATCTGATTTTTTTACCCTTAATATTTCGTCAGCTAAATTTTGTTTTCGAATTTTATAGTTTGTAATATCTTCTATTTGTTTTGTTAAATTTGTTGGTTTTGTATCATAAATGTATTTTTTTGAAATTTTGATTTTGGATTGTCTTATTGCTTTAGTTACTTCAACTTTATAATCTAGATCAGGAGTTAGAAAGATAGTTTTATTTATATCATTTAATTTTATAAATTTCTTAATTGCATTCACTTGAGATAAAGAATTTACCCCACTACTTATGACATTCTTTGGAAGATCTGTTGTTTTATTAGTTAAAGATAAAAAAGTTACATCTTCGACCTCATCTAGGTATAACAAACTTTTAAAAAAAATAGGTCCTATAAAAATTTTTATACCTCTATTTTTTAACTCCAAAGCAGATTCTAAACTTTTATTAGGGTCCAAATTTGTATCTTTTGGATAAATTTCTATTTTATCTGTACCTATGTCATTTAAGGCCATTCTTATAGATTTGATTATTAAGTGACCTAAGTCTTTATATTCTCCAGATAAAGGCACTAGCAATCCAATTTTTACTTTTTCGGAATTTGAAAATGCGAACGAAAAATTGAATAAAAAAATTATTATTGTTAACAAAAGAATTCTAAAAAATTTATACATTTTAATGATACTATATTGTTTTAATAACAAATATGATTGTAAATTCAAAATCTGATTATAAAGTGACAAAAAAAAGCTTATATTTAGTATCTACACCAATAGGAAATTTATATGACATAAGTTTTCGAGCCATAGATATTCTTAAAAAATCTGATTACATTCTTTGTGAGGACACCAGGGTCTCTAAAAATTTATTAAATAAATATCATATTCAATCTAAGTTAATTTCAAATCATAAGTTTAATGAAAAGAAAAACTTGTCAAAAATAATTGAATTTATCAATCAAGGATTATTTGTTTCTTTAATATCTGATGCTGGAACCCCAAGTATTTCTGATCCTGGTGCAATATTAATTAAAGAATGTATAAAGAATAATATAAAGATTGTTCCTCTTCCAGGTGCTTCAGCAGTCACAACTGCTCTATCTATCAGTGGATTTTCCGAAAAATTTTTTTTTTATGGTTTTTTTCCAGAAAAAAATAAAGATCTTTTAAATGATTTAGAAAGCTTATCTCAACTTAATAGCTCTTTAGTTTTTTTTATTTCTCCAAAAAAATTAAATAAAATTATCCCTTTTATTAAAAAGAATTTTAAAGGAAGAAAAATTCTAATTTGTAGGGAAATGACAAAATTTTATGAAGAATTTTATAGATCTGAGATCGATGAATTAGGGTTATTTAAATCTAACTTAAAAGGTGAATTAACAATTGTTATATCAGAAAAAAAAGAAGATAAAAAAATTTCCCAAATTTTAAGTGAATCAGATAAAAGAATTATTAATAAAATGATCAATAAATTGAGTATAAAAGAAATTTCAAGTATTATAAACGAGAATAACAAGATTCCAAAAAAAGTTATTTATGATTACTGCTTAACAATAAAAAATGAAAAATAAATTTATAATTTTAATATTAATTAGTTTAATTTTAAATAATTGTGTTGGTGTATCTTCAACAGGTATTTTTGGAACTGGAGTTAGTGTAGCGATTGATCCAAGATCATTAGGCACACAAATAGATGATTCTATCATGCAGAAAAATTTGTCAGCTAGAATTCTTCTAACTGATAAAAATTATTTTTTATCAGTTAAATCGAAGGTTTTAGATGGTAGAATTTTTTTGACAGGTAAAGTCGAAGACCCTGAAGAAAAACTTAAACTAACAAAAGTAGCATGGGAAACAGAGGGAGTCAGGTCTGTTAGAAACGATATAAAGATTAAAGAAGAATTTGATTTTAAACAATCTGCGAAAGATATTTTAATTACTTCTCAGTTGAGAACAGCAATAATTTTTAATAAAGAAATAAAAGCTACAAATTATCAAATAGATACGTATAAAAAGAAAATTTATATTTATGGTATAGCATCATCAAAAAATGAAAAAGATTTAGTAATACAAGAAGCAAAAGAAATTTTAGATGTTGAAGATGTAGTAGCTAGTATTTTACTTGTTGAAAATTTAAGAATTCAAAAAAACTAATTTTTTTCGTAATCAATGACATCTGCAGAATATGCAGCTATAGATGCTATATTAATAATTTCTGACGTGGAAGATCTTAGTGGTGCTATTTCAATTGGAAGGCCCAAACCAATTAGTAGTGGACCAATAACTTTTGCCCTACTCATAGATTTAATCATTTTATAAGAAATAGCCGCGCTGTGCTGGCTTGGCATTATTAAAACGTTTGAACTACCAACTATTTCAGAAAAAGGATAAAGCTCTTTATATACTTCTTCAAGCGCAACGTCTGGCTGCATTTCTCCATCAAATTTGAAATCTACGTTGCTCTTTTTTAAAATCTCAACCGCATCACTTATTCTTTTCGTTCTATCAGTGACTGGCTGACCAAAAGTAGAGTGAGATAAAAATGCAACCTTAGGATCAAAACCAAAAAGTTTTACAACTCTTGCGGCTGATTTAGCCATATCAGCTAATTGTTTTGCATCAGGATATTCTATAACTGAGGTATCGCATATGAATATTGTTTTACCCCTATTTACAACTAAATTTAAACCAAACATAATCTCCCCAGGTCTTGGGTCCACTACTTTTACAATTTTTTCTAGAGAAGAAGAATATCGTCTTGTATTTCCAGTCACCATGGCATCTGCATCATTGCAAGCGACCATACAAGAAGCCCAAATAACTCTATCGTTTCTAATGAGCCTATCGCAATCCCATTCTAGCATTCCTTGTTCTCTTTGAAGTTTTTTAAACAAGTATTTAACGTATTTTTCTCTTTTAGAAGTGTCTTTTGAATTAATAACTTCAATATCAAAATTTTCATTATAACCAATTTTTTTAATTTGCTCTTTAATCAATTCTTCTTTTCCAATTAAAATTGGTATTCCTAATTTTGAATTCTTGAAAGCTATTGCAGCTTTAAGAGTATTCTCATCTTCACCATCTGCAAAAACAACTTTCTTTGGTTTTTTTTTTATATAACTATTAATACCTTGCATAATAGTTACTGTTGGATCTAATCTTTGTTTTAGTTGATCTTTATATATATCAAAATCATTAATTTTAATTCTTGCAACTCCAGTATTTATAGCAGCCTGAGCTACAGCAGCCGGGATGACACTTATTAATCTTGGGTCAAATGTTGATGGAATAATATAATCTTTGCCATAGTGTGGTCTTTCACCACCCATTGCTGCTACAACTTCATCTGGAACATCCTCTTTTGCCAGATTAGCAATCGCGTTTGCGGCAGCTACTTTCATTTCTTCATTAATTGTTTTAGATCTAACGTCTAAAGCACCTCTAAAAATATATGGAAAGCCTATTAAATTATTTACCTGATTTGGATAGTCTGATCTTCCAGTTGCTATAATTGCATCATCTCTTACTTCCTCAATTTCTTCCGGTGTAATTTCAGGATCTGGATTTGCGCAAGCAAAAATAATTGGGTTTTTTGCCATTTTTTTCACCATATCTTTTGTTAAAGCTCCTTTTGCGGACAATCCTAAAAACACATCCGCATTTTTAATTGCATCATTTAGATCTCTATCTTGTGTTTCGATTGCATGACTTGACTTCCATTGATTTAAATTTTCTCTTCCTCGAAATATTACACCTTGTCTATCAATCATGGTGATATTTTTTTGAGGAACACCACTTTTTTTAAATAAATTTGTACAGGCCATTGCAGACGCACCAGCACCATTTACAACTATTTTTATTTTGTCTATTTTTTTTTTACTTATATCAAGAGCATTTAATAATGCTGCTGTAGTAATTATAGCGGTGCCATGTTGATCATCATGAAAAACAGGTATATCTAAAATTTCTTTGAGCCTTTCTTCAATGATAAAACAATCAGGAGCAGCAATATCTTCTAGATTTATACCACCAAAGCTTGGTGCAAAATTTTTAATACTATTTATAATTTCATCTGGATTGTTTGAATCAATCTCAAGATCGATCGAGTCTATGTCTGCAAATCTTTTAAATAAAACTGCTTTTCCTTCCATTACAGGTTTAGATGCTAAAGCACCTAGATTACCCATACCTAAGATAGCTGTACCATTACTTATAACAGCCACTAGATTTCCTTTACTTGTATAATCAAATGCAGCCTCGGGATTATTACTGATAGCCCTCACTGGGGCAGCAACTCCAGGAGAATAAGCTAATGCAAGATCTCTCTTGGTAGTCATATTTTTAGATGATGAAATTTCAATCTTCCCTGGTTTTTTATATCTATGAAAATCTAGTGCTTCCTTATCAGTGTAATGATCTATTTTTGTTTTTTTCATTTATCTTAATTAGGTGTACAAATGGGGTAAAATTAAGACTAATATGATTTATGAATTTAGTTAAGTCAACAGGCACTTTTGGTTTTTATACTATAATCAGCAGAATACTTGGTTATTTAAGAGATGTACTAATTGCAATTTTTCTTGGAACAAGTTTTTTAGCTGACGCTTTTTTTGTGGCCTTTAGAATACCAAATACTTTTAGAAGATTATTCGCTGAAGGCACATTCAATGCTGCTTTTGTTCCAAGCTATACTGAAGAGTTAGTAAAAAAAAAATCTAAATCAATAAAATTTGCTAATCAAATTTTTAATTTATTATTTTTAGGTTTATTTTTTTTAGTTTTAGTTGTTGAGCTTTTTATGCCTCTTTTTGTGAGTTTAATAGCTCCTGGTTTTGTTGAAAATAAGGAAAAAATTGAATTAGCTATCAATTTAACAAGAATAACTTTCCCCTTTTTACTGTTTATAAGCTTATCCTCTTTTTTTGCTGCGATACTTAATTCTCATAATAAATTTGCTGCAGCTTCAGCAGCACCTATTATCTTAAATTTAGTTTTAATAGGTATTTTAATATTTGGTAAATATTTGGATGATGAATTAATTTACTTTCTTTCTTATGGAGTATCTGCAGCTGGATTATTACAATTAATTTTTTTATATAGATTTGTTAAAAAATTTTATATTATAAATTTACGTTTTAAATTTAAGATTGACAATAAAGTAAAATTTTTTTTTAAGAAACTTTTACCAAGTATTTTTTCTTCGGGAGTTACACAAATAAATATACTAGTTGGAACAATTATTGCCTCTTTTCAAGCGAGCGCGGTATCATATCTATATTATGCTGATAGAATTTATCAAATAAATCTAGCAATTGCTGGAATTGCTATTGGTGTTGTTGTTTTACCTCAATTATCAAAATATGTTTATTTAAAAAAAAAGAAAAAAATTTTAGAAGTACAAAATAAAGCATTGGAATTGAGTATGTTTTTAAGCTTACCAGCTTCTGTAGCTTTATTTATTGGATCAGATGTAATTATTTCTGCTTTATTTGGCTATGGCTCTTTCTCAGAAGAATCTGTAACTAATTCTGCACAAGCACTTTTTTACTTTGGTCTTGGTTTACCAGCTTTTGCTTTAATAAAAGTTTTTTCGACTTTTTTTTTCGCAAATCATGATACTAAGACACCATTTTATATTTCTTTATTCTCAGTAATTCTAAATGTACTTATAAGTATTTATTATTTTAAAAGTGTAGGTTTTATAATTATACCTATTGCTACTAGCATCTCTTCTTGGTTTAATTCTATATTATTATTCATTTTTCTAAAAAATAGAGACTTGTTTCAATTTAATGAAATTTTTATAATAAGATTCTTTAAGATATCATTTTCATCATTTTTAATGGGTATTTTTTTCAAATATGTAATTATATTTTTTGAAAATCAATTAGTTTATGATTATTACCTGAAGTCATTTTATTTATTACTTTCAGTAATTTTAGGATTAATATTTTACCTTTTAATTTCGTTACTTATCAAAGCTTTTAAATATGACGATATTAAACTAAAGTATTAATTTATGGTAAAAAAAATTTTCTCTGGTGTTCAACCAAGTGGTAACCTTCATTTAGGAAATTATTTAGGGGCTATAAAAAATTTTGTAGAGCTTAATAATGAAAAAGAAAATCATTGTATTTTTTGTGTTGTGGATCTTCATGCCATCACGGTAAATCAAGATCCCAAGCAATTAAAAGACAATATCCGTGAAACAGTAGCAACTTTTATTGCTAGCGGCATTGATCCAAAAAAAAGTATTATCTTTAATCAATCTAAAGTTAGCGCACATTCAGAAGCAGCTTGGATTTTAAGCTGTACAGCGAGATTAGGTTGGTTAAATAGAATGACTCAATTTAAGGAAAAAGCAGGCAAAGATAAAGAGAAAGCTAGCATTGGTCTTTATTCATATCCAGTATTAATGGCTGCCGATATACTTCTTTATGACTCAACTCATGTTCCAGTAGGCAATGATCAAAAACAACATTTAGAGCTTTGCAGGGATATAGCTCAAAAGTTTAATAATGATTTTAACGTAGATGATTTTTTTAAGATACCTGAACCTTTAATAAAAAAAGAATTTTCAAGAATAATGAGTCTTAAAGATGGTTTAAAAAAAATGAGTAAATCTGAAATATCAGATTTAAGTCGTATTAATCTTACTGATGATAAAGACACAATAGTAAAAAAAATTAAAAAAGCTAAAACAGATGCTTTGCCCATACCATCAACTATTGAAGAATTAGAAAAAAGACCTGAAACAAAAAATTTAGTTGGAATTTTTTCAAGTTTGGCAGGTTTAACTATAGAAAATTCTCTTAATGAATTTTCAGGAAAAAATTTTTCACATTTTAAAGAAAATTTATCTCAATTATTGATTGAAAAAATTATTCCTATCTCATTTGAAATTAAAAAATTACTTAACGATCACAATTATTTAGACTCAATTCTTATAGATGGATATAAAAAAGCAGATAAAATAGCGTCTAAAAAAGTTGAAAAAATTCATGAAATAATTGGTTTTTAAGATATTTTTATTAACAAGTTCCATTTTGATGATTAATGACTATATATAATTTATGTTTATACAAACAGAAATTACACCAAACCCAAATTCATTAAAATTTTTACCTGGAAAAGTTGTGTCTAACCAAGGTTCTTTTGAAATAACTAAAAAAGAAGAAATAAATAATGAATTAGTCAAAGATTTATTGTCAATAAATGGAGTGGAAGGTATTTTTTTAGGTAAAGATTTTATATCAATTAATAAAGAAGATAAAATATCATGGGATGAAATTAAACATATTGTAATTTCTTTAATAAATGATTTTTATTCAAAAGGTAAAGAGTGTGTAATTGATAATGAATTAAAAGAAAAAAATGTGAATTTACAAGAAATAGAAAAAAAAATTGTTAAAATATTAGATGAAAAGATAAGACCAGCAGTAGCTAAAGATGGGGGAGATATTAAATTTAAAGAATTTAAAGATGGGATTGTGAAAGTACAATTACAAGGAAGTTGTTCTGGTTGTCCGAGCTCTACAATGACTTTAAAACAAGGTGTACAGAATCTTCTTTGCCATTACTTACCTGAAGTTAAAAAAGTTGAGGCTATTTAAATGTTAAAAAATAATTTTTTTAATTTTAAATTAAAAAATCTTAGTTTTTTCAATCAAATTTTATTATTAAGATCAAAGCTCTTTTTTTTTAAAATCCAAAGAAAAAATTTGAAAATTTTTAAATTTTTTGATGACAGAAGAATTGGATCACTACCAAGAATATTAATTGCTAGTATTTTTATAGTTTTTACTTTCTATTTGTTGCCTTTGATATCGAGTTATACAAAAAAAAATTTTATGATTACAAACGAATTCCAAAATAATTCAAAATCTATTTTAGCTTATACCCTTAATAAAAAAAATGAGGGAACATACAGCGATAATGAGCTAAATGAAAAAGATTTATTAATTGATATTTTCAGTTTGAATGATTTAGAAACCGATACAGTAAGATTGAATGCTTCAACAATTAAACAATTATTTGAAGACACAGATTATAAGTTAGACGATGTGAGACAAAAAAAACTAGTTAAACCAGTAGCATTAACTCTTCTGCCTGCTGAAATTAAAATGATCGAAAATACCAAAAAAAGAAAAGAATTTTTTATTCAGATCGTTTTACCGCTTATTTTGAAAGAAAATAATAATATAAGATTAGATAGAAAAACTTTATTTAATATTATTAACAAAAGTAATAATACTAAAATAGAAAAGAAATGGTTAAAAAATAAATTTAAACAATACGGCATTCCATCTAAAGATCTATCAATTTTAAAAATAAGAATGGATGAAATTCCTGTCTCATTGGCTATAGCCCAAGCAGCAAAAGAAACGGGTTGGGGAACATCAAGATTTGCACAAGAGGGTAATGCTCTTTTTGGTCAATGGACTTGGTCTGGTGAAGGATTGAAGCCTAAGGAAGCTGATGAAAATAAAGGTCATAAAGTCATGAAGTTTAATGTATTACAAGCCTCAGTTAGAGCATATCAAAGAAACTTAAATACACACTCTTCATATGAGAATTTTAGATTAGCTAGAGCACAATTAAGAGATTCTCAAAGACCTTTAGATAGTATTTTACTTTCTCAATTTCTTAAAAATTATGCTGAAACTGGAAATCAGTATGTTGAAGTATTACAAAAAATTATTAAACAAAATAATTTAAAAGATTTTGATGATGCAAAACTGCTCCCTTCAAGTATTGAGCTTGAAAGTTTAACTTAATTTTTTTTTACTATAAATTGGGTACCAAACCAACGCCATTTACCATCATCATTTAAGGAACAATTTATTCTTCCCCTTCTTGGAAGGAAAGGCTCCCTAAACTCAATAGAAAGTTTAGATTCATTAAATTTAATTTTAGATTTTTCCCAGACACCACCTTCATTTGAATAACAGTTAATGTTATTTAAATTTTTTTGATTTTCAAAAAATTCCACACTAAATATCGGTGGGTTATCCTCTTTTTTTAATTTTTTTTCTTCTGGTTTTAAGCTTTTATATTCTAGAGGGAAGTAATTTATAATTGATCTAAATCTTTTTATTTCTCCATATTTCTCGTTTATTGGAAATCTAGGAAGTTCAAATTTATCCTTGTTTACATCTATTACACCTGAATGTTGACCAAATGAAAGTTTAAAGTTTTTAGAAATATAATCTTTCATAAATTTAGAGTATTCACCAAAAGGATATGAAAATAGGTCTGGAATATATCCTAAATTTTTTAAAAATATTTCATTTGCTTTTTCAATATCAGAAATAAATTCTTTATCTGTTTTATCAATTAGATAATCGTGTGTATGTGAATGATGTCCAATTATTCCGAAATCAGATTTTTCTATTTCTTTTATTTGACTCCAATTCATGTATCCATTTTTACCTACTGGTTCAGTTGATATAAATAAAATAAAAGGTATTTTCTCTCTTTTTAAAATTGGCCATGCCTCTTCATAAAATGATTTAAAACCATCATCTATAGTAATTAAAATTTCTTTATTTTTTTTTGGGATCCTTAGATTATTCTCAAGATCTTTAGGGTTAAGAAAATTATAAGTAGAATCCTTAATGATTTGAAGATGTTGTTTAAAAATATCAATTTTAATATTTGTTGATGGATATTTATTTTCATTAAACCGATGATACATAATTGACACTACTCCCTCATCTTTTGAATAGTATTTGCTATTATTATCTTCTGCATTAGAATTTACTTCAAAATAAAAAATAAAAATGAATAAACTAATTATTGATGCTGCAGGAGAGAATATTTTTTTTATGCTCATTAATAATACTGACATTTATAATATTACCCACACAAATAGCAAAACTAATTATGAAAAATTAGTTGTATTGATTAATGATTTTTTAAATTCAAATAAGATTAATATAAAAGATATTTCAACTATTTATGTTAATAGAGGCCCAGGTAGTTTTGCTGGTATAAGAAACTCACTTTCTTTAGTAAAAGCATTCCATTTAGCTGTGAAAATAGACTATTATTGTTTTAGTTTTAAAGATTTTAAAGATATCGATGAGATTAAATATGAAAATGTTCCCATTTTATGCGATAAATTCAAAATAAAAAAAAATTTGGTTAATCCTATTTATATAAGTTAAAATTAAAATATGTCAGATTCAATTGAACAAAAATGTATATCTAAAGGGGTAAAACTAACTGATCAAAGGAGAGTAATAGTTAGAATAATATCAGAATCCAAAGAGGCTTATGGAGAGTCTGATCATCCAGATGTAGATGAGTTGTATAATAGAGTTTCTAAGATTGATCCAAAAATAAGTATTGCTACAGTTTATAGGACTGTAAAACTTTTAGAGGAGGCAGGTATATTAGCAAAACATGATTTTAAAGGTGGCAAAGCAAGATATGAAGCAATGATTGAGAGTCACCACGATCACTTGATCGATGTAAAAACGGGAGAGATAATTGAATTTGTAGATGATGAAATAGAAAAACTTCAAATTAAAGTAGCAGAAAAATATGGTTACACTTTAGTAGATCATAAATTAGAGTTATATGGGGTAAAAAAAAAACCCAATAAATGAGTAAAAAAATTTTTATCAAAACTTTTGGATGTCAAATGAATGAATACGATTCAAATCGTATTTTTGATACAGTTAAAAAAATTGGTTACAATAAAACAAATATTTATGAAGAAGCCAATTGCTATGTCTTAAACACTTGCCACATAAGAGATAAAGCTAAGGAAAAAGTTTATCACGAGATAGGAAGGGTTAAAAAAATTTTTAGATCAAGAAATAAACCATTGATTATTGTAGCTGGATGTGTTGCTCAAGCAGAAAACCAAGAAATGTTAAAAAGAGAACCTTATATAGATTTGGTTATAGGACCTCAATCATATCATGAAATTAATAATAAAATATTAAATTTCATAAAAAAAAAGGAAAAATCAGAAACAATTGAATTTGAAGCAGATGATAAATTTGATTATTTGAGTAAAATAAAAAATGAGATGAGTGAAGTGTCGTCATTTTTAACAGTACAAGAAGGCTGTGATAAGTTTTGTCATTTCTGCGTTGTACCTTATACAAGAGGACCAGAATACTCGAGACCGTTCCAACAAATTTTAGATGAAGCTAAACATCTGGTTGATAATGGAGTTAAAGAAATTATTTTGCTTGGTCAAAACGTAAATGCTTATAAACATAATAATTACAGATTATCTAATTTGATTTTAGAAATTGAAAAATTTTCAAAAATTGAGAGAGTTCGGTATACAACATCTCATCCAAAAGATATGTCAGAGGATTTAATTGAAGTTTATAAACACTCGAAAAAATTGATGCCACTAGTTCATCTTCCCATTCAAAGTGGCTCAAATAAAATTTTAAAACTCATGAATAGAAAGCATCTAATAAGTGATTATTTGAAAATATTTGAAAAGTTAAAAAAAATAAATTCAAAAATAGAATTTTCAAGTGACTTTATTATCAGCTATCCAGGAGAAGAAGAAAAAGATTTTAATGATACACTTGATTTGATAAAAAGAATTAAATTCATTAATTCATATTCTTTTATTTTTAGTCCAAGACCTGGTACTGCCGCTCAAGATTTACATTTAATTGATAAAAATATTTCTACCTTAAGATTAGAAAAAGTACAAAATCAATTATTTGAAAATCAAATTAATATGCATAAGTCTTTAGAAAATAAAATATTAAGAGTTTTAGTAGAGAATCTAACAAAAGATAAAACTCAGTTATTTGGGCGATCAGAATATATGACACCAGTTATATTTAATGGTAAAAAAGAGGACATAGGAAAAGTAATGTTAGTAAAAATTAAACAAAGTAATAGAACTACTTTATTCGGTGATGTGGTTATCAATTCTAATCTGAAGGTAGCGTAAAAATTGGGCGGTTTAATTAAAAAGAATTTAGAAACATCACTTAAATTTGTTTATTCAGATAATGACACTCTTAGTGTTATTTTTCATGATAACGATTTATTAATGGGAGTAGTTGGAGAATTTAATAAAAATTTAAAAGAATTAGAAAAAATTACTAAATCTAGTTTATATTCAAGAGGTAACTCAATATTAATTAAATCAAATTCTCAGAAAAATGAGATAATTAAAAACGCTATTCAATTTTTAGCTAATCAATTTATCAATAATGGCAGTATAGAAAATAAAGATATAGTGTCATCAGTTGATAAATTTATGATTAATGAAAAAGTCAAAAACAATAATGTAACTGATATAATCAAAACGCCAAAAAAATCGATTATTCCTAGATCAGAAAAACAAAAGGGATATGTAAGAGCTTTAAGACAAAGTGATATAATAATTTCGGCTGGTCCAGCTGGAACGGGGAAAACTTTTTTAGCAGTAGCCGTTGGTCTTACAATGTTATTAGAAAAAAAAATTGAAAGAATAATTTTATCAAGACCTGCTGTAGAGGCTGGTGAAAGATTGGGTTTTTTGCCCGGAGATATGAAGGAAAAAGTTGACCCATATTTAAGGCCTTTATATGACTCTCTTTACGATCTATTTGATTTTGAAAAAATACAAAGAATGATTGAAATTGGTGATATTGAAATAGCACCATTAGCGTTTATGAGAGGAAGAACTTTAAAAAATTCTTTCGCTATTTTAGATGAAGCTCAAAATGCTACCGATACTCAAATCAAAATGTTTCTGACGCGTATAGGAGAAAATTCAAAAATAGTTGTTAACGGAGATCCAACACAAATAGACTTGCCCAATAAAAGCATGTCAGGACTTGTTAGGTCCAAAGAATTATTAGGACATTTAAATGAAATAGCAGTTGTTGATTTTGATCATTCAGATGTAGTAAGACATCCTCTTGTTTCAAAAATAGTAAAAGCTTATTCTAACGATGATTAATGTTAATGTTTTCTCAGAGGAGAAAGCTTGGTCAAAAAAACTAAAGAAAAAAGAACTTTTCTTTAAAAAAATTTGCAAATCGTTCCCTAAAAAATATAAATTTTTGCGAAGAAAAGTAAGCTTTACGCTATTGCTTTCCAACAATAAGAATATCAAAAAATTGAATAAAAGCTTTAGACATAAAAATAAATCTACTGATATTTTATCATTTCCTTCTAATAAAAAACTAAAAAAAATAAAAGAAAATTATATTGGAGATATTATTATAAGTTATAATTTTATTGATAGACCAAAATCCCAATCGTTTAAATCGTTTAAAGAAAAATTAATTAAGACTTTTATACATGGTTTTCTTCACTTATTAAATTTTGATCACATAAAAGATAAAGATTACATAAAGATGTTAAAAGAAGAAGAGCTTATATATAAATCTGTAATTTCAAAGTTAAATTAGATTGAAAAAAAAATTATTTACTGAAATTGTATTTTTGGGGTTTCTGGGAATCCTTTCTTCTTTAAGTCTCACTCCTTTTAATTTTTTTATAATAAATTTTTTTACATTTTCTTTTCTCTATTTATTTTTAAGTAAGAAATTAAAACATAAAACAAATACTAATATTTTTTTTCTTTATGGTTGGGCATTTGGTTTTGGATATTTTGTAACTAATTTATATTGGATATCAATTTCTTTAACATTTGATCAAGGTTTTAAATTTTTAATTCCCTTTACTTTTATTTTGATACCTTGTTTTTTGGCTGTGTTTTACGGTTTAATTTCTTATTCTTTTGCAATTTTAAATCCCAAAAATATCTTAAGTTCATTTTTTATTTTTTCTTTAATTTTTGGAGTTATAGAATTCTTAAGAGGAATAATTTTAACTGGATTCCCATGGAATTTAATTGTTTATAGTCTTTCTAACCAACTAGAAATTTTAAGTATAACTTCAATCATAGGTACTTATGGATTAAATCTAATTTGTATCTCTTTATTTACAAGCCCAGCAATAATATTTTTAAGTAAATCAAAAAAAAATATTGCAGTCAGTATTATTTTTGTAATTACTTTCATATCTTTTTACGTTTACGGCTCTTCTCAAAAAGATAACTTTTATCAGGCAGATAATAAAATTTATGAGCATAAGATACGAATAATTGGTTCAAATATTTCCTTAGATAGATTCTATACCAATGTAGATACTGTCTCTATTATTAAGGATTTGATAAAATTGAGCTCGCCAAATGGTAGTGAGAAAATAATTTTTATATGGCCTGAAGGAATTTTTCCAGATATTTCACAAAAAGAATTAAAAGAATATAGATCATTGTTTGATCAGAATTTTAATGAAAATCATTTGTTTATAATCGGCATAAATAAGAAAGTTTCTAACAACGGATCTATAAATTTTTTTAATTCACTGTCTGTTTACGATAATGAATTAAATATTTTAGATTCGTACAATAAAATTAATTTAGTGCCTTTTGGCGAATTTTTGCCGTTTGAAAATATTTTAAAAGTTATAGGATTGAGATCTTTAACCAATAATTATCAATCTTTTTCAAAAGGTGAAAAAAGGGAACTAATTGAAATAGAACATACAAATTTTACCTTAAAAGTATTACCTTTAATTTGTTATGAAATTATTTATTCGGGTAGATTATTTAAAAATTTAAGTTATGATTTTATAGTTAATATCTCTGAGGATGGATGGTTTGGCAAATCAATAGGGCCAAAGCAACATTTTGAACACAGTATTTTTAGAGCAATTGAAAATGGAAAATATATCCTTCGCTCCTCGAATAATGGTATCGCAGCTATAATTAATCCTATAGGAATTGTGGAACAAAGGGTTGAATTTGGAGAGTCAGGCTATGTAGATTTGGAAGAAATGCGAAAAATACAACCAACAATATTTTCTAAATATGGAAATAAAATTTTTGGATTAATCACTTTATTGTATATTTTATTAATATTTTCATTTATTAGAATTAAAAATGAGTAATCTTAAAAATTATCTTTTTACAAGTGAGTCTGTATCAGAGGGACACCCAGATAAAGTATCAGATAGAATTTCAGACATGGTTGTAGATGGCTATCTTTCTAGAGATCCATTTTCAAGAGTAGCTTGTGAAACACTCACTACAACCAACAAAGTTGTCTTGGCTGGCGAAGTAAGAGGTCCAGAAATTAAAAAAGATGAATTAATAGAAAAAGTTAGAAATTGTATAAAAGATATTGGTTATGACCAAGAGGGTTTTACTTGGAAAGAAGCTACAAAAATTGAAAGTCATTTACATTCTCAATCTGCTGATATTGCTATGGGAGTAGACTCTTCTGGAAATAAAGATGAAGGAGCTGGTGATCAAGGAATTATGTTTGGATATGCTTGCAATGAAACCGACGTATTAATGCCAGCACCTATTCATTATTCTCACAAAATTCTAAGACTAATGGCTGAAGATAGAAAATCAGGTAAACTTAAAGATATTGAACCAGATTCTAAAAGCCAGGTAACCTTCGAATATATTGATGGTAGACCAGTTAAAATTAAGTCTGTAGTTATATCTTCTCAACATTCTAAGGACGTAAATCAAGCTCAAGTTATAGATTTATTAAGACCTTATATGATGAAAGCAATACCAGGAAATTTTCTTGAGGGTTTTAATGAGGAAGAGTTTTATGTTAACCCAACTGGAAATTTTGTAATAGGTGGTCCAGATGGAGATTGTGGATTAACAGGAAGAAAAATAATAGTTGATACTTATGGTGGAGCAGCTCCACATGGTGGAGGGGCTTTTTCAGGAAAAGATCCAACTAAAGTTGATAGATCAGCTGCTTACGCAGCAAGATATATTGCAAAAAATATTGTAGCCTCAAAAATAAGTAACAGATGCTTAATTCAGTTAGCTTATGCTATAGGCGTTTCCAAACCTTTATCAATTTATGTTGATTTGTTTGATAATGATTTGGATAAGAATAAATTTGTTGTAGAAAAAATTAAAGAAAATTTTGATTTAAGTCCAAGAGGAATTAGAGAAATGCTTAAATTAAATAAACCTATTTATGAAAAAACATCTGCTTATGGGCATTTTGGCAGAACACCAGAAAATAATGGTTCATTTTCATGGGAAAAAACTGATAAATTAAGCGTTTTTTCTAAATAGTTTTTATTGAATTAAAGAAAAACTTTACTATATTCACGATACATTGTTGAAATATCAAAATGGGCTTAAGCCCATTTTTTTTTGGAGCAAACTAAATTATGTTAAATAAAAGAGCAGATAAACTTGAATTACTAAGAATAGCTGAAGCAGTAGCTTTGGAAAAATCTATAGACAAAGAATTAATAATATCATCTATGGAAACAGGAATTGCCAAAGCTGCCAAATCTAAATTTGGTCAGGATAATGAAATTAAAGTAATCATTAATAGAGATAATGGTGATATAGGAATTTTTAGAAAACTAGTTGTATCTGAAAATCCAGAAAACTCCAATACAGAAATTAAATTAGAAGATGCAATTAATCTTAACGAAACAAATAAAGATAAAACAGTTGGAGATGAAGTTCTGCAACCATTACCATCGTTTGATTTTGGAAGAATTGCTGCTCAGACAGCTAAACAAGTAATTAATTCTAATGTGAGAGAAGCAGAGAGAGAAAGACAATTTAATGATTTCATAGATAAAAAGGATACAATTTTAAGTGGGATAGTAAAAAGACTAGAATTTGGAAATGTAATTGTTGATCTTGGAAGAACAGAAGCAATTATTCAAAAAAATGAAATTATTCCAAGAGAAAATATAAAAGCTGGAGATAGAATAAAGGCATACTGTCATGATGTAAGAAGAGAACCTCGTGGACAACAAATATTTTTATCTAGAGCTCATCCTAAGTTTATGGAAAAACTTTTTGTTCAAGAGGTTCCAGAAATTTATGATGGTTTGATTGAGATTAAATCATCTTCAAGAGATCCAGGAAGTAGAGCAAAAATTTGTGTTAAAGCTGTTGATACTTCACTTGATCCAGTTGGAGCTTGTGTTGGTATGAGAGGATCTAGAGTACAAGCTGTAGTAAATGAGCTACAAGGTGAAAAAATTGATATTGTAAACTGGTCTGAAGATCCAGCAATTTTAGTTTCAAGTGCGTTATCACCAGCAGAAGTTCAAAGAGTTAATGTTGATTTAGAAAGAAAAAAGCTTGATGTTATTCTTACAGAAGAAAATTTGAGTAAAGCAATCGGTAGAAGAGGTCAAAATGTAAGACTTGCAACAAAACTATTAAATTATGAAATTAATATAATGACTGATGCCGAAGACTCTGAAAGAAGACAGTTAGAATTTAAAGAAAAAACTGAAAATTTTGTTAAAAATTTAGAATTAGATGAAACACTTGGACAGTTACTTGTTGCTGAAGGTTTCTCTACAATAGATGATATTAAAGATAGTTCATTGGAAACTTTAGGAAAAATTGAGGGTATAGAGGAAGATACAGCTAAAGCACTTATTGAGAGAGCAAAAGAATTTTACCAAAAAGATCAAGAAGACATTTCTGAAAGAATAAAAGAATTAGGTTTGGAGGATGCATTAATAAATTTCAAAGGTTTGACACCAGGAATGCTAGTAACGCTTGGAAATCAAAAAATTTTAACATTAGAAGATTTTGCTGATCTTGCATCTGATGAACTAACTGGCGGTTTTGATATTGTTAAAGGGGAAAGAGTTAAAATTCATGGCTATTTAGAGGATTTTGCTCTTTCAAAAGATGAGGCTGATGGATTAATTATGTCGGCAAGAGAAATTATTTATAAAGATTGAGAGATGAGTTATGGAAAAAAAAACAAAATTAAAAATATCTGGTATAGCCAAAAAATCAATTCAAAATATTGAAAAAGCAAAAACTCAAAGTAAAAATTCGGTAATAATAGAGAAACAATTAAGTAAGTCTTCAAATAAAAGTGGTTCATTCAAATCCAGTTTTAACAAGCCAAAATCTAGTTCATTATCTAATAAGGGAGCTTTCATAAAATCAAATTTTTCCTCAAAAGCTCCACAGGTAGCAAGTGACTTTGAAAGACGTAAATTAGCTGAGCAAAGGGCTACAAAAAGACTTAAAGAGGAAAACGAAAGTAAAAATAAAAAAAATTTAAAATCTGGTACAAATAAAAGAGAACTAAAACTAACTGTTTCAAGAGCCTTAAGTGATCAAATAGAAGCAAGGGAAAGAAGTTTAGCTTCTGTAAAAAGGGCAAGACAAAAAGAGAATAAAAACTTATCGAAAGATGATGTTCAAGAAAATTTAAAACCAATTAAAAGAGATATAAACATTCCAGAAGCAATTACAGTAAGAGAGCTTGCTAATAGAATGGCTGAGCAATCAAGTAATGTGATTAAGTATTTATTTGGTATGGGAGTGACAGTTACCATCAATCAAACTTTAGCAGCAGATACAGCAGAGTTCTTAGTTAAAGAGTTTGGTCATAACCCCATTAGAGAAGAGAAAGCAGAGGAGATAATTAAAAAAATCAAGGCATCAAGGACAGAAAATCTAAAAAATAGGCCACCTATAATAACAGTGATGGGACATGTAGATCATGGTAAAACTTCAGTTCTTGATGTTTTAAGAAGTGCCAATGTTGTCTCTGGTGAATTCGGTGGGATCACCCAACATATCGGGGCTTATCAAATTGAAAATAAATCTAATAAATTGACTTTTATTGATACCCCGGGCCATGCAGCATTCACTGAAATGCGAGCAAGAGGTTCAAAACTTACTGATATTGTAGTTTTAGTTGTTGCCGCCGATGATGGGGTAAAACCTCAAACCATAGAGTCAATTAAGCATGCAAAAGCTGCAAATGTTCCAATCGTAGTTGCAATTAATAAATGCGATTTACCTGAGGCAGATCCTCAAAAAATTAAAAACCAATTATTAGAATATGAACTAATAGCTGAAGATTTGTCAGGAGATACTCTAATGGTTGAAATTTCAGCTAAGACAAAATTGAACTTAGACAAATTGGTAGAGGCAATAATACTTCAGGCTGAAATCTTAGATCTAAAAACAGATTTTAAGTCTAAAGCAACGGGTATTGTATTAGAGTCCAAAATCGATGTTGGAAGAGGGCCGGTGGCAACTATAATTGTAACAACAGGTACTTTGAAAAAAGGAGATTTTTTTGTAAGTGGATTGAGATGGGGAAA
This sequence comes from Pelagibacterales bacterium SAG-MED11, assembly GCA_014654265.1. GTDB lineage: Bacteria > Pseudomonadota > Alphaproteobacteria > Pelagibacterales > Pelagibacteraceae > Pelagibacter. The sequence continues at coordinate 39,853 of JACWDI010000005.1, read as the reverse complement.
GATTAGGGCAATTATTGATGATAAAGGAAAAAGTATTAACGATGCTCAACCATCAACACCAGTAGAAATTTTAGGAATTAATGGAGCTGCAAAATCTGGAGATGATTTTATTGTTCTTGATAACGAAAAAGAGGCTAAAACTTTAAGTGAAAATAGAGCTCAAGAAGTTAAAGAGGGAAAAAATCCTTTAACCTTTGCTACACAAGATAGTGCCTTTTCAAACAAATCTTCTGAAGAATTAAATTTGATAATTAAATCTGATGTACATGGATCATCAGAAGCAATTAAAAATGCCATTAGCCATATACAACACGATGAAGTAAAACCGAAAATAATTTTAGCTGACATTGGAATGGTAACTGAGACTGATGTTACTTTAGCAAAAGCTTCAAATGCTGTTTTAATCGCTTTTAATGTAAAGCCTAGCAAAGAGGCAAAAAAACTTGCAGAAAATGAAAAAATTAAGATTTCTTCATACAATATTATTTATGAAGTCTTGGATTATGTTAAGCAAAAAATGTCTGGATTATTGGCACCTGATATTCAAGAAAAAGTTATAGGTACTGCTCAGATTTTAGAAATTTTTAAGGTTTCAGGTGCAGGTAAAGTTGCTGGTTCAAAAATTACTGATGGTGAAATAAATAGTACTTCTGATGTAAGAGTGATTAGGGATGGCTCCATAATCTATACGGGCAAAGTAGGCACATTATTTAGAGAAAAGAATCAAGTTAAACAAGTTAGCAATGGCCAGGAATGTGGAATTACAGTCAAAGATTATATGGATTTTCAAAAAAATGATAAAATTGAGGCTTTTAGTGTTACATCTACAGAAAGGTCGATATAATGGCTGATAGAATAGGAAAACCGATTTCACAGAGACAGCTTAGAGTCGGTGAAATGATTAAACAGTCTTTAAGCATGATTTTTATAAGAAATGAGGCTAAGGTCCCGAATTTAGAAACAAACACAATAACTGTTACTGAGGTGAGAATGAGCCAAGATTTAAAAATAGCAAAAGCGTATGTCCTTCCTTTAGGAGGAAAAAATGCTGAAGAGACTATAAAAATTTTAAAAGACTATTCATTTATGATAAGAAAAATTTTATCTCAGAGAGTAAATATGAAATTTTTACCAAAGCTGATTTTTCAAAAAGATGAGTCATTTGAATATGCTGAAAAAATCGAAAATTTAATAAAACAAACAAACAAATAGGAATATAAAAAAATGAACAAAAAATTACAAGAATTAGCAATTCATGATAAAGACACTGGATCTTCAGAAATTCAGATTGCTTTGCTAACAGATAAAATTGAAACTCTTTCAATTCACATTAAGAAGTTTAAAAAAGATAAACATTCTTCAGTTGGACTGTTGAGGGCCGTCAATAGAAGAAAGAAATTGTTAGAATACCTAAAAAAAAACAAAATGGATTCTTACAAGAATGTGCTGTCAAAATTGAACTTAAGAAAATAAAAGATCAAGTTAGATAGAACGAAATGGAACGAAACGAACGAAACGAAATGGAAATGAAATGTTTAAAGTATATAAGAAGGAAATTGAAGTAGCAGGGAAGAAGATAAGTTTAGAAACAGGTAAAGTAGCAAGACAAGCAGACGGAGCAATAATAGCAACATCCGGTGAAACAGTTATTTTAGCAACAGTTGTTGGAGCAAAAAAAGTAAATCCAGATATGGATTATTTTCCTTTATCAGTAAACTACCAAGAAAAATACTATGCAGGAGGAAAAATTCCTGGTGGATATTTTAAAAGAGAAGCAAGACCTACTGAGAGCGAGACATTAATCTCTAGATTAATTGATAGACCTATCAGACCCTTGTTTCCAGATGAATTTAAAAATGAAGTACAATTATTACCAACTGTAATTTCTTATGATAAAGAAAATCAACCAGATATTTTAGCAATCACTGCTTCATCCGCAGCACTAGCTATCTCAGGAATGCCATTCATGGGACCTGTAGGGGCATCCAGAGTAGGTTTTGTTGATGGTAAGTATATTCTTAATCCTTCAAAAGCTGAATTAGAGAACTCAAGTTTAGATTTAGTCGTAGCAGGTACTAAAGATGCTGTGCTGATGGTTGAGTCAGAAGCTAATGGTTTATCAGAGGAAGAAATGTTAAACGCTGTAAAGTTTGGACATGAGGGATTTGTCCCAGTAATCCAAATGATAGAAGAGCTAGCAAAAGAATGTAGAAAACTAGAATGGAAAGTTGAGAAAAAAGACTTATCTGAAGTAAAGAAAAAATTAGAATCGACATTTACTGATGATCTTAAAAAAGCTTTTGCAACAAAAGATAAACAAGATAGATCAAATCAAATTTCAGAAATCACAGATAAAGCCAAAAAACTTTACGAAGAAGACGAAAACTACACTGATCTTGATGTAAACAGCCAATTAAAAAGTTTAGAAAAATCTATTGTAAGAACTGATATTCTTAAAAATAAAAATAGAATTGATGGAAGAGGTTTATCTGATGTAAGAGCTATTTCATGTGAAGTTGGTGTTTTGCCAAGAACTCATGGTTCTGCATTATTTACTAGAGGTGAAACTCAAGCAATAGTTGTTACTACTTTAGGAACTTCTGATGATGAACAGAGATTAGAAAGTTTGGACGGGCAGCATAGAGAAAGATTTATGCTACATTATAATTTCCCTCCTTTTTCAGTTGGTGAAACTGGAAGAATTGGAACTGGTAGACGTGAAATTGGTCATGGCAAACTTGCTTGGAGAGCAATTAACTCTTCACTTCCTTCAAAAGAGTCATTTCCATACACATTTAGAATTGTGTCAGAAATTACTGAGTCTAATGGATCATCTTCAATGGCTACTGTTTGTGGAGCATCTCTAGCACTAATGGATGCGGGTGTTCCAATTAAAGAACCAGTTGCAGGTATTGCAATGGGTTTAATTAAAGAAGGTGATGATTTTAGTGTTCTATCAGACATTTTAGGCGATGAGGATCACTTAGGAGATATGGACTTTAAAGTTGCTGGAACTAAAGATGGAATTACTTCACTTCAAATGGATATCAAAATTACTGGTATTACTTTTGAAATTATGGAGCAAGCTTTAAAACAAGCTAAAGATGGAAGAATTCACATTTTAAGTGAAATGAATAAAGCCTTATCAGCTTCTAGAGACGATGTTGGAAAACATACTCCAAAAATGGAAAAAATTACAGTTGATAAAAAGGATATAGCAGCTGTGATTGGAAAAGGTGGAGCAACAATCAGAGAAATTGTTGAAAAATCAGGTGCTAAAGTTGATGTAAATGATGAAGGTGTTGTAACAGTTGCTGCTCCAGATGAAGATGCAAGAAACATAGCTATGCAAATGATTAAAGATATCACGGCAAAAGCTGAATTGAATAAAATCTATTCAGGTAAAGTTATGAAGATTATGGAATTTGGTGCATTTGTTAATTTCTTAGGAAAACAAGACGGACTAGTACATATCTCAGAACTAGCAGATAAAAGAGTTGCCAAAGTTGCTGATGTTGTCAAAGAAGGTGATGAAGTAAAAGTAAAAGTAATTGGCTTTGATAGAGGTAAGGTAAAACTTTCTATGAAACAAGCTTCTGAATAAAAAAATTATACTTAACAGAAGGTTGTTAATAAAATGTTGATTGATGAACTGATCTTAGCAGAAAAAAAAATTGATAGGACACTCTATTCATCTGGACCTTATTGGGATTATAAAAATTCTAGGGCAATATTAGAGATAAAAAAAAAAGGTTTAAATGATTTTAGAGGAAAAACAGCTGGAATTGGAACCTCATTTGCTGACAACATCGTTTTAGATATTAGAAATGAATTCAATATTAGAGGAAGAACAATTGGAAAGATTTTTTCACTTCCTTTATTAAATAGGATTTTTAATTCTCAACTTAATACTACTGAAAATTATATTAATCTGTACCTCCAAAATAAAGCAATTGTTTATCAAAATGATAAAAACGTTTTAGATTTACTTAAAAAATTTAAATTTGAAAATACAGCGAATTTTGGTTGTTTGTCATCATTTAAATTATTAGATAAAAGCTACTCTTGTCTTTATTTAGACATGGCAGACAGGATTAATAAATTATCTGAAATATTCAATTTTAATAATATATCAAGTTTTTTTGAAATAGGTGGTGGATTTGGAGCAAATATACATTTTTTAGTTACAAATTTTCCTAACATAAAAAAAATTCTATATTTAGATGTTGTACCCAATATTTATGTTGGGACCGAGTATTTAAAAAGTTTTTACAAAGAAAAAGTAAAAGATTACTCAGATCTTAAAGATTTAAAAAAAATTTCTTTTTCCAATAATGATGAGCTAGAAATCTTATGTATTCCACCTTGGTTAATTGAATATGTCGAGGTTGATATAGATCATTTTCATAATGCTGCAAGCTTTGTCGAAATGCCAAAAAGGGTAATTGAAAATTACGTAAAGTTTATAAGAAAATTTAAAACTAAAGAAATATCTTTAATTTCTTATGAGATCTTTGATCCGAAAACCACTTTTAATCCAGAAGAATTGAATACTTTTTTTAATAATGAGCTGAATATTAGTTGGAAGAAAACTTTAATTAAGGACTATAATAAAAGATTAATATATTTAACCTCCCCATAAATTTTAGATAAAAATTATATCTTAAGTAATATTTTTAGGATCTGGCATTCCAACTTTATTGTAGCCAGCGTCCACGTAGTGAATTTCCCCTGTAACACCGTTTGCAAGGTCACTCAATAAATATAATGCTGAGTTTCCAACATCATGAATATCTACGTTTCTTTTTAATAATGAATGGTCTTCATTCCATTTATAAAGGAACTTTGCATCTCCAATAGCTGAAGCTGCTAAAGTTTTAATTGGTCCAGCACTTATAGCATTAACTCTCATACCTTTTGCACCTAAATCTCTTGCCAAGTATTTAACACTAGACTCTAACGCTGCCTTACAAACACCCATTACATTATAATTAGGGATTGCTTTATTTGCCTCATAACTTAGGGTAATTAGACTTCCACCCTCTTTCATTACTTTAGATGCTTCTTTTGCAACTTCTGTGAATGAAAAACATGAGATCAGCATACTTCTTAAAAAATTTTCTCTAGTGGTGTTTAAATATTCACCAGATAGTTCCGATTTATCTGAAAATGCAATTGCATGAACCACAAAGTCAATTTCACCCAATTGAGATTTAACATCTTTAAACAATTTTGTTACATCTTCTTGTTTTTCAACATCACAACTAAAAGTAATCTTGGAATTTAATTTTTCAGCTAAAGGAATAACTCTTTTTTTTAAAGCATCTCCTAAGTAAGTGAAGGCAAGTTCTGCCCCAGCTTCTGCAAGTTTTTGTGAGATACCCCAGGCAATAGATCTTTCATTAGCAACTCCCATGATTAATCCTTTTTTACCTTTCATCAAACTCATAATTATACTTTCTCAAAAACTAAAGCAGCATTTGTTCCACCAAAACCAAAACTATTAGACATAACAGTATTTAAAGTGACTCCTGTTTCTGTTTTTGCAACAATTGGAAATTTTTTAGCCTCTTCATCCATTTCATTTATGTTTGCTGATGCAGCTATAAAATTATTTTTCATCATAATTAAGCAGTATATGGCTTCGTGGACTGATGCGGCCCCTAAAGGATGACCCGATAGAGATTTAGTTGAACTAATTTTAGGAATATTATCACCAAAAGTATTTTTAACAGCATTTAATTCAGTAATATCTCCAACAGGCGTAGATGTTCCATGAGTATTAATATAATCAATTTTATTTTTAGTAGTAGCCGTTGCCATTTGCATACATCTTACAGCTCCTTCTCCTGATGGTGCAACCATATCGTATCCATCTGAAGTTGCTCCATAACCGGTTAACTCTGCGTATATTTTAGCCCCTCTAGCTTTAGCATGTTCATACTCTTCAAGCACCAGTACTCCACCACCACCAGCTATTACAAATCCATCTCTAGTTTTATCATAAGCTCTTGATGCTGTCTCAGGTGTATCATTATATTTTGAGGATAATGCAGTCATTGCATCAAACATTGCAGTCATCGCCCAATGTATTTCTTCACTACCTCCTGCAAAAACAATATTTTGTTTTCCCATTTGAATTAATTCCATTGAATTACCAATACAGTGTCCACTTGTTGCACAAGCAGAACTCATAGTATAGTTAGTTCCTTTAATTTTAAATGGAACAGCAAGAGTTGCAGAAGCAGTACTAGCCATAGTCCTAGGGACAATAAAAGGCCCCATTAATTTTGGAGTTTTGGCTCTGGTTTTATCAGCTGCTAAGATTACATTTTCAATTGAAGGTCCTCCTGACCCCATAACAATTCCAGTTTTAAAATTACTTACTTCATTTTCTTCTAAGCCAGAGTCTTCAATGGCCTCTTTCATTGCAATATAATTATAAGCTGAACCAGATCCCATAAATCTAATAGTTTTTCTATCTATATGGTCTTCAAGTTTTATTTTTGGTTTACCGTGAACATGGCTTTTTAGATTATGTTCTTTATATTCCTCACTAAATGATATTCCAGATTTAGAATTAAATAGAGATTGATGAACTTCTTCTTGATTATTACCCAAACAAGACACTACTCCCAACCCTGTAATTACAACTCTTCTCATTATTTAAATAAACCCACTTTTAAACTATCTGCTGAATATATCTTTTTATTATCTGCTAATACCACCCCATTTGCAAGACCCACTGTTGTACCTCCCGGAGACATAATTTTTTTCATATGTATCTCATATCTGACATTTTTTACACTTTGTAAAACTTCCCCAGTAAATTTTACAGTCCCAACTCCTAATGCCCTTCCTTTTCCTGGATTTCCAATCCAGCCTAAATAAAAACCTACCAATTGCCACATGGCATCAAGACCAAGACAACCAGGCATGACAGGGTCCTCCTTAAAATGACAATCAAAAAACCAATGGTTTTTTTTTATATCTAATTCGGCTTTCAAAGAGCCTTTATTAAAAGCACCTTTATCATCAGTAATTTCTGTAATTCTATCAAACATAAGCATGGGTGGAAGCGGTAATTTAGCATTACCTGGACCAAATAGTTTTCCTTCACCACAATTAATTAGCTCATCATATGAGTAAGAGTTTTTTTTCATAAAATTGAGTATCCTTATTTACTTGATTTTGTGATTATATAATATAATTATAATACTAGTTTAGAATAATTATAACTAACAATATGGTTAAATAGTGAAATATATTGAAAAACTCAGAAATTCTGGATTAAGACCAACCAAGCAAAGGCTTCAAATTTGTGAGGTTTTATTTAACACTGACAAAACATTTCATTTTACAATAAATGAATTAGAGCAAAAAATTAAGAAACAAGCAAATAACAAAATATCATTAGCCACTGTTTATAATACAGTCCACGCTTTTGAAAAAAAAGGATATCTCAAACAAATTCCTATTAATTCTAGTGAAACATATTTTGATACAAACGTTACGGATCATCATCATTTTTATGATTTAAAAGAGGAAAAGTTGATTGATTTAGAGAACTCAGATGTAGGACCAATAAATATTTTAAAAAAAATTAATGGAAAAAAAATAAAGTCAGTTGAAGTTCTAGTAAAGCTAGAAGACTGATCTATTAATCAATTTAGCGTCATTTTAAACCAATTGACACTTTTTTAGAATCATTATAAACTACCAATATCTTAAAAATTTACTTACGGGGAACTAAATGAGCACTGAAAATTTTAAAAATAAATCTTTTAAAGCCGATCAATTAAGCAAATGTCCTTTTACAGGAACTGGAACACCTGCAAAATTTTCTGCAGGAAGAGGTCAATCTGTAAGAGATTTTTGGCCAAATAGTTTAAATCTTAAAATACTTAGTCAACATTCTAATTTATCAAATCCGATGAATAAGAAATTTAATTATTCCAAAGAATTTAAAAAACTAAATTATAAAGCTCTTAAAAAAGATTTGAAAAAATTAATGACGGATTCCCAAGAGTGGTGGCCAGCTGATTATGGTCATTATGGACCTTTGTTTATTAGATTAGCATGGCATGCAGCTGGCACATATAGAACTGGTGATGGCAGAGGTGGAGCTGGAACAGGAAACCAAAGATTTGCACCACTTAATTCTTGGCCAGATAATGTTAATTTAGATAAGGCGAGATTACTTCTTTGGCCAATTAAAAAAAAATATGGAAATAAGATTTCTTGGGCAGATTTATTTATCCTAGTAGGTAATGTTGCATTAGACTCAATGGGATTTAAAACATTTGGTTTTGGTGCTGGAAGAACTGATATTTGGGAACCAGAAGATGATATTTACTGGGGATCAGAAAAAGAAATGCTAGGTGTGGAAAGGTATACTGATAAAAGAGATTTAGAACAACCACTTGGTGCTTCACATATGGGTTTGATATATGTTAATCCACAAGGTCCTGATGCTAATCCAGATCCAAAACTTGCAGCACATGATATTAGAGAAACATTTGGTAGAATGGCAATGAATGATTATGAAACAGCAGCTCTAGTGGCTGGTGGCCATACATTTGGTAAATCACACGGAGCAGCACCTGAATCACACAAGGGCCCTGATCCTGAAGCTTCAAGAATTCAAGATCAGTCAACTGGATGGAATAGTGGATATAAATCTGGAAAAGGTGTTGATACAATCAGTAGCGGTATAGAAGGTGCTTGGACACAAAATCCAATTCAATGGGATATGGGTTATTTAGACTGTCTTTATGATCATGAATGGGAGCTTACAAAAAGTCCTGCTGGTGCTCATCAGTGGACACCAAAGAAAAATGGACAAAAGATAAAAATGGTTCCTGATGCACACGATAAAAATGTTCTTCACCCTCCAATGATGCAAACAACAGATATTTCTATGAAAGTTGATCCAAGTTATGGGCCTATTACAAAACATTTTCATAAAAATCCAAAAGAATTTCATGATGCATTTGCTAGGGCGTGGTTTAAATTAACTCACAGGGATATGGGGCCGAGAGTTTGTTATCTTGGTAGCGATGTTCCCAAAGAACAATTAATTTGGCAAGATCCAATTGATAAACCAAAATATAAATTAAAATCAAAAGATATTAATGATTTAAAATCAAAAATATCAAAATCTAAACTATCAGTTTCTGATTTAGTTTCCACTGCTTGGGCTTCAGCTTCAACTTTTAGAGGTTCTGACAAAAGAGGGGGCGCTAATGGAGCAAGAATAATGTTAGAGCCACAAAAAAATTGGAAAGTTAATAATCCTTCTAATCTCTCAAAAGTTATCTCAGCGTTAAAGAAAATTAAAAAACAATTTGATAATAAAAAGAAAACAGTTTCAATGGCCGATTTAATTGTCTTAGCTGGAGGAGTCGGAGTTGAAATGGCTGCTAAAAAAGCTGGACATAAAGTAAAAGTTCCATTTTCTCCTGGTAGAGGAGATGCTAGACAAGAACAAACAGATGTGAATTCATTTGGATTATTAGAACCTCAAGCAGATGGTTTTAGAAATTATCTAAATGGTGGTAAATCAATTGTATCAGCTGAAGAAAAGTTAGTTGATAAAGCACAATTAATGGGTCTTACTGCTCCAGAAATGACAGTATTAATGGGTGGAATGCGAGTTTTAAATACCAATTTTGATGACTCACTACATGGAGTTTTCACAAAAAAACCTGGTGTATTAACGAATGATTATTTCACAAATTTATTAGACATGAATACCACATGGAAAGAAACTGATAAATCTGAGCAAACATTTGTTGGAATAGACAGAAAGACAAAAAAAACTAAATGGAAAGGTACAAGAGTTGATCTTATCTTTGGATCAAATTCACAACTAAGAGCTTTAGCTGAAGTTTATGCATGTGAGGATTCACAAGATAAGTTTGTAAATGATTTTATTGCGGCATGGGTAAAAGTAATGAATGCTGATAGATTTGATTTAAAACTTAATTAAAATAGATTACTAAAGAAAATATGGAAAAAGCTACTTTTGAAGACTTTTACGAAGTACCTAATCTAAATTTTGATATTTCAAGACTAAGATCAGATTTAGATAAAATACTAAAAAATAAAAAGTTCAACTCACCAGGAGTTACACATTTTGGTGCCATACCAATAAATCAAATTCCAAATGATGAAAACTCTATTAAAGGTAATAACATAAGGGGCAAATACTGGACAATTGCTGATGATACTGGAAAAGAAGTTTCAAGAGATGTAGATATAGATGAGTCTAAATATACACAATTAGTTCCAGAGTTTGAAAAAACTTATTTTAAGGAAGTATTCGAAATATTAAGTAAAAAATATAAATTAGGAAGAGTTAGACTTTTGTTAAAAGAACCAAGATCAACTTTAAGTTGGCATAAAGACCCTGAGTGTAGGCTTCATGTACCAATTATAACTAATAAAGGTTGTTCGATGGTGATAGAGAATGTTGCAAAACACCTTCCAGCTGACGGTAAAGTTTGGATAACAAATAATACTAAATATCATAATTTTTTTAATGGTGGTGAACAGGCAAGAATACACTTAGTAGCATGTGTTCTAGAAAGTCCTTTCAAAAAATAAATGGAAGTAACTAGCGGCATATTTAAAGCAGCTGGAAATATCTACAGCAATAACAAAGGTTCAATCCTAAGAACATTTATTTATACACTTGGACATTTTGCTATCGCAATTACTGTTTTGATGTTGGTTGCAGATGTGCCTTTTTCTATAGCATTGACGGATGCAATTGTTGAACCAATTGCTAATTCTGTCTGGTACTTTATCTTAGACAAGTGGTGGGCAAGTAAATCAAAGTAATTAAACTTTATATTTTTTTTTGTTAGATAAAACTTGAGATTAATAATTATTCTCAAAAAAAATACGCTAATGATAATTATTCTCATATATTTTTCTTGAATGAACTTTTTATCATATTTAATCTATAAAAATGCAAATAGAAAATTTTAATTGTAAAAAGTGTGGTCTTACAATTTCGTCAACTTGTTCTAAATGTAATAAAGTTGTTGACGTTGAGGTTCTTGATGATGGTTGTATTGTACAAAAAACTAAATGTGGTGATTGTGCAAATACTCCTGTAATCAAAGATGTTTGTTCACAACAAAAATAATAAATAAATATTTTAAAAAAACTAATTAGCTTTACCCCAAAGGTTTTTATTATCAACCCAGCCTTTTAAATTTTCTGTCTGAACTTTACACCAGTTATCATCACATTTTTTAACAACCAAAACTCTACCCTGTTTTATATTTGCTAAAGGTCGAGAGAAATTAGATGGTTTTTTAAATAAAATTTTATCCTTTAGTATAATAACAGAATTTATTGGTTTTAATTGTGACCAATGTATCCAACCACTATTATTTTTGGAGTCGATAATTCTTCTCCAATTTTCTTTTTTATCTATTTGTTTAATTGGTAAATTTATTTTTTTATAAATGAATTTAATTGGTGACTCAAGGCTAGGACCATATCTAACATTAACTTTATTTTTTTTGAGTGATAAAAAAATCTCCTCAGAATTAACAAATGAAAAAGAGGACAATAAAAAAAAAGTTACCAGAATTTTAATAAAAAATATTTTTCTAAACATTCTTTAATTTGTTTAATTTGACTTTTCTAAAATTTAAATTTAATAAATCTAAAATTAGGATATAACCGTTTAAATTTTCACCAATATTCAAGACTTTTTTTAAAATTTCGTTAGCTTGAATAGTACCAATGATACCTGCCACTGTCCCCAAAACTCCTTCATATTCACAGTTCAATATATCATTTGATATTTTTTTTTCTTGAAAAAAACTTCTTATGCAAGGAGTTTTGATATCTTTAAAATCAAAAGTAAAAATATGTCCATTAAATTTACTTATAGCTCCAGTTACTAAAAATTTCTTCAATTTCTTACAAGTATCATTTATTAAAAATTTAGTTTCAAAATTATCTGAGCCATCTACAATATAATCATATTCTTTCATAATTTTTTTAAGATTATTTTTATCTATTCTTATTTTATGACAAATAATATTTATCTTCGAATTGATTTTTTTTAATTTTTTTTTAGCAACCAAAACTTTGGATTTTTTTATATCACTTACGTTATAAAGACTTTGACGATGAATATTTGATAAATCAACATTGTCGTAATCAACAATTCCCAAGGTCCCAACACCAGCTCTGGTTAAAAATTCTGCAACAGGGCATCCTAAACCACCCATACCAATGATTAAGACTTTTGATTGGATTATTTTTTTTTGACCAGAGGCACCAATGTCTTTTAAGACTATTTGTCTTGAAAATCTCTCAACTTGATTTTTATCTAATTTTGAATTCATTTACCTGTTGAACCAAATCCACCCTCTCCTCTTATTGTTTTAGGTAGATCTTTGACTTCTTCTAATTCCATTCTAATAACCGGAGATAATACCATCTGAGCTATACGATCACCATTATTTATAACAAAATCAGTATCCCCATGATTATAGATGATAACTTTAATTTCTCCTCGATAATCACTGTCTATAGTTCCTGGTGTGTTTAAAACAGTTATATTACTTTTTGCTGCTAAACCTGATCTAGGTCTAATTTGAATTTCATAATTTTCATGAAATGCAACTGATAATCCAGTAGGAACTAATGAAGATGTTTTTGGCTTAACGTTTATAGGTTTTTCAGTGAACGCCGTAAGGTCCATACCAGATGCTCCACTAGTTTTATATTCTGGTAATTGAACTGTAGGATCTAACTTCTTTATTAATACTTTAACCATTAGTTAATTTGATTAACAATTCTATCCACAATTTCTTCTGATATTTCTGATTTTTTTTTTAATGAAAGTTTCTCTTTTTTATTTGGGGTATTTTTATAATGTATAGTTACTTCATTATAATCAGACTCAAAACCAATATTTTTCTTAGACACATCATTTGCTACAATCCAGTCACAATTTTTATTTTTTAATTTTGATATTGCATTTTTATCTAAATTACTAGTCTCTGCTGCAAAACCTATAACTAACTTAGGTCTCATAGAATTATGATTAGAAACATAATTTAATATATCTATATTCTGTTCTAAATTTATATTTAACTTTTCTTGTTTTTTTATTTTGTTTTGACTCTTTTTATTTATCTTATAATCAGCTACTGCAGCAGAAAATACTGCTATATCTGTCGGTAAATTTATTTGAGTAGCTTTAAACATTTCTTCTGCGGTCTCGACTTTAATTAATTTAATATCCTCATCCATTGTTAAGTTAGTAGGTCCTGATATCAAAGTAGTATTAAATCCTCTTCTAGATAAAGACTTTGCTATTTCATAACCTTGTTTTCCACTTGATTTATTTGTTATAAATCTAACTGGATCAATATATTCATTAGTTGGACCAGCTGTAACCAAAGCTTTAATTTTTTTATTTTTAAGTTGAGAAAATAAAAAACTATAAATTTCATTAAATATATCATATGGATTAGACATTTTCCCTTCCCCATATTCTCCACATGCCATATCGCCTGTAACAGGACCTATAAATTTATATCCAAAACTTTTTAGGATTTTAAAATTGTCTTTTGTTGACGGATGTTCCCACATTCTTACATTCATTGCCGGAGCTAAAAATACTTGTTTGTTAGATGCTAAAATTACAGTTGAAGCTAAATCTTCAGAAGAACCTTGACTTAGTTTTGAAAGTGTATTCGCAGTTGCTGGAGCAACAACTATTACATCAGCCCATCTTGATAAAGCAATATGGTCCATTTCTGTTTCATTTTCCACATTAAATAGATCATCGTAAACCTTACCTTGTGATAAAGATGCTATTGATAAAGGTGTTACGAACTCTTTTGCACTTTTAGTTAAGATAGTTTTTATTTCAGCATTATTTTTTTTAAACAATCTAATCGTTTCAAGGCTTTTATAAGCAGAAACGCCACCACAAATTACAAATAGAATTTTTTTTGTTGTTAAATCTTTCATCGGCTGAATTAAAATACCAATAGACCTACAATTACAAGGGCTAATAATCCAATAATAGATTGATTTCTAAAAGCAATCATTTCAGATTTTTTAGTATTTAAAGCTGTGTAAGAATTTGAGTTTTGAGGTATTTGTCCGCTTGCTAAATAAGTAAGAGCTTGATTTGCTTTATCCATTATTTCAGGAAACTCTGGTAATCTTTTAATTACTTCTGATGTATTTTGAAGTGTTTCATTTATAGTTGTCATTGGATCTTTTGTTTCTTTAAGCCAATTTTCAAGCACAGGTTTTGAAGTTGTCCAAATATTAGTGTTTGGGTTAAGTTTTCTTGCTACACCTTCAACTACAACCATTGTTTTTTGTAACATCAAAAGTTGAGGTTGAGTTTGCATATTAAATTTTTCAGTAACATCAAATAGTTGTTTTAATAATTTTCCACCAGAAATATCTTTTACTGCTTGACCAAAAATTGGTTCCCCGATTGATCTTAATGCTTGGGCTAAATCATCAATTGGAACCCCTTTTGGAACTAGTCCTGCAACTAAATGTACTTCAGCAACTTTACGATAATCTCTTTGAATAAATCCAAATAATATTTCAGCCAAAAATCTTTTGCTCATTTTATCTAATCTACCCATAATTCCAAAATCTATAGGAACAATATGACCGTTATTATCTATAAATATATTTCCTTGATGCATATCAGCATGAAAAAAACCATCTCTCACAGCATGTCTTAAAAAATTTTGTATAATATCCTCGGCAATCTTTTCTGTATTTAAATCTCTTTTTTTGAGTTCCTCAGTTTCTCTTATAGAAATGCCTTCTACCCAATCAAGTGTCATTACATTTTCACTTGTAAAATTCCAATAAATTTTAGGCACCCTAAACCCAACATCGTTTTTAGTATTTTCTGAATATTCATTAGCAGCAGCAGCTTCAAATCTAAGATCCATTTCAAGGTTTGTTATTTCCTTTAATAAGAAAACGACTTCAACTAATTTCAATCTTTTAGTTTTTTTAATCAGTGATTCAACTATAAAAGCAAATAACATCATTGCATCTATTTCTTCATTAAACATTTTTTTAATGTTTGGTCTTAAAATCTTAATTGCTACATCCTTTATTGTGCCATCATCGTTAATTTTAGCTTTATGTACCTGAGCTATAGAAGCTGCTGCCACTGGTTCGCTTAAATCAATTATAGAATTATACGTATCAGTACCTAAGTCATTTTTTATTATTTCTTTAGCTTGAATTAATGAAAATGGTGGCAACTTATCCTGAAGGTTCTCTAGTTTTTTTGAAAGCTCTTCTCCAATAATGTCTGGTCTTGTTGCTAGAAATTGACCTAGTTTTATAAAAGTTGTTCCCATTGATTCCAATGAACTAGATAAACGTTCACCTTCATCTTGATCAATATTTGTTTCCTTTTTAGTGAAAAATGAAAAAGATAAAACTTTAAACAAAAGTCTTACAGCTAATGGAGGTTCTTGAAATTTTGAAATTATACTTAATATATCAGATCTAGCCACCTTTCTTCCAAGTTGAAATAAAGTAATTATTCTTTTTAACATTAAATTTTCCATCCACTATGTATAGAAACTATTCCACCAGATAGGTTTCTGTAAGTACAATTTTGAAAACCATTTTTTTTCATTAAATCAATCAATTCATCTTGGTTAACAAAGTTTTCAATACTTTTCACAAGATATTCGTAAGGTTCTTTTTCACCAACAATAAATTTTCCGATTGAAGGAATAACTTTTGAATATTTCTTATATACAAAGTCTAATCCAGAATTTTCTATTTTTGAAAACTCTAGACATAAATATCGGCCACCAGGTTTTAATACCCTATATGCTTCACTTAAAGATTTATTTAGATCTTTTGTATTTCTTAATCCAAAACTAATAGTATAAAAATCAAATGAATTTGTAGTCATAGGAAGTTTTTCTGCTGAAGCCACAACCCAGTTTAAGTTATTAAATTTTTTTAGTTTTTCCTTACCTTTTTTGATCATACCGATATTTGGGTCAACGCATGTTACACATGACTTTTTATTTACATAATTAAGAAAGAGTTTAGCTATATCCCCAGTTCCACACGCCACATCAATTAGTTTCTGATTTGATGTTGGATTCATCATATTTAATAGATCTTTTTTCCACAATCTATGGACTCCTAATGACATAAAATCATTCATTAGGTCGTATTGATCATAAACTTGATCAAAAACATTTTGCACTAATCCTTTTTTATTTTGTAGATATTGTTGCATAATAATTAATATATATATTGAATATAGTATCAAATGCCAGAATTACCAGAAGTAGAAATTGTAAGACAATCACTAGATAAAAACATTAAATATAAAAAGGTTAAAAATGTAATTATAAGAAATAGAAACTTAAGATTTAAAATTCCTTTAAAATTTGAAAATTTTTTAAGAGGCCAGGAAATAACTAAAGTAGATAGATTTTCAAAGTATTTAATTCTATCTTTATCAAACAATAGTTTCTGTTTATTACATCTTGGTATGTCAGGAACAATACATTTGGTACTCAACAACAAAAAAAACTTTTTAACAAATACTAGTTTCTATAATTCTCCAATTTTACCAAAAAAGCATAACCATATAGAAATAATTTTTTCAGATTTAAAGATTATTTATAATGATCCAAGAAGATTTGGTTTTTTTCAAATTATAAGTAACCCGAATTTATTAAAAAAGAGATTTGAACATCTTGGTCCAGAACCATTTTCCTCTAATTTTAATTTAAGTTATATACTTTCATTTTTTAAAGGTAAAAAAAAAAATATTAAAAATTTTTTGTTGGATCAAAATTTTGTATCTGGTATTGGCAATATTTATGCAAGTGAAATTTTATTTTTGAGTAAAATCATTCCTACCAAAAAAGGACGTTTATTAAAAAAAGAAGATTGTAAAAAAATTATTATCAATTGTAAAAAAGTTCTATCAAATGCGATTAAAAAAGGAGGCTCCAGTATAAGGGATTTTAAGAATACGGAAGGCGAAATGGGCAGTTTTCAAAAAAATTTTAATGTTTATGAAAGAGGGGGACTCAATTGTAAACGATCTAAATGCAAAGGCATTATTAGAAAAAAAACTATTTCAAATAGATCAACTTTCTTTTGTAATTTTTGTCAAAAATAATCAATTATTTAATTGACCAATATTAATTCTCAAGTTATACCCCTGCGCATAT
This sequence comes from Pelagibacterales bacterium SAG-MED11, assembly GCA_014654265.1. GTDB lineage: Bacteria > Pseudomonadota > Alphaproteobacteria > Pelagibacterales > Pelagibacteraceae > Pelagibacter. The sequence goes on along the minus strand of JACWDI010000005.1, from coordinate 22,610 downwards.
GGCTAATACCAAATCTGCAATCAAAAGAATAAGAAGAATTTCTAAACAAACTTCTGTAAATAAAGCAAGAAAAAGTAGATATAAAAATGCTTTAAAGAAAATGAACCTATTAATAGATAAAAAAAATAAATCTGAAGCAGTAAAATTCTTACCTAAGTTGAATTCAGAGTTAATGAAAGTTGCAAAATCTGGCATAATCAAAAAACAGAACGCATCAAGAAATGTTTCGAGAATCTCTAAAAAGATATCTTTACTTTAAATTATAAACTTTAAGTTGATTCAACTTCAAGCATACACTTCATATATACTTTGATATATTGGTGAAACAATATTTAGATTTAGTAAATATTTAAATATAATAAATTCAATTATAAATTTTATTTCTTAAAATTGTAAATAAATTTTTTGTCAAGTGATTTTATATTTTAGTAAATAAAATTACACAATCGTAGATTTTATTTTTTTTATTTTTTTTTAAAAAATTTGTTGCAATAATCTCATTATAGCCCTAACTGGACTCTCCCCAATAAATATGAACAGATCTTACACAAATAAAAATTTCAGCAATCCAAAAGTAGCAACTTTTGATTGGTTAACAGTCCAGACTGAAATGAAAAATAAATTAGGGGCTGATATTTATGAAAGTTGGCTTAAAAAAATAAGTTTTGAGGAAGAAATAAACAATTATGTACTGTTATCTGTTCCTACTAGATTTATCCGTGATTGGATTACTTCAAGATACCTAGACCAAATTTTAAAAATTATCAAAGATCATAAAAAAGATATAATTCGAATTGAGTTTAAAATTGTTGAAAATAACAATGATAATATTAGTAATAATCAAAATACTAGACCTTTAGAAAGTAAAGAAAATGTGTCTTTTATAAAAGACTCATATCTTCAATATAATCGTATTGATCCAAATAAAAAATTTGGAAATTTTATTACTGGATCGAGTAACAATCTTGCTTATCAAGCTTCGGTAAAAGTTTCAGAAAACATTTCCCATTATAACCCACTCTATATTTATGGTGGTGTTGGGATGGGTAAGACGCATCTTTTAAATTCAATAGGACTTGAATTAAAAAAAGATAATAAAGTGATGTTTATCTCAGCAGAACGTTTTATGTATCAATTTGTTAAATCTATTAAATCAAATGATATGGTTAAATTTAAAGAGTATTTTAGAAATACTGACATTTTATTAATAGATGATATCCAATTTATGAATGGTAAAGAGGCAATGCAAGAAGAATTTTTTCATACTTTTAATGCTTTGTTAGATAAGGGATCTCAAATTATTGTTTCTGCAGACAGATCTCCAAATAAATTATCAAGAATACAAGAACGAATTAAATCTAGATTTTCAGGGGGATTAGTTGTTGATATTCAAAAACCAGATTATGAACTGAGAAAAAAAATTGTTGAAAATAAAATTAAAGATTTAAATAGTTTATACGATGAACAATTGAAAATATCCCAAGAAATTACCGATTTTATTAGTTCAGAAATAACAAGCAGTGTAAGAGAATTAGTTGGAGCAATTAATCGAGTAGTATCGTTTTCAAGAATTTATAAAAAATTACCAAATCTTGCTGAAACTAAAGTAGTACTGAAAGATCTTCTTAATTTATATGAGAATAAGGTAACCATTGATCAAATTCAAACTGTTGTATGTAAATTTTTTAAGATTAGTAAAAATGAAATGTTATCTTCAAGAAGATCAAGATATTTAGTGAGACCAAGACAGACAGCTATATATTTAACAAAAATCTTAACCTCAAAATCTTTGCCTGAAATTGGACGAGAGTTTTCGAATAGAGATCATACAACCATAATACATTCTGTTAAAACTATTGAAAAATTAAAAGTTAAAGATCTAGATATGGTTGACAATATTAACAAACTTAAAAATCAAATATTGTATAATAACGCTGAAAATGAAATTTAACCTTAACCAACAAGATTTACAACAAGCACTAAATTATTGCCAAGGGGTGATAGAAAAAAGAAGTACTCTTCCAATATTATCAAATATTTTATTAAATGCAGAAAAATCAAAACTTACTATTACAGCAACTGATTTAGATTTAATTTTTATTCACCAAATAGATAACGTTGAAGTTTTAGAAGAAGGTAAAATCACAACAACATCCGCAATTATGTACGATATAGTAAGGAAATTTTCTTCTGGAAAAAAAATAAATTTAACTTTAACAGACATAAGCAAATTACATCTAGAGTCTGAAAAATCTGTTTTTAACCTTAACTGTATAAGTGCTTCAGAATTTCCATTAACAGATGAAAACTTTAATCAAAATGAATTCTCAATAAAATCAAAAAGTCTTTTAAAATTATTAAATAAGTGTAAGTTCTCTGTTTCAAATGATGAAACAAGACATTATTTAAGTGGGATCTATTTTCATCAAACAGAATTTGAGAATAAAAATTATCTCACAGCTGTTGCCACAGACAGTCACAGGATGTCTATATCAAAGATTAGATTAGATCAAAAAATAGACTTTGATCCTATTATACTGCCAAAGAAAACTATTTTTCAATTATGTTCATTATTAGAAAATTATGAAGGAGATGTAAAAATTTCAAATATTAAATCTAAAATAAAGTTTGAATTAAATAATAGTATTTTGATTTCAAAATTAATTGATGGAAAGTTTCCAAATTATATTCAGGTAATACCAAAAAATAATCAAAAGAAATTAGAAATAGATCTTAAGCTTTTTTTAGACTCTGTTGATCGAGTTGCTTCTGTATCGCTTGATAAAAAGGATGGTGTAAAGTTTAATTTAGCTAAAGACACTTTAAACTTGTCTGTAAATAATACTAATAGTGGAGATGGAAAAGAATTACTTTCTGTACAATTTGATAACGAGCTGGAAATCAGTTTTAATTCAAGATATCTTTTAGATGTAGCATCTCAACTTGATGGAAGTAAAATAGAGTTATTTTTTAATGACACTGGATCTCCAGTATTAATAAAGGATCCTGGTGACTTTGATAGCATTTTTGTAGTAATGCCAATGAAGGGTTAATTTAATAAATCTAATTCTGAATAGATATTATTTTCTAAAATTTTCATAAATTCTTCTCTAGAATACTTAGGCTCTATAGGTTTTAAGATTGAAATAGTTATATTTTTTTTTGAATTTTTTAAACCTTTTTTGGGCCAAACGTAACCAGAATTAATAGCAACAGGTTGGCAAGTAATTTTTAATTCTTCATAAATTCTTGAAGCACCTTTCTTAAAAGGTGGTCTTTCATCTGGCAAAACTCTTGTTCCTTGTGGAAATATTATAAGTGGTTGATTTGAATTTGAAATTTTTTTTGATATATCTTCAATGAGTCCTAAATTATCTTTAGTGATCTTATCTCTTTGAATAGAAATTGATCCAATTTTTTTTAAATACCACCCAAATATAGGTATACGGAGCAATTCCTTTTTCAAAATAAATATTGGTGAATTAAAGATAGTTTGTAAATAAAAGGTTTCAAACATAGATTGATGAGAAGCTGCTATAAAAAACCTCTCATTTGTAATCATATTTTCTTTGCCTTTAATAGTAATCTTAGTAGATAAAAAAACTTTTAAGCAAAAACCAGTCCAATACCCCATCAACTTCCCACCAATTAGTACTATTTTTTTTGGTAAAAAAAATGCAGGTAAAAAAATTAGTGAAATAATTATTATTCCTAAAAAAAATAAAATTGAAAAAATTATATTTCTAATCATTTTTGTCAAAAGCTACATCAAGTCTTTGTGCTTTTGTCTTTTTCTAATTATTTTAATTTTTGATCCTTTTATTAATAACTCTATTGGCTTAGGTCTAAGATTATAATTTGAGCTCAAAGACATTCCATATGCTCCGACATCACAGATAACTATAAAATCATTTTCTTCAAGTTCTTGAAAATTTTTTAAAGTAGTAAATTTATCAGTACTCTCACAAATTGGCCCTACAACTTCATAGGTTTTTTTTGAATTTATGTTTTTTTTAACAGAAGGCAACATCTTATGTGAAGCACCATATAATGCTGGTCTCATGAAATCATTCATAGCAGCATTAATAATGACAAAATTTTTTTTTCCACTTTTTTTAATATAAATTACTTTTGAAACTAGAGTGCCTGTATCACCTATAATTGATCTACCAGGTTCAAATATAATTTTTGATTTGTTATTTTTTAAAAACTTTTTTATAGCAATATTGTATCTTTTGTAATTAAGTTTTTTATCATTATTGTCATAGGAAATTCCCATCCCTCCACCGAGGTCTATAAACTCAAATTTATGATTAACTTTATTTATAATTTTGCCGAGAATTCTAAGCATTTTTTCATATGGTCTATGATCTAAAATTTGACTTCCAATATGAACACTTAAACATTTAAGAATTATATTGCTAGAGCCTTTACAATATTTAACAAGCTCACAAAAAGTTTTTTCGTTAACACCAAATTTATTTTCTTTTTTTCCAGTTGAAATCTGTTTCAAAGTTTTTGCATCTGTATTAGGATTTAACCTTATACCAACATGAACTTTTTTCTTTTTTGATTTAGCTATTCTTTCAATTTCTTTAATTTCACTTTCGGATTCAGCATTTATTAAAAGTATATTTTTATCAATAGCATAGTCTATTTCATTTGATGTTTTTCCTACTCCAGAAAAAACGATTTTTTTGGGCTTTATACCTGCTTTAATAGCTATCATTAATTCACCCATTGATACAACATCTGCCCCGAGACCTAATTTGCTAATTTCCTTAATCAAATTAACATTTGTATTAGATTTGACTGAAAAACATATTAATGGAGAAAAGGATTTAAAATTTTTCTTAAAATTTTTAATATTTTCTTTTAATTGTCTATAAGAGTAACAATAAGTTGGAGTTTTATACTTTTTAGCAATATTTTCTACAGCAACTTTTTCAATTGAAAGCTTTTTATTAATGTATTTCATTATACTTTATTTTTAAGAACTGTTTGCAGATCAGTTTTTTTTTCAGGATCTTTGTATATAGGGTCCCCTTTTTTTCCACACGAAACTATTAAGCAACTTAGAGCTAAAAAGCAAAAAATTTTTTTAATCATTTAGTTTTTTATACTTCATTATCATTTTTTTAATATTATCAAAAGATGTTCCTCCATAAGATCTTTTAGAATTAACAGAATTCTTTAAATCAAACACTTTTAAAACATCACCTTTAAGCCCTGGTATAATTTTTTTCATTTCATCTAAACTTAATTCATTAAGATTTTTTTTCTTTTTTTCTGCTAAATTCACTATTCCCACTGTCTTTTGATAAGCTTTTCTAAAAGACAGGGAGTGATTTTTTACTAGATAATCTGCTAAGTCTGTCGCTGTAATGTAACCATTATTTGCAAGTTTAAGCATTTGTTCTTTGTTAGGTCTTAAGTTTTTTATAACTTCCTCAAAAATTTTTAAGCAACCAATTAAAGTATCATAGGATCTAAAAACTATTTCTTTATCATCTTGAAGATCTTTAAAATATGATAAAGGTAATCCTTTCAAAATTGTAAGCATAGAAAATAAATTTCCATAAGTGCTTCCTGATTTTCCTCTTAGGAATTCTAAAAGATCTGGATTTTTTTTTTGAGGCATTATTGATGAGCCAGTAACAACTTTGTCTGATAAATTTATTAAGTTGTAAGCATCAGAATTCCAAATAATAAGTTCCTCTGCAATTCTAGAAATATGCATTGAACAAACTGAAACATTGTAAAGAAAATCTAAAACAAAATCTCTGTCAGAAACAGTGTCAATTGAATTGTTAGTTGGTTTATTAAATCCTAATTTTTTTGTAGTATAGTATCTGTCAATATTAAAAGATGTTCCAGTAAGTGCAGCCACACCTAAAGGATTTTCATTTAAATTATCTAGACTGTTATTAAATCTTTTTTTATCACGGTTAAACATTTCGATGTATGCCATAAGATAATGTGCAAAAGAAATTGCTTGTGCGTTTTTGAGATGTGTAAAACCTGGCATTACAGTGTAAATATTTTTTTCAGCTAATTTAAGCGAAGTTTTAATTAATGAATTCAATTTAGAGTTTATTTCTTTATTCGCTGATTTAATCCATATTTTAAGGTCAGCTATAACCTGATCATTTCTCGATCGGGCCGTGTGTACATATCCCGCTTCATCACCAATGATTTGAAAAAGTCTTTTTTCAATATTCATATGAATATCCTCATATTTTTTATTAAATTCTAATTTATTTTTTGATATTTCTTTTTCTATTTTATTAAGTCCATAAATAATCTTATTTTTAATTTTAAAAGTTATTATTTTTTGTTTAAATAACATCTCTACATGAGCAATGGATACAGCTATATCTTCCTTATAAAGTCTTTTATCAATGTCTATAGAGCTCCCAATTTTTTGAAAAAGATTAGATGTATTGTCTTTAATTCTAATACCCCATATTGCCTGGTTGTTTTTATTTTTTGCCATGATAATTAATTATACCTGTTTAACATGAGATTTTTAATTTTTTTAATTTTTTTAATATCTAATTCATTTGCTATTGAGGCATCTGATATAAAAAATCTCGTTATAAACAAAGATTTAAAAAAATACCAAGATTTAACGTTTTTAGATGATAAAAAAAATCAAATAGACTTAAATGATTATAAAGGAAATTTGATCTTATTGAATTTTTGGGCAACTTGGTGTGCTCCTTGTAAAGAAGAAATGCCCTCTTTAGATTTATTACAAAAACAGAAAAATCTAGATAAATTAAAAATTTTTCCAATAAATATCGGACAAGATAATCTTGAAAATTCATTAAAATTTTTTGAAGATTTAAAAATAAATAATTTAAAAATTTATTTTGACTCACCTAAAACTTTAGCTAAAAAATTTGGCTTGAGAGGAATACCAACTTCAATTATATTTAATAAGGATGGATTAGAGTTTGCTAGAATAATTGGATCTATAGATTTTAATGATCAAAAGTTTATTGATTGGTTAGCAAATTATAATTAATTTTTGAAAAAATAAGCAAAACAAACTAAAATTATTACTGCAATAAATTGTAGTAAAACTCTTAATTGCATTAATTTATTGGAATATTTTTTACTTGTTTCTCCACCTTTAAACAAAGTGCCAATACCTAGAATTAAAACCACTCCAACTGCGATTAAAAAAATTATAGATAAAATTTTTACAATTGTTCCAGAAATCATAATAGTATTGTAGGGTATTTTAAAAATAAAAAAACATAATTTATAAAGTATGACATTCTGCCTAGATACAACAATCATAAAGCCGGAGAAGAATGTTGAGATTAAAAATGCTATTATTTTACTACACGGTTATGGAGGTGATGGTAAAGATATAAGCACATTATCATTGAATTGGAGAAGACATTTGCCAAATACAGTTTTTATTTGTCCTAATGGTCACGAGAGATGTCATATAAATCCATCTGGGTATCAATGGTTTGACTTATCAAATGAAGATCCAAAATATATTTTGACCCAATCTCAAAAAGCCGAAAAAAAATTAAGTCAGTTCATTAATGAAGTTAAAAAAGAATATAGTATAGATAATGATAAAATCTGCTTATCTGGTTTTAGCCAGGGATGTATGATGTCTATAAATTTGGGATTGATGGCTGATAAAGAATATAATTGTATTGTAGGTTTTTCTGGAAAAATAATTAATCAAGAAGATTTAAAATTAAGAAAAAAAGTCGCAACAAGAACATTGTTAATTCACGGGGATGCAGATCAGGTAGTAATGCCTAATTTTTTATTAGAAGCAAAAGATTTTTTTATCAGAAATGACATAGAAATTGAAACACATCTAATAAAAGGTTGCGATCATCACATTCCTATAGAAGCTTCAAGTATAGCATTAAATTATATCTTAAAAAAATTTTAATATTCCTTGTCATTGAAATTTTTTTTATTTAAGCTAATCTTAAAGTATGAATAATTTTATTGAACAAGATGTCTCATTAGAAAAATGTCCAGCATTAGTTTTAAATGCAGATTACAGACCCTTAAGTTATTATCCTTTATCTTTGTGGTCATGGCAAGATACTGTTAAGTCTGTATTTTTAGATAGAGTTATTATTGTAAGTAATTATGATAGAGTTGTAAGAAGCCCATCTTTTAACATGAAATTACCAAGTGTGATTGCACTTAAAGATTATATTGTACCTCAATCCAAACCGAGTTTTACAAGATTTAACGTCTTTTTGAGGGATAAATTTTCATGTCAGTATTGTGGAAGTAGTGAGGAACTTACATTTGATCATTTATTACCAAGATCAAAAGGTGGAGAAACCCACTGGGATAATGTCGTGACAGCTTGTTCAGCATGCAATGTTCGAAAAGGTGGAAAATTACTCAAATCGTCTGGAATGAAACTTCATCAATATCCCTATCAACCATCTACTGAAGATTTACATCGTAATGGTAAAAATTTTCCTCCCAATTATCTTCATAAAAGTTGGATGGATTATTTATATTGGGATGTAGAGTTAGAAGCTTGAATTTAAACTTTCTCAGAAATATTAATAGCTATTTTTGAACCGGTTTTAATAATTTTATCCATAATAGAATAGATACCTTTTTTTGTTGCTCCTTCTTCATAAGCAATATCTTTATGGTGCAATTCGTCGTCTCTAAATTTAGTAATTTTTTTTTTTAATTCTTTTTCATCAGGACCTAATTGATTAATTTGACTTAAATAGTGCTTATCTATAACTTCCTCTACAGAAGCCGTACAAAGCATTGCTGCTTTTTTTCCAAGTAAAGTTGAACCAAAACCAAGTCCCACACCTAATAAGTCCCACAGAGGTAAAAATTTAGTTGGTCTAATATTTCTTTTTTTAATTTCTTTTTCAAAAAATTGACAATGTTCTGTTTCGTGAACTTTCATTTCCTCAATTGTCTTTTTTAAATCTTCATTTTTAACAAGAGTATTTAGTGCTAACAATTGACCCTCATAAATTTTTACTGCACCACGTTCACCAGCATGGTCAACTCTTATAAATTCCTCTACTTTGCTACTTGTTTTTTTCATATGAAATATAAATTTTTGTAAGTAATGTTATTAATATTAAACTTAATAATATATTAATACTTGTCAGAGATAATCCAAAAATTTTAAATGTCACATCTTTACAACTGACAGACTTTTCCTGTAATTGTTTTAGTATTTCCTCTTTTGAGATAATTCCAGTCGCATTTTTTAGACCACAAACTGCAGATTCTTCGAATAGGCCCTGTTCTATCCCTAAATGGTAGATCGAAACAGCAAAAGAGAAGCAGAATGTGATTATTAATAATAAGATTATAAACTTTTCATTTTTTTTGAAAAAATAATTTAAAGTTATTAAGATTATGCTTAATCCATAAGGTATTCTTTCTATCAAACATAGATTACAAGGCTGGTGTCCAAGAACAAATTCTATAAAATATGCAGAAATAATTGCAACTAAACTTATTATAAGAATTAATCTTAGATAAAACTCATTTTTTAAATTATTCATATAATTTTAAAAGCAAATAAATTATTACTCCGATTAAAACGATTAACATTCCAATAATTGTAAACCATTTAGATCCATGTTGTTCTATAAATTTAGTAAATAAATTTCCGAATTTATAAGACAAATAAGAAACAATAAAAAAACGTAACCCCCTAGATATTAAACTTATTAATATAAAAATTAAGATATTAAATCCAATTAAACCACTAGCTATAGTAAAAACTTTATAAGGTAATGGGGTAAAACCAGCTAAAAAAAGTATACTTAGCCATGCATAAAATCCTTCACTATTTATCAAATTATTTTTTAGGCTTATGAATCTATCTTCATATCCATAAAAGGTCATAACTTGCATCCCTATATCAAAAAAGAAAGCTCCAATTAAATAACCTAATATACCACCTAATACAGAAAATATTGTTGTAATAAGAAATATCTTTAAAAAATCTTTTTTTTTGGAGATGACCATAGGTATAACCATTACATCTGGTGGTATTGGAAAAAATGAACTTTCAATAAAAGAGACAATCGCTAAGTAATATTTAGCACTTTTATGAGCGGCTAAATCCAAACATTTTTTATAAAGAGTATTAAACATTTTTTGGTTTTAATATAATTTTAGTTCTTATACTATTTAATAAATAATTTAACAATCGAGGGCGAATGGCGGAACTGGTAGACGCGCACGACTCAAAATCGTGTTTCGCAAGAAGTGAGAGTTCGATTCTCTCTTCGCCCACCAAATTATGGAACTAAAAGATATAAACAGTTTAGTTGAGCTTTTTTTTAAAAAATTTGAAGAAAAATTTCAGAATAATTTTAAAAAAAGATATGAAGAAGTTTTTTTAGTATCCCTTAAAAATAAAGATTTACCTGATACAAATACAGGACCATATACTTATTCATGGGGAAATGTACATTCAAAAACAAAAATGTTATCAAATTATCTTAAAAAAATTATTTCAGAAGGTGATAAATGTATTCTCTTATCTGAAAACAGACCTGAATGGTTAATTTCTGATCTAGCAATAATGAATGCAGGTGGAGTAACAGTCCCACTCTTTACTACCTATTCTGAAAATGATTATGAGTATATTATTAAAGATTGTGAGCCTAAAGCATGTATCGTTTCAAATATTGAGCAACTTAATAAGATAAAAAATTATATTGGAGAAAATACAATTATTATTTCAATCGATGACTTTGATAAAAAAATTAAATGTTTTGAAAATATTTTTTTTGAGGCAAAAACAGATAATAAAACTTTTACCGAAAGTATTAAATCTTATAATAATAATCTCAAAAGAAATGATTTAGCTTGTATAATTTATACGTCTGGAACCACTGGAAATCCAAAAGGAGTCATGCTTAGTCATGGTGGAATTTTGTCAAATTGTGAGGGTGCACAAGAAATTTTAAAATCATTAATTAAAAAAGATTCTCCAGTTTTCTTAACCTGGCTTCCACTATCTCATTCTTATGAACATACCGTTCAATATGTTCAAATTTTACTTGGAGCAAAAGTCTTTTACGCTGAAAGTTTAGAAAAATTGTTACCTAACATGGCTATCGCTAAACCCACTATCATGACTGCAGTTCCAAGATTCTATCAAAATTTATACACTAAAATTTCTCTTAATTTTTCAAAACAAAAAGGGATAAAGAAATTTTTTATTATAAACACTATTTCACTTGGGACTAAAATATTGAATAAAGAGCCTCTTAGTTTTAAACAAAATTTTATCAATTTTTTTTGTGAAAGATTAGTTAGAAAAAAAATCAAAAAACAGTTTGGGGGTAAACTTAAGGCCTTTGTTTCAGGAGGAGGTGCTTTAGATCAAAAAATCGGGGAATTCTTAAATTCTATAGGATTACCGACTTTACAAGGATATGGGTTAACGGAGACCTCTCCAGTTGTGAGCTGTAATATACCAGGAAAAATTAAGATTGAGACTGTTGGACCACCTTTTAAAACCAACCAAATAAAAATAGCTAAGGATGGTGAAATTTTAGTTAAAGGAGAAAACGTTATGCTTGGTTATTGGAAAATGAAAAAAGAAACAGACGACATAATTAAAAATGGTTGGTTGCACACAGGAGATATAGGAGAAATAACTAAAGAGGGAAATTTGAAGATAACTGACAGAAAGAAAGAAATTATTGTAAATTTAGGTGGTGATAACATTTCACCCTCTAAAATTGAAAATTTATTGTGTCTTAATGAAAAAATTAAACAAAGTTTTGTTTATGGAGATAAAAAAACTTATCTTGTAGCTTTAATTGTAAGTGAAACAGACGAAAATAAAAAAGAAATTGATTTTTATCTAGAAACTTTAAATAAAACTTTGTCTTTAGTAGAAAAAATTAAAAAATTTATACTAATTAAAGAAGAATTTACAATTGAAAATAGAATGTTAACACCAACGTTAAAACTAAAAAGAAAAAAAATTTTAGAAAAATATAAAGAAGATTTAGATAATCTTTATTAACAAAAGTTTATTGTTTGATTATTAAGCGCATAAACACTAACTTTTTTATACATTAAAATTATAAAATATTTTTTTTATTTTAAATTTTTTTATAAAATTTTATCTTTAATTAAATAATTGACATAACGCGTATAAAAAAATAAAATTAAGTTAACAGCGAATCATTTTGATTCGTTTAACTAAAAAAGGGAGCTAAAGATGCCTAAGAGAAGAAAAAAAGCAAAGAAGGCTAAGAAAAAAGCTAAGAAAAAAGCTAAGAAAAGAAGAAGAAGATAGTAACTTAGTATTCTTTATTAAAAACGCTTCTCATAACGATTTCGTGTGAGAGGCGTTTTTTTTATTCCTCTAAAGTAACTTCATTCTCATTTGTAACTTCTTCTACAGGTAATTCCGAAGTAGTTTGTTTTGAAGTCTCAGTGTTTGGCTGTGGTTGTGATACTAAATTTCTTTTTAAAGCTTTATCTAATTTTTTTTGAGTATCTTCTAAGGAAAGATTTAATATTATTTTAAATTCCATCAATATTCTTTCATAGGCTTTTTCAAATAACTGTCTTTCACTATAAGATTGATCAACCATTAGATCATCACCTTTATTCAAATCTTTTACTACTTCAGCAAGCTCATAAATTTTTCCTGAAGAAATTTTTGCTTCATATTCTTGAGCCCTTCTACTCCACATAGATCTTTTAATTTTAGGTTTGCTTTTTAAAATTGAAATACATTTATTAACTTGATTAATTGTTGCTAATGGTCTCAAGTGTGACTGCTTGTTAACTGGAACCATACCGTTAGCTTTATCTTTTTCAAATTTGATTATATAAGTTTCAACATCTATCCCACCTATATTTATTTTTTTAAATTCACTTATTTGTCCAACACCATGTTTAGGATAAACAATATAGTCATTTATTTTATACTCTCGTTTCTCTGAATCTTGTTTTTTTACTTTTTTTATTTCTGGCTTTGTTTCGTTATTTTTAGAAATTCTTAAATTTTCAGTTTTTACTTCAGTTTTTTTTTCTTTTTTTTGGGTATTTTTTTTAATTACTGATTTTTTAACTAATGACTTTTTAATTTTAGGATTAATAGCTTTTTTAGTAATTTTTTTTGAAGTTACTTTTTTTTTTGTTTTTTTTTGTTTTTTCTTATTAAATGTTTTCTTTAAAATATTTTTCAAACTTATTTTGTTCATCTTTATATTTTTCGTGATCCATTGGGGGATCTTTTTTTTCAGTTATATTAGGCCAGATTTCAGAATATTTTTTATTGATTTCTAACCACTGTTCGCTCCCCTCTTCCGTGTCGGCTTTTATGGCATCAACAGGACATTCAGGTTCACAAACGCCACAATCTATACACTCATCAGGTTTAATTACAAGCATATTTTTTCCTTCATAAAAGCAATCAACTGGACAAACTTCAACGCAATCCATCAATTTACATTTTATACATTTATCATTAACTATATAAGTCATTACAGAATTTCTTTTTTAATCTTCTCTTGGATACTTCCCATTATTTTATTATCTATGTACATTAATCCTGCGAGTCTACGCATCAAATTAGTTTCGTAAACATCAGCGTCTTTATTTGAGTATATTATTCTCCATAGAGTTTCTATAATTTCTATTTTCTTTTCCTCATCCATCACTTTTACTTCTTTTGTAAAATCTAAAATTTGATTTGCGTTTTCTTCAATTACTTTACTTTTCTCAATGATTTCTTGTATATTCTCTGTATTTGCACCCATTTTTAATAGAGCTTTTTTAATTATCATTTCTTCTTGTTGTGAAAAATTTTCATCAATTTTACCAGCATGTATCATCAATGCTGCTATTTTTATTAATTGGATATTACCTTGTTTATCTATTTTCTTTTTAAAAAACATAGCTTAATTAAAATTTAAATTTTTTAAGACACCAAAAGGATTTTCCTTTTCTACCTTTTTATCTGTTTTTTTAAATATTTTTTTAGGCTTATATTTAAAATAAGTTTCATCATTTTTCTCTAAAACAATATAATTCATACTTTTAAGAAGTTTTTTAAAATTTTCTTTATTACATCCTAATAAATTTAGCATTTCTGGCATCATTTTTACTTGCTTTTCTTTTTCAGAACTAGAATTAATGATTTGAACAAATAGTCTCTCTAAAATATCAATTCTTATAAAGAAATTTTCAAATTTTTCAAATCCGCAAAGTAACATAAAATCTCTATCTTTAACTTTATTATTATCTAGAAAATTTAATCCAAAAGTAGGTGGTCTTAGACTAAAATTTTTTTGGTTATAGTTTTTCCAAAGTAAGGTTCGTAATGAAACAGCATCAGGCTTTATTAATCTATGTAAAAAGACATGATATCTTCCAAATTTAACACCAAGGTCCCTTAAAATTTTTCTTTCGTTTTGTCCTAACTTTTTTAAATATTCAGACACTTGGTCTCTTTTAAGAACCCCGTTATTTTCATAAAGTTGATAAGCTAAAGCTTTCATAGAGGAATTTTTTTCTTTTAGATTTTTTAAATCAATAAGACTTTTTAAAGTTATATTAATCTTATTTTTTAGCCAACTTTCTAGAAATCCAAGTAATTTTTGACTTTGATTTTTTTCTAAAATATCATCAACTATTAATTCAATATTTGGATTTAAGTAGTCTCTTCCTGATAATAATCTCGCAATAGGTGAGTCTTTCCAATAAATTTTGAAATCATTTTCAAGATCAATTAAACCTGTTTCAATTATAATTTGAATTCTTTTTTCAAGTTCTGGACTAACAGTTTGCCTTGCTGCCTTTTTAAGAGATTTAATATCAGTTTCTAGAGCTCCTTTTTTTAAATCTAGCTCTAATTTAAGACCATTAATTTTACCAATGAATTGATCATCAATCATTACCTCATTATTATCTAAAATTTTTGTATCAAATTTCATATCCTGTTTTAAACCTCTTGCAAGAATACTAGCTCTTTTATCAATAAAGGTTTTTGTAAGCTCCTCATGTAGTCTATCCGAAAGTTTGTCCTCTAATGATTTTGTTTTTTCTATCCAATAGTCTTGATTTTCTATCCAATTTTTTTTATTCGAAACATATGACCAAGTTCTAACATTTGCAATTCTATTTGATAAAGAATCTACATTTCCCTCTAATTTGTCTAATTTCATTAGTTGTAAGCGCATGTAATTATCACTTATTTTAGCTTTTTTACTGCTTAAATATTTAAATACACTTGCAATTACATCGTAGTGATTTCCATAAGTTTTTTTTACAAAATCTGGTATTTGACAACATTCCCACAAAAGAATTAGCTTTTCTCTATTAAGCTCGATATCTTTTAAATTTATATCTCTCAAGAAAAATTTAAGAGCTTTTTCGTCTTCACATTCATATATTTTTCTCAACCATTTTTTTTTTGGTTTTTCATCTAACGAATTTATTAAAGTTGAAGGATTATTAAAATTTAAATTAGAGTTTCTCCAAAATAGGGATTGAATTTCTTCAAATTTATGATTTTCTAATAAGTTAACCTCTTCAGCACTAATCTCTTTACATTGACCAGTAATACCAAAATTACCATCATTTAGATATCTACCAGCCCTTCCAGCAATCTGTCCAATTTCAGATAGATTAAGTTTTCTCAATTTTTTACCATCAAATTTTTTTAAATTTGAAAAATAAACCTGATCTAGATCCATATTAATCCCCATGCCTATAGCATCAGTAGCAACAAGAAAATCTACATCACCTGACTGATATAATTCAACTTGAGCGTTCCTTGTCTTTGGACTAAGAGAGCCCATCACTATTGCTGCTCCTCCTTTTTGCCTTCGGATTAATTCTGCAATTGCATAAACTTCCTCTGCTGAAAAAGCTATAATTGCAGTTTTTCGTTGTATTCTTGAAATTTTTTTATGTCCAGCATACGAAAGTTTAGATAACCGGTTTCTATTAATAAATTCTACATCAGCATCTAACTTTGAGATAATATGCTTAATAGTACTTGAACCCATTAGCATTGTTAATTTAGTTCCTCTCATATTAAGGAGTCTATCCGTAAAAATATGACCACGCTCATGATCTGCACACATTTGTATTTCATCTACTCCCACAAACTCTAAGTGCTTATCTATAGGCATAGACTCAACAGTGCATAAGTAATATTTTGCATTTGTAGGAATAATTTTTTCTTCTCCAGTGATTAAAGCAACCTTATCTAAACCAATTTTTTTAATGACTTTGTCATAAACCTCTCGGGCTAATAATCGTAAAGGAAAACCAATCATTCCACTATCAAAAGACAACATAGTATCTATTGCTAAATGGGTTTTTCCTGTATTTGTTGGACCTAGAACAGCAGTAATTTTATATTTAGTCATTTCTACTTTTGGTATACTTTTTTTTTTACCTACCAGATCTTGTTAGATGTATAGAACAAAAATAGACTAAAACATGACCGAATCAGAGAATAAAAAGTTCTCATTTATCTTTTAGCTAAAATTTTCCAAACTCCAGAAGCTGAGGTAATAATTTTGTTATTACATTTTAATTCGCAGAACAAAAAAACCAAAGTTTTTGTTTTCTTAAGTATTTTAACATTTCCAATTATTTCATCATCAACTCTTGATGCCCCTATAAATTTTAAATCCAACGAAATTGTTACACATGGTGAATTCTCAGCAGATCTATGAGCAGCTGTACCAGCACCAGCATCAATTAAAGCAGATAGATACCCGCCGTGGGTTATACCAGCCATATTTAAATGATTTTTAGTAATTTTAGTTTTAAATTCATATTCATTTTCTGAAATATTTCTGAACAAAACACCTCCATTATGTTTCATAAATCCAGGATTTAAGCTAATTTGTTCAAAATCTTTAGACATTATTTATTATAATACAAAAGTTAAAATTAATAAAATTATAAAAATTAATATAAAAAAATAGATTACAGATTTTTGTAGTGAAGATTTTATAAACCAATCAAACATATTTACCTTTTCTTGGTGCGCCTGCTAGGAGTCGAACCCAGAACCTCCTGGTCCGTAGCCAAGCGCTCTATCCAGTTGAGCTACAGGCGCATTTTTAATTTTATTTAATTATAATATAACAATTTTTAGTGTATTTTAACTACAAGAGAAAACTAAATTTCATGAGTGATAATTCAAAAGATGTGGTTATAGTAGAGGCAGTAAGAACTCCTATAGGTACTTATAATGGGTCCCTTAAAGACATAAGAGCACATCAACTTGGATCGATAGTAATTAATGAGGTTTTAAAGAGAAGCAATGTAAATCCTGATGAAGTAGATGAAATAATTATGGGTCAGGTTTTAACTGCAGGAATGGGACAGAATCCTGCTAGACAAGCTGCAATCAATGCAGGAATACCTGTTTCAAAACCTGCTTATATTGTAAATCAAGTTTGTGGTTCAGGATTAAGAGCTATAATTTCAGGATTTCAATCAATTAAATTGGGAGACTCAAAAATAGTTATTTCTGGCGGACAAGAAAACATGTCAATCGCTCCCCAAATAGCTCTTAAAGAAAATGAAAAAAAAAATTCAGAAAACAGATTTTTAGATGTAATGATGAATGACGGATTACTTGATGCATTTAAGAATTATCATATGGGTGTAACGGCTGAAAATGTTGCAAAGAAATTCAATATATCGAGAGAAGAACAGGATGAATTTGCATTAATTTCTCAAAAAAAAACTTTAGCAGCAATAAAAAATAATAACTTCGAAAAAGAAATAATTGAGGTAAATCTTAACGGAAATACTTTAAAACTTGATGAACATCCAAGAAATAATTTAACCTTAAAGGATTTACAAAAATTAAAAACAGTCTTTCAAGAAAATGGAACAGTCACTGCAGGAAATTCATCAGGCATCAATGATGGAGCAGCCGCTTTAATGTTATTAAGTTTAGAAGAGTCTAAAAAAAAATCACTTGAGGCGTTAGTTAGAATAGTATCTTGGGCGTCAGTTGGAGTAGATCCTTCACTTATGGGATTAGGACCTATTGGAGCAATTAAAGAAGCTGTTAAAAAAGCTAACTGGAAATTAGAGGATATAGATCTATTTGAGATAAATGAAGCTTTTGCAGCACAAACTATTGCAGTTATTAGAGAACTGAATATTGACATAAATAAAGTGAATATTAATGGTGGAGCTATAGCTTTAGGTCATCCGATTGGAGCATCAGGAGCAAGAATATTAATTTCTCTAATATATCAAATGAAAAAACTTAATAAAAAAAAGGGATGTGCCTCACTTTGTATTGGCGGAGGTATGGGTATTGCAATATGCGTTGAAAGAAATTAGGAACTAATTTTTCCGTATTTCTTCTCTAATAAAATTTTTTGAATCCATCTTTTAGCATCTATATAGGTGCTAACTTTTGGTTGAATAAGCACATTTAATAATCTTTTAATCATTTTATTAATTTGAACTTAAAGAATGTCAAAAAATTGAACAGAATGTGTTAAAATTTGCAATTTACTAAGCATTTATGGTGTATAAAACATAATTAATGACTGAAAAATTATTAGTTCCTGATATTGGAGAATTTGAAGGTGTTGAAGTAATAGAAATTCTAGTTCAAGAAGGTCAAGAAATAAAAAAAAATGATCCAATAGTTACTATTGAAAGTGACAAATCAAGTGTAGAAATTCCATCAACTCTTGAAGGTAAAATAGAAACAGTTAATGTTAAAATTGGAGATAAAGTTTCAAAAGGTGATTTATTACTTACGACAACAGGGACAAAAATTTCTACAAAAACAGCAGAGGACGTACCCAAAAATACTGAAAATTTAATAAAAGAAGCTGAAAATTCATTAAAAAGATCTCAAGAAGAAATAATTGAAAAGCCTGTAGCTCAAAGTCAAAAAACCACAAATAAAATTTTAATAAAAGAAGAAAATAAAACTGATAATATTCAAGTTGTTAACAAAAGTGATATTGATCCAACTGAAACAAATGAGTGGTTGGAATCTTTGTCTGCAGTAATTCAAAAAGATGGGAATCAAAGGGCTCATTATTTAATAAAGGAGTTAATAAATAAAGCCTATAGAGAAGGCGCAAATATTCCTTATACGCAAAATACCCCTTATATAAATACTATACCAGTCAGTGAGGAACAAAAATCTAATGGAGATCAAAATATAGAAAGAAGAATTAGATCTTTGATTAGATGGAATGCTGCAGCTATGGTAGTAAGAGCTAATAAAAAGTTTCCTGAACTTGGTGGTCACATAGGTACATTTGCTTCAGCAGCAACTCTTTATGATGTGGGTATGAATCATTTTTGGAGAGCGAAGAATAATAAATTTGGAGGAGACTTAGTTTATTTTCAAGGTCATAGTGCTCCAGGTATGTATGCAAGAGCTTTTTTAGAGGGAAGACTTAGTGAAAAACAATTGGATAGTTTTAGGCAAGAAGTGAATCCTGGAGGTTTATCTTCTTATCCTCATCCTTGGTTAATGCCAAAATTTTGGCAATTTCCCACTGTTTCAATGGGTTTAGGTCCAATGTTAGCAATCTACCAAGCTAGATATATGAAGTATCTAATCAACAGGGGCCTTATTAAAGATGAAGGAAGAAAAGTTTGGGCTTTTTTAGGAGATGGTGAGATGGATGAACCGGAGTCTTTAGGCGCTATTGGTTTAGCATCAAGAGAAAAATTAGATAATTTAATTTTTGTAGTTAATTGTAATTTACAAAGATTGGATGGTCCAGTTAGAGGTAATGGAAAAATAATTCAAGAATTAGAAGGAATTTTTAGAGGTGCTGGTTGGAATGTGATTAAAGTTATTTGGGGATCTTATTGGGACTCATTATTAGCAAATGATAAGTCAGGCCATCTTGTTAAGATAATGAATGAAACTGTCGATGGAGAATACCAAGCCATAAAAGCAAGAGATGGTGCTTTTGTTAGAGAAAAATTTTTTGGAAAATATCCAGAGACAGAAAAATTAGTTTCAAGTTTATCTGACAAAGATATTTGGAGACTAAATAGAGGTGGTCATGATCCCCATAAAGTTTTTGCTGCATATGATAAAGCTTCAAAAAACATTGGAAGCCCAACAGTTGTAATTGCTAAAACAATAAAAGGTTATGGGATGGGTAAAAGTGGAGAAAGCGTTAACACTACGCATCAAACAAAAAAATTAGATATTGATGATTTAATGTACTATAGAGATAGGTTTGATGTTCCATTGACAGATGATCAAGTAAAAAATATTGAATATTATAAACCTGATACTAGTTCAGCTGAGATTAAATATCTAAAAGAAAGAAGACTTCAACTTGGTGGATTTATCCCTGAGAGGACAACTTATGCTAAATCTATAAAAGCACCACCTAAAAATATTTTTGATAATATGAAAGAATCTACCGGTAAAAAGGAGATGTCTACTACAATGGCGTTAGTAAGAATGCTTACAAGTTTACTTAGGGATAAAAATGTTGCACCAAGACTGGTTCCAATTATTCCCGATGAAGCTCGAACATTTGGTATGGAGGGTTTTTTTCAAAAGGTTGGAATATATGCTCATGAAGGCCAAAAGTATGAACCAGAAGATGCTGCTCAACTAAGTTCTTACAAAGAAGAAAAAAGTGGTCAAGTATTAGAAGAGGGAATTACTGAAGCAGGAGCAATGTCTTCTTGGATAGCTGCAGGAACTTCCTACACAAATCATGATATAGAAATGATACCCATATACTTATTTTATTCTATGTTTGGTTTCCAAAGAATTGGAGATTTTGCTTGGGCAGGAGCTGACAGCCAATCGAGAGGTTTTTTAATTGGTGCTACAGCTGGAAGAACAACATTAGCTGGAGAGGGACTGCAACATCAAGATGGCCACAGTCATTTGATGGCATCAACAATACCAAACTGTATTTCTTATGATCCAACATTCCATTACGAATTAGCAGTAATTTTTAGGGAAGGTTTAAAAAGGATGCATGAAAAAAATGAAAATATTTTTTATTATATTACTACAATGAATGAAAATTATTCCCACCCAGAAATGCCAAAAGATAAAAATTGTGAGGAGGGAATTCTCAAAGGTATGTACAAAATCAAAGAGTTTAATAAACATAAAAAAAGTAAAATTCAGTTTTTAGGCTCTGGTACAATTTTAAGAGAAATGATTGCGGGTGCTGAAATATTACAAAAAGAATATAATGTAGATAGTGAAGTTTGGAGTGTTACAAGTTTTAATGAATTAAGAAAAGATGGACTAGAGGTAGAAAGATATAATCTTTTAAATCCTGATAAAGATCAAAAAAAATCTTACGTTGAAAAATGTTTAAAAAAAACAGAGGGACCAATATTAGCAGCCTCAGATTATATGAGAATGAATTCTGATCAGATAAGGCCATATATAAATAAAAGCTTTTATTCTTTAGGAACAGACGGGTTTGGAAGAAGTGATACTAGAAAAAATTTAAGAAAATTTTTTGAAGTAGATAAAGAACACGTAGTTGCTTATGGATTAAGTATATTGGCAAAAGAACAACTTTTACCATCTAAATATGCTTCAGAGGCTATAAAAAAATATAAAATCGACCCTAACAAACCAACGCCATCAAGATTATAAATGTCAAAAAAAGATTTATTAAAAATTGTTCCAGCATCACCAAAAGCCAGAAAATTTGCAAGAGAACTTGGTGTAGATATTAATAAAGTACAGGGCACTGAAAGAGATGGTCGTGTAATAGAAAAAGATATAAAATTATTTGTTTCTAATAAATCAGGTCAAAATGAGAAGGTTCATATTAATAAAAATGAGGAAAATAAATTAGAATATGCTCATTCAGAATTTGGTGAAATTGAAATAAAAGATATTCCTAGAGTAAAAAAAATTTCATCAAAATATTTAGTTAATTCCTGGACACAAATACCTCATGTTACAAACCATGATGAAGCCGACATCACTGAAATGGAAGAATTTAGAAATTCCCTTACAGATATATATACAGGAGAAAAAAAGAAAATAACGCCTTTAGCATTTATTGTTAAAGCTTTATCCGCATCTTTAAAAAAGTATCCTAGTTTTAATTCTTCAATAGATGAAATTGATAATGGAAAAATGACATTTAAAAAATATTACCATATTGGTATAGCAGTAGATACACCACATGGATTAATGGTTCCTAAATTAAGAAATGCTGAAAATAAAAATATTTCTTTAATTGCTGATGAATTAAAAAAGATAAGTGAAGAATGTAGAAATCTTAAAATTGATAAAAAGGAACTTTTTGGGGGATCAATGACCATAACGAGTCTTGGTGGAATAGGAGGTTCATTTTTTACCCCGATTATTAATTATCCTGAAGTCGCGATTTTAGGAATTGGGAAATCACATAAAAAACAAATTTATTTAAATGGCAGATTTCAAATTCGTACAATGTTACCTTTATCTCTATCATACGATCATAGAATAATTGATGGTGCTGAAGCAGCTAGATTTAATAATGAATTAAAGGAAAATTTAGGAAAAAATTTTGCTTATAAATTAGCTGTTTAAATAAACTTATGTCAAAAACAGTATCTTTACTTAGCGCCCTATT
>JACWDI010000004.1 GCA_014654265.1 Pelagibacterales bacterium SAG-MED11 | reverse complement strand
AATCTTGTGTGGAAACTCGTAGCTGCTTATCCTGTTCCAGGTCCTAAAGATATATTTGAAGGGTCAAATATAGATTGTTTAGATAATGATCTTAAAGTTTCAGCACATAAAGCTTTAAAAGTTGACAGAAATGATTGTCTTGAATTTGCAAAAAAATTCACCTGGGAAGAAACTGCAAAAATATTTTTTAATAATATTTCACCAAATCATTAGTTAATTTTTCTTAATTTGTTTGCATTAAAAAGTGTAATGATGCAAAATTAAGCCATCTAAATTTATGGAATATTTCATCATTCTACTTATAGTTGTTAACGTTTATCTCCTATATTTACTTAATCAAAAAAAAAACAGATCAATAAATACCGCTACAATAGTTAATAAAAGAGAAGAAAAAACTAAAAGAGTAATTATTGATGAACTTGAGGATCAGTTTTTTGCATTAAATAAATTTAACATAATTAAATATGCCAATCCAAGTGCATTAAAAAGATTTGGAAGTAATTTAATTGATAAAAACATATCTTCTGTAATTCGAAAACCAGAATTAATAGAAAATATTGAAAAAGCTATCGTTGAAAATAAAACAAAAAGTATTGATGTTGAAATAGACTTGCCGTCATATCAGTTTTATAAAATTTATATTATTCCTGGCCCAACTCATTTATTTACCGAACCAGATTCTGTTGTATTATTTCTAAAAGATTTTACTGAAATTACAAAAGCACAAAAATTTAAAACTGATTTTGTAGCCAATGTAAGCCACGAATTAAGAACGCCCTTGATGGCTATCAAAGGATCTTTAGAAACTATTGAAGGCCCAGCGTCTGATGATGAAAAGGCTAAAAAAAAATTTATGAAAATTTTATCAGAACAATCATCAAGGATGGAAAGTTTAATTAATGATCTTTTAATTCTTACACGGATTGAACTTGATGAACATATAAGACCTACATCAATAGTAAATATTAATGAACTCTTTGAGACTATTATTAGTAATTTTGAAATTGTTTTAAAAAAGAAAAATATAACTGTTAAAAATCAATTAACAGATACATCAATTGTAATAGGGGATGAAAAAAGATTAAATACAGTTTTTTCTAATCTTTTAGATAATTCAATAAAATATTCTCCAGAAAATAAAAATATATATATTTCTAAAAATGAAAATAGTAACAAACTATTAGAAAAGAATATAATGATTGGTATTAAAGATGAAGGTTATGGTATTCCTCAAGAACATATTTCACGTGTTACAGAAAGATTTTACAGGGTGGACACAGAACAAAGTAAAAAAGCTGGCGGAACTGGTTTAGGATTAGCTATTGTTAAACACATAATTACCCAGCACAGAGGTGATTTTGAGATTCTCTCAGAGGTTGGAAAGGGCACTGAAATTAGAATATATTTGCCTTCGAAATAAAAATTTAAAAAAAACTTCATTTTACAACCCTTATTTGAGAAAACTTTAACATTTCTTTGATTGATTCGTGTATAGATTTTATTTAAGTTTTATAATGATTAAAATACTCAAAAATATTTTAATATTTTTTTATTTAATCTTGTTTTTCACAACTAGTGTATATTCAAAAGACATTTCTACTCTTTTACGTACTCAACAATTAACAGTTTTTGACATAGGTATCTTTAGATTAGAAGAGGACTTGAAGAGTTCTTATCCTGCTGTAAAAAAACATAAAGATGTGCCCTATGAAGATATATATATGGATGTCGTCAGTTCTTATTGGAGAAATACAGTAGATTTAATTATTTCAATCCCAGTAAATGAGAATTTAAAAAAAGAGAATTACATGTCAGATTCATTTAGATGTAGAAATATATTTAATTCAGTTAGAGATCATTTGTTGAGAAACGAAAATTTAAGTAATTATAGGTTTACTATGGCAACTAGTTATTTAACATCTGTTTTTTCTACTCCAAGCACATGGCCAAGGTGGCGATACGATCAAAGCGTTTTAGAAGAATTGGTTAATTTAGTAAAACTTGAAGTTATTTTGAGACCTACAACTGAACTTGCTTTTAAAGATAAAGTTAATCCTGTTTCTTGTAAAGGTGGTTTAGAAACAGAAAATGAAGAGATTATAGTCTCAATGAAATACAACTAAAAAGTTATCTTTTTAACAAAAGTGTAACAATTCTGTAATATTAAAGATTCAATAAATTTATACGAGTCAGTCATCTTTTAATTAATAAATAACGAAAGGATTAAAGATAATGAAAAAACTAACTATAGTAATTGCTTCTTTAGTTGCACTTTCAATTGCAACTGTTGCTCAAGCAAGAGATCAAATTAAGATAGTTGGTTCTTCTACGGTATTCCCTTATGCGACTGTTGTTGCTGAAAGATTCGGTGGTTCAGGATTTAAAACTCCTGTAATCGAGTCAACAGGTACTGGTGGTGGAGCTAAACTATTCTGTGCTGGTGTAGGTGAACAACATCCAGATATTACAAACGCATCAAGAGCTATGAAAGATAAAGAAAAAGCTCTATGTAAGAAAAATGGTGTTAATGATATCGTTGAGATCGTAATTGGTAACGATGGTATTACTTTAGCTTACAGTAAAGATGCAAAACCAGTAAACTTTACTAAAGAACATTTGTATTTAGCACTAGCTGCTCATACAGTTGTTGATGGTAAATTAGTTCCAAATATTTATAAAACTTGGGACCAAATTGACCCTAGTTTACCAAAACAAAAAATTTCAGTGATGATCCCACCAGGAACATCAGGAACTAGAGATGCTTGGAATTCTTTAGTAATGAAAAAAGGTATGACTAAAGAAGCTAAAGCTCTTTATAAAGCTGGTTTTGAAGCTGGAAATAAAAAATACAAAAAGCCTCAAAAACTTTACAGAGAAGATGGTGCTGCTATTGAAGTTGGAGAAAATGATAGTTTAATCATCCAAAAGCTAACTCAAGATAAAGATATGTTTGGTTTCTTTGGTTTCAGTTATTTCCTAGCTGCAAAAGATAAATTGCAAGCAGCAAGTATTGATGGTGGACAACCATCATTGAAGTCTATTCAAGACTACAGTTATGCTGTTGCTAGACCTTTATTCTTCTACGTGAAAAAAGCTCACGTTGGAGTAATTCCAGGCTTACATGAGTTTGTGAAAGAATTCACAACGAAGAAAGCTATTGGAAAAGGTGGTTACCTAGCAGACATTGGTTTAGTGCCATTAGACTCTAAGTTGTATAAAACAACTAGAACTAATGCTACCAAACTAGTTGCTATGGGTAATTAATTATTCCTCAGTTAACAAATGATTAAAAAGGGGGTCTTTTTAGACCCCTTTTTTTTAAATTAAGAGTACAGTCCTCAATAAAGGAGATTCTTTGAACTTAATATTATTTACATTTATTGTTCTTCTAGGTTTCACAAGTTATTATTTTGGACGCAAAAAAGCATATACAATTCAATCTACAAAAAAAAGATTAACTGCATTACCACAATTTTATGGTTATTATCTTGCAATCTGGTGTGCAATACCAGCCTTTATAATTTTTTCTTTATGGGCAATTTTTGAGCCCACAATTGTAAAACTATTAATCTTAAGTGATTATTCAAATCAAGGTTATCTTGATGATGAATTAAATTTAATATACGAAAAAACAAAAGCATTGTCTCGAGGTCAATTCACTGGAGAAATTACACCTTTTATTGAAGCTTCAGCTGAAAAGTATTTAAGTCTTCGATCAATAGCTCAAAGTTCAAAAGTTGTTATAGTATTATCAATAATTATTGCTTCAGTTGCTTACGCATATAAAAGAATTTCATCTAATTCTAGAACAAGAGAACCAGTTGAAAAATTTTTGAACGCTGTTTTATTTACAGCTTCTTTAGCTGCAATATTAACTACTGTTGGAATAGTTTTCTCACTTATATTTCAAACTATAGATTTTTTTAAAGTAATTCCATTATTTGATTTTGTCTTTGGAACTCACTGGTATCCAGCAAAAGCTTTTGTTAGAGATTCTTCTGAGGCTTTAGATCCGACAATGTATTCAGATACTTTTGGAGCAGTCCCTATTTTTGCAGGTACTTTTTTTATTGCATTTATTGCTATGTGCGTTGCTATCCCAATTGGATTAATGAGTGGAATTTATTTAGCTGAATATGCATCAACTAAAGTTAGACAATATGCAAAACCATTAATTGAAATTTTAGCTGGTATACCAACAGTTGTTTATGGTTTTTTTGCTGCCCTAACTGTTGGACCATTTTTGAAAGAATTAGGAACTTCAATGGGTCTTGAAGTTTCAGCTGAAAGTGCTTTAGCAGCAGGAGGGGTAATGGGCATTATGATCATACCATTTATTTCAAGTTTAAGTGACGATGTAATTACAAGTGTACCTCAAAGTTTAAGAGATGGAAGTTATGCTATGGGAGCAACTAAATCAGAAACAATCAAGAGAGTTATTTTTCCCGCGGCATTGCCGGGGATAGTTGGATCTATTTTGCTTGGTGTTTCAAGAGCTATAGGAGAAACAATGATAGTTGTTATGGCCTCTGGTTTAGCTGCCAATTTAACTTTAAATCCATTAGAATCTACTTCAACAATTACAGCTCAAATTGTAGTTATTCTAATTGGTGACCAAGCATTTGGTGACCCTAAGACGCAAGCTGCTTTTGCTTTAGGTATGTCATTATTTTTAGTAACGCTTTGTTTAAACATTGTGGCCTTAAAAGTTGTTAAAAAATATAGAGAGAAATATGAATAAAAATAAAGAACAATTATTAAATAAAAGATACAAGGCTGAGCAGAGATTTCGCTTATACGGTCAAAGTGCAATTTTTATGGCACTTTTATTTTTAACAATTTTTATTTTCAAAATTTTTTCAACTGGCTATTCAGCTTTTCAAAAAACTTGGCTTATTGTTCCAGTAACTTTTGATGCTGAATTAATGATGTTAGAACAAAACCCTTCTAATGAGGATTTACAGGATGCTGATTATTACGATATAGCATTAAAATCAATGGCTGATTTAGATCTAAATGCCAATGAGGATCAAGAAAATGAATTGAAGAGAATGGTGTCTTATTTCTTCGAAAAAGAAATTAAAAATGAACTTTTAAATGACCCTAGTTTAATAGGAAAAACAAAAGAAGTTTATTTAACTGCTTCAGATGATTTAGATCAAGTTTTTAAAGGAAACTATCCAAGAGATTTACCCGAAAATCAAAGAAGAGTAAGCGATTATCAATTAAAAATTTTTGATCAACTTGTTGCAAATGGTAAGGTTGAAAGTAAATTTAATATTAGTTTTTTTACAAATGCCGACTCAAGAGAAGCTGAACTAGCTGGAATAGCAAGTTCATTTATGGGCTCAATTTTTTCTATACTTGTTTGTTTAATGATAGCTTTTCCTGTAGCGGTTCTAGCAGCAATCTATCTTGAAGAATTTGCCCCTAAAAATAGATTTACTGATTTTATTGAAGTAAATATAAATAACTTAGCAGCAGTTCCATCTATAGTTTTTGGTCTATTAGGATTAGGGGTTTTATTGGCAATATTTCAATTGCCAAGGTCTACCCCATTAGTTGGCGGTATCACTTTGTCCTTAATGACTTTACCAACAATAATCATAGCTGCCAGAGCATCTTTAAAAGCAGTTCCGCCAAGTATAAGAGAGGCAGCACTTGCTATGGGAGCAAGTCGAATGCAAACCACAATGCATCATACTGTTCCTCTTTCAATGCCTGGCACGTTATCAGGAACAATAATTGGTTTAGCTCAAGCTTTAGGAGAAACTGCACCCCTCATTTTAATTGGAATGGTTGCTTTTGTTAACACGATACCTGGATCACCTATGGATCCTGCTGCAAGTTTACCAGTTCAAATTTATATTTGGGCTGAAAGTGCTGAAAGAGGATTTGTAGAAAAAGTCTCGGCATGTATAATGGTCTTACTTGGTTTTTTAATAACAATGAATTTATTTGCCCAAATAATTAGACATAAATTTGAAAAAAAATGGAGTTAAAATGATAAAGATTAAAGCAAAAGATGTTGATGTTTTTTACGGAAAAAAACAAGCGCTCTTTAATATAAGTTTAGATATTGAGGAAAATCAAGTAACGGCATTAATTGGTCCATCTGGTTGTGGTAAATCAACTTTCCTAAGATGTCTTAATAGAATGAATGATGTAATTGATATCTGCAGTGTTAAAGGAGAAATTTTAATTAATGACTTTAATATCAATGATAAAGGTTGTGATGTAGTAAGATTAAGAGAAAAAATTGGTATGGTTTTTCAAAAACCTAATCCTTTCCCAAAAACTTTATATGAAAATGTATCTTACGGTCCAACAATTCATGGTATAGCTCAATCAAAACAAGAAATGGATGAAATTGTTGAAACTAGCTTAAAAAAAGCTGCACTATGGGAAGAGGTAAAAGATAGGTTGCATGAACCTGGAACTGGATTATCTGGAGGACAACAGCAAAGACTTTGTATTGCTAGAGCAATTTCTGTAAGACCTGAAGTTATATTAATGGATGAGCCTTGTTCAGCATTAGATCCTATAGCAACAGCACAAATTGAAGAATTGATTGATGAATTAAAAAAAGAGCACACAATAATAATTGTAACTCATTCTATGGCTCAAGCGGCACGTGTATCTCAAAATACAGGTTTTTTTCACTTAGGACAATTGATAGAACATGGATCTACTGATAAAATATTTAAGAATCCTGATAATAAAAAAACCCAGGACTATATAACCGGGAGGTTTGGATAATGTCTGAAGCACCACATACAGTTAAATCTTACGAAGAAGAACTTAAAAATCTCAATGCTAATATCATCAAAATGGGAAGTGCATGCGAGGAAGCTTTGGGCAAAGCAATTCAAGCCATTACTACAAGAAATAGCGATTTTGCGGAAGCAGTAATTAATGACGATGAAAAAATAGATAAATATGAAACTTTGATTGAACAACAAGTTGTAAATTTAATTGCTTTGAGACAACCTATGGCAATTGATTTAAGAGAGACAGTAACAGCTTTGAAAATGTCTTCAGATTTAGAAAGAATAGGTGATTTAGCAAAAAATATATCCAAGAGAACACTTTTACTTAATGAACATCTTCCAAAGAACTTGGTAGATTCATTAAATAGAGTATCTACCAGTGTTCAAAAACAATTAAAATCAACATTAGACGCTTATCTAGAAAGATCTGCGCCAATGGCAGTAAATGTTTGGGAAGGTGATGAGCAAATAGATGATTTAACAAATCTTTGTATGCAAGAAGTTATAAAATATCTTAAAGAAAATGAAAAAAATTTAGAGGATGGAACTCACTTGTTGTTTGTAACCAAAAATATTGAGCGTATTGGTGATCATACTACGAATGTTGCAGAACAAATTTTTTATTTAGTTAAAGGTGAATATTTAGAAGGTGACAGACCTAAGGGCACTGAGCCAATTGTAACTGGAGAAAAATGATTTATGTCAGCTCATGTTTTTATAGCTGAAGATGAAGCATCAATTATTAGTTTGTTAAAGTACAATCTTGAAAAAGAAGGTTATAAAGTCAGTCATTCAGAAAATGGAGAAGATGCTCTTAAACAAATAAAATCAAAACAGCCAGATTTGATATTAATGGATTGGATGTTACCTGAATTATCTGGTGTTGAAATTTGTAAAAACTTAAAAAAAGATAATAAGTTTAATGATATTCCTGTCATTATGTTAACTGCAAAAGGGGAGGAAGAAGACAAATTAAAAGCATTTGATACTGGTGCAGATGATTATGTAACTAAACCTTTTAGTCAAAAAGAATTAAATGCTAGAATTAAATCTTTATTGAGAAGATCTAAGCCTCAATCATCATCAGACATTGTAGAATTTACTGATTTAAAAATAGATCGGATTACAAAAAGAGTTTATAGAAAAGATAAAGAAATTACTTTAGGTCCAACTGAATTTAAACTATTAGATTTTTTTATCAAAAATCCAAAAAGAGTTTATTCAAGAGAACAACTTCTAAATAATGTTTGGGGGGAAGATATATATGTTGAGTCTAGAACAGTAGATGTTCATATTAGAAGATTAAGACAAGCAATTAACATACAAAATACAAAACCTTTAATTAGAACAGTGAGATCAGCTGGTTATTCTTTAGAATCTTGAAGATCTTTGGGCCTTATAAATTCTTTTAATACTCCTTTTTTCTCAACTTCATTCCAGGATTTAATATCCAACTCAATTTTTGCAAATGCTGCTGTTGGGAATTTATAATTCATTAGTTTAAAATTATTCGTATTATGATTTTTTGTAAGATTTCGTACTAAATTTTTCACTGATGGTTCATGGTTTATAATCAAAATTGATTTATGTTCACTGGATATTTCTTTAATTTTTTTTATAATTGCATTCTCATCAACTAAATATAAATCTTTTGAAAAATTAACTTTTTTTGGTTTATTAATTTTCTTGGATAAAATTTGAAAAGTTTTTTTTGTTCTTTTTGATGATGAAATTAATGCATAATCAAATTTAAATTTTTTTTTAACAAAAAATTCACAAATCATTTTTGCATTTTTCTTGCCTCTTTTACTAAGTGGTCTATCAAAATCATTAATACTTAAATCATCCCAACTAGATTTTGCGTGTCTCATGACGTATAATTGATACATAAAATCTAAATATATGACTGCTTTAAAAAAACAACATAAAGAAGAGCTGAAATCTAAATATATAAATAGAGAGCTTTCTTGGTTAAAATTCAACGACAGAGTACTTTTAGAGGCGCAAAATATCGAAAATCCTCTTTATGAAAGAGTAAAGTTTTTATCAATTGCTGGGTCTAATCTAGATGAATTTTTTATGGTCCGTGTTGCAGGATTATATAGCCAAATAAAACAAGAAGTTGACTCATTAAGTTCTGATGGTTTGACACCTGAAGAACAAATGGATGAGGTAGTACTTGAAACTAAGAATTTATTAAAAAAACAGAACAAAATTTTTATTCAACTGATTATGGAATTAAAAAAAAATAATATCAGTTTAGTTAAGCCAGTAAATTTAAATGCTAAGGATAAAAAAAAACTTCTAGAAATATTTAAAGAAGAGATTTACCCTTTATTAACACCATCGGCAATTGATCCTGCACACCCATTTCCATTTATAATCAATCAAGGAAGAGCAATTGTAATGAAGTTAAGAAAAAAAAATAAAAAAAGGATTTTAAACTCAATAATTGTAATACCAAAAGCATTATCTAGATTTATTGAAATAGAGTCTTCTAAAAATCATAAGAAGTTTGTTATTCTAGATGACATAATAAGTTTTTTTGCTAATGAAATTTTTCCAGATCATGATTTAGAAAAGAAAATGATTTTTAGAGTAATAAGAGACAGCGATGTAGAGATTCAAGAGGAAGCAGAAGATTTAGTTAGATCTTTTGAATTGGCTTTAAAAAGACGTAGAACGGGTGATATTGTTCGTTTAGAGGTTCTTGAAAATAGTGATAACGAATTGGTAAGATTTATAACTAATAAATTAGACATAAATCCTGACTATATTTATGATGTATATGGCCTTGTTGGAATTCAAGACATAGATCAAATATGTAAAGTAAAAAATCCAAAATTAAGATTTAAGCATTTTACGCCTAGAGAAGTTGAAAGATTAAAAGAATATAATGATAATTTTTTTGAAACTATTAAAAAGAAAGATTTAGTTGTTCATCATCCTTTTGAAACATTTGACTCAGTAATTGAATTTCTAAACCAAGCAGCAAATGATAAAAAAGTTATAGCTATTAAACAAACTTTATATAGAACAACTCTAGACTCACCAATTGTTAAAGCTTTAATAACAGCTGCAGAAAACGGAAAAACAGTTACCGCTTTAATTGAAATTAAAGCTAGATTTGATGAGGAAGCTAATATTCAACTATCAAGAAGTTTAGAAAAAGTAGGTGTCCAAATTGTTTATGGTTTTGCCAAATATAAAACCCATGCAAAATCATCATTAGTTTTAAGAAGAGAACAAGGAAAAATACAAACTTATTTTCATTTAGGAACTGGCAATTATCATCCTGTAAATGCTAAAATTTATACTGATTTATCTTTATTTAGTTGTGATAAAAGGATGGCCTCTGATGTTGAGAAATTTTTTAATTATGTAACCGGTTACGCAAAACCAAAAAATCTTAATAAAATTTCTATTTCGCCAGTAAATATGAGGCAAACTTTAAATGAAAATATTGATGCTGAAATTAGAAATTCTAAAAATGGGAAATTTGCAGCTATTTGGGCAAAAATGAACTCTTTAGTAGATCCAGAAATTATTGATAAATTTTATGAGGCTTCAAATGCTGGTGTAAAAATTCATTTATTTGTAAGGGGTGTTTGTTGTTTAAGACCAGGAGTTAAAAATAGATCAGAAAATATAGTTGTAAAAAGTATCATAGGAAGATTTTTAGAGCATTCTAGAATTTATTGTTTTAGTAACGGTACTAAAAAAATGCCTAATAGAAATGCAAAAGTATATATTTCGTCAGCTGATTTAATGCCGAGAAATTTAAATCGAAGAGTAGAACTTCTAGTCCCAATTGAAAATGAGACTGTTCATGAACAGATTTTAGATCAAATAATGTTAGCAAATTATCTTGATACTAATCAGAGCTGGGAGCTCAATGCTGATGGTAATTACAAAAAAATTAAATATAGTAAGAGCGATTCCTTTTCAGCTCATGAATACTTTATGAATAACCCGAGCTTATCTGGAAGGGGTAAAGCTAAATTAAAAATGCAGCCTAAACAACTGCACTTAAGATTGATTAAAAGTGGAAGTAATTAAAAGTAAAAATAGTTTAAAATTAAAACAGGCAAAATTAGCTATAATAGACATTGGATCAAACTCTATAAGAATGCTAATTTATGAAGATTTCAGTTCTTCTCGTGTGCCTTTTTTTAATGAAAAAGCAGTTTGTGAACTTGGAAAAAATTTAGATAAATCCAAAAAACTTCACAGATCTGGTACCGAATATGCTTTAAAAGTTTTAAAAAGATTTTCTGAAATTTTAAATGTTTCAAAAATCACAAATCTAAAGATTATTGCAACAGCAGTTATAAGAGAAGCAACTGATACAAAACCTTTTATTGATGAAGTTGAAAAACTTTTTAAAACTAAGATTAATATATTATCAGGTGAAGAAGAAGCTACATGCTCAGCTGAGGGAGTAAAAATAGGTTTTGAAAATGTTGATGGATTAGTTGCCGATCTGGGTGGTGGTAGTTTGGAGTTAGCCCGAGTTGAAAATAATATAGTAACAAATAAGACCTCATTACCCGTCGGTCTTTTAAGATTAATGAATAATCCAATAGTTAAAAAAAGAAATTTAGCAAAATATATTAAAAAATTATTAAGAGATGAAAAATGGCTCTCAAAAAAGAAGTTTAATAATCTATATTTAGTTGGAGGTACTTGGCGAGCATTATTTAAGTTACATCTTTTTCAAAATAATCATCCAGTACATATAATTCATCAATATAGTATTGATAATAACGTTTTATCTAAGTTTGTTGAAAAAATTTCTTCTTTTAATAAATCCAAACTTAAAACAGTTGAGTATATTTCAAAATCTAGAACATCATATTTGCCTTATAGCTGTATTATACTTGATGAAATTATGAAACTTTCAAATCCAAAAAAAATTATTTGTTCTATAAGTGGTTTGCGTGAAGGATCTTTATCGATTGAATATTTTAAAGATGTAAAAGAATCTGAAATCTTTTACAAAGCACTTGAGAAGGTTGCGCAAAAAAGAGGTGATCTAGGATCAAATTATAAAAAATATTATGATTTTATTCAGCCAGTTTTTGAAGGTAATGAGCACTTTAATAAGAAATTATTATATCTGGCATGTGTATTAAGTCATATGGATTGGGGATTGGGAGCATTTCAAAAGGCTGAATTGGTATTTCAAGAAACTATAAATACTCCGTTACTCAGATTGACTCATAAAGAAAGAATACAATTAGCTTTGTCATGCTATTGGCGGTACTGTAGTATCAAGTATAATCCAAAGATAGAGTATCTAACTTTTTTGAATAATAATGAAATTTTTTCAAGTAAACAAGTGGGAGCAGCATTGAGATTTTCACAATCATTGACCTCGATATCTACGATATTTCTTGAAGAGTTTAAATTGTATAAAAGAGGTAATGCTGTATTTTTAAAAATTCCATCACCACATCAAGAAATAATCTCAAAACAAGTTACCAAAAGATTTAAAGCTCTTGCTAGAGAATTATTTTTAGAACCAAGAGTAATTTATTCTAATAATTCAAAATAAATTTAAGTTAATTAAACTTTAACAATAAGTAAATAATTTTGTAACTTAGTTTATCTATAAAAGTCTTAACAAAATTTAAAATACTAAGTCTCATTATTTTCTTCCTAGAAATTAAATTTTGTTAATTAACTAATTACTTCCTTCTCTTTATTGAGAGGGAAGTAATAAGACGATTTATTTGATATTAATTATTTATAGATGCAGGAGACTGCTCTGCTTTTTTAGCAAGTTTTTTTGCTTTTTTTTCTGCAACTTTCTTTTCTAGAGCAGCAATTTTAATATTAACTTTTGACAATTTTTTTTCTTTAGCCGTAATTTTATTTTTCAATCTATCAATTGTTTTTACGATTTTTGTTTTTTTCTTCTCATTTTTTTTTAATTTTTTTCCCATTTCTACCTCCAAACTTTTAGATGATTAATTTAATCACATAATTCATAAATCTGAAAGCTAATTTGATACAACCTGTAGTTTATTGATTTTTAAGATTTGTTATTAGATATAAAAACATTGCTATATGAGAACTATTATTGAATTTTTGATTTAATATTAATTTAAATATATCGCTTTGATTAAACAGATGAATTTTTATACCTTTTTCTGGCTTTGAAATTTTTGTTAAGTCTTTCGTAAAATAACCAGTAATTTTAGTAGTTAATCGCCCAGGCTCAGTATAAAAAGTTATAATTTTACTCAATTTTGATCTTGATTTATATCCTGTTTCTTCTTTTAATTCTTTATGAGCTGATTGCAGAGTTGTTTCTTTTTTTTCTACTATCCCAGAAGGAAACTCATAATTAATTTTGTTAATCGGAACTCTTTTTTGAGAAACTACTATATATTTGTCTTTAATCTTAGGTATTACTAATGAAAGATTAGAAGTTTCAAGATAATGATAAAACTCTTTTTTCTTAAATTTTTTGTTAATTAAACTTATTTGATTGGTAAGTTTTATATTTTTCAATTTTTCTCTAAAAATAACTTTTTAACAATAAATACAGCAATTAACATTCCGATAAGCTCAGCTAAAATATAATAAGGAGTGTTTAAATAATTTATACCAGTAAACGAATCTGTAAAAGTTCTAGCAATTGCAACAGCTGGATTTGCAAAAGATGTTGATGAAGTAAACCAATAACCAGCAGTAATATAAAGACCAACACTAGCAGCAACAGCAATTTTACCTGACTTCATTGAACCAAAAATTATCACTATAAGTCCTAATGTTGCTATTACCTCAGATGTTAGTATATAAATACCATCTCTTGACTTAGTAGATAATTCATAAATTTCATGTTCAAAAAAGAAATTAGCTAAACCAACACCAATTAAGCAACCAACCAATTGAGCAATAATATAAAAGGGTAATAGTTTCTTTTTTAATTTACCCGTTATTGTCATTGCGATACTTACAAATGGATTAAAATGAGCTCCTGATACATCAGCAAAAACTGTAATAAGAACAAATAAACCTGCTCCTGTTGCTATTGTGTTTGCAATTAACATCACAGCAATATCATCAGTTAAGTTTTCTGCCATTAAACCTGAACCAACAATAATCATTACTAAAAAACAACTGCCTAATAGTTCAGCAAGAAAATAACGACTTTTATTTTTCATTTATTAGTTCCTTTATTTTATTATGAATATTATTGTAAACTTTTTCAATTATTTCGTCTTTTTTATTTAAATCATTTGTTTCATTAAGCAATTTAACAGGATCCTCTATATCCCAATGAATTATCTGATCTTTATTTGGCCAAATAGGGCAGACTTCGTTATTGGCATTATTACAAACTGTAACAACATAATCCATTTTTATCTGATTATTAATAAATACATTAAAATTTTTAGAACTATAGTTTGAAATATCATAATGTTTTGATAATAAATAATTCTTCACATCTTCATTAACTTTTCCCGTTGGATTACTCCCAGCACTAAAACCTTTATATAAATCGTCGTACTCGTTATTTATTATACTTTCAGCAATAATACTTCTTGCTGAATTACCTGTGCATACGAACAATATATTCTTCATTTAAAAAATAACTTTATAAATACCAATTACAAACAATGGAATTTGTAATCCAAAGTTTGTTAAGATTGCTTTATCTTTGCTCATAAATCCTGCTATAGTCCATCCAACAACTCCTAATCCATGAAAATATATATTTAACGGATATATATTTAAATTTGTAAGAAGTATTCCCATTAAAACTAAAAACGTACTAATCCACTTTAGATATTTTTTTAAAAACATAAAATCCCCTTTTGTTGTTATTATTTCAGTTATGTTAAGAATTTATTACAGTTTATAGGAAAAATAATCTTATTTATTGTTTTCCCAATCAAATCTTGGAAAAGAGTCAAAAATTTTAAAGATACCATCCGACCATTGATCACAAACCTTGGAATATTCAGTATCAGTAATATTTAAGCATTTTTGTGAGGCAATTTTATATTCATCTTTTTTATACACAGCAAAATCAATAGGAGGGCCAACTGTTAAATCACTTTTTAAAGTTGAGTCCATTGAAATCAAAGCACATCTTGATGCATCACCAATAGACACGCTTGGTTTTATAACTCTATCCAAAATAGGTTTACCGTATTTTACTTCACCAATAACTAGATAAGGTTTGCTATCAGCTGGCTTAATATAATTTCCCTGAGAGTACACTAAGTACAATTCTAATGGTTGACCTTTAATTTGACCACCAACTAAAAATGACGAACCTAATAAGACTGTATCTGTGTTTATTCCTTTTGGGGCTGAATGTTTAATATTCAATGATCCAATGTAAGATGCAATTTGGTCGAAATCTTTGCATGTGTTTAAATTTATACCATTGTCACCTTTAAGATCGTTTTCAATAGATTTATATACTGCTTGAGATGTACCTAAATTTCCAGAAGTAACTATAATGACACTCCTATCTCCAACGTCATGAACAAACATTTTTGAGTAAATGTTAACATTATCTAATCCTGCATTTGTTCTAGAGTCTGAGGCGAAAACAATTCCATCTTGAGCTTTAATGCCAACACAATAAGTCATAAGTATTAATAACCCTTATTTACCTATCATATATTTAAAATCAAGCATAGCTGATATAACTATATCGCAATTGATTGTTTACCTTAATTATTAAACAATCCTTTGATGAGCGGGAAACTCTGGGATAATTACAATGCTACTAAAGCATATGATGGTTATTTTACCAATGAAAATAAATTAAGAAAACATGCCGTTATAATTTCAAATATTTTAGAAAGATACGGCAAAGAAAAACTCCAAGAAATTGAGAAAAATTGTCAAAGTACAATAAGTGCTAGAGGAATAAATTTTAGAGTGTATGCGGCTAATAACAGGGCAGAGGAGAAGAAATGGCCTTTAGATATTATTCCTAGGATAATTCCTAAAACACAATGGAATAAGGTAACTAAAGGTCTTAAGCAAAGAGTAAAAGCCTTAAACTTATTTATAGATGACGTTTATAATCAAAAGAAAATTTTTAAAGATAATATTATACCTAGAGAAATTATTTTTAACTCACCTTATTATGTAAAAGAATGTGAAGGATTTTCACCAAAATATAAATCTTGGGCAAATATATCTGGAGTAGATTTAATCAGAAATAAGAATGGAGATTACCTAGTTCTAGAGGACAATCTTAGAGTACCTTCAGGGGTTTCTTATATGCTTGAGAACAGAATGGTTATGAGAGATGTCTTTCCTGAACTTTTTACTAGATATAAAGTTGCTTCAATACA
Source organism: Pelagibacterales bacterium SAG-MED11 (assembly GCA_014654265.1). Taxonomy (GTDB): domain Bacteria; phylum Pseudomonadota; class Alphaproteobacteria; order Pelagibacterales; family Pelagibacteraceae; genus Pelagibacter. The sequence goes on along the minus strand of JACWDI010000004.1, from coordinate 57,065 downwards.
TCAATATACTAACAAACTTTTTAATTGTATGAATGAATGTATACCTAAAAAAACTGCTCATCCACACATGGTAGTTTTGACGCCAGGTATTTATAATTCTGCTTATTTTGAACATTCTTTTTTAGCTGAACAAATGGGTATTGCATTGGTAGAAGGAAAAGATCTTTTTGTTGAAAATGATATGGTTTTCATGAAAACTGTAAAAGGTCCTTTAAAAGTTGATTGCATTTACAGAAGACTAGATGATAATTTTTTAGACCCAAAGGCCTTCAATAAAGACTCTGTCATTGGTGTTCCAGGTTTATTCAAATGTTGGTTAAAAAAAAACGTGGGTATTATTAATGCAGTGGGTACAGGTGTAGCTGATGATAAAGTTGTTTATTCATACGTAAATAGAATGATAGTTTATTATTTAGGAGAACAACCCATCTTAAATCAAGTCGAGACTTATTTGTGTAATGATGAAAGTCAAAGAAAATATGTTTTAAAAAATCTATCTAAATTAGTTGTAAAACCTGCTAATGCATCTGGTGGATATGGAATAATGATTGGTCCGAAGGCTTCTACAAAAGAAAGAGAAGAAGTGGCAGCGAAGATCAAAAAAAATCCAAGAGAATATATTGCACAACCTTTAGAAACACTGTCAACAGCTCCAACAATTACAGAAAAAAATATAGAGCCTAGACACTTAGATTTAAGACCCTTCGTTTTAAGTGGTAAAACTAATTATGTAACAACTGGCGGCCTGACTAGGGTTGCTCTTAGAAAAGGAAGTACAATTGTAAATAGTTCGCAAGGTGGTGGATCAAAAGATACTTTAATAGTTGATTAACTTTTATTAAATATTATTTACACGAGTTTATTAGAGAGTAACTATATTATAAAAAATTAGTTATATATTTATGAATAAAGAAACCAATAATTAACAATCCTAGGCCTGCACCATAAATCATTAAGAAATTCATATTTAAAGATTTTGCAAAGAAGAAGGGTAAAAAAAATAGATAACTTATAGGTACAGCAACCAATATACTTTTAGTAAATAGAATTGTTTTTTCTATATCATTGTGTTCATAGTAAGAAAAAGCAATAGCAATAAGCGATACAAGTGGAAAAGCTATAATAAATCCAGCTAATTTCGGATTTTGTCCAGATAACCAGCTCGCAAAGGCAATAATAAGAGCAGCACTGATAACTTTAGCGATGAATAGAATCATAGATAAATATTATATCATATTTCTTGACTTATTATTGTGATGTTATAACATAACAATATGTCAAATAAGGAATTAGTCTTTAATATTATAAAAAAATCTTCAAAGCATTTAACTGCTTATGAGATATTAGATAAACTTCAAAAGGTTAAAAAAACACAACCTATGACAGTTTACAGAGCTCTTGATAGCCTAATAGAAGAAGAACGAATTCATAAATCTAATCAAACAAAAACTTTTATGCTGTGCAATCATTTACATTCAAAAAATCACAGTACAGCAATCGCCATATGTAAAAAATGTGGAGATACAGAGGAGTTAAAATCTAGTCTTTTTGGAAGTTTGTTTAAAAAAAACAACGTAAAAAAATATGATTTTAATACATTTAACATGGAAGTTTTAACTACTTGTAAGGATTGTAATTAATGAAAAAAATAAGTTTTTTAACTTTAGCGATGTGTATTTTTGGTTTTACATTTGTTAGAGCAGCAGAAGGTCATTCACATGAATTACCAGAGTTTCTTCACTTTATGGAAGAACTAATAGAGGAACATAGCATTTTAAGAGGAGCAACTTTTGGCTTTATTCACACATTAATACCTTTAATTGGATTTTATACTGGTTGGAGTATCAATAGATTTCTTAAAATTATCTCTAATGGAGCGATTGCTGGTATAGTTGGAATAGTTTTAGCTCATATCATTGCAGACTTTATAGCAGCTTTAGCTGACCCAGATTTACAAAGTGCTGCTTTTGGAATTGTTATCGGTGGTTTCCTTCCATTATTGGCAGTTCCTTTTTTAGAAAAATATGTCACTAAGAGCAGATATCATACAGTTGTTGGTGACCACGAAGATCTAAAAAAAGATTTGAAAAGAAAACATAGATAGTATTTAATATAAGGGTGAGTACGGTTTCCCTTACACTAGATGAAATATTTGATTTAGCTAAAAAGACTTTATTAGCTAATGGATGTGATGATGAAACAGCATCTATATTATCAGATTTAATCAGAAATGCTGAACGTGATGGTTCTTTATCTCATGGTTTATTTAGATTACCAGCTTATGTAAGTGGTTTAAAAAGTGGAAAAATTAATGGTAAAGGAAAGCCAGAAATCAAAAAGATTTCAGCTTCAGTAATTAAAGTTCAAGGTAATAATTGTTTAGCACCTGTGGTTTTAAATAAAGGCATACCTGAATTAATAAAAGCTGCAAAAGAAAATGGTGTTGCAGTACTTGCAATAAATAATTCTCACCATATGGCTGCGATGTGGCCTGAAACAGAAAAATTAGCAGAAGAAGGTTTAGTTGCTTTTGCTTGTACATCTTATAAGCCTGCAGTAGCACCTGCTGGCGCAATCAAGCCATTATTTGGAACAAACCCAATATCATTTGCTTGGCCAAGACCAGGAAAAACTCCTGTAGTTTATGATATGGCAACAGCCTCAATGGCAATGGGTGAAGTTCAAGTGGCTAAAAGAGAAGGGCATAAGGTACCTCTTGGAACAGGATTAACTAAAGAAGGTAAAGAAACTACTGACCCAGGTGCAATAGCTGATGGTGGTGTATTATTACCTTTTGGTGGTTATAAAGGTTCAGCAATTGCTATGATGGTAGAACTAATGGCTGGTGCTTTAGTTGGTGATAATTTTAGTTTTGAAACAGCTGCTAAAGATAATAATGATGGTGGTCCACCAAGTGGAGGAGAATTTATTCTTGCTATCTCTCCTGATAAAACTGCAGGAACAAATTGGCAAAAACATGCAGATGAATTCTTTGATAAGATGAAATCAATGGGTGAAGTAAGATTACCTGGGGAAAGACGACATAAAAACAGACTTGATAAAGGTCCTCGTAACATTAACGAGGAATTAGTTAATAAAATAAAATCTTTAAGCTAATTTAATTTCTATGGGGGGTGTGATCTGAAGGTTTTTCTCTACCTCTAGGGTCTTTATTAATATTTATAGATTTTATTTGGTCGATTAAAGAGTTTGAAACTAAAAAATGATCTATTCTCATCCCATTATTCTTTTGCCATGCACCTCTCATATAATCCCAAAAAGTATAACCTTCTTTCGTTTCATTAAAATGTCTATAAACATCACTAAAACCTAAATTTTGCATCTCTCTAAATTTTTTTCTTATTTCTAATCTATACAAAGCATCATCTTCAAAACTTTTTACATTATAGACATCTTCAGCAGCGGGGATCACATTAAAGTCACCTGCGAGAATAATATTCGAATTTTTTTTAGATAAAGACTTTAATTGTTTAATCAATTGATCCATCCAATTTTTTTTATAGTCATATTTTTCTGTATCAACTGGATTTCCATTAGGAGTATAGATATTAATTAATTGAACAATTTTTTTCTTATACTCAAGCTCAGCAGAAATTATTCTTGATTGTTTTAATTTATCTTTAATTAAATCTGTTCTAATATTTTTTAATTTTCCTTTTGAAATAATAGCAACACCATTATAACTTTTTTGTCCAAATACATGACTTTCATAATCCATAGATGAAAAATCATCATAAGGAAAATTCACATCTTCAGTTTTGATCTCCTGCATCATTAAAATATCTGGTTTATACTTTAAAAGATAACTTTTGATATTTTCAATACGAGCTCGCACGGAATTTACATTCCAGGAAGAAATGAGCATTAAAGAGAGAAAGACACACCACAACCGCAAGAAGATTTAGTTTGTGGATTAGTTATTTTAAATTGTTCACCTATTAATTCCGAAACATAATCAACTTCGGATCCTTTTAAAAGATCAGCAGAAGCTTTATCAATTAAAATATTTTCAAAATTTAAATCATCTGCAGCTTTTGATTGATCAAACGTAAATTCATATTGAAATCCTGAACATCCACCACCTTTGATGGCGATTCTAAAAAAAGAGCCTTTATCTTTTTTTGACAACAGAGTATTGATCTGTTTTAGCGCTTTATCAGTAAATTTAATTTCTTTTATCATTATTGATCACTGGTATTACTAATATAATACTTATTAATTTATTTTAAAGGATGAAAAAATACTCAAAGATTGGACAATTTAAAAGCAAAGGTAGAATATTTAATGAATCCTCGTCTAAATATAGAAGCCCATTTCAAAGGGATAGGGACAGAATAATTCATAGCGCTTCATTTAGAAGGCTTAAACATAAAACACAAGTATTTGTAAATACTGAAGGTGATCATTTTCGAACAAGAATAACTCATTCGATGGAGGTTGCTCAAATAGCAAGATCAATTGCTCGTTATCTCAATCTAAATGAGGATTTGGCTGAATGTCTAAGCCTTGCTCATGATCTAGGACACACGCCCTTTGGTCATGCTGGCGAAGACTCTTTAGATGAATGTATGGAAAATTATGGAGGTTTTGATCATAATTTACAAACTTTGAGAATAGTAATGTTTTTGGAAAATAAGTATCTAAGATTTAATGGTTTAAACCTTTCAATTGAAACTTTAGAGGGTCTTTTAAAACATAATGGGCCTGTAGATGACATAAGTTTAGTTGATAATCTGATAGGGATTAAAAAATTTAAAAATATGATTAATTTTAACACGTATCCATCTATTGAAGCTCAAATATCAGCAATTTCAGATGATATAGCTTATAATAACCACGATATACAAGATGGAATAAAAGCAAATCTATTTAGTTTAGAAGAGCTAGTTGAAATTAAATTCTTTAGAGATATTCATAAAAAATATAAAAATAAAATTAATAAAAAAAATTATAAAATTGCAACTTATCAAATTATAAGGGACTCAATTGACCTAATGATTAAGGATTTAATAAAGAATACAAAAAAGAATCTAGCAAGAAATAAAATAAACTCTCCAAAGGATATCGTAAAAACTAATTTTTTAATGGTTGATTTCTCAGATAGTATTAAGAATTCAGAAAACGAAATTAGATTTTTTTTAAAAACAAAAATGTATAATAATAAAAATGTATTAACTAAGAATAATAAGGGTAAATCTATAGTTAAAAAATTATTTAATAAGATTAAACAAAATCCAAAAAAATTTATCTCAAAAGAACAACTTTCATTAGATAAGTATAGAGCAATTTCAGATTTTATATCAGGAATGACAGACCGATATGCTATAAACCTTTACAATAATATTAAATGAATATTTTTGAACAATATTTAGATAAAATAAAAAAAATTATATTAGATCAGGCTAAAAATGGAGAATTGGTTTTACCTGAAAGACTAGATGGTATTACAGCTGAGATGCCTCCAGTAAAGTTTAATAGTGACATTTCAACAAATGTCGCAATGTTTTTATCAAAATTAAATAAAAAACCTCCATTAGAATTAGCTAAATTCTTGGCAAAACCAATAAAAGAGAATGATGATTTGATTGAAGATGTTTCAGTAGTTAAGCCAGGATTTATTAATATTAAATTTAAGCCGATTTTTTGGACTAACTTTATCCAAAGTATAACTAAAGATTCTGATAATTTTGGAATTAATAGTAATGAAAAGAAGAAAAGTTACTTAGTTGAATTTGTTTCAGCTAATCCAACTGGACCTTTACATGTTGGTCATTGTCGTGGAGCCATATTAGGTGATGTAATTGCAAATATTTTGTTATTTAATAAACACAAAGTTACCAAAGAATATTATGTCAATGACTATGGTAATCAAATTATAAATTTTACAAAATCTGTTTATTTTAGAATAAGAGAAATTCTATTTAAGGAACCTTTCCCATCAGACAATGAAGATCTCTATCCCGGGGATTACCTAATTACTTTTGCTGAGAACATAGTTAATGCAAATAAAAAAATAAATTTTGATAACTTTGATCAAATAGCTGAAAAACTAACTGAACTATCTATTGAAGAGGCACTTAAATTGATTAAAAAAAATCTGAATATTTTAGGTATTAATCATGACAACTTTGTTAGTGAAAAAAAAATAGTCACTAATCATGAAGTTGAAAATGTAATTGATTACCTTCAAAAAACTAAATTTGTTTACAAAGGAAAAATCAAAGCACCTGTGGGTGAAAACAATGATAAATGGGAAGAAAGAGAGCAATTGCTTTTTAGATCAACCGATTTTGGTGATGATAAAGACAGAGCTTTACAAAAGACTGATGGTTCATGGACTTATTTTGCAAGCGACGTTGCATACCATAAAAATAAATTAGATAGAAAATTTGATTTCTTAATTAATATTCTAGGAGCAGATCATGCAGGCTATATAAAAAGAATATCATCCTCAGTTGATGCATTATCAAATTCAAAAGGGAAATTGATCTGTAAAGTAAGCCAGTTGGTCAAACTTATTAAAGATAAAAAACCCTTTAAAATGTCTAAAAGAAAAGGTGATTATATAACAGTAGATGATTTAATTAATGAAGTTGGAAAAGATGCAACAAGATTCATTATGCTTAATAGAAGTAGTGACGTAGAACTTGATTTTGATTTTGACAACGTAATTGAGAAATCTAAAGATAATCCTCTTTATTATGTTCAGTACTGTTATGCAAGAATAGCTTCAGTTTTCAGACATATTGGTAAAGATTTAAATTCTGAAATCAAAATTAACAACTACGATTTTCAATATACTGATGATGAAATAAATATTTTAAAAAAAATATCTGAATGGCCTAAATGTATCGATATAGCTAGTAATAAACTTGAACCACATAGAATACCGACATACTTATATGACTTGGCATCATTATTTCACTCATACTGGAACCTGGGTAAAGACAATCCAGAAAAAAGATTTATTAATGATCAGAAAAAAATTACTGATGATAAATTGATTTTTCTTAAAGCAATTTCTAATGTAGTTAAGTCTGGAATGAATATTGTTGGTGTTTCTACTCCAGAAAAAATGTAATGCTTAAAGAGATTAAATATTTTATATTTATATTCATTATTTGTTTATTTTTATTTTTAACAGGAAGATATTATTTTTCTGATACTAATAAAAAAAATTCATATCGATCTTTACAAAATATTGATCAAAAAATAAATACTTATTCCAAAAATATACCTATCCTTGAAGATGATACAAAAAATATTATAGAATATGTTGAGCAATCAAGTACAAAAAAAAAGAAAAAATTTAATTTTTGGAAGCTTTTAGAAACAAATGAATAATCGCAGATCTTTTATTGTTGGAATTAAATCAATTAAACTTTCCAAAAAAGAAAAGCATTTTTTAAAAAAATATAAACCTTGGGGTGTCATTTTATTTGCAAGAAATATCAAAGATATAAAACAGACTTTTAAGTTAACTTCATCGATTAGAAAAGTTTTTAAAGATAAAAAATATCCAATATTAGTAGATCAAGAGGGTGGGCGTGTTAATAGATTAAAAAACATAATTTCATTTGATAATCTAACTTCAGAATTTTTTGGAAATAAGTTTATAAAAAATTATAGAGAATTTAACTTTTTCTATAAATTATTTATTGATAAAACCTCATATTTATTAAGATTGTTAGGCATTAACATTAATACAGTTCCTGTATTAGATTTAAAAATTAAAGGAGCCAATAAAGTTATTGGAGATAGATCATTTTCAAGGAATCCTAAAATAGTATCTAAAATAGGTGATTATTGTATTAAATACTTTAAAGAAAATAGAATTGGTACTGTAATTAAACATATTCCTGGCCATGGATTAGCCAAAGTGGACAGTCATCTTTCAACTCCATTTGTAAGCAAAAAATTAGATTATTTAACAAAAAATGATTTTATACCTTTTAAGAATAAACAGAGCTTATTTGCTATGACAGCGCATATTGTATTTACTGACATAGATAATAAAAATACAGTAACCCATTCACAAAAATTAATTAAATTAATTAGAAATAGAATAGGTTTTAAAAATATCCTTATTTCGGATGATCTTTCTATGAAAAGTTTAAAGGGACCTATAAAAGAAAATACAATCAAAACGTTTAAAGCAGGTTGTAATATAGTTCTACATTGTAACGGAAACCTTAAAGAAATGACAGTTGTTGGACAAAATTCACCATTAGTTGATCGATTTATAACTAAAAAAACATCAGAATTTTATAAAATTTTAAGTTAATATTCCTCAATGATTGAATCTGATTCTGCACTATTCAAAGTTGATGTTGAAAACTACAACGGCCCTCTAGATGTCTTGCTAGATTTAGCTAAAGCTCAAAAAGTTAATTTAGAAGATATATCTATAACAAAATTAGCGGATCAATTTCACGATTTCATTACAAATGAAAAAAATCTTAACTTAGAAATTGCATCAGAATATTTATTAATGGCAACTTGGCTAGCTTATTTAAAATCAAAACTCTTATTACCTGGTACGCCTGATGAAGAATTCAAAGTTCATGAAGTTGCTGAAAAACTTAAGTTACAATTAAAAAAATTAGAATTAATAAGATTACTTTCTGAACAAATGCTCAAGAGAAAAAGATTAGGCAGAGAAATTAGATCGAGAGGAAGTAGAGCTGGGATAAAACCAATTTATAACAGTGAATATAAACTGAATTTGTTTGAATTATTAAAAACCTACTCAACAATAATAATGACTAAAGACTTTCAAAGAATAAACATCCCAAAGTTACCTGTCTTTACAACAGAAGAAGGAATAAAAACTATAAAAAATTTCTTTGGAAAATTAATGGATTGGAAAAAACTAGATGATTTAATTCCTAAAAATTTGAAAAATAATACAAAATACAAGAGAACAGGTAAAGCTGGAATATTTGCTGGTTCTTTAGAATTAGTTAAAGAAGGAAATTTAAAGATTAAGCAAGAGAATCTATATGACGATATTTATATTAAAGAAAATAAATGATTAAAAAAAAAATAAAAAAAAAAGATAATATTATTAATTTTCCCTCAAAATTAACTTCTATTGAAAAAGAAATTGAAGCTATAGTTTTTGCTGCTGCAGAACCTTTGAATATTGAAACTATTGAAAGTAAAATTTCAAAAAAGGCTGATGTAGAAAAGATATTATTAAAAATTCAGAATGAATATTCAGATCGTGGAATAAACCTAGTTTGTATATCAAAAAAATGGTCCTTTAGAACATCACCAAATTTATCAAATTTAATGGTACAAGAGAAAACTGTTGAAAAAAAATTATCAAGAGCCGCGATAGAAACACTTGCAATTATTGTTTATCACCAACCTGTAACTAGAGCAGAAATTGAAGAAATAAGAGGTGTGGCTTTTGGGACTAACACACTAGAAATTTTGATGGAATTAAACTGGGTAAAGCCAGGTGGTAGAAAAGATGTACCAGGCAAGCCAATACAATATATAACAACAGATGACTTCTTGAGTCACTTTAATCTTCAAAAGCTTTCTGATCTACCAACTGTTGATGAATTAGGAGCAGCAGGCTTGATTGATAGTACTAATATAGATAATGCAATTTTTGGTACCGGAAAATTTTACAAAGAAAAACAGGACGATAAAAAAGAGGACATTTACTCTAATATTGATGAAATGCTTAGTGGCACTCTTGATTCAGATGAAAAGAACTAGTCTTTAATTTTAATTTATCCAAAAAAAAGACACTTTAAATATATAAATAAAAAGGATATAAGATTTGTATGAGCATTGGAATTTGGCAAATAGCTATTGTTGTAATACTTGTGGTATTATTATTTGGTAGAGGAAAAATATCTAGCCTTATGGGTGATGTTGCTAAAGGAATTAAAAGTTTTAAAAAAGGTATGGCATCAGATGTTACTGATGACAATGAGCCTAAAAATATTTCCGACGAAAATCAAGATACAAAGAATAAAGAATAAATCACATGCCTACTATTGGTTGGTTTGAGATCTTAATTGTTGTTGCTATTGCTATAATTGTACTTGGGCCTAAGGATTTTCCTATCATGTTAAAGAAAGCTGGATCTTGGATTGGTACTGCAAAAAAATATATAAATAACGTGCAAAGTGAAATTTCAAATATTGATATTGAAGATAATCCAAAAGAAAAAGAAGTAGATAAAAAAGATGAGTCATGATGAAAACGAAAGTGGCTTCGTAAGTCATTTAGCAGAATTAAGAAAAAGATTAATTAATAGTTTTATTTTTCTAATAGTTTTTTTTATAGCCTGTTATTTTTTTGCAGAACATTTGTATGGTTTTTTAGTTGAACCATTTGCAAAAGCTGTAAAAGATGATGGGTCTGATAGACGACTCATTTTTACTGCTTTACAAGAAACTTTTTTAACGTATTTAAAAGTTTCTTTTTTCACAGCTTTTTTTGTTACTTGCCCTTTTATTTTAATGCAAATTTGGAAATTCATTGCACCAGGCCTTTATAAACACGAAAAGATTGCAATTATACCCTATTTAGTTTTAACACCGATTTTATTCTTTTTAGGTGGTATGTTGGTCTACTATTTGATTATGCCTTTAGCGATAAAATTCTTTTTATCATTTGAAAGCACAGGATTGTCAACAAACTTACCAATTCAGCTGGAAGCTAAAGTGAATGAATATTTATCTCTTGTAATGAAACTCATTTTTGCTTTTGGAATAAGTTTTCAATTACCTGTTGTCCTTAGTTTACTAGCAAGAGTAGGAGTTGTTGATTCTGATTTTCTAAAAAAAAGAAGGAAATATGTAGTAGTCATCATATTTGCAGCTGCTGCATTGTTGACTCCACCTGATCCTATAACACAAATTGGTTTAGCTATTCCTTTATTAATTTTATATGAATTATCAATATTTTCAGTAAAATTTATTGAAAGTAAAAAATTAAAAGATTCTGATGCATAATTTAAAAGAAATTCGAAAAAATTTTGATGCTTTTGAAAAAGAATTAAAAAAAAGAACAATCGACATTAATTTTTCTCAATTAAAAAAATTAGATATACAAAATAGAGAATTTATTCAAAAGAAAGAGAATTTAGAGAAAGAGAAAAAAGATATTTCAAAATCTAAAGATAAATCTTTATTTGCAAAATCTAAAGAACTTTCAGTTTCTTTAGAGGAAATTTCTAAAAAACAAAATGTACTTAAATCCGAACTTGAAAAAATTCTATCTAATATACCAAATCTTCCACATCCTGATGTTCCAAGTGGAAAAAATGAGAATGACAATGTTGAAATTGGTAAATTTGGAAAAATTCCTAATTTTGATTTTAAACCCAAATCACATTATGAGTTGGGTGAAGAATTGGGCATGTTAGATTTCGATCTTGCAACAAAAACTACAGGGTCGCGATTTGTTTTTGTTAAAAGTAAATTGGCGCTATTAGAAAGAGCTTTATCAAATTTTATGTTGGATATTCATATACAAAAAAATGGTTATGAAGAAATTTCACCACCTTTACTTGCTTCAGAAAATACTATGTTTGGTACTGGTCAATTGCCTAAATTTGAAAATGATCAATTTGAAGTTAAATTAGATAAAGATGCTGAAAGAAAATTTCTAATACCTACAGCAGAAGTAATTTTGACTAATATTGTTAAAGACAAAATTCTAGATATTAAATCTTTACCCATGAGATTTGTTGCCTCAACTCCTTGTTTTAGAAAAGAAGCTGGTAGTTATGGTAAAGACACAAAGGGAATGATTAGACAGCACCAATTTTATAAAGTTGAAATGGTTAGTGTTGTAGAACAAAATAAATGTCTTGAAGAATTAGAAAGAATGACGAATTGCGCTACGGGTATACTAGATCTTTTAGAATTACCTTATAGAAAAGTTATTCTGTGCAGTGGTGACATGGGATTTAGTGCTGAAAAAACATATGATATTGAAGTTTGGCTCCCTTCAGAAAATAAGTATAGAGAAATTTCTTCTTGCTCATCATGTTCTACTTTTCAAGCGGTCAGAATGAAAACTAGATATAAAGACTCTAATAAGGATACCCTTTATGCAGGCACTTTAAATGGGAGTGGATTAGCAATAGGTAGAACTCTTATTGCTATCTTAGAAAATTATCAGCAAAAAGATGGCTCTATAACTATTCCAAAAGTTCTTAAACCTTATATGAACAATTTGGAAAAAATTTCGATCAATTAAAGTTGTTTTAACCCCACAGATAGTATAAATATTCACTTTTAATCAAGGAGTTTTATGGAAAGTTCAGGAATAGGCCAGTTTATACCGTTAATACTAATTTTTGTTATCTTTTATTTTTTCTTAATAAGACCTCAACAAAAAAAAGTTAAAGAACATAAAGCTATGGTTGAAGGCTTAAAAAAAGGAGATAAAATTGTAACCTCAGGTGGCATTACTGGAACTATATCAAGAGTTATCGATAATGATAAAATTGAAGTAGAGATTGCAGACAATGTTACTGTCGAAGTGATAAGAGGCACAGGGGTTCAAAGCTTAATGAACGGCCAAGAAATTAAGAAATAAATCTCGTTAAATTAAAGTGTTATACTTTTCAAAATTAAGAATTGTTTTTGTTTCATTAATTTCTTTAATCTTTATATTAATAGCTTCATCAAATCTTTTTAAATTTAGCAATGATTTATTAAATAAAAAAATAAATCTTGGATTAGATTTACAAGGTGGTTCGTATCTTTTACTAGAAATTGACAATAGTCCTGTAGTAGAACAAAAACTTCAGAATCTGACAATCACTATTAAAAATTATTTTAAAGAAAAAAATATAAGAATAAATAATCTTAAGATTTCAAATCAAGAACTTTCGTTTACTGTGGATAATCAATTTAAACAAACAGTATTAGATGAATTCAATGATGAAGAAAGTAATCTAAATCCTTATTATCCAAGATTTAAATCACATCAATTAAACATTGAAGAAAAAAACGATCTTTTAATTGTTAATTATTCAAAACAAGGTTTGGTTGAACTTAAAACATCATCTCAAGATCAAGCTTTAGAGATTGTAAGAAGAAGAATTGACGAAATAGGTACGAATGAACCAAATATTCTTAAAAGAGGTAATGATAGAATTTTAGTGGAACTACCAGGATTAGATGACCCAATGAGAATTAAATCATTACTTGGAAAAACTGCAAATTTAACATTTAGATTTGTAGCCTCAAACACAGAAGATTCCTTTGGTACAGAAAAATTGAAATATGAAGATAGTTCTGAAGAATCAGTCGTTAGCAAAAGAATAATTTTAAGTGGAGATAATCTTTTAGATGCTCAACCAAGAATGAATAACGAAACAAACGAAACTGTTGTTTCATTTACCTTAGACAGAGTAGGGGCAAAAAGATTTGGTAAGGCAACATCAACAGGTATTGGAAAACAATTAGCGATAGTTCTTGATGGGAAGATTATAAGTGCACCAGTTATAAGAGATACTATTGCAAGTGGATCTGGACAAATAAGTGGAGGTTTTACATTTCAATCTGCCACTGATCTTGCATTACTACTTAGATCTGGAGCATTACCTGCGCCACTAAATATTATCGAGGAAAGAACTGTTGGTCCAGATCTTGGACAAGATTCTATTAATGCTGGAATGATTGCTTTAGCTATTGGGTTTGCTTTAGTTATTTTATTTATCTTTATTAAATATAAAATATTTGGTCTCATTACCAATATAGCATTAATTATAAATTTATTTCTTTTAATTGGTGTTTTAACAATATTTGAGGCAACTTTAACCCTACCGGGAATAGCTGGTATAATTTTAACTGTGGGAATGGCTGTCGATGCTAATGTTTTGATATTTGAGAGAATTAAAGAAGAATTAAAAGACGAAAAAAATAACTTAATTGCTTTTGATAGTGGTTATACTAAATCAAGAACAGCTATTCTTGATGCAAATATAACAACATTAATTGCTGCAATTATATTATTTTTCATGGGATCTGGTCCTATCAAAGGGTTTTCTTTAACTCTAGGAATTGGAATATTCACCACACTTTTTTCAGTTTATTTCATAGCTAGATTATTGACTGTTTTGTATGTAGCCAAAAATAAGCAAAAAGAAGGATTAATTTAGATGATAGCATTTAACAAATATTATAATAAATTTAACATTCTTTCAGTTTCGCTTGTTGTAGTCTCATTATTATTATTGACGTTCAAGGGTTTAAATTTTGGTATAGATTTTAAAGGTGGAACACTAATTGAGCTTAGAGCATCAGAGTCTAAAATTAATGTATCTTCTTTAAGAGATAATCTTAATCAAATGAACTTAGGTGATGTTTCGGTTAAAAAATTTGGAAATGAAACTGATTTTTTAATTAAGTTTGAAAATAATGATAATAAAAACGTAATAGAAGAAATTAAAACAAACCTCGATAAGTCTTTTGGAAATAATTTTAATTTTAGAAGAGTTGAAAACGTAGGACCAAAAGTAAGTGAAGAATTATTAAAGTCTGGAATTATAGCAATATCAGTTGCTTTGATTTTAATGCTTATCTACATTTGGATTAGATTTGAATGGCAATTTAGTCTTGGAGCTATATTAGCTTTATTTCATGATGTTATAGTAACATTAGGTTTATTCTCTCTTCTTGGACTAGAAATTAATTTATCAATTATTGCTGCAGTACTAACAATTGTTGGCTATTCAATGAATGATACTGTCGTAATTTTTGATAGAGTTAGGGAAAATTTAAGAAAATATTCAGATATAAAAATTTTTGAACTAACAAATATTTCAATAAATGAAACTTTATCGAGAACTTTAATAACTTCTATTACAACTTTATTAGCATTGTTATCGATATTTTTCTTTGGTGGTGAAATTTTAAGAGGCTTTTCTCTAGCTATGATATTTGGTGTAATTTTTGGTACTTATTCATCTATATATATTGCTAATACAGTTCTAGTTAGACTTAGAGTGTCTCAAAAAACTGTTTTAAAAGAAGACGGTAGTAATTAATATAAATTTTGAGCTGCAACCATTGTCAGTAGCATTGGTATAGACAATAATGTATTTGTTCTTGAAAATAACATTGCTGTTCTTGCAGATTTAGCTTTTAATTCTGGTTCACACTCAACGATACCCAAAGCTCTTTTCTGATTAGGCCAAATAACAAACCATACGTTGAAAGCCATAATTAAACCTAACCACATTCCAATACCTATTGCCGTATGTTTTGGTATTCCAGAACCAATACTAAGTGTCATTGAATCATGTAAATATCCATTTAGTCCAGCAAGAATTAATCCAGATAAAACAGTAAGTGCTGCTCCCCACCTAAAATAAAATAATGCAGCAGGTGCAATAACTTTTCCAATTGCAGGTTTTTGTTCGTCAGGTATTTTACTCATATTAGGAATTTGAACAAAATTGAAATACCATAATAAACCAATCCACATTATTCCAACGATGACATGAACATATCTTGCAACCCAACTCCAAAAAATTCTATCAAAGCTAAATCCATCATTTTGATAAAATAATCCTAGAAATAAAATTATAGCAATGGCTAAAGATGCATGTACTGTTTTTGAAAGTGAAGAAAGTAAATTTCCCATTACTCTTTAATATACTAATTTCATCTAGATATAACAATATTTATTATCTAATTTAAAAGTGGTTTTAAAAATTTACCTGTATAACTGTTAGTAATCTTGCAGATTTCTTCAGGTTTACCTTCTGCGATAATTTTTCCACCTTTTACTCCTCCCTCGGGACCCATATCCACTATATAATCTGCGGTTTTTATCACATCTAAATTATGCTCTATGACTACCACGGTATTTCCTAGTGAAACAAAAGTATGAAGAATTTCTAATAATTTTTTAATATCATGTTGATGTAGGCCTGTAGTAGGTTCATCTAAAATATACATAGTTCTACCTGTCGAACGTTTAGATAATTCCTTAGCAAGTTTTATTCTTTGAGCCTCACCACCAGATAATGTTGTAGCTTGTTGTCCAATTTTTATATACCCAAGACCAACTTTTTTCAATGTGAGCAGTTTAGTTTTGATATTAGATATATTTTCAAAATATTCACAACCCTCATCTACAGTCATATCCAAAACATCAGCAATACTTTTATCTTTAAATTTTATTTCTAAGGTTTCTCTATTATATCTGGTTCCTTTGCATTCATCGCACTGTATATAAACATCAGGTAAAAAATGCATCTCATAAGTAATTACACCATCACCCTCACAAGCCTCACATCTTCCACCTCTTACATTAAAAGAAAATCGACCTGGCTTATAACCTCTTGTTTTTGATTCTGGTAATCCTGTAAACCAATCTCTAATTGGACCAAAAGCACCTGTATATGTTGCTGGATTAGACCTGGGCGTTCTACCAATAGGTGACTGATCGATATCAATAATTTTATCCACTAACTCTGTTCCTTTGAAGCCTTTAAAAGGTTTTGGAATTTTTCTAGATTTATTATTATTTAGAGTTAAGTTGAGTGCATTATATAAAGTCTGTAACACAAGCGTAGATTTACCACTACCAGATACACCAGTTACACAAGTTAAACTACCAAGTGGTATTTTTAAATTTACATTATCCAAGTTGTTACCACTAGCTCCCGTAATTTCTAAAAATCTACCATTTTTTGCCAACCTTCTTTTTTGAGGAACATTAATCTTTAATTTATTTGAAAGATATTTACCTGTTATACTGTTTTTATTTTGGCTAATTTCTTTAAAAGAACCTTGTGCAACTATTTCACCACCATTATTACCAGCTTCAGGACCAAGATCAATTATATGATCTGCGTTTTCCATTGTTTCAGTATCATGCTCTACTACAATTACTGTGTTACCTAAATCTCGCAACCTTTTAAGTGCATTAATTAATTTAACATTATCTTTTTGATGAAGACCGATAGAAGGTTCATCAAGCACATATAAAACACCTGTTAATCCAGAACCAATTTGTGAAGCTAAACGTATTCTTTGTGCCTCACCACCCGATAAAGTTCCAGACTCTCTTGATAGTGTAAGATAGTCAAGACCAACATTTAATAAAAAATTTAATCTTTCATTTATCTCTTTTAAAATATGTTCAGCAATTTTTACTTGTCTTTTATCAAGAGTATTTTTAAGATTTTCAAACCATTTAGCAGCATCAGAAATAGACTTTTCAGTTACTTCACTTATATGTAATCCATCAATTTTAACACAAAGAGCTTCATCTTTTAGTCTATGACCATTACATCTCTCACACTTTGTATCAGATTGGTATTGAGAAATTTCCTCTCTTTTCCAATCACTATCTGTTTCTAAGTATCTTCTTTCTAGGTTGTTTATTACTCCTTCAAATGTTTTTTTATGAGAATATTTTTCATAACCATCATCATATGAGAACTTTATTTCTTCTTCATCAGATCCATAAAGGATTATATCTTTTATCTTTTTTGAAAGTTTTGACCATTTATCCTCTAATGAGAATCCATAATGTTTTGCTAATGACGAGAGTGTTTGTGCATAATATAAAGTTGTAGTTTTTGCCCAGGGCTCTATAGCTCCATCTGCGATACTTTTCTTTTCATTTGGTATAACCAAATTTGGATCAACGTTTAATTTTATTCCTATTCCTTCACATTCTTCACAAGCACCAAATGGACTATTAAAAGAAAAAAGTCTAGGTTCAATTTCTTCAATTGTGAAGCCACTTTCTGGACAGGCAAATTTAGTTGAAAATATTAATTTTTCTAATTTTCTAAATTTTTTAGGTAAAGTTTCATCCTCATATTCAACAAAAACTAAACCATTAGCAATATTAATCGATGACTCAATACTTTCAGCCAGTCTATTTCCTAGAGATGAATTTAGAACTATTCTATCAACAAGAATGTAAATATCGTGTTTAACTTTTTTATTTAATTCAGGGACTTTTTCAATATCGTATAAAACATCATCTATTTTTATTTTTCTAAACCCTCTTTTTTTGTAATTTAAGATTTCTTTTCTATATTCTCCCTTACGACCTCTTACGACTGGTGCATAAATATATATAGTTGATTTTTTTGGGAGTTCTTTAATTTTATCAACAATTTGTGTGACAGTTTGTGATGTAATAGGTTTACCAGTAAATGGTGAAAAAGGTATTCCTGCTCTAGCATACAGTACTCTCATATAATCATAAATTTCAGTCACTGTTGCAACTGTAGACCTAGGATTTTTTGATGTATTTTTTTGCTCAATTGATATAGCTGGACTTAATCCCTCAATTAAATCTACATTTGGTTTTTTCATTTTGTCTAAAAATTGTCTTGCATATGCCGATAAACTTTCAACATATCTTCTTTGTCCTTCAGCATAGACTGTATCAAATGCTAATGATGATTTTCCCGATCCAGATAGGCCAGTAATTACAACAAATTTATCTTTAGGTATTTCTAAAGAAATATTCTTCAAATTATGTTCTTTAGCTCCCTTAATAACTATCTTTTTAATCATAATTTTTGTTGCTTTGACTTAATAAAATTAATATTCAGAGTAAATTGTGATATAGTTCAAATAAATTAATTTAACAAATATTAAAATATTATGGCTGGAAGTTTAAATAAAGTACTATTAATTGGTCGTTTGGGCGCAGACCCTGAAATTAAACAAATGGTTAACGGTAAAAGCGTAGCTAGATTAAGTTTAGCTACTAGTCAATCTTGGAAAGATAAGAATTCAGGTGAAAAAAAAGAGAAAACTGAATGGCACCGTATAGTTGTATTTAACGAAGGACTAGTAAATGTTGTTCAACAATATTTGAAAAAAGGTGCTCAGATTTATGTTGAAGGTCAATTAACAACTAGAAAATGGAAAGACGAGCAATCTGGTCAGGATAAGTATTCAACTGAAATAGTTATTCAAGGTTATAATTCATCTTTAACAATGTTGGGTGGTGGAAATTCTGGCGGCGGAATAGCTAATGACAATACTCAATCAACATCTAACAATGATGACATGTCTCAAATATCTAATGATATGGATGACGAAATTCCGTTTTAATTCATATGCAAAAAACAGAAGTTCCTGAAGATAAAAATATTAAGTTAATCTCAATGCACGATGAGATGAGCTCATCTTATCTTTCTTATGCAATGAGTGTAATAGTAAGTAGGGCACTACCTGATATCAGAGATGGTCTAAAGCCAGTTCATAGAAGAATTTTGTACGCAATGTACAAAGGTGGCTATGACTGGTCTAAACAATTTAGAAAATCTGCAAGAATAGTAGGTGATGTAATTGGTAAATATCATCCTCATGGTGATCAGTCTGTATATGATGCCCTTGTAAGAATGGTACAAGATTTTTCCATGAGTTTACCTTTAGTTGAGGGTCAAGGAAACTTTGGTTCTATCGACGGAGATCCTGCAGCTGCAATGAGATATACAGAAACAAGGCTTTCGAAAGTCTCTCAATATTTAATTGATGACATTGAGAAAAATACTGTTGAATATAAAAGTAATTATGATGAAACTGAAAAGGAACCTACGGTTCTCCCATCACAATATCCAAACTTATTGGTAAATGGGGCAGGTGGTATAGCCGTTGGAATGGCAACGAGTATTCCACCGCATAATTTAGGTGAAATTATTGATGGCACATTAGCTTTGATTGAAAATAAAGATATTAAGATTAAAGAATTAATGAAACATATACCAGGACCAGATTTTCCAACAGGTGGCGTAATAATTGGCAAAGATATTATCAAACAAGGATATAACAATGGCAGAGGTTCATTTAAAATAAGAGGTGAAGTCTCAGCCGAGTCTCTTAAAAATGGAAGAGATAGATTGGTAATTACATCTATTCCATATCAAGTAAACAAATCAGTTTTGAATGAAAGAATTGCACAATTAGTAAGAGAAAAAAAAATTGAGGGTATTAAAGATATTAGAGATGAGTCTAATAGAGAAGGTATTAGAGTAGCGATAGATTTAAGAAATGGTGTTGAGCCAGAAACTATAAAAAGACAACTTTACAAAAATACCCAAATCGAAAGTTCTTTTGGTTTTAATACCTTAGCTATAGTTGAAGGAAAACCAAAAACTTGTAATTTAAAAGATTTTTTAACTAGCTTCTTATCGTTTAGAGAGGACGTTGTAATTAAAAAAACTAAATTCGATTTAAAAAAAGCAGAAGATCGTGCTCATATTTTATTGGGTTTATCTGTTTCTGTTGAAAATTTAGATAAGATTATTAAAATTATTCGTTCATCAAAAACCCCTGATGACGCGAAACAATCTATTCTAAAAACAAAATGGAAAATCAACAAAACACAAAAATTAATTTCTGTAGTGGAAGGTAAAAAAAGTAAAAATCTTTACTCATTAACAGAGCCTCAAGTATTAGCTATTCTAGAACTAAGATTACAAAAATTAACAGCCTTAGGAGCTAGTGAAATAGAATTTGAGATAAAAAAATTAGCTGAATTAATTACTAAATTTAAAAAAGTTATATCCTCTAAAAAAGAACTTTTAAAAGTAATCAGTGAAGAGCTTAAAAGTATTAAAGAAAAATTTGCAATCCCAAGAAGAACTAAAATTATAGATGCTGTATTAAATTATGATATTGAAGAAACAATTCAAAAACAGTCAGTAATAATAACCGTCACGTTACAAGGATATATAAAAAGGGGCTCTTTGGATGGTGTTAAACAACAAAAAAGAGGTGGTAAAGGAAAATCTGGAATTACAACAAGAGATCAGGACTCTGTCATTCAAACATTATCAGTAAATACCCATACTTCTGTTTTATTTTTTTCTACAGAGGGTTTAGTTTATAAAATCAAAGCATGGAAAATCCCTGAAGGGTCAACAACTTCAAAAGGTAAATCTTTGTTTAATATTCTACCTTTAAAAAATCACCAGTCTATAAGCTCAATCATGCCGATGCCAGAAAATGACACAGACCTTAAGAATTATCAAATAATTTTTGCAACTGCTCAAGGTAAAGTTAGAAAAAATAGCCTAGATGATTTTTCCTCAATTAATGCCTCAGGAAAGATTGCAATGAAACTTGATAATAATGATAAAATTGTAGGTGTAAAAATATGTCAGGATGATCAAGATATTATGTTGAGTACTAAATTTGGTAAATGTATCCGATTTGAAGCAAAAAAATTAAGAGTTTTTAAAGGTCGCTCATCTAAAGGAATTAAGGGGATTGAATTAGCTACAAATGATCAAATAGTATCTCTTTCTGTAATTGATAATGACAAAATAAAAAAAAATGGCAAAATATCTAAAGATGAAAAATCTGAAATTAAAGCTAAAGAAAAATTTGTTTTGTCAATTAGTGAGAATGGATACGGCAAAAAGACTTCTCATATCGATTATCGAGTAACAAATCGTGGTGGTAAAGGAATTATTGGAATTGTAAATTCGCCAAGAAATGGAAATATAACCTCATCATTTCCTGTGTTTGAAGGAGATGAAATATTGATTTCAACAAATAAGGGTAGAGTAATTAGAGTTGCTGTCAAAGAAATTAGATCAGCTGGCAGGAATACCCAAGGTGTTAGAATTATTAAATTATCAGGAGATGAAAAAGTTGTTTCTGCAATTAAAATTGATGATAATTTAATCTAATGAATAAAGTCGCAATATATCCAGGCACATTTGATCCAATAACATACGGACACATTGATGTAATTCAAAAAGCACTAAAATTGTTTGATAAGATAGTTGTGGGTGTTTCAAATGTTAATAATAAAAATTATTTATTTAGCTCAGAAGAAAGAATAAATATTGTAAACAAAGCGCTATTCGAAGATCTTAAATTGAGCAAGAAAAAAATTGTAGTTGTTTCTTTCAACTCACTTACAACTGACTTATGTAAAAAGTTTAAATCCAATATAATTCTAAGAGGCTTAAGAGCAGTTTCAGATTTTGAATATGAATTTCAACTAGCTGGAATGAATAGAAAATTAAACAATAATATAGAGACAATTTTCTTAATGTCAGATGTTGAAAATCAGATTATCTCATCAAAATTTGTTAAAGAAATTGTTAAATTAGGTGGTGACATAAAAAAATTTACGACTAAAAGTACAATTAAATCTTTAAAAGATAAGAATGATAATTATGAATAGATTTTTAATAAAGATATTTATCTTATTTTTTTTAGCAACTAATCAATCAATAGCACAGGAGAATATAATGATTTTAAAATTAAAAGATGGAGATGTTAAGATAGAGTTATTTTCGGATGTAGCGCCTAATCATGTGAAAAGAATTAAAGAGCTAGCTGACAATGGAAAATATGATAATGTTGTTTTTCATAGAGTAATAGATGGATTTATGGCTCAAACTGGCGATGTTAAATTTGGTAATTCATCTTCTAACGATTTTGATTTAGGAAGAGCGGGTATGGGTGGTTCTGATTTACCAGATTTAAAACAAGAATTTAGCAAGCTGCCACATGATAGAGGAACCTTATCTATGGCAAGATCATCAGATCCTAATAGTGCCAATAGTCAATTTTTTATTTGTTTTAAACCTGCACCATTTTTAGATAATCAGTATACAGTTTTTGGAAAAGTAGTCGAAGGAATGAAATACGTGGATAAAATTAAAAGAGGTGATGAAAGTAATAACGGTTCTGTGTCAGATCCGGATAAAATAATTAGCTTTAAATCTTTATAGACTTTAATGGCATTAAAAGATTTTGCTTTTAATGTATTAAACAAAGATAAATACGCTAGACATGGTTTAATTGAAACACATAGAGGTAATATTAAAACACCTGCCTTTATGCCAGTTGGAACCCAAGCAACAGTTAAAGCATGCACAATTAATGATATAATTCAAACAGGATCTGAGATTATTCTTGGAAATACTTATCACTTAATGATTAGACCTGGGGTTGATAGAATTCAGAAAGCTGGTGGTTTACATAAATTTATGAATTGTGATTTGCCGATACTTACTGACTCTGGAGGCTTTCAAGTGATGTCATTATCTAAATTAAATAAGATTGATAGAGAAAAAGGAGCTATTTTTAATTCACATGTGGATGGAAAAAAATTTTATTTAAGTCCTGAAGAAAGTATTAGAATTCAACTTGGATTGAATTCAGATATTGTAATGATTATGGATGAGTGTCCAAAAAAAACTGATGATTATAAGATAATACAAAAATCTATGGAGTTATCTTTATATTGGGCAAAAAGATCGAAAATTGCCTTTGGCAAAAATCCACACAAAGCTTTATTTGGAATAATACAAGGAGGACTTTTTAAAGACCTTAGATTACAATCATTACAGGAATTAGAAAAAATTAATTTTGATGGTTATGCCATTGGAGGATTAGCGGTAGGAGAAACCCAAAAAGAAATGTTTTCAGTTTTAGATGATATTAAAGATGATTTACCAAACAATAAACCACATTATTTAATGGGAGTAGGTACTCCATCTGATATTTTAGGTGCTGTTAAAAGAGGTATCGATATGTTTGATTGTGTGATGCCAACAAGATCAGGAAGAACAGGATTGGCCTTTACTTGGAATGGTAGAATAAATGTTAAAAATAATAGATATAAAGACGATAATACTCCTCTGGATGATGATTGTAGAAATCTCAATCTGAACAAGTATTCAAAGAATTATTTGAATCATCTCTTTAATACTAACGAAATTTTAGGATCAATGATTTTAACTTTACACAATATAAACTTTTATCAAGAGTTGATGACTGCAATAAGAAAGAATATTGAAAATGGTACATTTGACACCTTTCATGATAAATATATTGAAAAGCTCTAAATAAGAAACTATTTGTCTCAGAAATTCCTATTTGAATTATTAAAATAATTCTATATATAGACTTAATTCATCTAATGAATGTGGGCCCTTAGCTCAGTTGGTAGAGCAATTCCCTTTTAAGGAATGGGTCGATGGTTCGAGTCCATCAGGGCTCACCACATAATTTAGACATCTTTTATAGGTGGATAATCGAGAGTTACACTATTAGTCCACTCTTTAATTTTTCTGATACGATTATCTGGAGAAGGATGGGTGCTCATAAATTCAGATGGAGTTTTTCCCTTATTAAATTCTTTCATTCTTTCCCAAATTTTAGTTGTTTCCCTAATATCATATCCTGATAAAGAAGAAAAAATTAATCCAAGGTAATCCGCTTCACTTTCTTGTTTTCTATTAAAAGGGAACATAATTCCTAATTGAGAAAGTAAACCAACCGTATTCATTCCTGTGGTTCTATTAACTTGAGATAATTTACCACCACTCAGAATATCAACAATTTGAGTTCCAGTATTAAGAAGAGCACCTCGACTTGCCCTTTCAACTGAATGTTTTGCTACAGCATGTGCTATTTCATGACCCATCACAGCTGCTAGACCATTTTTATTTTTTGTAACTTCAAGCATACCAGAATAAATTGCAATTTTACCACCTGGCATACACCATGCATTTCTAACTTTTTTATTATCAATTAATATATATTCCCAATCAAAATTTACTGTGGGATCATTTAATTTTGATCTGTAGAAATATTCACCTATTGAATATTCCATTTTTTTTCCTATTTCCTTAATTTCATTAAGTGATTTTAAATCATCACTCATTTTTTCTTTTTCTTTTACTTTTTCATAAATAGCTGCTGCTTGAGCATTTAGCTTAGCCTCAGAAACAATCTTTAATTGTCTTCTTTCAGTAATAGGAGCTGTAGTACAAGAATTGAGGGCAAAACCACAACAGCCACAACCAACATAAGTTAAGAATTTTCTTCTATCCATTTTCAATTATCATTGATAATATATTTTTAAATGAATCTAAATAATAAAATTTTGCTAATTTTATTTATTATTGCAATTTCTTTCGTAATTTACTCTAGTTTTAATTAACCTTATGAAAAAAAATAGAAAAAAAAGATCTTTTACACTTATTTTAAGAAATTATTTTATAACAGGAGTGGTTGTTCTTATACCTATTGGTTTTACTTTATATCTTAGTAAAATCCTTATTGGAGTTTCATCAAATCTTATTCCTGAAAATATCAACCCTAATAATTATCTACCATATGCGATTCCAGGTATTGAAATATTAATTTCAATTATCTTAATAACTATTGTGGGTGGTTTATCATTATCCTTTTTAGGAAAAAGAATACTTAAATTAATTGACGATTTATTTAAAAGAATACCTTTCTTAAGAACTATTTATTCTGCAATTCTTCAAATGACAGAGTCTTTTTCAAATAAAGATAATGATAAAAAAAGTGTTGTATTAATAGAATATCCAAGAAAAGGTGTGTGGGCTGTTGGATTTGCAACTAAAGAAAATAAAGGTGAAATGGCGGATAAAACCAATCAAAGATTAATTAATGTTTTTGTACCAACAACTCCAAATCCAACAAGTGGTTTTTTATTAATGTTTCCTATTAATGACGTTATTTATCTTAATATGACTTTTGAAGAAGCTTCAAAATTTATAGTCTCAGCAGGAACATCTTCAGGTAAGAATTAAGCTATATCATTAATTATATCTGCTCTATCGTATAACTTTATTAGAGGTTTATATTTACCTATATCTTCATCAGCTTTTTCAATTCTATTCATTTCCTTTTCAGCTAATAAAAATAGATCTTCATTTAGAAGAGGGTCAGCTAATTTAAAATTTTTTATTCCACTTTGTTTAAAACCCAAAATGTCTCCAAAACCTCTAATTTTCATATCTTCTTCAGAAATTTTAAAACCATCATTAGAATCTTTAAGTATATTAATTCTTTTTTTTGCATTTTCACTCAAGTTAGATTTGAACATGAGTATACAGGTGGACTGTTTACTGCCTCTTCCAACTCTACCTCTTAGTTGATGTAATTGAGACAAGCCAAATTTATTAGCATTTTCTATTATAATTGCATTGGCGTTAGGAAAATCAATTCCAACTTCAATAATTGTAGTAGAAACCAATATCTTAAATTTATTATTAAGAAAATCATTTAGTATAAGTTCTTTATCCTCAATATTAGTTTTTCCATGAAGCAGACCTACATTATTTGGGAATGTCTTACTAAGATATTCAAATTTTTTGACAGCAGATGTGTGATCAACTTTTTTCGACTCTTCAATCAAAGGGCAAACCCAAAAAACTTGATTGTTAAGTTCTATTTGTTTTTTTATAAACATTAAAACATCATCAATTTTAGTTTCTAATTTACTGTAGGTTTTAATGAGTTTTCTTGCTGCTGGCTTTTCTCTAATTATTGAAATATCCATATCACCATAAATTGTCATGGTTAATGTTCTTGGAATTGGTGTAGCTGTCATTAATAAAACATCACAATCATTTCCACCTTTATCGGATAATTTCTTTCTTTGATTTACACCAAATTTATGCTGTTCATCTATAATTATTAATCCTAACTTTTTAAAAGTTACTTTTTTTTGAAAAATTGCATGAGTTCCAAAAACTATATCTATCTCATGATTTGATAATTCATTAAGTATTTCTTTTTTATCTTTATATTCTGATTTGCCTGAAATTAATCTTATATTCATATTTTTAGGTAATAATTTTTTTGCAAGATTAAAATGCTGTCTAGCTAAAATTTCAGTCGGAGCCATTAAAGCAACTTGAAAACCTGAATTTATTGTATTATATGCAGAAATAAGAGAAACGATAGTTTTACCACTTCCAACATCCCCCTGTAACAGTCTAAACATTTTAGTATTAGCACATAAATCACTATTTATTTCTTTAAGTGATTTTAATTGATCATTTGTAAGCGTAAAATCTAAATTCTTTATTATTAAAGCTTGCTTTTTTAAATTTATTTTTTTCTTCTTTTTCTTAATCTTTTTTATTTTTTTTCTGATTTCTGAATTAACTAAAAATGTAGAAAAGATTTCATCATAAGCAAGTCTTTGATAAAAATTATCTTTATAATTTCCTTGATTTTGGGGTTCGTGTAATTCTTTTATTGACTCATTCCAACTTATACCATCAAATTTTTTTAGTAATTCTTTAGAATGCCATTCATCTAAAATAGGTAATTTGTCCATTATCTGTTTTATTATCTTATTGTAAACTTTTTCTGTAATACCTTCTGTAAGTGAATATGTGTTATGTTTTTGTTTTATTAACGAAGCATTTTCAGAAATATATTTTGGATTAGTAAGCTGATATTTGTTTCTGAATCTACCTATTTTACCACTTATTGTTACATTCTTTCCTATAGGTAAAATCTTTTTAATATATCCCTCGTGACTATTGAAAAAAATGCAGTCTAATTCTCCTGTTTCATCTGAACAAACAACTCTATTTGGTAGATTTCTTATTCGAGGAAAAGAATATTTTTTAGGAACTATTGTTATTGTTTGAATTTCTCCCAACTTCAAATCTTTTATTTTAGATGATAAACTTCTATCTGTATATGACTTAGGTAATTTCCATAATAGATCAAAAATATTGTTTATTCTTTTTTTTTTAAGTAAATTGGTGGTTTTATTACCTACACCTTTTAAAATTGACAAATCTGACAATAGATATTTATAATTACTTTTATTATCCATAAACAACTAATATATTCTAATAATGGAATTCAATATAGATCTATTAAAAAAAAAAATTATTTACAGATCTAATTATCGTGGTAATAAAGAAATGGATAAACTTTTAGGTGCATTTACTAAAAAATATATTGACGAATTAAGTACTAAAGATCTTCTTGATTTAGAAAAGTTATTAAACATAGATGATGATAATTTGTATAGTTTTTATAACAAATTAAAAACTGACTTTGAATTTGAGAGCAATAATATAAATTCTTTATTTAGAAACTTTAAGTATAGTGAGAAATAGTGGCGGAGAGACTGGGATTCGAACCCAGGAAAGAGTTGCCCCTTTGCCGGTTTTCAAGACCGGTGCTTTCAACCGCTCAGCCATCTCTCCACGAAGAAACTTTTATAATTAAAAATATTTAATTCAACTATAAAATAGTCTATTTAACATAGTTACTAATTAATTAGCTAAATTATCTATGAAAGAACAATTCAATAAAGGTTTATTATTAACTTCTCTAGGATCTTTTTGGTGGGGTTTTATTGGTGTAATATATTTTCAATATGTATCATTTATTGGTCATATAGAACTGATAGTTCATAGATGTTTATGGACAGCAGTAATGCTTATTATTACAACTTCAATTCTTTCAAAATGGAACCTTTTTAAAGATATTTTCAAAAATAAGAAAACTTTATTTGCTTTGTTGGTCTCTGGTTTTTTGATATTTATAAATTGGGCTGTATGGATATATGCAGTTGCAACAGAACGAATTATTGATGCAAGTTTTGGCTATTTCATTATGCCGATTATAAGTGTTTTATTAGGATATATTTTTTTTAAAGAGAAACTTAATTCAAAAAGAATTTTTTCAATTTTATTAGTTCTGTTATCAATTATCATTCTAATATTTATAAATTTAAAAAGTTTACCCTGGGTAGGTTTGATAGTAGCTTTTAGTTGGGCTTTTTATAACCTTATCAGAAAGAAGATTAATGTAGATACTGATGTAGGTATATTAATTGAAAGTTTATATATACTTCCTTTTGCTTTACTTATTTTTTATTTTATAACTAAAAATGGATTTAATGATTTTAGCTTATCCAATCCAGGTTTAAGTCTTTTTTTAATATTAGCTGGTCCTATGACTGTGATTCCCTTATTTTTATACGTTAGAGGTGTTGAATTGATTGGGCTGGGCCCTACAGGTATGATTTTCTATATAACCCCAACATTACAGTTTATTCTGGGTTTTTTTTATTATAATGAAGAGTTTTCTATTATTAAATTTGTGAGTTTTATTATTATTTGGATTGCTGTAGTTATATATCTAAAGGATCTTTATGAAACTAGTTAGTATTCTCATTCTTATTTTAACATTATTTATACACAATTCATACGCTGATAATAATTTAGAATTTGAAAATTGGAAAAAAACTTTTAAAGCCGTTGCACTTAAAAATAATATTTCTGAAAATACTTTTAATCTAGTTATGTCAGATGTTAAATTTTTACCTAAAGTTATTGAATATGATAGATATCAACCAGAATTTTACGAAGATACTAAAACTTATATTTCTAAAAGAAGTTCAGATAAAAAAGTAAAAAAAGGGGTTATTTTTTACAAAGATCAATCTGAACTAATTAATAAAGTTGAAAAAAAATTTGATGTAGAAAAAGAATTACTTTTAGCATTAATGGGAATTGAAACTAATTTTGGCACATATGTAGGTAAAATGGATATTCTGTCATCATTAGCAACATTAAGTTTTGATCAAAGAAGATCTAAATTTTTTACAAATGAATTGTTAATTCTATTAAAATTAATTGATACAAATCAAATTGATTATAAATCATTATATGGATCATGGGCAGGTGCATTTGGTTTTTTCCAATTTATGCCTTCTACAATTAAAAATTATGCAATTGATTATAATAATGACAAATATATTGATCTCAAGAATTCACAAGACTCGTATGCTTCTGCAGCCAACTATTTAAATAATATGGGTTGGAACCAAGAAACACCATGTTTTTATAAAATTAATCTATATGATGATATTTCAGATAAATATTTGAATGTTTCAGCAAAAAAATTAAAGAATAAAAAAAAATTAAGATATTTTAAAAAATTTATAAAAAACAATGAAATATTAGACTCTTTAGATGAAAATTTAAAAGTTGCTATAATTACTCCAGATAAAGATATTGTTGAAAATGCTAATAAACTTAGTCCAGCTTACTTAGTTTTTGATAATTACGAAATAATTTTAAAATGGAATCGATCTTTAAGATTTGCTTTGGCAGTATGCACATTAAAAGATAAAATTAAAAATGAATTATAAATTAATACTGATAATTTTTTTACCACTTATATTAATAGGGTGTGATCAAACATTTTCCACTAAAAATGAAAATTTAGATTTTATAAGAGATGATAAATACAAAAATTCAGGTTTTGCACTTATCTATAATGATAAATTAGAAAAAATTAAAAAAATTGAGAATAGATCATTAAATATTTATCACAAATCTCTTAAAAGAAAATCAATGGTTAAAATTACAAATCCTGCTAATGGGAATTCTTTAATTGCTGAAGTTAAATCAAATAGGGTAAAATTTTCAAATTTTTACAATTCTATATTGAGCCCTAGAATAGCAGAAATATTAGATTTAGATCAAAATGAACCATATGTAGAAATAGTATTAATATCAAAAAATTCTACTTTTATTGCAGGAAAAGCAAAAACATTTGAAGAGGAAACTAAAGTTGCAGAAAAGGCTCCAATAGATGGAATTCAAATTAATGATTTAAATGTAAAGAAAAAGAAAAAAAAGATTATAACGAAAAAAAATTTTTCCTATTCTATTAAAGTTGCAGATTTTTATTATAAAGACACGGCCAAAATCTTATTGAATCGTATTAAAAAAGAAACCTCTATAAAAAATTTAAAGATTATTGAATTATCAAAAACAAATTATAGACTTCTAATAGGTCCTTTTAATGATATAAAATCTTTAAGAAATAATTTTGAAAAAATGGATTTATTTAATTTTGAAAATTTAGAGGTTTTAAAAAATGTATAAAAATTTCATACTTTTCTTATTTTCAATTTTATTTTTTTTTAATCATTCTTTTGCAAATATTAATATAAAAGCTAGAACAGCAATTCTACAAGACTACTTATCAGGTGAAATTCTTTATGAAAAAGAGCCAGATAGATCAATTTATCCTGCTTCAATGACAAAAATCATGACAAGTATTATTGCTTTTGATTTGATTAAATCTGGTGATTTGAGTTTAGATGAAAAATTTTTAATTTCAGAAAAAGCTTGGAGATTATCAACTGCTGGTTATTCTTCTATGTTTGTAATGGTTGGAGATGAGGTTTCAGTTGAAAATTTACTTAAAGGTATAATAATTGCTTCAGGTAATGACTCATGTATTGCTTTGGCAGAAGGTATAGCTGGAACAGAGGAAGAATTTGCCATTATGATGACTTCTAAAGCAAGAGAAATTGGAATGGAAAATACTAATTTTGCAAACTCTTCAGGGATTAATGATCCTGATAATTATTCTACTGTTAGAGATATTATGATTATGTCTAATTATTTAATAAAAAATCATCCTGAATTTTATAAATGGTTTAAAGAAAAAGAATTTACTTGGGATAGGACAGGGGGTGATCCTATTACACAAGGTAATAGAAATCCTCTTTTATATAAAAATATGGGTGTTGATGGTGTAAAAACAGGTTACTTAGCTGTAGAAAGATATTCATTAGCATCATCCTTAGAAAGAAAAGGTAGAAGATTAATAGCTGTTGGCAGTGGATTTGAAACAAAGACATCGAGATCAAAGGAAAGCGCAAAATTATTAACTTATGGACTTACAAATTTTGATTTGGTTGAAATAGCAAAATCTAATGAGTCATTTAGCGATGTCGATGTTTGGCTTGGAAAAAAAAATAAAGTCAGCGTCTATTCCAAAGATGATATATACAAAATTATTAAAAAAGGTCAAAAAAAATTACTTAAAATTAAATTAATTTATGATGGCCCTATAGAAGCTCCAATTAAAAAAGATCAGATTTTGGCTAAAATGAAAATAATTTATGATCAAGATTTAACAGGTGAATACGACCTTCTAGCTTTAGAAGATATTAAAAAAGTAAATATCTTTTTAAGACTAATGAAGTCATTAAATTATTTAATCTGGGGTGATGTCTAAAAAAATTGTAATAGTTTTTGAAGGTGTTGAAGGTAGTGGCAAAACTTTTCACATCAAACATGTGTCTAATTATCTAAAAAAAAATAAAATCAGTCACGTTTCAATAAGGGAACCAGGAGGTAGTAAGAACTCAGAAAAAATAAGAAAGTTAATTTTAAATAACAAATCAAATTTTCAAAAAAATACTGATTTATTACTTTATCTAGCAGCTAGAAGTGAAAACATAACTTACTTAAAAAGATTTTATAAAAAAAAGATAATTTTATTAGATAGATTTACAGACTCAACTTTGGCGTATCAACATTTTGGTATGGGTGTAAGCCTAGATATAATAAAAAAAATGAATGATTATATTTTAAATAATTTTAAAGTAAATTTTACTTTTTTAAATATTGTAAATGAGAAAAATATGATTAAAAGATTGAGAAAGAGAGTCAAATTAAACAGATATGATAAATTTAATAAACATTTTTATAGAAGGGTTCAAAAAGGATACCTCAAATTAAGTAAAAATAAAAAAAATTATCAAATTATAGACTCAAACTTATCAATCGAGACGAATAAAAAGAATATAATTAACAAAATAGAAAAGCTAATAAGATGAACCTTTGCTCTAAATCACAAACAAAACTCTATGGTTTAGACGAAGAACTTAACGAATTAATAAATTTATATAATAATTCAAAATTACCAAATAAGATTTTGCTTTCAGGAGAAAAAGGTATTGGTAAGTGCACTCTTGCTTATCATTTAATAAATTATATTCTATCTAACAATCAAGAAAATCCTTACAACACTAAAAATCTCGAAATAAATAAGGATAATCATTCTTTTAAATTAATTCAAAATAATTCAAATCCCAATTTTAATCTAATTGACGTAAACTCTGAAAAAAAAACTATTGAAATTAGTCAGATTAGAAGCTTAATTAATAATCTTAATAAATCCTCATTCAATTCAAAACCAAGATTCATTTTAATTGATAATATTGAATTTTTGAATGTAAATTCTATTAACGCTTTACTTAAAATTTTAGAGGAACCTAGCGAAAATATTTATTTTATCTTGATAAATAATAATAAAAAAATCCTATCTACTCTTTTATCTAGGTGCTTAAATTTTAGGATATCACTAAGTAACGAAAAGATTATTTTTGTGAATAAGTTATTATTTGGTGATGACATTAAAAATTTAATTAATTCTGATATATTAGATTATTATCACACACCTGGCAAAATTTTTAATGTATTAGAATTTTCTAAAGAAAAGGAGATAGATTTAAGAACAATAAGTCTAAAAGAGTTCTTATCACTAATTATTAAAGGATCTTATTATAAAAATGATAATAAGATAAAGATTATTTTGTATGATTATTTAGAATTATTTTTGCTTAAAAAAGTCTCCATCACTTACTTTGAAATTTTTAGTTATTTTTTAAAAAAGATTAATAATGTAAAAAAGTTTAATCTAAATGAAGAGTCCTTATTTTTAGAAATTGACTCAAAATTATTAAATGGATAAAAATTTTTATATTACTACTCCGATTTATTATCCATCTGCAAAACCTCATATGGGACATGCTTATTCTAGTATAATAGCAGATTTTTTTGCCAGATTTAAAAAAATAGACGGTTTTAAAGTTCATTTTTTAACTGGGACTGATGAGCATGGTTTAAAAATTCAAAGATCTGCTGAAAAAAAAGGATTAAAACCATTACAATTTTGTGATGAAATTAGTAAAACTTTTAGAAATCTCTCTGAGATACTAAATCTAACTAATACAGATTTCATTAGAACGACAGAAACCCGCCATAAAACCTCAGTTCAACATTTATGGAGAGAATTAGAAAAAAATGATGATATTTATCTATCTAAATATTCTGGTTGGTATTCAGTTTCAGATGAAGCGTTTTATACTGAGGAAGAAATTGAAGAAATTAATGGTTCGAAAGTCTCAACTTCATCTAAATCAACTGTGGAATGGGTTGATGAAGAGTCATATTTTTTTAGATTATCTAAATGGGAAAAACCATTACTGGAATTTTATGAAAAAAACCCAGGTTTCATTTCACCTGAAGCAAGAAAAAATGAAGTAGTTAGCTTTGTAAAAAGTGGTTTAAAGGATCTATCAATTAGTAGAAAAAGTTTTTCTTGGGGAATAAAAGTTCCTGGTAATGAAAATCATGTCATTTATGTCTGGTTAGACGCTTTAACAAACTATATTAGTGCTTTAAACTATCCAAATACTAAGGAAAAATTATTTAAAAGTTTTTGGCCAGCTTCCATTCATTTAATAGGAAAAGATATTTTGAGATTTCATGCTGTATATTGGCCTGCATTTCTACTTGCAGCTAAAATAGATCTTCCTAAAAAAGTTTATGGTCACGGCTGGATACTTTCTGGAGACGAAAAGATGTCTAAATCGAAAGGTAATATTCTTGATCCCATAGAAATTATTAATGAATATGGTCTAGACTCGTTAAGATATTATCTTATAAAAGAAGTTTCATTCGGTAATGATGGAAGTATTTCTCAAGAACGTTTAGAAGATTGTATCAATAGTGATCTAGCTAATAATTTTGGAAATTTGTGTCAACGAGTGACCGCCTTTGCAATTAAAAATTGTGATAGTAAAATTCCAAAAAAAATTGAATTTAATGAGGATGATCACAAGATATTAAATAATTATAAAGATAATATTGAGTTAATTAGAGAAAAAATTGATAATCAAGATATCAATTTCTATATAAACTTTATCGTTAATTCATTATTTGAAGCTAATAAATATTTTAATGATCAAGAACCATGGAATAAAAAAGAGGATTTATTAAGATTAAATACTATTGTTTTTACAACATTAGAAATTGTTAGAAAAGTTAGTTTTTTATTGTATCCAATTATTCCAGAAAGCTCTATTAAAGCACTTAAAATTTTTGCCATAAATGAAGCTGACATTAATTTACCCTCTATAGAAAATAATAATTTTTTATCAAAAGTTGATAAAATTAATAAAATAGATATTCTTTTTAAAAAAATAGAAAAAAAAGATGATTGATTCACATTGTCATTTAGATCATGAACCGCTTTTAAGTGATTTACCTAATGTTATTAAGCGATCAAAGGACGTTGGTATTAAAAAACTACTAACTATTTCTACTTCTTTAGAAAGTTTTTCTAGAATCAAAAATATTATAGATAAAGACGAAATGATTTATGGTACAATAGGAATTCACCCACATGAAACTAATGATGAAATTATTAATTCAGATAATATTGTAAAAAATTTTAATGAAAATCCTAAAATTATTGGGATAGGTGAGACAGGGTTAGATTTTTATTACAATAATAGTGATAAAGATAAACAAATTAAAAGTTTTAATGAACATATCAAAGCTTCAATTGAGACTAATGCACCTTTAATTATTCATTCAAGAAGTGCAGAAGAGGAAACTTTTAATATTTTAAATGATTATAAAGATAAAGATCTTAAAATTTTAATGCATTGTTTTACAGGTTCAAAAAAGTTTGCTGAAAAATTACTTGATTTAAATGCTTTTTTTTCAGCAAGTGGTATTATAACATTTAAAAATTCATTGGAATTACAAGAAACGTTTAAATTTCTACCATTAGAAAAAATTTTAATAGAAACAGATAGTCCTTTTTTAGCTCCAGTTCCTAATAGAGGGAAAAAAAATGAGCCTTCTTTTATAGATTACACCGCTAAAAAGTTAGCTGAATTAAAAGAAATAACTAAATCTCAACTTGTAGAAATAACAACTAATAACTTTAATAAGCTATTTAGCTAATTGATTTTATGAAGTTTATAATCTTAGGATGTGGTAGTTCGATGGGTGTACCAAGACCAGATGGCTTCTTTGGTAATTGTGACCCTAATAATAAGAAGAATTATAGAACTAGATGTTCTGCATTACTCAAAACTTCTAAAGAAAATATTTTATTTGATACTTCTCCAGATCTAAGACAACAATTGTTACGCCATAAAATTAAAAAGATTAATAAAGTTTTATACTCACATATGCACGGAGATCAAACACATGGAATTAATGATTTGAGATCTTTTTATATTAACAGTAAAAAACAAATCGATGTATTTGCTGATAAATTTACTGCAAAATATTTAAAACAAACTTTTTCTTATATTTTTAAAAGCTATTCAAAAGAATATCCAGCTACACTCAAGATAAATAAGCTTAAAAATTATTTCTCAATTAGTAATAAACAAAAAAAAATCAGAATTAGATCTATTAAGGTAGATCATGGTAAAGTAAAATCAACTTGTTTTATTATTGATAAAAAACTGGCTTATATAAGTGATGTTAGTAGAATTTATAATAGAGATTATAAATATTTTAAAAATTTAAAATATCTAATTATTGACTGTTTATGGTATAATTATCATCCATCACATTTTAATCTTGAAACATCTTTAGATATGATTAAAAAATTTAAACCAAAAAAAGCAATTTTAACAAATCTATCGCCTGTTTTAGATTATAAAAAACTTAAAAAAGTTCTTCCTCATAATGTGATACCTGCACATGATGGACTTACTATAGAATTATAAAATATTTTCTATTTTACTTACTATTTTTTTTGACATTGGGTTTATAAATGACGTAAATGTATCTTCAACTTTACCTTCTTTATTTATTAAGATTTTATGGAAATTCCATTTAGGAATAGCTGATTTACCGTGATTATTTTTAGCCCATTTAAATAAATCATGTGCTTTATCACCTTTTACTTCAGTAATAGTAGTTAAAGGAAAATTTATATCAAAATTTACTTTGCAAAATTCTTTGACTTCTGAATTACTGTTTTTTTCTTGATTAAAAGAATTTGATGGAACTCCTAATACAATTAAACCTCTTGATTTATATTTATCCCACAATTCTTGTAAATCAGTATATTGTTTAGTAAATCCACAATAGCTTGCGGTATTTACAATTAGAATAACTTTATTTTTATACTCACTAAAATCTATAGTTTCACCTGTAATACTTTCAATTTTATAATCATAAAAAATCTTGTCATAATTTGCATTAACATTACTTTTAAAAAAAAACATAATAATTGTTATCCCAATAAAAATTGACTTCTTCATCTTTTAAATTTATTTGTTAGGTGTAAGTAATATTAAAAAATATCCAAATAAAGTGGATAATAATGACCCAGTCAATACACCAATTTTTACACCATCCATATATTGGATATTTTCAGCAAATGCTAAATTTCCAACAAATAGACTCATCGTAAATCCTATTCCAGTCAATACTCCGACACCATAAAAATTAAACCAGTTAGAATTATTAGGCATTTGAGCGATTTTCGTTTTTATAGAAACGTAGGAGAACAAGAAAACACCTAATTGCTTACCTACAAATAATCCAAGTACAATTCCTAATGGCACTTTATTTAACAAAGATCCAAAAGTTAAACCTTCCAGAGATACCCCTGCATTAGCAAAAGCAAATAATGGCATAATACCAAAAGCAACATAAGGGCTGATTGCATGTTCAACTTTTATCAATAATGAAAAATCTTTTTCTTTTTTTCTATGTGGAATTGTCATTGCTAATAAAACACCAGCAATCGTCGCATGAATTCCTGAATTATGAGTAAAATCCCAAAGAAAAATACCTACAATTAAATAAGGTAAAAACTTTTTAATATTAAATTTGTTTATAATTAACAAAATTATGAAAGCTAACAACATCAAGCTTAAATATTTGATACTTAAATCCCCTGAGTAAAAAATAGCAATGATCAAAATTGCACCAAGATCATCAATAATTGCTAATGCTGTTAAAAAAACTTTTAATGATAATGGAACTCGTTTTCCTAATAATGATAAGACACCCAATGAAAATGCAATATCAGTAGCAGAGGGTATAGCCCATCCATTTAAAGTTTCACTATCCCCTAGATTTATAAAAACATAGAATAAAGCTGGAACCAACATTCCACCTACAGCAGCAATTATTGGTAATAAGGCTTGTTTTATATTTGAAAGTTCACCTTGTAAGAATTCTCTTTTAATTTCTAAAGTTACAAAAAAAAAGAATATCGCCATTAAGGCATCGTTAATCCAATGGATAACAGATAATTTTAATCCAAAATTGTTAATTCCTATGAATAAATACTTATTTAAAGTTGAGAAATATAATTCTGATAAATTAGAGTTACTAATAACTAAGGCTATAATGGCAGCAAAAAGTAGAACTAAACCACTTGCTGCTTCTAACTTAAAAAACCATCTAAATGGTTTGGACAAATAATTGATCATATTAAATTAAGTCTTTAATAAATAATTGGATATCTTTCAAGGTTTCAAAAAGACTAAATATCATTAATTCTAAACCTGGAAAAACAACATATAAAACAGACTTAAAGGTATCTATTAAGATTATTAGAGCAATAAAAGATATTATTGAGACCAAGATATAAGATAAAAGTTTGGTTATATTGAAGCTCGATTTAGACTTATATCTCGTTACTTCGAACTTTTTTTTTTCAGTTTTATCTAAATTATCAATTTCTTTTTTTGGTTTAATTTCTTCTATTTTTTGTTTAACAGCAGGCTCGGAGATGCTTGGTTCTAATTCATCTTTAATTTTGAGATCTTCTTTATTTGGATCGAAGAACCAGATTTTTTCACATGATCCACATTGAATTGTTCTACCTGTGCTAGGAATAAGATCTGAATTTACTTCAAATTTTTTTTTACCACAAATACATTCAATAATCATTATTTCTTATATCATAATTGTATTGAGATTTTATATCTAAATATAAACAAAAATTTAGTTTAACAAAGAGTAAATCTTCCAAAATATCAATTATGATTTACATTTATTTAACGGTGTATATTGTAAAAATTACCGTTTATTTTAATAATATAAATAATGTTTTTTTTTAATAAAAAATAAAGAGAAATCAAGCAATAGCAGGTTTAAGATTCTTTCAGATGGCAATAATACCTCTATTTAAATTTTCTTTCTATTGAAAACATAAGTAAAATCGATATAACGATCTCATTCGGAGTGTAGCGCAGCCTGGTAGCGCATCTGGTTTGGGACCAGAGGGTCGTAGGTTCGAATCCTACCACTCCGACCATTTTATGAAAAAAGCAAAGATTTATATTCCTAACAAAAGTGCCATGCAGTCTGGTTTTGGAAAGACAGACAAATGGATTATTGAATTTGAAACTAATGACCCTACAAAAAATCCATTAATGGGTTGGGAAAGTTCCAATGATACTTATACAGAACTTAAATTAGAATTTTCCACAAAAGAATTAGCAATTAATTATGCTAAGAAAAATAAAATAGATTACGAAATTATTGAACCTAGAAAAAGAAAGACTGTAAAAAAATCTTATGCAGATAATTTCCTAAAATAATTATATGTTTAGATTTTTTACTGAAAAAAATTGGTATCTATGGTCATGGCTAGGTTCTGCTATAATACTTTCATCGCTTTGGATACAAGTTAAGATTGATGTTAAAATAAATGAATGGTTTGGTGAATTTTATGACATGATCCAAAAAGCTTTGGGAGCTCCTGATGCTATAACTATTGAAGAATATTGGGCAAGCTTATTATCATTTATAATCTTGGCTGCTATGTACGTTGGTGTTGCAGTACTAGTAAGTTTCTTTACTTCACACTATTTATTTAGATGGAGAGCTGCAATGGTTGAATGGTACCACTCTGTTTATGACAAGGCTCGTAAAATTGAAGGTGCCGCTCAAAGGGTTCAAGAAGATACAATAAAATTTTCTAGGATAATGGAATCACTTGGAACAAGTTTGATTGAAGCTTTAATGATTTTAATTGAATTTATGCCAATTTTGTTCGGTCTAAGTATTGGTATCCCAATTTTCTTTTTTGGGGATTGGGATTATGGTCTAATTGTTGGTGCTCTTATTTGGTCAATTGGTGGAACAATTTTTCTTGTGCTTTTAGGTCTAATACTGAGGTTGGTGGGAGTTGAATATGATTTACAAAAAAAAGAAGCAGCCTATAGAAAAATCTTAGTTATTGCTGAAGATGATGGAACTATAAGACCTAAGTCTATAGATGAATTATTTGAAGATGTTAGAAGCATCCATTATTTAAGTTATTTAAGATACTTATACTTTAATATTGGTAGAATTGCTTACTTACAAGCTAATGTATTATCAGCATATGTTTTTTTAGCTCCAGCAATTGTAGCAGGAGCAGTTACCCTTGGTGTAATGCAGCAAATTATAAGAGCTTTTGGAAGAGTGGAGGGCTCAATGCAATATATATTAAAAGCTTGGCCTACAATAATAGAACTCGCAAGTGTTTATAAGCGTTTAAGAGAGTTTGAATATAAAATAAAACAAGATGAATTTGTTGATGAAAAAATTTAATGTCAATTGATCAAAAATTTATAGATCAGTTAGTAAACGTTACCTCAAAAGCTGCTTTAGCTTCATACCATTTAGTTGGAAAAAAAGATAAAGTTGCTGCAGATAAAGCAGCAGTTGATAAAATGCGAACAGAATTAAATAAAATTGACATGGACGGTGAAGTTGTTATTGGTGAAGGTGAGCTTGATGAAGCGCCAATGCTTTTTATTGGTGAAAAACTAGGTACTAAAAAAGGACCTAAACTCGATATAGCAGTTGATCCTTTAGAAGGTACAAATTTTGTTGCTAATAATCTTCCTGGTGCTCTATCAGTTATTTCAGTTGCTGAAAAATCAAATTTATTAAATGCTCCAGAGACATATATGAATAAAATATCAGCTAAAGTGAGTGATCCAAATATTATCGACTTGGACAACTCAGTTAAAAAAAATATTTATAATTTGGCCGAATATAAAGATAAACAACCCTCAGATTTAACTGCATGTGTTCTAGATAGACCTAGACACAAAGAAATTATAGATGAGCTTAAAAAGCTCAAAGTAAATCTAAAACTTATTACAGATGGTGATATATCTGGTGCTTTATTAGTAACAGATCAAAAATACAATGTTGATATATTTTTAGGTATTGGGGGAGGTCCCGAAGGAGTTTTGGCTGCTTCTGCTTTAGATGCTTTTGATTGTTTTTTCCAATGTCGTTTCTTATTTGATACAATTGAGGATAAAACTAGAGCGAAAAAGATGGGAATTATTGATTTAAAAAAAAAATACCATTTAAAAGAAATTATAACTGGTGACTCAATTTTTTGTGCGACAGGAATAACATCTGGGGACTTAGTTTCTGGAATTAATATTGATAATAATGATTTTACATCAGAAACATTAATTACACACAAATCTGCTGGATTAAAAAAGATTATTAAAATCAAACAGAAGATTTAATCAACTTAAAAAGCTTGATTATACTGATATTATACAATAAAAAACTGAAATTTGGTCCCTTCGTCTATCGGTTAGGACACGTGGTTTTCATCCTCGAAAGAGGGGTTCGATTCCCCTAGGGACCGCCACATTTATGATATTTTATGTTTATATGCTTAAAAGCGTTAATAATGAAATAACTAGGTCATACGTTGGATATACAAATAACTTAAATTTAAGACTAAAAAAACACAATTCAAGCAAAGGAGCTAAGTCAACTCGTGGTTATAAATGGAAAATTATCTATAAGAAAAGATTTTATGATAAAAGACAAGCTATGTCATTTGAATATCATTTAAAAAAAGATCGAAAAAAAAGAAAATACTTATTAGAAAATAACTAAAATGAAAATAGCATCAATTCTTCCGTATAAAGAGAATTATACAAAAAAAGGAGCTGGAGCTGTTGCTTTATGGATTAGTGAATTCATGAGAGATTCAATCTATAAAAAAAATTCTTTTGTTTTTGGTAACACAACAAATAAAAACTTTTTAACAAAAAATTATATAAATATTAAAGTAAATAATATTAACTCCAGATTTAGCAGCACTACAAAAGAATATTCAAATAAAATTATCAAAAGAATTGAAAATATGAATTTTGATATTATTGAGTTACATAACAGACCAATAATGGTTAAAGAATTTTACCAAAAAATTAATTCAAAAATAATTTTATATTTTCACAATGATCCAATATCAATGAAAGGAGCTAAAACGATTGATGAAAGAATATATTTATTAAATAGTGTTCATAAAATAATTTTTATAACAAAATGGGTTAAAAAAAAATTTTTTGAAGGATTACCAAGTTTATCTGATAATAAAACTCAAGTTATTTACCACAGCATTGATCCATTTAAAAAAAAAATAAAAAAGAACAAACAAATTATATTTGTAGGAAAATTAAATGTGTCAAAAGGTTATGATTTGTATTGCAAAGCAATGTTTAAAATTTTAGATTCAAATAAAGATTGGAAGGCATATTCAATAGGTGAAGAGAAAAGATTTCAAAATTTTCCTACTCATAACAGACATAAATCTTTAGGCCAAATATCACATAGCAAAGTTTTAAATTATCTGAGTAAATCTGAAATAGCTATAATTCCATCAAGATGGGAAGAACCTTTTGGTCGAACTGCAATGGAAGCTTCTTCAAGGGGTTGTGCAACAATTATTTCCAAACAAGGAGGTCTTCCTGAAACAACAGATTATGCAATTAAACTTAAAAAGTTAGATGTTAAAAATATTGAAAATGAAACTATTAATTTGATTATAAATAAAAACTTAAGAAAAAAGATCCAAATTAACAGTCAAAAATATATTAAACATAATCTTAAAACAAATTCTGAAATTATAGATTTA
Organism: Pelagibacterales bacterium SAG-MED11; assembly: GCA_014654265.1. GTDB lineage: Bacteria > Pseudomonadota > Alphaproteobacteria > Pelagibacterales > Pelagibacteraceae > Pelagibacter. The sequence goes on along the minus strand of JACWDI010000004.1, from coordinate 14,451 downwards.
ATGAGGGACTCATTATTTCCTTTTAAAAATATAAATGTAAATAGGGATAAATTAAGGATCCTAAATATTTATAATATAGGTCAAAAATTAAATCATAGAATTTATAATTTATCGTTGGGTAAGAAATTTACAAATGGCTTTATAAGAAATGGTCATGATGTGATCGATATTAGTGATAGAGATTATGTAAAACAAAATAAGGGATTAAACATATTTAATGTCAAAGATAAATTTCATTCTTATTTGATTAAAACATTCAAAAATTATAACCCTGATCTTGTTATCTTCGGTCACTCCAATAATATTACAGAAAATATTTTATATGATTTCAATAAACTTAATAAAAATATAATTATTTCTCAATGGAATGAAGATCCTTTTATAAACAACATAACTGATAAATTAGATAATAAAAATAAATTAAAAAAATTTTTACCGTTAGTAGATCATTCATTTATTACTACTAATCCTTCTATCTTAAATTTTCCAAAAAAAAATAACCAAAATATTCATTTTTTTATGACTCCAGTTGATAAAAATATTGAGTGTTTTGATGTTTATAAACTTAACCCTCATAATGATATTTTTTATGCTATGAGCCATGGTGTTAATCGTGCTACTTTAAAAGAAGGAAAAACAGATAATAGAGTAAATTTTTTAAACAAACTTATAAAGAAAATAAACGGCATAAAGTACGACTTTTATGGTTTTGGAAAACAAGAACCTGTTTGGGGCAATGATTTTTATAAAGCATTATTAAACTCAAAAATGGCTTTGAACCTAAGTAGAGGTAATCCAACAAAACATTATTCTAGTAATCGAATTGCCTCACTCATGGGTAATGGTTTAATGGTTTTTATTGATCAAAAAGTTGAAATGAACAATTTTTTCAATTCTAATGAAATTATTTCCTATAATGATATTGACGATTTAGCAGACAAAATTAAATTCTATAAAAAAAATGATAAAAAAAGAATTAAAATTGCAAAAAAAGGTAAGGAAAAATATTTCAAACTTTTTAATGAGACAAAAATTTCAAAATTTATAATTGATACATCCTTAGGGAAAAAAACAAATTTATTTTGATGAAAATTTGTTTCTTGGATAATTCATCTATTCCATACACATCAAATGATTTGAATTCAAAGCTTATTAGAGGTGGAGAAAATGCTATAATACATTTATCTAATGAATTATCCCAATTAGGTAACGAAGTTGAAGTTTATAACAATAATAAAAATAATTGTATTATAAATGAAGTAAAATGGTTTAATTTGAATTGTGCAAATAAAAATTTAACCTATGATGTGGCTTTTACAAATAACGATATAAGACTTTTTAAGAATGTTGTAGCTAGAAAATATGTTGCATTTTCGCACAGTATACAATCTATAGAAAAATTTATTAGAAAAGGTCAATTATTAAGTTATTTTAAATATAAACCTAAGATTGTTCTTTTAGGAAATTATCATAATAAAAATCGAAATTATTTACTTAAATTATTTGGTACTATTAATCTAAAATGGGCAGTCGATCCATTATTTTTAAAAACTGAATTGAATGAAAATTTAATTGAAAATAGAGCCATATTCACCTCAAGAAAAGATAGAAACTTAGATATTTTAATAAAATTATGGAAAAAAGAAATATTTACTAAAAATAAATCAGTAAAATTATATACAACACCAAGTGAACTTATAGATAACAATTATAATATTTTTGAAAGAAATTTTGGAAATAAAACATTAATGATACAAGATCTTATTAAATCAAAGGTTATGTTATTACCAGGTCATAAAGCTGAACTATATTGTATAGCTGCAGAAGAGGCTAGAGAACTTTGCATACCCATAGTAACCTTGGGTATCGGTTCACTTTCCGAAAGAGTAGAACACGGTATTACTGGTTTTATTGCAAAAAATACAGATGAATTTGCAAACTATACTTTAAAAATTTTTAATGATTATGATCTTTGGAAAAAAATACGTAATAACTTAATTGAGTTAAGAGGAACTAAAAAATGGGCAATAGTCGCTTCTAACCTTGTTCAACAATTATAATTTAAATTTTATCTATTTGAATATTTTCAAATAATTTCTAAACCACATTGTATATAATTTTTAATCATATCTTAATTTTGTTTAGTGCATTATTTTTAAATAAATTTGCCTCTTGGATATATCTTCTTACCATTTGAGTAGTCTTATGACCTGTCATAGCCATGATATTTCTTTCTTCAGCTCCAAATTCTGCAGCAGTAGTTGCAAAACCTGATCTTAGACTATGTCCTGCATATTTTGAAGAGTCTAAACCTGCTTTTTCTGCATATCTTTTAATAATAAGAGCTACCGATTTATCTGAAATATTGAAAATTTTACCCTCATTAGTATTTGAAAATTTTTTGCTAACATAATTCTTGAGAGCTACAACAGGACAAAATTCTTGATTGTCAAAGTAGGGGATTGCCTTAACACTTCCTTCTCCTGTTTGATCTGTTTTAGATCTTTTAATGAGAATTTTTACACCTTCAGTAACAAACTCAATATCATCATAATGGATGTTAACTAACTCTGATCTTCTAAAACCACCTGAAAATCCAATTAAAATTAATGCTTTATCTCTAATTTTATCTTCATCTATTGCTTTAATTATTAATTTTAAATCATTGATTAATATAGGTTTTTTGGCCTTTTGCCTTGATCCTAAAGTTCTTTTAATACCATGTAAATTCTCCATTATAATTGGGTGTTTAGTATCCAGATAATGCCCTTTTAGTTTATGAAGGACGCTTATTGATGCTATTCTCCTTTTTAAGGTACTAAATTTTGACGATTTCGAGAGATGAGTAATATACAGCGCTATTATTTTTGGCTGTGTTGGTATTGAAGAAAAACCATTTTTTTCACAGAATGCTGAAAAGTCTTTGAAATCAGATTGATAAGCTCTTAAAGTATTATTAGCTTTTGAATTCTTTAAATTTTTTAAAGTTTCTAATTCTAAGCTTTTAACATCAGTTATTAAATTATTCATATATATTTCCGATAACCATTAATTATCGGAAACTATATAATAGGTGATTTTTAATGTCAATAGTTTAAATTAAAAAATTATGGGTTCAATAGATGGTGAAATTCCTGCAGTCTGGTTTTTAATTAGTTCGATTGGTTTCGCTATATTAACTTTTATTCAATACAGAAACACTGGAAAGAGCTTTAACACGATATTTCTTTCTATAATGGCAATTATTTTCTTTGTAAGTTACATAATTTTATTAATTCCACGTTAAAAATCAGTGCAGGGAACAAAATTTCAATTAAAAGTTTGGAAATACCTTAAAACAATACCAAAAGGTAAGGTAAAAACCTATAAACAGGTAGCTATTGGTATAAAAAGCCCTAAATCAGCTCGTGCTGTGGCTAATGCTTGTGCTAAAAACCCATATGCCCCAAAAATACCCTGTCATAGAGTGATTAGATCTGATGGAGCTCTTGGAGGTTACTCTGGGAGAGGTGGAATTAGGCAAAAGCTCAAATTACTTAGATCTGAAAAGGTAGCGATTTAGCCCTATTTTAGGGCTTTTTTACATTAAAAAAGTCAGTAAAATCAACGTTTTTTGATCTTTTTAATTGATTTCTTTTAAATTAGCAAAGTTCACCCTTCAGTTGTACCATATATGAGCCTACACTTAAAATACACCCCTCTATGGCCGTTTAAATGGTATATTCAATTAGTGCATCGCTCTACTATTCAACTATATCAACACTTTTAGAGCACCCTATTTTTTAACTAATTTCATATGTGGTATGATAAAAAAAGCTTAATTTTGTTGGTTTATTTAATATTTTTCATCATTAAGCAGAAACTAAGAACTTATTATGAAAATTATTTGTATTTATATTATAAATAAGGGCTTATTTTTTATTTTAAAAAATACAATAAAAACAATAGTTTATAATAAAATATTAATGTAATACATTAGATATTAGTAAATAAATAATACCTATTATTTTACTTTTTTAACTAAGTTTTCTCTTCTGGAGATGTAGATGCCACTTAATACAATAATGAATAATCCTATTAAAGTCCAATTATCTGGGAAATCACTAAAGAAATAATAGCCTATAATGATATTTGTAATGATTTCAAAGTAGCTAAATGGAGCTAATTTAGAAGCATCAGCGTATTTGAGCGACAATATTAGGAATAAGTGCCCTATACAGGCAAATATACCTATGGCAGCCATCATAGACCACTGATTTAAGTTAGGCTTAACCCACACAAATGGCATTACAAAAGATATTATTATGGCCCCTACTACTCCAGTTAATAATAAAGTTAATAAAGGATTGTCTGAAGTGCTAAGTTTACGAGTAATAATTAAATAAAATCCATACATAACTCCTGTACCAAGCGCAGCTAAGCTTGCTAAATTAATTTCAACAAATCCTGGTCTAATAACTACTAATGAACCTATAAATCCAATAATTACTGCTGCCCATCTTCTAAAACCAACTTTTTCTTTAAGAAATATCGGTGAGAAAGCGGTAACAATTAATGGAGCAATAAATGCTAAAGTTAATGCCTTAGCCAAGGATATGACTGATATTGCATAAAAAAAACAAATATTTGCACAGAGTAATATTAAACCTCTAATAAACTGTAATTTAGGTTTATCAGTCCAAACTAAATTTTGCCTAAAAAAGAAGAACATAATCGGAAGAGTAAAAGCAACAGTAAAAAAATATCTTGCCCAAGTAATTTGTAAAACTGGTAGATCTGCACTTAAATATTTTGCAAATCCATCCATAATTGGAAGCATTACCCAAGCCAATAAATTAAAAGTTATAGCCTTCATCTACTGAAGAAGGATATAGATTAATTAAAGTATTTTAAAGCAAAGAATACGACTATTGGAACAGTTATAAATGACATAAGTGTTGAAACAACAATGGTACTAGCAACACTATCAACAATCTTTTTCGGTGAATATATTGATGCCACAAGATAATTAAGAACTGCACTTGGCATTGAACATTGAATTAATAAAACACCAGCAGCAAATCCCTCTAGATTAAAATATAGGATTAATAAATATCCTATTATAGGACCAATGATTACTCGACCTATAGAGGAGAATACTGCTTTATTTAGTGAAAAGACCTTTAGTCTAGTTAAAGCAATTCCTAACGACATTAAAATCAGAAAAATTGTTGCATACATTAAAAGAAAGGTAGTATTTTCAACAAATCCTGGGAGTTTTAAATCATAATAAAGTAAAAATATAGCAATTATAATTGCGTAAAAGGGAGGACTCTTAAGAATGACATTTAAACTAAATTTTCTATCAGCTAAAAATACACCTAGTGTAAAGTGGCATAAAATAATCAATGCAGATATTGCTGCTGAAACACCAAGACCTTGTGAACCATAAGCAAATAAACATATCGGTAAACCCATATTTCCAGTATTGGGCATTGTTAATGGAGGTAATTCTCTAATAATGTCTTTGGTTTTTAAAAGGTATAATATTATTACTCCTGTAATCATAAATCCACAAATAGCTAATGCGTAATACCAAAAATAATTAAGAAAAATATTGAATGAAATATTTACTGGATTTAAAGCATAAATAATCATTGCTGGAGTACCAACGTTAGCAGCAAAATTAGTAATAAAAGTTGTGTCTATTTTTGGATTTTTTTTACCTAAATAATATCCAATACCAACAACAAAAAAAACAGGAAATAAAACCTCAAAAAGTTTAATATAAATGTCCATTAATTATATAGTCTAATTAATGTTGGAAATTTAAGAATATTCTTATTTTTTTTAAATAATGATAAACAATTTCTTGCGTTGATTTCTGTTGTTTTATGGGTAATAATTACAATAGTTGCTTTCTTATTTTTCTTATCAGGTGTTTGAATAATTCTTTTCACTGAAATTTTATATTTTGCTAATCTATTTGTTATTAGTGAGAGAACACCTTGTTTATCGTTGACTTCAAATCTAAGATATAAAGAATTAGTATAATTATCATTGTTAAATGGCTTAATAGAACGTCTTTTATTAGATGAAATACCAAAAGGATATTTTGTACTACCTCGTAAAATTGATAACAGATCGGCCAACAGAGATGATGATGTTGGGCCAGGTCCAGCACCCTCTCCTTGTAAAACACTCTGTCCTACTGGTTTACCTTCTGTAATTACTGCATTCATAACACCACTAACATTTCCTATGTATGTGTTTTTACTTACTAAACTTGGATGTACTGTCTCAAATAATTGACCATTAATAACTTCAGAAATTCCAAGTAATTTTACTCTAAGACCTAACTGATTAGCTATTTTAATATCCTCTAATTTAATATTTTCAATTCCTTCCATTATGCATTTATGTTTAGAAATTTTTGTATTGAAAGAAAGAGCAGATAATATTCTAATTTTAGCAAAAGCATCAAAACCATTTAAATCTAACTTTGGATTACCAGGTTCAGCATAACCAAGTTTTTGAGCTTTTTGTAAGACTTTATCAAAAGTTTCATTACTATTTTCCATTTCAGATAAAATATAATTAGTAGTACCATTCAGTATTCCATAGACTTTACTTATTTTATTTGTTGCCAAACTTTCTTTTATAGTTCTTAAGATAGGTATTCCTCCAGCAACAGAAGCCTCGAACTCTAAATTTACTCTATTTTTTTCTGCTAATTTGGAAAGATAATCTCCATGTTTTGCTATTAAAGCTTTATTTGGGGTTATAACATTAACTTTGTTTTTTAAAGCAGTTTCTACAACTTTTTTTGAAATACCGTCTGATAGTCCAATTGACTCAAATAATATATCAATTTTTTTTAATTTAAATATCTTTAATGGATTTGAATAAAAAATTTTCTTATTAACTTTAAATCGTCTTTTCTTATTTCTATTTTTTGCTGAAATAGCAACTATATTAATTTTTTTCCCTGTCTTAATTTCAATTTCTTTTTTTTTAGAGCTCAGTTCATTATAAAGATATATACCAACTTGACCCAAACCAACTACAGCAATGTTAATCATCTTATTCATTAATTTATATCTGGAAATTTACTTTTTTTAATATAATCATCTATATAAATTTTATATTCATCAACAGACATTAATCTAATATCATTTGATTTTTCAAAAATCTTTATTAATTTTTGGTTATCTGCTTTTGTCTTTATACTATCTTCTGTCCAGTATTTAGAATCTTGATTAAACGAACAATTGCTAATAACTATAGCTAAACCAAAATATAATAAAATTCTCATTTCAAACCTGCATTTATTGGAAAGCCATATTTTATATTCATATTCTGAATTGCTTGACCTGCCCCACCTTTAATTAAATTATCTATTGCAGATAGTATTATTATTCTATTTTTATTTTTTGTTTTACAAATAGAAATATGACAATTATTTGAATTAATTACATCATTAGTACATATCAATTTATCTTTACTCATTATTTTTACAAAATTAGATTTCTTATAAAAATTAGATAAAGTTTTAATAATTTTTGATTGAGAGCTAGATTTATTCAAATCTACGTAAATAGTACTTAATATTCCTCTAAACATTGGTGATAAATGTGGAGTAAAATCAAAAATAGATTTTACCTTTGTGAATCTTTTAATCATTTGGCCTATTTCAGGATTATGTCTGTGGGAGCCAATTCCATAAGCGCTAAGAGATTCATATAGATTTTTATCTTTAAATTTTTTATGAACACCTCTACCCGCTCCAGAGTATCCAGATTTAGAGTCAATTATAATATTATTTTTTTTAATCAATTTACTCTTTAATAACGGAAGCAGTGGTAAAAGAATTGAAGTTGGATAACATCCTGGACAAGAAATTATTTTAAAATCTTTTACTTTTTTTCCTGTTATTTCAGGTAAAGAATAAATACTTTTTTTAATATTAGCTAAAGCTTTATGTTTTAGATTATACCATTTTTTATAATCAGAAGCTTTTTCGAGTCTAAAATCCGCTGCTAAATCAATTAATACATTTTTATTATTCAAATTTTTTGAAATAACTTGAGCTTCACCATTAGGCAAAGCTGTAAAAACTATATCAACATTCTTTAAGTATTTTTTATCAAACCTAATAATTTTGGGTAAGTTTTTAAAAGATCTTGAGTTGTCATAACTTGAAATTTTTTTTCCAACTGAAGAATTTCCACATAAGTATTTAATTTTTACATACTTATGTTTGACTAATAATTTAATTAGTTGAATTCCAATATAGCCAGTTGAACCAGCGACTAATACATTAAGCTTAGGCATTTTATATTATAACAGTTTAAAATTAAAAAAGAATTATCTTTTAGAGAACTGGAAGCTTCTTCTAGCTTTTCTTTTTCCAGGTTTTTTTCTCTCGACTGCCCTAGAATCTCTAGTGGTCAATTTTTCAGTTCTAAGAGTAGATTTAAGATTTTCGTCAAATAATACTAATGCTTTAGATATGCCATGTACCATTGCTCCAGCTTGTCCTGTTGGTCCACCACCTTTCACACTACATCTTACATCATAATCGGTAGCTTGATTGATCAGTTCAAAAGGTCTTGTAATTTGCATTTTATGATTATCACTAGCAAAATAGTCGCTAAAAAGTTTACCATTAACATAAATTTTTCCCGAACCCTTTTTTAACCAAACTCTTGCTATAGAAGTTTTTCTTCTTCCTGTTGCATATTTACTATCTTTAAAATCTAACTTTATTTTAGGAGCTTTTGGAGTTGATTGAGTATTTTCCATTTAATTTCTTACAATATTCTTATTATTCAATTTATTCAATTCTATAACCTTGGGATTTTGAGAGGCATGTGGATGTTCATTACCAGAATAAATCTTTAGTTTTGTAAGCTGCTTTCTTCCTAAGACACCACCTGGTAACATTCTCTTAACAGCTAATTTAAGTGTTTCACCAGGTTTTTTTTCGTGAAGTTTTTCTGGTGTAGTTTCTTTTATTCCTCCTGGGTGACCAGTATGTCTAAAATATTTTTTATCTTGAAATTTTTTGCCTGTAAATTTTGCTTGTTCTATATTTTTAACTACAACAAAATCACCATTATCCATATGGGGTGTGTAAGTAGTTTTATTTTTTCCTCTTATAATTTTAGAAACAATTGTAGCTAGTCTACCAACAACTGCATTTGTTGCATCTATTTCATACCACGATGAGTTTATCTGGTCTTTTTTTACGAATTTAGTCATTGTGCGAGGATTAATACTATTATTAACTTCAAAGTCAATTTGATATTTATCTTGAATATTTGTTCATATATGCTAAAAATTACATGCCGATTTGATCCTATTGCGGGCGTAAAACTGCTAAAAAGGAATTTTCATTAATCAGTCGGTAGGCATTTGAACTATATTGTGCGCCTTACATTTAGTTAAAGCACTAAAAAAGGAGTAAAATGACGAAAAAAAGAAACAACCCAGAAACTATAGCCATTCATGGTGGTGACTATAGAAGTGACCCAACAACAAATGCGGTAGCCGTTCCTATCTATAGAACTACTTCATATCAATTTAATAGTGTGGATCATGCCGCAAATCTCTTTGCTTTAAAAGAATTTGGGAATATTTACACAAGAATAATGAACCCCACTAACGATGTATTAGAGAAAAGAATTGCAGCTCTTGAAGGAGGTTTAGCTTGTTTGACAGTAGCATCAGGACAAACTGCTTCACTATTTTCTGTATTAAATGTTGCTCAAGCTGGAGACAATATAGTTAGTTCAACCGATCTTTATGGTGGTACTGTCTCTTTATTTACGCACACTTTAAGTAAGCTTGGTATTGAAATTAGATATGCAGACCCTAAAGACCCTAAAAATTTTGAGAAATCTATTGATGATAAGACTAGGGCTTTTTATGGAGAAACTCTGCCCAATCCATATTTAAGAGTATTTCCAATTAAAGAAGTGTCTGACATAGGAAGAAAATATAATATCCCCTTAATAATGGATAACACAGCAGCTCCCATACTATGTAAACCGATTGAACATGGTGCAGCTGTCGTAATTCACTCTCTAACAAAATATATTGGTGGACACGGTACTGCTATAGCAGGGAGTATTGTTGATAGTGGTAATTTTGACTGGACTGCAGATCCAAAAAGACAACCCTTATTTAACGAACCTGATGCCAGTTATAGTGGGGCTATTTGGGGTAAGGTTGTACCAGAACTTACTGGGGCAAACATACCTTTTGCAGTGAGAGCTAGAGTTTGTTTATTAAGAGATTTAGGGTCAGCTTGTTCACCAGATAATGCGTTTTCTATAATTCAAGGACTTGAAACTGTAGCTTTAAGAATGAAACAACATTGTGAAAATGCACAAAAAGTTGTTGATTATTTAAAGAAACATAAAGAAGTAACTAAAGTAATATTTTCTACTGAACACGATAAACTTATTGCTGATAGAGCCAAAAAATATCTTAAAGGTGGAAATGGGCCTATGGTAGGTATTGAACTAAAAGGTGGTTTTGATGCTGGCAAACGATTTATAGAATCTCTAAAAATGTTTTATCATGTTGCAAATATTGGGGATGCTAGAAGTTTAGCAATTCATCCAGCTAGCACAACCCATAGTCAGTTAAATGACAAAGAGCTTGCAGCCTCTGGTGTGACTCAAAGTTATGTTAGACTGTGTATTGGTTTAGAACACATTGATGATATTATAGAAGATCTAGATCAAGCATTAAATAAATCGTCAAAAGGAACTTTAAAGGCTGTTAGTTAAATCTTGTATTTATATAAAAAAAATAAATACATGAACTTACTAAAAAAATTGAACTTAATTGGTGCATAGCTGCAATATATAGTTGTGCACCATAAATCACTGTATAAATACCTAAAATAATTTGCAGGATTATAAAAATACCTAAAATGTTTATAGATTTATATAAATCATAAATTTTGTTTTTATATATCTTAAAAAAAATTAAAAAATAAAAGAACATGATCAAATATGCCAAATTTCTATGCATGAATTGGACTAAAGAAGGATCACTAAAAGCAGATAATTTAAACAAATTTTTAAAGTCATTATCATTTGGGAAATAAGTATTGTTCATGAGAGGCCAAGAATTATAGATTTTACCAGCATCCATACCAGAAACGAAGGCACCTACTACTATTTGTATAAATACAAGTATCAAAAATATTAATGGTAATAATACATTTATCCTTTTTTTATTATTATTGATAATTTTAGTTTTTAAATAATTCCAAAAAATTAATGATAAAATCAAAAATGCTATCAATAAATGAATTGATAGTCTAAAATGACTTACATCAACTCTATCAACTAAACCACTACTAACCATATACCAACCTACAAAACCTTGGAAACATATGAGAAAAAAAATTAAATATAAATTCAACAATTTATAAAATTTAATTTTAAAGGAGAAATAAATTAAAGGAATTAAAAAACTGATACCAATTACTCTTCCTAAAAATCTATGACCCCACTCCCACCAAAAAATTATTTTAAATTCACTTAAAGTCATGTTGTAATTTTGTAATTCATACTCAGGTATTTTTTTGTAGAGGTTGAAATACATGATCCAATCATTATTAGTTAAAGGAGGTAAGATACCAGAAAACAACTGCCATTCAGTTATGGAAAGACCTGAGTCAGTTAATCTTGTAAGACCTCCAACAACAATCATAATTGATATAATCCAAAACATGGTTATCAACCAAAGAGATAATTGATTATTTATTTTTGGATTCACTGTATACATGAAGCCATAAATATAATAATTTTTTAATAATCCAAATATATAAATGTCGCCACATAAAAGAAAAAAACTGAGTAAAATTCGATCAGAACTAGATAAATTAGATAATACTCTAATTAAAGTTATAAAAAAAAGAACAACACTTGTTAATAAAGTATTAGCTCTTAAAGATAAAAAGAACCAAATAGTAGATCAAAGAAGAATTAACCTAATTCTTAAAAATATTAAAAAGAAATCTATACAAAATAAAATTGATCCAAAAATAACTAACCGAATTTGGAAGAATATGATCTGGTCTTATATTGATTACGAAAAAAGGAATTTTAAAAAAAGATAACTATTTACTGTGGGGTGGAAGTTTCTTTTCAACAAAAACTTCATGTTTACGAGTGGCAGGATTATACTTTTTTGCTTTTAATTTAACTTTAGCTTTTTCACCGCCAGCAGGTTTTTTTACATAATAAAAAAAGGGACTATCTGGTTTAACTTCTGGAACTAAACGTACTTTTACATGTGTTTTTTTTGCCATATTATTTTATTTTTTTTAAAATTTTAACAAGATTAGAAATTTTTACTAACTTGTTTTTTAAATTATCAGTCTTTATAGAATTATTTGAAGTTTCGTCAAGTTTTAATGGTTCATTATTGTTTAATATTTTTTTGGCTCCATTTATAGTCATCCCCTGTTCTTTAAGTAAAAAATGAATTTTTTTTAATAACTCAATATTTTTTTGATCATAATATCGTCTATTATTATTAAATATTTTAGGTTTTATTTGTTTAAATCTTTTTTCCCAAAAACGAATTGTATGTGTTGGTAAAGACTCACCTTTTTTGGATTTCAAACCTAGTATCTTTACAACCTCGCTTATAGTTTTGTATGAACCTGCTATTTTATTCATATTTTTTTTGGTTAATAAATTCTTTAAATTCTTTTGATGGTTTAAAAAGTACCACATCTCTTTCAGAAATAACTTTACTCTCTTTAGTTTTGGGATTTCTTCCAATTCTCGATTTTTTAGATCTAATAGAAAATGTTCCAAATTTAGAAATCTTTACACTTCTTTTTTTTTTTAAATTTAAAACTATCAATGAAAAAAATTCTTCAATTAAATTTTCAGAAATTTGTTTTGAAAAGCCAATCTGCATATAAACTGTATTAACTAAGTCTTTTTTAGTTAAATTTATTCTCATTTTGTTTATATATTACTTCTAATTTTATCTATCAAATTTCCTTTTACAATCTTATTACAAACATTTAATGAATTTGAAAATCCAATAAAATCAGTTCCACCATGACTTTTTACAACTGGTGAGTCTAAACCAATAAAAATTGCTCCATTATATAATCTTGGGTCTAGTCTTTTTTTAAATTTCTTAAGGTTTGATATATTTAATATAGATGAAATTTTACCTAAAATAGATCCACTTAATGCCTGTTTAAGTTCACTGGTTATAAAATTGGCTGTACCTTCTGCTGTTTTAAGTGCAACATTCCCAGTAAACCCGTCAGAGACAATAACATTTACTTTTCCATTCATAAGTTCGTTTCCTTCTATATAACCAGCAAAATCAAAATTTTTAGATTTTTTGTCATTTAAAGTTTGATAGGTTTCTTTAATTGTTTCATTTCCTTTTAGTTCTTCTGACCCAATATTTAATAATGCTACATTAGGTATCTCGTTTGGATATAGAGATTTATAAAGTGATGAGCCCATAATAGAAAAATCAACTAAATTTTTTGAGCTACATTCAATATTTGCACCTAGATCCAAAACTACACTCATACCCTTTTTATTAGGCCAGAGAGCAGATAAAGCTGGTTTATCTATATTTTCAATCATTTTAAGATTTAATTTAGCAATTACAAGTAGTGCACCTGTATTGCCTGCTGAAATAACAATATCAGTTTCTTTTTTTTTAACACTTTCAATTGCAAGCCACATACTAGTATCTTTTCCTCTTTTAGCTGCTTCTAAAGGACTATCTGTACTTTTTACAACATTAGATGTATGAACTATTTCATAAGAGGAATCATTAATCTTACCTTCTATATGTTTTTTAATTTCATCCTGATCACCAAAAATCTTAAAGATATTACCATTGTCTGTTTTTTTATTATGAATGATACCATCAATAACTTTTTTAGGAGAACCATCACCCCCCATTGCATCAACTGCAATTTTAATTAAATCTGACATTGTTAAAAAATATTATTATTCTTTCGGATCTAAAACTTGACGACCTTTGTACATACCTGTTTTTAAGTCTAAATGATGAGATAATCTATACTCACCAGATTTTTTATCCTCAACAACGTTCTTAGATGAGAACTTCATGTTTTGAGCTCTTCTCATACCAGTCCTTGAAGGAGTTTGTTTACGTTTTGGAACAGCCATAATTAAAAGTTACTTACACCTTTTAAAAAAAAATTCAAAGATTTTTTGCTTAAATTTTGGTTAAAATCCTCAAAATATTCAACTAAATTCTCTATTTTAGTAAAATCTTCTAAGAATATAGAAAGTTTATTTAAATTTGTTCCATGCAATTGTATCAGAAATCCATTTTTGGGATGATTTAGATAAAAATGAAAAATTAAAAAAACTTTCTATATTCTTAGAAGATTTTACTAAAATAGAGAATTTAGTTGAATATTTTGAGGATTTT
>JACWDI010000003.1 GCA_014654265.1 Pelagibacterales bacterium SAG-MED11 | reverse complement strand
CTTGTTTTGTAGAAATTATTAGTCCAGCGAAAATCCAAAATTGAGTTAAGAAAATTATTGGTATCATTAAGTCGGGAGTGACAGCAAAAAATCTTAGTAAACCAGGTGCATGAGCAAAACCAACCGCAGTCAAAACTTTTTTAAATGGTACTTTACTTTGTTTATCTGGAAATAATTTTACACCAATAACAAATATAAAAATCGCCCAAATAAACCAAGTTAAAATTGCTGTTAGACCAGACATTGCTACAGCTGTTTTAATCACAGTATTGGCTGCAACAGCTCCTGCAATTCCATCTAAAATCATAATCAAACCTGCAAAATATATTGAGGCTTCACCAAAATTTTTATTATCACTATAAAGAGATTTATCTAATTTTATAGATTTTAAAATTATACCAAGAAACTCACCAAACATTTATTTTTTTTTATTTTTTTGTTCTTTGTAAGAAACAATTAATGGAAAGAGTATTAAAGCAATAGTTATTATAATGCAAATTGCAATTAGGAAACCTTTAGTCATTTAGAGTTTGAAAAAGGGGAGTTTTTACTCCCCTTTATTAAATTAGCCTTTTACTACTTCTCTTGTATTAGCATTGAATGATTCCTTAAATGGAATATCAACTATTACTGCATCTACTGGTGCCCCCGCTTTGTCAGAATATTTTTCAGGTAGATGAACTTTATACTTAGTACCAACTTTACCCTTAGGAAATCCATTTGGATTTAATGTTCCATCAAAAGGAACATATCCCATTGCAATATTAGTTTTTTTCTCTGGATGATACCAAGGAGAAGTTAGGAATCCTACAGGATCACCACCATCTTCATTTGAGATTAACCAAAAATCTGGGGCATAATCTTCAATTGGTTTTCCTCCTAATTCAAGACCTACCAATTGTAGTTTATAAGGTTTTTTTCCAGCTTTAATTTCATCTTTCATTTTTTCTAGAGCAGCTTTACCAACATAATCAGCTTTCTTATTCCACTCTCCTTTACCAGATAGTGAAACTTGGTATCCCAAATTACATTGAAAAGGATTATGTTGCTGATCCATATCTTGTCCCCAAGAAAGAATTCCTGCTTGAATTCTTCTATGATGAGCTGGCGCTATAACCATTAGATTATGTTTTTTTCCTGCATCTAAAACTGCATTCCACATATCTTCAGCGTATAAAGTTGCATCTCTTAAATATATTTCATATCCCGCTTCTCCTGAGAAACCTGATTGTGAAATAACACAACTTCTACCACCAACTTTAACTTCAGCTAGACCATAAAATGGCATATTGTCAAAATCGACTTGATCTCCACAAAGATCTTTCATTAAAGCTTTAGACTTTGGACCTTGAATTTGAACAGGACAAGCATCTATTTCATCAACTGTACAATTAAATCTTTGATCAGCATTTACTCCTTGTAAATACATACCAATATCTGAGTCAGATAAAGAAAACCAAAATTCATCTTTAGAAATTCTTAAAAGAATTGGATCATTTAAAACTCCACCATATGCGTTACATAAAATTACATATCTGGCTCTCATAGGAGAGATCTTAGTTGCATCTCTTGTTATTACATAGTCTGTAAACTTTTCTGCATCAGGACCTTTAACTCTAATTTGTCTTTCAACAGCAACATTCCACATTGTTACATGATTTACTATTGCATCGTATTCAACCATTGCTCCACCATCTTCTGGTTTTACATATCCTCTTGGGTGATAAATACGATTATATACAGTTGCTCTCCAACAACCTGCTTGCATTGATAAATGCCAATAAGGTGATTTCCTTACTCTTGTTGAAATTAACATTTCAACTTTCGTTGGCCCACTTTGTCTTAGATTATATGGTACTTCCCGATCAGATTGATCAACAGAGGTAACATGTTTTAATTTAGTATAGTCAAACTCTTTAGACATAACTATTCTCCTTCAACCACTTGTTAGTTTCCTTCAAGCCGCCGAATGTATAAATGTGGAAAAAATCAGTATGCGATTTAACTTTCCCAATTAAATCATTAGGGTCTTTAGGTTTTAATAAATCTAACGCCTTACTAAAATTAGATTTAAGAAAATTTAAGGAATTTTTTGCTCCAACAATATTAGCAAATTTTATTAAGCTAGATATTTTAAGAGGGCCAGTAATTCCCACATGCACTGGTACGCTTTGTTTAGAGATAAAATCTATAATAGGCTGAGGATCTAATAACCATTGGGTTACAATATAATCAGCATAAGGCTTCTTATCTATCATAGCTTTTTCTAAATCTGAATCGGATATATCAGGACTCCCCTCAGGGTGTCCAGCAATTCCTATCTTCATTTTTTCGAAATAACCTGTTTCTAAAAGTTGAAATGAACTATCAAATTTTCCCATTGGTTCTCTACCACCACCAATAATCAAAGCTTGTTTTACTCCTCCATCTTTACATCTTGACACATAGTCTTTTAACTCTTTTTCATTTTGCATAGATCTAGCTGGAAAGTGAGGTACAGGATTAAATCCTTTTTTAACAAGCTCAATAGCTTTTTGAGCAGTCTCTTTATAATCTCCACCTGGCAACATAGTAATATAAACATCACTTACTAGAGGGATAGTTTCTATCTCGGTGTTAGGACCAATTTCTAAAGAAAAGTTCATTTTTTCAGATCATTATCCTTTTTGTAAAAGCTGTCAAAGAAATTCAACAATATCCAAATCGAAATTTGTTGCCAAAAATGATGCTCATGATAATTTTTTTTGTGGCTCAAAATTACAAAAATAAAATTTTATCTGAAATCTTAGATCTTAAAAAATTACATGCAGTGAATAAGCCTATTGAGACTGCTAACGGTCTTCCAAATGAATGCTATACAGATAAAGACTACTTTGACTATGAAAAGAATAAGGTTTTTTGTGATAAGTGGACAGTGATTGGAGTTGGAAGTTCAATTCCAAATCCAGGAGATGTCAAACCATACAATCTACTCGGGATTCCTTTAATTATGATTAGGGATAAAGATATGAAGATTCGAGTTTTTCATAATGTGTGTAGTCACAGAGGTTTTAAACTTGTAGACAAAACGTGTTCTCTAAAAAATGTTATCAGATGTCCATATCATTCTTGGGCTTATGATTTTAAAGGAAATCTAGTTGCAACACCTCACCTTGGTGGTCTTAACAATCATCAGTCAGAAAGATTCGATAAAACAAAAAGTAATTTAAAAGAAGTTAAAAATAAAGTTTGGATGGATATTATTTTTATTAACTTAAACTCTAATGAAATTGATTTTGATGAATATATTAAGCCTCTTGAAAATAGATGGTCTAAATTTATCAATAAAGAAGATCATAGATTAATAGTGCATTCAAATGATTATGGTTACTTTAATTTAGATGTAAAATGTAATTGGAAATTTGCTATAGAAAATTATTGTGAAAGTTATCATCTACCAACTATTCATCCACAACTAAACAAAGTCTCTAATATTAATGATCATTATCATATACAAGGTTTACCAAATAGATTTGCAGGACAAGGTAGTAATAAGTATGAACAACTGATCAAGGGAAATAAAAAATTTAACACTTTTCCAAATTGGGATAAGAATAATTTAAAAAAATCTGAATATGTAGCTTTATTTCCAAATGTAATGATTGGTTTACATATAGACCATTTTTATGTTTTTTGGTTAGAACCTTTGGCAATCAATAAAACTAGAGAACATATGCAGATGTATTATGTCGGTAATGCAAGCGCCAATGAGGAAGAATTAAAAGAGTTGAGAAAAGAAAATTTAAAATTTTGGAAAAATGTAATGTTAGAAGATATTGTTGCAATTGAAGGAATGCAAAGTGGAAGAAATTCACCATCATATAATGGAGGAAATTTTTCTCCAACAATGGATCAACCAACTCATCAATTTCATAAATGGGTAGCAGGAAATTTAATTTAAAATGAAAATAGTTTTAATAATGGGTTTACCTGGATCAGGAAAAACAACTTTAGCTAATGAATTGGGGCCTATGTTGAATGCAAAAAGATTAAATGCTGATGAGGTTAGAAAAGAAGCTAATGATTGGGATTTTTCAGAAGAAGGAAGAAAAAGACAGGCTAAAAGAATGGCTAACTTTGCAATAAAACTTAAAGAGCAAGGAAATTTTGTGATAGCAGATTTTATTTGCCCAACACCTGAGGCTAGAAGTTTATTTCCAGCTGATTACATAATTTGGGTAGATACAATTAAAGAAGGAAGATTTGAAGATACTAATAAGATGTTTATTAAACCTGATAAGTATGACTTTCATGTTACTTCACAAGATGCTAAAAATTGGGCACCAAAAATATATAAGGAGATAAAATAATGGTTTACAAATGGGATAATAAAAAACCTACTGCACAAATGTTAGGAAGATGGCAACCATTTCATGATGGTCACTATATTTTATTTAAAGAAATAATAAAAAAAACTGGTCAAGTTTGTATTCAAGTTAGAGACGTTCAAGGGATTGATGACAATCCGTTTGATTTTGAGACAGTTAAAAAAAATATTGAAGATAAACTTAATCCAGAATTTGAGGGACGATTTAAGATTATGATGGTGCCTAATATTACCAATATTTGTTATGGTAGAGGAGTAGGTTATAAAATTGAAGAAATTGAACTTTCAAAAGAAATTCAAGAAATTTCGGCTACCAAAATAAGAGCCAAGATGAGAAAAGAAGGTAAACTTAAATAATTTTCAATGAACATTAAAGTCATTAATAAAAAAAATATTTCAAGAGTAATCATTAATGAACCCAAAACTTACAATTCTTTATCTTTTAAAAATTTAAATGATCTAATTAAAGTTTTTAATAAATTAGATAACGATAAGAATATTAAAGTAATTATTCTTGAAGGAGCTGGCAAAGGATTTAGTGCAGGACATAACTTAAAAGAAGTAAGAGGTTTAAAGAAAAAAGAAAAATATAAAAAATTATTTAACCTTTGTTCAAAATTGATGCTGAAAATAGTTGAAGGAAAAAAACCAGTAATTGCTAAAGTACATGGTGCTGCCTACGCTGCAGGATGTCAGTTAGTTGCAAGTTGTGATTTAGCTTATAGCACTAAAGATGCTTTATTTGCCACACCAGGAGTTAATATTGGATTATTTTGTAGTACTCCAATGGTAGCAGTTAGCAGAAAGATAAGCAGGAAACCAATGATGAAAATGTTACTAACAGGAGAACCTATTAAAGCAAATTATGCAAAAGAAATTGGTCTGATTAATGATTGCTTCTCAAAAACAAAATTAAACAACGAAGTTTTAAAAATAGCACAAAAAATTGCTTCAAAATCAAACTTAACTATTAAAATTGGTAAACAAACTTTTTATAAACAGTTAGAGATGCCTTTAAGAAAAGCTTACGCCTACACTAGTAAAATGATGACAATTAATATGATGGCAATGGATGCAAAGGAAGGAATTTCTGCATTTCTCGAGAAAAGAAAACCGATTTGGAAAAATAAATGACGATTAAAAATATTTTAATCGTTATATTTATATTTGTAGGTTTATATGTGGTTTTGGATTTTAGAGACCATAATTTTAAAAGGGCTATAGATGCTTGTATTTCTGGAAGTAAACAGTTGGATAAACCAATGACTACACAGCAAGCTAAAGAGTTTTGTGAAGATCAGATTAATAAAAATAAGTGATGAGTGATTTAGAAAAAACAAATAATACTTGTTGTGGGCCTGGTTATGCTAGTCCATCTGAAGCAATTAAAGCACCTAATGAAAAACTTTTATATACAATAGCTATTTACACTGGAACAGGAATTCAAAAACCTGATTATCTTGCAACTGTCGATGTTGATCCAGATAGTCCAACTTATTCGAAGGTTATTCATCGTTTAGAAATGCCAGGGATTGGAGATGAATTACATCATATGGGATGGAATGCATGCTCTTCATGTCACGGTGATGCAGGAATGAGCAGAAAATATCTTTTAGTACCAGGTGTTAGATCAAATAATATTCATGTGATAGATACTGCAACAGATCCATTTGCTCCAAAAATCCACAAAGTAATTCAAGGCTCAGAAATAAAATCTAAAACTAATTTGTCAGGACCACACACGGTTCATTGTCTAGGATCTGAAATTATTATTTCTTTTCTTGGTAATGCCAAAGGGGAGGCTCCTGGAGGATACTTACATCTTAACAAAGATTTTGAAATTGTTGGAAGATGGGAAAACTCAATGGGAGATATCCCTTTTAGCTATGATTTTTGGTATCAGCCACGTCATAATGTGATGGTAAGCTCAGAATGGGCAGCACCCAATACCTTTATGCCAGGCTTTGATTTGGAAGAAGTAGGACACTTGAAATATGGACGAAGGCTTCATATCTGGGATTTTAAAAAAAAAGAACCAATTGAAACAATGTATCTTGGTGAAGATGGTCTAATACCATTGGAAGTAAAATTTAAGCATGATCCTGATAGCACTCATGGATTCTGTGGGGCAGCACTCAGTTCTAACGTTATTCATTTTTGGAAATCCAAAGAAGGAAAGTGGGAGTGGGAAAAAGTTATAGATGTCAATAATGAACCTCACCCAGATTGGCCTATACCTATTCCTGGAGTGATGTCTGCAATTCTTGTTTCAATGGATGATAAATATCTTTATTTAAATAACTGGCTTCATGGAGACATGAGACAATACGATATAACAGACCCACATAAACCAAAATTAACTGGACAAGTTTGGATTGGTGGACTTTTAGGCAAAGCACCAATTATTAATGGAGTAAAAATTGCAGGTGGTCCCCAAATGTACCAATTATCTTTAGATGGTAAACGAATGTACGTAACAACTTCTCTATTTTCAACTTGGGATAATCAATTTTATCCTGACATAAGAACACAAGGTGGTGCTATGGTTATGATTGACTGCGATGTTGAAAATGGTGGCATGAAAATCAATGAAGATTTTATAGTTGATTTTGGTAAAGAACCTAATGGCCCAAGTAGATGTCATGAAAGTAGATATCCGGGTGGAGATTGTACAAGCGATATATGGCTGTAAAGAAAATTACTATTATCAATCGTAAAAATAAAACTTTCGAGGTCTCAGACCGAAAACCCTTGCTACAAGAATTACGTGCTCAAGGAGTTGATCTTCCCTATGGTTGTGAATATGGAGGCTGTATAACTTGTGCAGCAAAACTTATTAATGGTGAAGTAGATCAACGTTCTCAAGTAGCTTTAAATAATAGACAAATTAACAATGGTTATGTTGTTTTATGTGTTGCTCGACCAAAAACTGATTGTGAAATTGAAATTGGAGTTGAAAGTCATGATAAACTCTACCGCAATCCTTTTCTTGACCCACTTGCACCACATGAGTTAAAAGCTGATATTGCAACTCAAAAAAATATTAAAAAGAATAAGTAAATGGACCATACTAAGCCTTATAGTGATGAATATTTAAAAGATATTTTGCAATCTGTTAAGACTATAGCAATGGTTGGTGCTAGTCCTGATAAGACTAAATTTAGTTATGGCGTCTTAAGAGTGCTTCATGAAACTGGATATGATATGATACCAGTTAATCCAAAACCTGAAATCAAAGAAATACGAAATTTAAAAGTATATCCTAATCTTGCATCAATTGATCGACCTGTCGATATGGTTGAAGTTTTTAGGAAACCAGAAGATCTATATGGAGTTGCTGAGGAAGCAATTGCCATTGGTGCTAAAGTATTATGGGGACAAATAGGTGTTATCAATCATGAAGCGGCTAATCTTGCAGAAGAAGCTGGTCTAAAGGTAGTAATGAATAGATGTCCAAAGATTGAACTCTTTCGACCATTTTGGAAACCAAGACTTGATCAAAAAATATAATACAAAAACACAACTCAAGTATAATAAAATTACAATACTAGTATTATTTAATTATACTAAAAGTACTTAAATGAAAAAAATTTTTCTTATATACGGTCATTATGATGACAAATCATTTAATGCTGCTATTAAAAATACTTTCACTAAGACAGCCGAAGAAAATGGTCACTTAGTTGACAGTGTTGATTTGTATCAAGAAAAATTTAATCCAGTTTTTGCGGGTGAAGAACCAGATGAAATAGTTTTGGATCATAGAAAAAGAATAGATGCGTGTGATACAATTGTATTAATTGCACCTATTTGGAATTTTAGAATGCCGGCAATAGTTGAAGGGTGGATAGATAAAGTATTAGCTCCACCTTGGGCATTTAAATTTCAAAAGCTCTGGGGAAATTATGGGTATCCAATAGGAAACCTTAGAGATAAAAAAGCAATTATTTTTTGTACTTATGGATCACCCAGATTAGCAATCACAACATTTTTTTTAAACTTACCAATTAGAAGGTTGAAAAGGGGTGTTTTCCACATGTGCGGCATTTATAATATCAATTATAGAAGATATTTTGCTGTACCTTTCGTAAGTGATAAAAAAAGAGAAGAGTTTCTAAATGATGTTAAAAAAACTGCCCTTAATATTTAGTATAGTTGCAATTATTTTTTTTAATATTTCATATTCAAACGCTGATTTAAAATCTCCAAATAATTTAATTTTACCAGCAGAAGTAATTAAGATTCAGTTAGTAGGTCTAATGGATAATGATAAAGATTTTAAAGACAGTGGGATTGAACAAACTTGGAATTTTGCTCATCCAAATAATAAAAAGAATACTGGCCCTCTACCAAACTTTAAAATGATGATTAAGGGAAATTCATACCAAATGTTAATTGACCATTTGAAACACACAATTACAGAGCTTGGAAATAGTGACAAATGGGCTCAATTTGAAGTTATCATTTTAGATAAAAACAAAATTTATCATAAATTTAATTGGCAGGTTGAAAAATATACTATGGATGGACCCTTAAAAGACTGTTGGTTGACTACTATGGTATCTAACCCCATATCATTGGGAAGTTCAATTTGATATTCTTAGATACAATTTTGTTTCGTAATGAATAAAAATTTAGTAGGAATCGCTTAATGAAATCTAAAACAAAAGTAGTAGTTGTAGGTGGTGGAGTAGTAGGAGTCAGTGCACTTTATCATTTAGCCAAAAAAGGCTGGTCTGATGTAGTTCTTGTAGAGAGAAAAGAATTAACATCCGGATCTACTTGGCATGCTGCAGGATTATTACCACTTTTCAATATGAGCTACTCTGTAGGTCAATTACATAAATATGCAGTTGATCTATATAAAAAATTAGAAGATGAAACAGGAAAAAATGTTGGATTTAGTGTTGTATCAAACATTCGTTTAGCAAGTACAAAAGATAGAATGGATGAATATCATCAATATGCTGGAGTAGCTAAAACTATTGGTGTCGATGTAAAATTTTTAACTCCTCAACAAGTAAAAGAAATTTGGCCTTTATGTCATACTGATGATTTAGTAGGTGCTATTCAACATCCTGAAGATGGCTATATCCAGCCTGCAGATTTAACCCAAGCACTTGCTACAGGTGCAAGAAATATGGGAGCCGAGATTTACAGAAACACGACAGTGATTGCAATGAAGCAAAATAAAGAAGGATGGATTGTTGAAACAGACAAAGGATCGATTGAATGTGAACATATAATTTCTTGTTCAGGAAACTTTGCAAGACAAACTGGGGAAATGGTTGGATTAGATATTCCAGTAATTCCTGTTGAACATCAATATATTGTTACTGAGCCTCATCCAGAAATTCAAAAAAGAAAAAAAGAAGGTCTTCCTGAAATGGGAGTGCTAAGAGATAGTGATAGTAGATGGTATATGAGAGAAGAGGCTGGTGGATTAATATTAGGTCCTTACGAAGATGGTGCTCCTGCTTGTTATGTGGAAGGTCCATCAAAGAGTTCAGAATATGAATTATTTCAAGAAGATTTAGATAGACTTGCCCCACACATAGAAGGAGCAATACATAGAGTTCCTGCTTTTGGTGAAGTAGGAGTGAAAAAAGTTTATAATGGTGCAATTTGTTATACACCAGATGGGAATCCTATAGTTGGACCAGCTTGGGGTTTGAAAAATTTTTGGATTAATGAAGGTCATAGTTTTGGAATTACTGCTGCTGGTGGAGCTGGTTGGCAATTAGCAGAATGGATAGTAGATGGAGAACCAACTATTGATATGCTAGGTGTTGAACCAAGACGTTATGGAAACTATGCAACTAAATCTTATTTAAAAGCTAAAAATGAGGAAGCTTACAGCCATGTTTTTATTACTCACTATCCAGATGAAGAAAGACCAGCTGCAAGACCTTTAAGAACATCACCATGTTATGAAAGAATGAAAAATTTAGGTGCAGTATTTGGACAAAAATTTGGTTGGGAAAGACCAAACTTTTTTGCAACTGATGGCATGGAACAAAAAGATGATTGGTCTTTTAGAAGATCTAAATGGTTTGATGCTATAAAAAAAGAATGTCAAAACGTGAAAGAAAATGTTGGCCTTTTAGATATGACAGCCTTTGCTAAATGTAGAATAAGAGGACCAAAAGCAGAGGAATTTTTAGATTATTTAGTGGCTAACAAGCTTCCAAAAAAAATTGGAAGAATAAATTTATGTCATGCTCTTAATACTAAGGGTGGTGTTCATTCAGAATTTACAATTATGAAAGAAGATGAAAATAAATATTATCTTGTTTCAGCAGGTGCAAATTTAAGATTAGACCATGACTGGATCCAAAAGTGGATGCCCACAGATGGATCAGTTATATTTGAAGACTTAACAAATAGTACTGGAGTACTTGTTGTGGCAGGGCCAAAAGCAAGAGAATTGATGCAAAAAGTTTCTGTAGATGATTTTTCAAGCGAAAATTTTAAATGGTTAACAGCTAAAAATGTTAACGTTGGATATGCCCCAGTCAATGCTATGAGAGTAAACTTCGTTGGTGAATTAGGCTGGGAACTACATCATCCAATTGAATATCAAAACCATATATTTGATAAATTAATGGAAGCAGGAAAAGATTTGGGAATTAAACCTTTTGGTATAAGAGCAATGAATAGCTTGAGACTTGAAAAATCTTACAAATTAGTTGGTACAGAATTATCTATTGAGTACTCACCTTACGAGTCTGGTTTAGATAGATTTATTCACCCTAACAAAGGTAATTTCATTGGGCTTGAAGCTTTAAATAAATGGAGAGAAAAAGGTTTTGATAATAAATTGGTTACACTAGAAGTTCACAATACAACAGACTCAGATGTTTTAGGAAACAATCCTATTTATAAAGATGACAAAGTCGTAGGAAGAGCTACAGGTGGAGAATATGGATTTAGACTAGATAAATCTATAGCTTTAGCAATGGTGAAACCTGATCTTGCTAATGTTGGTGAAAAACTTAAAGTTGATATATTAGGAAAAATGTACGAGGCTACAATTTTAGAAGAAAGTCCATACGATGTTGAAAACAAATTGTTGAGAGCCTAATGAAAATTTTAGTCGCAGTAAAAAGAGTTATTGATTACAACGTTCAAATTAGAGTTAAAGAGGATAATACAGGTGTAGTCACTGATAATGTTAAAATGTCTACCAATCCACCAGATGATAATGCTATAGAAGAGGCGGTAAAAATTAAAGAGGCTGGAAAAGCCACTGAAGTTATAGCTGTTAGTATTGGAGAAGAGAAAGCTCAAGAGACGGTACGTAAAGCTTTAGCGGTAGGTGCAGACAGAGGTATACTTGTTAAGACTGAGGGGATTTTAGAACCATTAGCAGTTTCTAAACTTTTACAAAAAATAGTTGAAAAAGAAAAACCAGATTTAGTTTTTATGGGCAAACAAGCAATTGATGATGATTGTAATCAAACTGGTCAAATGCTAAGTGCATTACTTAATTGGCCTCAAGCGACTTTCGCATCTAAAATTGAGATTAAAGATAAATCCTTGGAAGTTACAAGAGAAATTGATGAGGGGTTAGAAACAATAGAAATAAATGTTCCAGCAATCGTTACATGTGATCTAAGATTAAATGAACCTAGATATGCGTCATTACCAAACATAATGAAAGCCAAGAAAAAGCCAATTGAACAAATAAATGCGTCAGATTTAGGAGTAGATACAACTCCAAGAATCGAGCAAACTAAGGTTGAAGAACCACCTAAAAGAAAAGCAGGTATAAAAGTTTCTAGTGTGGCAGAATTAGTTCAGAAATTAAAAAATGAAGCAAAGGTAATATAAATGTCAGTTTTATTAATAGCAGAACATAATAATAAAGAACTTAGACCTTTTACTCTTAATGCTGCAACTGCAGCCTCTCAAATAGATACAGATGTTCATGCAGTAATTATAGGTCATGAATGTGGAGAAGCAGCAAAAGCACTTTCAGAATTAGAATTAATAAAAAAAGTTATTCAAGTTGAAGCTCCTCACTATGAAAATTTTGTTGCTGAAAATTTTGCCCCAGTAATTGTCAAATTATCAGAAAATTATTCACATATTATTTCTTCTGCAAATACTTTTGGTAAAAATTTAATGCCAAGAATTGCTGCAGCTTTAGATACTTCTCAAATTAGTGATATTACAAAAGTTGTGTCTAATGATACTTTTTTAAGACCAATTTATGCTGGCAATGCTTTTGCTACTGTAAAAAGTAAAGACAACAAAAAATGTGTAACAATAAGACCTACTTCATTTGATCCTTGTGAAAGTTCTGGAGGATCTGCAACTATTGAAAAAGCAGAAGCAGGTGAAGAATTTGTACAAACAAAATTTATAAAAAGAGAAGAAATTAAATCTGATAGACCTGAACTTGGAACGGCTAGAGTAGTTGTTTCTGGTGGTAGAGGAATGCAAAGTGGTGATAATTTTAAATTAATTACTTCACTAGCTGACAAATTAAATGCAGCAATTGGTGCATCTAGAGCAGCTGTTGATGCAGGTTATATAAGTAATGATCATCAAGTTGGGCAAACAGGTAAAGTTGTAGTGCCAGATTTATATATTGCAGTAGGTATATCAGGAGCTATTCAACATCTAGCTGGAATGAAAGAAAGTAAAGTAATAGTTGCAATTAACAAAGATGGTGAAGCACCAATATTTAGTGTTGCTGATTATGGTCTTGAAGCTGATCTTTTTGAAGCACTTCCTCAATTCTTAGAGGAATTGAACAAATTAAACACTATACAAAAATAATATAATCTGTAAAAAATTAGACTATGTCCAGAGAGACGATGGAATATGATGTGGTAATAATAGGTGGTGGACCATCAGGTCTATCAACAGCTATTAAACTTAAACAACTTGATTCAAATTTAAATGTTTGTTTACTAGAAAAAGCATCAGAAATTGGTGCGCATATTTTGAGTGGAAATGTTTTTGAGACTAGAGCATTAGATGAATTAATTCCTGGTTGGAAAGAATTAAACTCACCTATTAAAACTAAAGTTAGTAAAGAAAAATTCTTATTTTTAGGAAAAACAAAATCATTAAGCTGGCCAACATGGCTTTTACCCTCAGTTCAACAAAATCATAAAAATTATATCATCAGTCTTGCAAACTTATGCAGATGGCTTGCTGAACAAGCTGAAACATTAGGTGTTGAGATTTTTCCAGGGTTTCCAGCTAGTGAAATTTTATATAACGAGGATGGCTCTGTTAAAGGAGTAGCAACTCAAGACATGGGTATAGATAAAGAAGGAAATAAAAAAGATAGTTTTGAACCGGGTATTGAACTTTTAGGTAAAGTAACAGTCTTTGCTGAAGGTTGTAGAGGTCATTTGGGAAAACAGTTAATTAAAAATTTTGAACTAGATAAAGGCAAAGATCCTCAACAATATGGCATTGGTTTTAAAGAAATTTGGGAAATAGATGAAAAAAATCACGAAGAAGGAATGGTAATGCACACTGCTGGATGGCCGCTAGATAAAAATACATATGGTGGAAGTTTTATCTATCATGCTGAAAATAAGCAGGTTTTTTTAGGATATGTAATTGGATTAGATTATAAAAACCCGCATTTATCTCCGTTTGATGAATTTCAGAGATTTAAAACTCATCCTGCAATTAAAAAGATTGTTGAAGGTGGAAAAAGAATTTCTTATGGAGCTAGAGCTTTAATTGAGGGAGGGTTTCAAAGTTTACCTAAAATGTTTATGCCAGGGGCACTATTAGTTGGATGTGATGCTGGAACATTGAATATGCCAAAAATTAAAGGATCACATACAGCAATGAAAAGTGGAATTATTGCAGCAGAAGCAATTCATGAACATATAAATGATAAAAAAGATTTATCAATCTTTGAAGAAAAATTTAAAAATAGTTGGTTACATGAAGAATTATATAAAGCAAGAAATGTAAAGCCGAGTTTTAGTTGGGGATTAATATTTGGTATTATTTTCACAGGAATAGACCAAATCCTATTTAGAGGTAAATTACCATTTACTCTTAAGCACAAACATGCAGATCACGAAACTTTAAAGCCTGCAAATGAAATGCCAAAAATTGATTATCCAAAGCCAGATAATGTAATTACTTTTGATAAGACAAGTTCAGTTTATTTAACAGGAACTAATCATTCAGACAATCAACCTGTACATTTACAATTAAAAGATCCAAATTTACCAATTAGCTATACTTTAGAAAAATTTGATGAACCAGCGCAAAGATATTGTCCAGCAGGTGTATATGAAATTCAGAAAGAAAATGAAGTAAATAAATTTGTAATCAATGCACAGAATTGTATTCATTGTAAAACTTGTGATATTAAAGAGCCTTCACAAAATATTAATTGGGTTACACCAGAAGGTGGTGATGGCCCTAAATATGGAAATATGTAATTAAGAAAGATCTATTGCAAATTTTTTTAAAGTTTCAATAGGCAAAATTTTTAAAGTATTTTCATGAGTTCTTTTTAAAAAAATTGGACATCCTTTTCCAGCTTCTACTGCTTTTGCATACCAAGTAGCACAAACACACCAACCATCTCCATCTTTAAGCCCTGGAAACCCATATTCTGGATGAGGTGTAATTAAATCATTACCAGCTTCTTTACACCATTCTAAAAATTCAGTAGTTACTTTTGCGCATACAGTATGTAAACCATGGTCATTCTCATCTGTGTTACAACAACCATCTCTATACCATCCAGTTAAAGGGTCTAAAGAACACTCTTCTAGACTTTCACCTAGAACATTTTTTTGGTTTTTGTTCATTTATATTTTTGTAGGATTAGGTTGACCTTTATAAACTTTTTCTGGATCAAATTTTTTTTCTTTTTCAGTAAATTTCATTTCTACTTCTCTACCATTATCTATTGGTCCTAAAGGGATAGATCTATAAAAACAAGATCGATAACCTACATGGCAACTTGATCCTTCCCCAATATCAACAGTTAACCATATTGAGTCTTGATCATCATCAATTCTAATTTCAGTAACTTTTTGCGTAAAGCCACTTGTTTTGCCTTTATGCCATAATGCATTTCTTGATCTACTAAAATAATGAGCTTCTTTTGTTTCAATTGTTTTTTTTAAAGCTTCAACATTCATGTATCCGTGCATTAAAATTTCTTTTGTTTTAGCGCACATCGTAATGACTGGAATAAGCCCATCATTATCAAATTTTGGAGAAAGGAGATTCCCTTCCTCGATTTCAAGTACATTTTCTCTTTTTTTGAACATAAATGGTAATTATGTAGCACATATATAGATATATTAAATATTTTAAAAATGCGCATTTATAGGTATAAAACTCTCCATGAAATTAGTTAAAGATATAGATAATAACGAAAACTCAAAAAAAGTTTCAGATAAAGAAGCTGAAGAAGCATTTAAGACAATATTGTCTTGGATGGGTGAAGATCCTAACAGAGAAGGATTATTAGAAACCCCTAAAAGAGTTGTAAAAGCATTTAAAGAATATTTTAAAGGCTACAAAGAGGATCCAACTCAAATTTTAGATAAAACTTTTGGTGACGTCGACGGTTATGACGATATGGTTGTTCAAAAAAATATTTCAGTGCAAAGTCATTGTGAGCATCATATGGCTCCAATTATTGGAAAAGCTCACGTAGCTTATATCCCAAAAGAAAGAGTAGTTGGGTTAAGTAAATTAGCTAGAGTTGTTGAAGTATTTTCAAAAAGATTGCAAACCCAAGAAAGATTAACTATGCAAATTGCGAATACCCTTATGGAATCTTTAGATGCAAAAGGAGTAGCTGTAACAATAGATTCCACTCATCAGTGTATGACTATGAGAGGTATTAAAAAAGAACAAGCTACAACAGTAACAAACTATTATTTAGGTCAATTTAAAGAAGACCTTAGTTATCAAAACAGATACCTAAGATTTATCAGCATAACAAAAGATTAAAGTGTCTGCTCAATTTAAAGCATTAATTTTAGATCAAAAAGGTGAAGAATTTACCCGTGAGGTAAAATCAATAGATAAAAGTTTTTTAAAGCATGGTGATGTTACTATTAAAGTAGATTACTCAGATCTTAATTTTAAAGACGGAATGATCTTAAAAAATGGTGGAAGATTAGTTAAAGAGTTTCCCCACATTCCAGGTATTGATTTCTCAGGAACAGTTTTAGAAAGTGAAAATTCAAATTTTAAAGAAGGTGATGAAGTAATCTTAACAGGATTTAGAGTAGGTGAAATTTTTTATGGCGGATACTCTCAAGTTGCTAAAGTTAATGGAGATTTTTTAGTTAAAAAACCAAAAAATTTAACTAGTAAACAAGCAATGATACTTGGCACTGCTGGCTTTACTTCATTAATGAGTGCTTTTGCAATTAAAGCAAGAGAAGAAATATTACTTGGAGAAAAAGTAAATAACGTTTTAGTAACCGGAGCAACAGGTGGTGTCGGAAGTGTTGCAGTGATCGCATTAAATAAAATGGGATACAACGTTACTGCAGTTACAGGAAAAGATTCTAAAGCAGATTATTTAAAATCTTTAGGTGCTAAAACTGTTATTAATCGAGCTGAATTTGACAAAGATCCAAGACTTATCGATAAAGGTTTGTGGGATGGTGTTGTAGATACTGTTGGAGGAAAGATATTAGCTAATGCAATAGTTCAAACTAATCCAAATGGAATTATAGCAGTTTGTGGAAATGCAAATACTAATGAACTTAATACAAGTGTTATCCCATTTATGCTTAGAGGAATTAAACTTTGGGGAATGGACTCTGCAAATTGTAGTATAAAAAGAAGAGAATTTATTTGGAGTGAAGCTGCAAATTTAATTGATTTTAACTTACTAGAAAAATCTATTCAAACAGTTAGCTTGGAAGAGTTAATCGAAACTTATCCTAAAATATTAAAAGGTGAAATTTCAGGAAGAGTTTTGGTTGACCTTAATAAATAATGGATTGGGATAAATTAAAAATATTTCACGCAGTAGCTGAGGCAGGCAGTTTCACTAATGCCACAGTAAATTTAAATCTTAGTCAATCAGCCATCAGTAGACAAATTCAATCCTTAGAGCAGGATTTAAAAGTTCAGTTATTTGAGAGACATGCTAGAGGTTTAACTTTGACCGAAAATGGTGAATACGTATTTAAAACAGCTCATGAGGTTATAAGTAAG
Organism: Pelagibacterales bacterium SAG-MED11; assembly: GCA_014654265.1. Taxonomy (GTDB): domain Bacteria; phylum Pseudomonadota; class Alphaproteobacteria; order Pelagibacterales; family Pelagibacteraceae; genus Pelagibacter. The sequence continues at coordinate 138,477 of JACWDI010000003.1, read as the reverse complement.
TTAAAAGAGGTAGAAACCTCATTAGGAGACCAAAAAAATAAACCAACTGGAAAATTAACCATTACTACAGTTAGAAGTTTTGGAACTCACTGGCTTACCCCAAGAATCCAAGAATTTATGAGTTTAAATCCAGAAATAGAAATTGACTTAGTTTTTGATGATAAAGAGCTTGATTTAAGCACCCGTCAGGCAGACATAGGTATTTTTATGAGAAGACCAAAACAGCTTAATTATATTCAAAAAAAACTCGTTGATATTAAGTACTTTATATATGGTTCTAATAAATATTTAGAAAAATACGGAATGCCCAAAACAATAGCTGATTTAAACAAACATAAATTCATCTCGTTTGGAAAAGGCGCTCCATCTCCAGTTTATAATCCAGATTGGGCCTTAAAACTTGGTATGCATGACGGTAAAAAAAGGAAATCTATTATGAAAGTTAATAGTGTGATGGGACTTCTTTTAGCAGTCGAATCTGGAGTAGGACTTGCGGCATTACCTGAATATTTAGTTACGAATTCAAACAATGTAATTAAAGTATTACCCAAATCAGAGGGACCAATTACCGAGGCTCATTTCGTTTATCCTCAATCCTTAAAAAATACTGCTAGAGTTCAAGCATTTAGAAACTTCCTTTTTAGTAAAATAGGCGACTGGAAGTCTTAAAATACCTGCGACACTATTGCGATTGATAATCATTCTCATTGAGAATAGTTATCATTTTCAATTAATCAACATGCGGAGATAAGGATCTTAAATGAAAAGAGGATGGATAATTGTTTTAATTACATCATTGTTTCTATCAACATTTGCAATTTCTAATGAAGTAAACGTATTTAATGCAAGACACTATAAAGCGGATGCAGAGCTTTTCTCCAAGTTTACAAATAAAACTGGAATTAAAGTAAATTTAATTAACGGTAAAGCAGGAGCGCTTGAAAAAAGAATGATTGAAGAGGGTACAGAATCTTCAGCTGATTTGTATATCACAGCAGATGCAGGAAGATGTGGAGCATTCAAAGCAAAAGGAATGACCCAAGGAGGATTAACATCTGCAGCTATTAAAGCAGCTGTTCCGTCTAACTTTAGAACTTCGCATTGGGTTGGAGTAGCTAAAAGAGCAAGAATTATTTATTATGCTCCAGAAAGAGTTAGTGGTGCTGAGTTATCTGGATTAACATATGAAAGTTTAGCTGATCCAAAATGGAAAGGCAGATTAGTAATAAGAAAATCAAGTAATATATATAATAAGTCACTTGTAGCTTCTTTAGTTAAGAACAATGGAAAAGCAGCTACAGCTAAATGGGCTGAAGGCGTTGTTGCTAATATGGCAAGAACACCAAAAGGTAATGATAGAGCACAAATTATGGCAGTAGCAGCTGGAGAAGCTGATATAGCAGTAGCTAACACTTATTACTTAGCACTTATGTTATCTGGAAATAAAGGAGCTGAACAACAAGCAGCAGCTAAAAAAGTTAAAGCATTTTTCCCAAACCAAAACGATAGAGGTACACACATGAATATAAGTTGTGCTGCCATGGTCAAGGGTGCGCCTAATAAGTCTAATGCAATAGCACTTGTTGAGTATTTATTAACTCCAGAGGCTCAAGAACATTTTACTAATAATACTTTTGAGTTTCCAATGATAGACGGTGTTTCACCAAATCCACTAGTTGTGAATAATTTAGGATTAGATTTTAAACAAGATCTAAAAACTAAGGTTTCAAGCTATGGAGCAAAACAAACAGATGCATTAGAGGTAATGACAGCTGCAGGTTGGAAGTAAATGAAAGAAAAAAAATTTATTTCTGATATTGATTTAAATAAATCTTCCAAGCCATGTTCCCCATGTAAGTTGGAGTGTGAAAAAATCAATAAAAGATTAAATCAAAGAAAAATATCTCAAATTAAAACTAAGGAGGTTCCGCATATCCTAAAAGTATTTAATTTTTGATTTTCTTGAATAGTGTCTAGTATAAATGGGGATTCATATTGGACACTTTACTTTTTTCATGTTTATAAGGCGGATTGTAATATGAAATTTAATAGCTGGTATCTTTCTTCTTTCTTAATTTCTTTTGTAGTATTAATTCCTATTATTACTGTATTTAGCAGTTTTTTTGAAAGTACTTCTAATTATTATGAAATTTTAAAGAATACTTTTTTAATGGAGTATATCTTTAATTCGATAATTTTATTAATATCTGTATTAGCACTAACATTTGTGATTGGCACTGGGACAGCCTATTTAGTATCTTTTTATAATTTTCCAGGTAGTAACTTTTTTAAATGGGCACTGATATTATCATTCGCAGTTCCTCCCTATATTTATGCTTACTCTTTAACAGCTTTTTTTGAAAATTATGGAACTGCATTTACTATTTTAAAAAATTTATTTGGTGATGCAAATTATAATAAAAATATTCCAAAATTTGATGGTATGTTTGGAGCAATATTGTCGATATCTTTTTCTTTGTATGCTTACGTTTATATTCTTGTTAGAGCATCATTTTTATATCAATCTCAAAACTTAATTGATTTAGGTAAAAATCTTGGTTTTTCTAAATTTAAATCTTTTTATAAAATAATTTTACCAGCAGCGCGGCCTGCAATAGTTGCTGGATTATCGCTCGTTGCCATGGAAACTCTAGCAGAATTTGGAGCAGTTGATTTTTTTTCTATTAATACATTAACCACGGGTATTTATAATTCATGGATAACTTTTGATGATTTAGCTTTTGCAAATCGAATATCTTTTTTTTTATTACTATTTATATTTTCTTTATTTGTTTTAGAAAATTTATCTAGACGCAGAGCAAAATATCATCTCAATTCTAAAGGAGGATTTAAACAAAAACAAAAAACTAAACTTTTTGGTAAAAGTTCTTTTTTAGCGTTTATATTTTGTTTTTTAATATTTTTTATGAGTTTTTTATTTCCATTAGGTCAAATGCTATATTGGACAATAAAATTTCCTGAAAATTTATTTGACTTGCAAATAATTGATCTTGTGCTGAATACTTTATATCTTGTTGTATTATCTAGCCTAGTTTTATTAATATTTTCACTTATATCAAACTACGGAAATAGAGTTTCAAACAATAAAAGTTTAAATTTTTTATCAACCATATCAATTTCAGGCTATGCTATTCCTGGAGTTATATTAGCTATAGCATTTATTACTTTTATCGCTTGGTTGGATGACAGTATAATTAAATCATTAGGATTTGCTTCAATCAAAAAAGTTTTTATTGGTTCTATTCTTGGTTTGGTATTAGTTTATTTTATAAGATTTTATTCTTTAGCTTTTAATGGAATAAAGTCAGGATATGAAAAAATTAACATTTCAGTAGATGAGAGTGCGTACCTATTAGGCTATTCTAAAAGAAAAACATTTATGAATATTCATATTCCTTTTTTGAGAAATTCTCTTTTATTTATAATTATTTTAATCTCATTAGAAATAATAAGAGAATTACCCATTACATTAATTTTAAGACCTTTTAATTTTGAAACTTTTGCAACAACAGCATACATTTCTGCCTCTGAGGACTTATTGGAAGCTGCTGCAGTACCTTCATTGTTTTTAATACTAATTGCTTCTTTATTCATTATAATTAGTTCAAAATATATTTTAAAAGAAAATAATGAGTAAAAATTTTTTTGAAGTTAAAAATGTTGATTTTAAGGTTGGAGGCAAAACTAAAGTAGCAAATGTATCCTTTGCTATTGAGAAAGAAGGAGATGTTATTTGCCTTTTGGGTCCATCAGGTATTGGAAAAACTACTATTTTAAGAACAATTGCAGGGTTAGAAAAAATTAAAAAAGGATCGATAGAACTAAAGGGAAATGTTTTATCCTCAGAAAAAATAAATCTTGAACCAGAAGAAAGAAATATATCTCTGGCGTTTCAAGAAAATAGTTTATTTCCACATTACACTGTTGAAAAAAATATATTGTTAGGTGCTGAAAAAAATAAAGGTAAAAAAGATCATCAAGTCAGCTTACAAGAAATTATAGAATTACTAGATATTTCATTAATATTAGATAAATATCCACATGAAATTAGTGCCGGTGAAGCACAAAGAGCTTCTCTTGCAAGATCTTTAGTAACTCAGCCTGATTTATTATTATTAGATGAACCATTATCAAATGTGGATCAGAGTTTTAAAGAAGAAATACAAGAAAAATTAAAAAAAATATTAAAGAGTTCAAAGATCACCACAATAATTGTTACTCATGACTCTTATGAAGCTTTTTATTTAGGATCTAAATGTGGAATAATTTTAAATCAAGAGCTGAAACAATTCGATGATCCATATAACGTATACCATTTACCTAACTCAATTGAAGTAGTTAACTTTTTAAATAGAGGAACACTTATTCATGCTGAAGTAACAAGTCCTAAAAGCTTGGAAAATAAAGACCTTGGAACAATTACTGGTAATTTTATTAAGCCTTTTCCAATAGGATCAAAAGTAAAGCTTTTAGTACAACCAGAGGACTTACACCATGATGATAAAAGTAATTTAAAATTTGAAGTGGTGGACAGAAAGTTTAGAGGTACTAATTTTATTTATACACTTAAAACTCCCAGTAATACACTAATTCCAGTTTTTGTTCACTCTCATCATATCCATCAACATGAGATTGACGAAAAATTTGGTATCAAAAGGCCAATTCATATTGATCATATAGTTTGCTTCTAATAGAAAGCTTTTTAATAAAATGAATAGTAATTTTAAAATATTCTTAAAAGGAATTGTTGATGTAAGTCCATTGATGATACCCGTTGTACCATTTGGTTTAATATTTGGTGTCCTTGCTATTGATATAGGATTTACCCCTTTAGAAACAATGGGAATGTCTTTAATAGTATTTGGTGGCGCTTCCCAGATTGTTCTTTTACAATTATTTTCTGGAGGTGCTTCTTCTTTAGTTATCATTAGTTCAGTCGGAGCTGTAAACTCAAGACATTTACTTTATGGAGCAGTAGTCTCTGAACATTTATCAGATTTGAAATTAATTTGGAAAATTATAATTTCTTACTTTCTAATTGATCAAGCTTTTGCAATATCCAATGAATATTTAAAGAAAAATAAAGATAGAAATCGATATTTTCATCTAGTTGGTGGTGGGGCAACTTGTTGGGTTATCTGGCAATCAACAACATTATTAGGAATCATTTTAGGTGCATCTATACCTGAAAAGCTGGGGCTAAGTTTTGCTGTTCCATTAACTTTTTTAGCATTATTAGTTAATGATTTTAGAAAATTTATAAATGTAATTGTAATAATTATTTCAGGAACAGTAGCTACTCTAGGTTATAATTATATTCCTTTCAAAGCTTATGTAATAGTTGCAGCTTTAGCTGGTTTATTTACTGCTATGATATTAACCAAAACCATTAAAATAAAATGAGCAATTGGACTTTAATTATATATTGTGGATTAATTACTTATCTCACTAGATTTACAATGATAGCATTAATCAAAAAAGAAATGTTTAATGACAGGATAAGAGAGATATTATCTTTTGTACCATCTGCGATATTCCCAGCTATTATTTTTCCTGCAATTTTTATAAATGAGACAGGACTATTCCAAATAGAGGAAAACCCAAAGATATTAGCAGCAATAATTGCAATGGTGATTGGGATATTATCTCGAAGTATAATTGCGACAATTTTTTCTGGATTAGCATCTTATTGGTTTCTAATTTTTGTTGTATAAAAACCTATGAAAAAAATTTACATATTTATTTTTTGTATATTAGCTTTTAGTGCTAATGCGATGGAGAAAAAGACAACCTTTAATAAAGAGTTGTTTGATAAAGCACAGTCAGAGGGTAAATTTGTAGTAGTAAGTTCTTGGATTAAATATTGTTCATCTTGCGCTGGTCAGATGAAAATTCTCAAGCAAGCTAAAAATGAAGGTGGACTATCCGACATTAAATTTGATAATATTGAATATTTTTCATTTGATGTAACAAATGAAGAAATTGCTAATTTACTAAATGTACAGTACCAAACTACACTTTTAATTTTTAAAGATAACAAAGAAATTTATAGAAGTGTTGGTGAGACAACTAAAGATTTAATTTACGAGGCTATTAAATCTTCAATTTAAAGTTCAGCACCTAATTTAAGATTATTTGCAACATTAAAATCTATTGCTACTGGCTTCTTTAAATTTAGGTTGTTCATTATCTCAATATATTCCTCAACATTATTAACCTGTAATCTTGGATTAAATTTCTTTTCTTTTCCAATGGTACTAACTTTTTCTCCCTTATAATCATGCGCGGGGTAGACAAGAGTTTCGTCAGGTAGTTTTAAAAGTCTATTGAATAACGAGTTATAAGCATCTTTTGAATTACCATTTTGGAAATCTGTTCTTCCAGTACCATTAATGAGCAAGGTATCTCCTGAAAATAAATAATTATCCATTAAAAAACTAAAGCTGTCAGAAGTATGGCCTGGAGTATAAAGAGCTTTAATCTTTAATTGATCAAGTTTAATTATTTCTTCATCTTTAACTTTTATCTCAACAGCATCTGTCGGGGTGTGTTCTCCCATAATAGTCACACATTGAGTTTTGTCTCTCAATTTACCAGCACCAGTGACATGATCAGCATGAATATGGGTATCTATTACCTTTACTAGTTTTAAATTTAATTCAGTAAGTAACTTTATGTAGTCCTCAACATTTTCTAAAACAGGATCAATGATTAAAGCTTCTCTTCCCTCTGCTGAGGCAATTATGTAGGTGTAAGTGCTGGATTTTTGATCAAAAACTTGTTTAAAAATCATAAGTAAATATTATCATAAAATTATGGAAACCACTACATTTGACTGGTCCTGTAAAAATACCTGGAAACAAAGTGCAAAAAATACTGCATGGTGTTTGCTCGGATGTGCCATAGGAGATTTTGGTACTATTTTATTTTTTCAATTAACAGAAATACCATTTCCGGTTTTAGGAATAATGATTCTTGCAATAATAAATGGTTTAATAACTAGCGTAATGCTTGAAACTTTTATCTTACTTAGACAAAATATAAGTTTTAATAATGCATTAAAAACAGCTTTAGGTATGAGCTTTATCGCTATGGTAAGTATGGAAATTGCGATGAATTTAACTGATTATTTTTTAACTGGTGGAGCAATATTAACTTGGTGGGTTATACCTTTAATGCTTGGAGCAGGTTTTGTAACTCCATGGCCCTATAATTATTGGAGACTTAAAAAATTTGGCATCAACTGTCATTAAAAACTGGGATAATAAAACTTGGCTTTCTTCCAATGATTACATTAGGTCATTTAATAAATTTTTATTCAAAAATATAAAATTAAACCCAAATTCTGAAATATTAGATATTGGATGTGGTCGAGGTAAAATCTTAGGAACAATAAAATCAAGTTTAAAACTTAAAAGTAAGCCAACCGGTATTGATATTATAAATCACAAAGATAAAGATAAAAGGATAAATTTCAAAAAATCAGATGCCACATCATTCTTTTTAACTAGTAAGAAAAAATTTGATTTAATTTTGATTAAACAAACAATTCATTTGTTAACTTTTAAAAAAATAAAGAGATTATTATTTCTTTGTAAGAAAAATTTGAAACATAATGGTAAAATTTTTATTTTAACATTAGATGGTAAAAAAAATGAATTACCTACCTTTAGAAAAATGAAAATAAGACTTAATAAATCTCTTAAAAGAGATAACAAGGTTTTAAAACTCATCACTAGACTTTATCCTCAACGAAAAAGAAAAAACTTTATCTATAAAGTTAAAATCAATAAAAAAAAATATCTTACTATGATTGAAAATAGATATATCTCAATTTTATTACCATTATCAAAAAATGAAATTTTAGAAGGTATTGAGGAAATTAATTATAAATATAAAAATTACATTCAATTTAGAGATAGACTGGATTGTTTTATTTTATAAGATTCTTTTTAGTAAGTTTTCTTTAAATAAAACTTTATGTGCTATTACTGCTAAAATATGTAATGAGATTAAGGCAATCAGAAAATAATTTGAAATTATATGGATATCATAAAATATTTCTGCTAGTTCGAAGTTATCTTTAATTTCTAGATTAAAGAAAAATAAGTCAAGTATTTCACCATTAAATAATTTTTTTAAAGCACCTGAAATAGTAATAGTCAAAATAGTTAAATACAAAAGTACATGATTCATTGTCGCTATTAACTTTTGTCCTGAAAAAACACTGTTACCTAAAGATGGAGTTGGATTGAAAATTTTATAGATTAACCTCAATATAGTTAAATAAAATATCGAAAGACCAACAACAACATGAATACTCTCAATAGTTAATCTTGTTTCATTAAAATCAAGATCAACCAAGTAGAAACCCAATGGTATTTGAAGAATTAATGCTGCGGCACTTAACCAATGAAATGTTTTAGAAATAAAGCCATATTCTGTTGAGTTATTTGTTAGTTTCATAGGATTTAAGAATATCATAAATAAAATTTTAAAGGAGTCTCTGTTATTAAAATAAGTGTGACCAAATTGAACAATGTGGATGATATACCTAATATTTTTTTGTTGATATAAGGGTTAGTAATTAATTATTATTTCATATGATATTAAAAAATAATTTGATTAGGTTAGCTGTCTTAATGATATTAACAATATCATTCTTTTATATTATTAACTTTGCAACATATGAAAAAAATGCTTTGGCCAATATTAATAATAAACAGAATGTCGAAATTTTTAAAACTCCCACTTGTGGATGTTGCAATGGATATGTTTCTTTTTTAGAAAAAGAAAAATTCAAAGTAAAACAAACAGATATGGGAAGTCTTCATACAATTAAACAAAAATTTAATATTCCGTTAGAAATGCAGTCTTGTCACACTACAATCATGGACAAATACTTTATTGAAGGTCATGTTCCGCTAGAAGCGATAAATAAATTACTAAAAGAGCAACCTGATATTGATGGAATAGCATTGCCCGGAATGCCGATTGGCACACCAGGTATGCCAGGTGATAAGGATGAGCCTTATGTTATTTATCAACTTATTGAAGGGAAATTCTCAGTATTCATGACAATATAAAGTTTATGGTACAAAAAATAAAAATAATAAAAATATTTATAATTATTTTTTCCTTAATCTTTCCTTTTTCCACCAACGCTCAAACTGTAGAAGAAATTATTAAAGGTAGAAAAGCATTATTTAGTAAAAATTACAGTACTGCTAAGAGGGTTCAAACTTTTGCCAGTAAAGGTGATTTTGTTAAGGCTTCAAGCTTGATGAAAGAAATGAGTGAAAATTACTTAACTTTACTCGAATATTTTCCAGATAATACAAAAGAGGGTTTTAAAACAGGGGCTTTACCAATTATATGGGAGAATAAAGATGAGTTTAACAGTTTGATGAAAAAATCCTCTACTGACATGATTGAGCTAGTTAAAGTTATAGAGTCTAGTGATGATGTTAGAGCTACCTTACAAAAATTTATGTGGAGTAATTGTAAGGCTTGTCATAGTAAATTTAGAGCCCCTCATTAAATTTTGAATTGCATTAAAGACAAATATATATAAATTTAAATTATGAAATATATAAGTGGATTAATTAATTTAATTTCTAGTCTTATTATCTCTACAATAATTATTTATGGAATAAATATTGTTGCAGGATTTGCAGGTGCAGACTATTCATTTACACATGGAGAAACATTTGTTATTTGGATACTGATGGCAATACTAGTCAATAACTGTTTTAAAAAATAAATTTAAATATTTAACTCTCGCTTGAGATGTTTTAATTTACCTTCTGTACTATCATAATCAATATAACAACCCTGAAGAAATCTATTACCCTCATTAGTATCGTATCTAGTTCGACCATGTAAAAGTCTATGATTGTCCATCATTATTAAATCACCTGGAATTAATTTGAATTCAATACGGTATTTATTTGAATTATATAGCTCAGATATTTTTTTTCTTGCCGAATAAAATAATTCTAATTTTTCTTTATCTATTAAAGGAACAAAATCGAGCCTAGGACTGAATCTTACTTGTTTAAAATTTCCATTTTGATCAAGTTCAATCATTTCTGACCAATTTTCTAAAATAACACTTCGATCTATAAATTGAAATCTTACTTTTGTTTCAGTTAAAATTTTATAATATTCAGGATAATCCTTTTTAAGACTTTCACTTACATTATAACCATCAACTAAAGTAGATAAACCTCCTGTAACTTCGTTCTCGATGCAATGTAGTAATTGAATACATGGCACAGGATTTCTATAGGGATTGTCTGTATGAGGAGCTAGAGGCAATGATGTATATGCTAAATCATTTGGGTTAGGTTTTGATTTAACATTAAAAAATTCTCCAAAATTTGTTCTTCTAACACTTCCAATTGAATTAGCGAAATTTACAATAAAATTATTTTCTGTAGGTACTTTTTTAAATATAACAAAACCATATTTATAAAAATGGATTAAAGCTTCATACATACTTTTCTTTTCAAAAATATTTTCTTCGAAATTAAAATTATTTGATATTTTTAATGAAGAGTCCCATTTAACTTTAGCTACATTTTGGTTATAACTGTCGTTTAAAAATTCTTTTAAAATATTTTTGACATTAAATTTATTGTAAGTACCATCGTTAAATGTAACTTCCAAAAAATCATCAGATAAGTTTAATTTATCGATTTTAATGTTGTTTTTCAGTTCTGTTGGATCGAAAAGTCTTTGTTGTGTGATTTGATCTATGTATTTATCTCCATCAATTCTTTCTCTAAGCCAAAATGGATGAATTTCTTTTTTTAACCCTTTATTTTCTAAAAAAACTTTATTTTCATTTAATTCAATTTTCATAAAGATTTTAAATGATTATTTAAAATTTAGCTTTAATCAATAGTAATTAAATAGTATTAGTCCTGTGTGCCAATATTAAATTCTAGAGAATATAAAATTTACTCAAAATTCCTTGAAAATTTAGCAAGGAAATTAACCAGTTATTATTACTCCAAATTGAACAAAACCTTTAAAGTTTCAAATAAATTAAAGGGCAGGGGATATGACCCAGTTACAACCTCAGATAAAGCATTTGAAAAATTTATTAGAAATGAGATTAAAAAGAAATTTCCAAACCATCAAGTGTTAGGTGAAGAATTTGGATATAAAAAAACTAAAAGTGAATACACTTGGATAATTGACCCAATTGATGGAACCAGGTCCTATGTAATAGGAAATCCTACTTGGAGCAATTTAGTTTCTTTAAATTATAAAGGCACACCTGTAGTTGGTTTAGCCAATTATCCAGTGCTTAGAAAATTTTACTTTAATTCCTCGGATAAGTTAGCCCATGTAGTTGAAAATGGAAAAAGAAAGAAAATAAAAGTTAATAAAAAAGTTTCTTTTAAAAATATTAAAATGTCAGCTGCTTTTCATGGAATGTTATCCTTAAATAAACAAAAAAAAATACCTCAAATATTAAAGTTAATGCAATTCCCCTGCGCAGATGCCCTAAGTTATTCTCACCTTGCAGAAGGAAAAGTAGATGTTGTCATTCAATGTGCAAATAAAAAATGGGATATTCACCCTTTAATTCCAATTATAAAAGCTGCCGGTGGTGTGGTAAGTACTTGGAATAATAATGATGCGATTAAAGCTGGTAATATTGTTTCTTCTGCCAACCTAAAGATCCAAAATAAAATTTTGAAATTATTGAAACCTGTTGCTAAGTAGCTTTTCCAAGAGTGTTTAAAAGAATTACTCCTATAATAATTAAAACAATCCCAACTATTCCATAAAAATTTGGTATCTGGTTGTACTTAAATACTGCAAATAAAGAAACAGCAGCTATAGTTAGACCCCCATATGTTGCGTAAGCAAATCCAACTGGAATTATATTCATTGCTTTTGATAAACAAAAAATGCATGCAATTATTGAAAGTATGCAAAAAATTGTTGGTGTAATAATAGTAAATCCGTTTGTAGATTTTAAAAATCCATTTGAAGCAATTCCTAGAATTATTGCTAAAAACAAAAAAATATAACCTGCAAAATTACTCATAGTAATTAATAAAACTATTCAATAACTTTATCTACAATTTTTTGTACTATAGGTGCGACTAGTGATATTGCTACTAACGCTACAGGTAAGCTTATAGACCACGCTTTGAAGAATCTTTTGTAGTACAATTCATCAAAACCTGTATTTATATATGTAATTATAAGAGTCATAATTAAACTCATACTAAAACTCATAAGGCAAATAAATAATATTTTAGTATACTTTTTAGGTAACATTATTTTTTTGCCCAATTTATAGCATCTTCCATTCTATCATCACCCCAAAATATTTCATTTTCAACTATAAAAGATGGACTACCAAATACTTTTTTTTTTCGTGCAGAATCTGTGTTTGACATATATTTTTTCTCGAATATTTCAGATTTGGCTTCAGAAATTATCTCATCTTTTTTTAAACCTAATTCTTTACAAATTTCAGAAATACTAGGATCGATAGCTGGTTCTTTTCCTTCTTGAAACCATTTTTTATAGGTGAGTCTGATATAATCTGTCCCCCAACCTTTATCTAATCCAAGAATAGCAATTTGATTTGCTAAGTCAAATTCAGATAATGGATAGGGCACTGGTGTTTTAGCAAAAAAACCATAGCCCTCAGCACGTCTCTCTATGTCTCGCCACATATAATTTACTTTATTTATTTTATCTTTCGGAAATGGAATATTGTCCATTTCTTTCATAATTACTCTGACACTAAAAGGTTTCCAATTAAATTTAATCTGATGCTTTTTTTCTATATCAAGAATTCTAGTGACAGTCAGATAGGTATATGTACTTCCTATTGAAAAATAAAAATCTATATTTTTCACTTATTTTGAAAGTTTAGTTGCACCTGTCTCTAAACTAATAATTTTTCCATCTTTGTATTTGTAAACTGCCATTACAGCTTCAACATTTCCATCATTAAATGTAACTATCGAATGATGAACTCCAACTTCATCATTTTCGTAGACTACTCTTGCTTTATCTTGATTAATATCACCACTCATTGCCCATTTTATAACATCAGCCTTACCTAAGGTATTTCCTGATTTATGCATTGTAAATTTAAAATCATCATGCAAAAGTTCATTCATAGTTGACTCATCTTTATTATTAATTGCTTTTGTATATTTCTCTAACATCGACATTTTATACTCCTTTAATAATTATTCCATTACTGACTGAATTGTCTAAACGGATTTGTTTAATTGGTTTATATTCCTCTGAATCATACCACTCTAAAGCTTTTTCGTAACTTGGAAATTTTATAATGATTGTTCTGGGATATGTCCAGGTACCTTCAATCACTTTAGTTTCACCACCTCTGACGATATATTCACCTCCAAATTTTTTAGCTATTGGTGTAACCTTCTCAACGTATTCCTTATATTCTTCAGGTTTTTTTATTTCTATATTAAAAATAACAAAACCTGGCATTAAAGATCATTCACCCCACATTCCATGAAATTCATAAACAACAGCTGGTTCATTTCCAACTACCCAACCATCGTGTCCAGGCTGAATTGAATAAGCATCCCCAGCTTTGTATGTCATCTCTGTACCATCATTATGTTTCGCGCAAACAGCTCCTGAAACAATTACACCTAAATGTGTTGCTTGGCAGCTATCACCACCAACTGTAGGCTTGATATCTTTTGACCATTTCCATCCAGGTTGTAAAGTAAGTTTCATTACTCTCTGGTTTCCAACTTTAACTGCTTCAATTTTTGCGTTATTAAAGTTATCATTAACTTCATCTGCTTTATCGAAAGTTTTTACCTCTACTCCGGCCATTGACCCTCCTTTGTTGTTAAACGTAGATTTTATCTGCTAAACCATAACAAAGTAAAGCACTTAAAATTGTTAAAAACAAAGGTGCATAAATTGCTTCATCTGAAGTTTTGTCAGTATGTCCAAGTTTATTTATCTTGGTACTATAAAAACCAACTATAAATGCTGATAAGTTTTGTAAAAATATTAAATTAAAGAATGCCCAGGTTGCTTCTAAACCATTGGGTCTAATAAATCCCACATAAATTGCCATTACAGTTGATCCAATGAATATAGAACCAAAAAATCTGACTATACCAGCACCAGTATCATGCATTCCATACTGATTTAAAAAAGATTGTGTTTGAAAAACACATCTAAAACCATAATAAGCAAACCCTATAAAATGAATTAAAAATACTGCTAAATAAATTATTCCATTAAATTTTTCTAACATAATTTAAGTCCTTTAGCTAAATATTGGTCTAATCTCGTCTTCAATAGTACCTTCTATTGCAACCTCTTTCAATTGCTCTAAAAGTTTTATATATTCAGGATCTGCAGACATATTAGCGTCAGCATCATTATCACCTTCAAACATAGATCCAATTAAAGTTTCTCTAATTGTTCTTGGATCTCCACCCATTTGAAAAGAAAAATAGACATCATGGTTCGGATAATGTTTTTTTCTAACTGCTGCTAAACCTTTTCCAATTTCCATAGCTTTTCCTAAACCATCATCTTTCACTCTCATTGTTCTAGTATAAATTACTTTCATTGTTTTTCCTTATCTAGTAAAAGTTTAGATACTTTTATTTAGCATTAAAATCTATGACATCATCTGTACACTCAACAAATTTATGAGGTTCATAAAAATCGTTCATAGACTCTAATTGTTTATTAATTGCATCTGGATCAGTACCTTTCCACCAACAATACATTGTTAAATTATCACCTGGTGTATTCCAGCTCATTTGACACTTTGCATTTTCACTTGTCATTGCTTTAGTCATATCTTCCATAGACATTGAGCCAGTAACTTCAATCATTTTAGCTTTTGCCTCTTTTGACTTAAAAGTGTGTGTTACTATATAATTTTTCATATTTCTCCTATTTTACTTTTGTTAAATCATAAATCGAATAGCTATCTATAACAGCATCCATAACAGGTTTTGATACCTCAGTCCCTTCAATAAACTTATGCAATGCAGGTTCATCAATGCAAAATATCTTAAACATTACAGTTTTTTTATCTGGGGCTACCGTTCCAATAGTTTTTTCCACTACTGCAACTTTAGCTCTTTCTGCCAAACCCTCTGGTGATTGCATAAATCCCATAAACTTTTCTAACATACCTTCTTTTAATTTAGCCACTACTAACATTTCTTTTTCCATTTTTTCTCCTTTTTATTTAATATGTATATTCGCCGCTCATTTGATTCATTGAATGAGCAAATCCACTTTTCCCTTTAAGGTTCTGTCTACTTGAAAAACCAGTACCTGAAATTTTTTCATATTTTCCAGTACCGCCAACAATTAAAAAAGTTCCAGATCCACCTTGACCTCCAGTTCCTTTACCTTTGTAATTTATAAAAACTTTTTCACCATCAGCTAAATAAAAAGTACACATACCTGTTTCATCTTCAAACTTACCACCCACTAATGTAAGTCCTCCAACACAATTCATTGTAGATTTATCAAATATACTATTAGGGTCTTTATCAGCGAGACCGGCATTTCCGTCATATGTAATTGCCATATTACCATTACCAGCGTTCATGATATTCATTTCCCAAGATCCCATACCACTTGCATTAAATTTCCCTGAATTAGCAAAAGCTAATGTAGAAATAATTGTAAATATTAAAGTTATTATTATTTTTTTCATTTTTGCTCCTTTTTACTAATATAAAGTTTGAATTACTTTTTTGACTCTTTCAGCTCCGTTAGGAACTAACGCTTCCACATAAGCATGACATTTGTCAGTTTTAGCTTTGTCATATTTCGACCCATAATGTTTATCTACCGCTTTATTCACTCCTTCATCCCACTCTTTTTCTGGAATGCCTATCTCAAGAGCGTAGGATTTTAAAACTTTTACAGTTGATATAGATTTTTCTTTCATAGCGTATTCAAAAGTCTCACCAGATGGAAGAAAGTAGTTAGCCATATAAATACCAATACAGTCCCAAGCTTTGGACTTATCGTTGTCACTCATACCAGCCAATGATGCAGTAGATATTACTATCGCCACACAGTAAGTAGCAAATATTTTTAAAGTATTTTTTATTAGCATTGTATCTCCATTCAAATAAAGATCTCCGCTAATCTTTATTTAATTTTTACGTTAATTAAATATATGTTTAAAAAGTAACAGTTTTGTTACATAGCAGCTATGCGATATTATAACCAACTAGGAATTGGAAGCTTTTTTTCCTCTAAAAAAGATTTGTTAAACATCTTTGAGTTGTATTTGTCTGATCTATCACAAAGGATAGTTACAATAGTTTTCCCTGGCCCTAATTCTTTTCCTAATTTGATTGCTCCAGCAATATTAATTCCACAACTAGTTCCTAAACTTAATCCCTCATTTTGAATTAAATCATAGAGGATAGGTAAAGCTTCATTATCATCTATTGAATACGCATCATCAATTTTTGCATTTTCAAAATTTTTAGTAACTCTACTAGATCCAATTCCTTCAGTTATAGAATTTCCATCAGACTTTAACTCTCCATTTTTAATATAGTGATAAAGAGAAGATCCTTTAGGATCTGACAAATAAATTTTTACATCTTTATTTTTTTCTTTTAAAAAATTACTTACACCTGAAATCGTTCCACCAGTTCCAGAAGAACAAACGAAGCCATCTACTTTACCTTCAGTTTGTTCCCAAATTTCTTTCCCAGTTCCATCATAATGACCTTTGGCATTAGCAGTGTTATCAAATTGGTTAGCCCAGACTACCCCATTATTATTTGTGGGTCTTAATTCATCAGCTAATCTAGCTGCAACTTTAACAAAATTATTATCATCTTTATAAGGTTTGGCTGGTACTAATCTTAATTCAGCACCTAAGTTTCTTAAAGTATCTTTTTTTTCTTGGGTTTGATTATCATTCATTACAATAATAGTTTTATAACCAAGAGAATTACCTAATAGTCCTAAGCCTATACCGGTGTTTCCAGCTGTACCTTCAATAACAATACCACCTTTGGAGATCAATTTTTTTTGTTGAGCATCTTTAATAAGAGCTAAAGCAGCTCTATCTTTAACTGAGCCACCAGGATTTAAAAATTCAGCTTTGCCATAAATATTACATCCAGTAATTTCTGAAGCTGCTCTTAATTTAATTAAAGGGGTATTTCCAATTCCAGAAATAAAATCTTCTTGATTATTTTTCATTACCATTTTCTTTAGAATCTTCTGTAACAGCATAGGGTTTAAATTCACCAGAAGTTGTACCAACATTTCTTGCAGGTATGCCAATCATTACTGCGTTATCAGGGACATTTTTTGTAACAACTGCGTTAGCTCCAACTTTAGCATTCTTTCCAATTATAACTGGACCTAATATTTGAGCACCAGAGCCAACAACCACATTATCCATTAATGTTGGATGTCTTTTTATTTCTCTTTGGCTATCAGAGTTTATACTTGGAGCAATACCTCCTAAAGTTACCATATGATAGATTGTAACGTTGTCTCCAATTTCAGATGTTTCTCCAATGACCACACCCATTCCATGATCAATAAATAAATTTTTTCCAATTTTAGCCTTAGGATGAATCTCTATACCTGTTAAGAATCGTGAAAGTTGTGAAATGATTCTTGCAATCAAATCAAACTTAGCGATAGCAAAAAAATTAGCTATCTTGTGAAAAAAAATAGCTTTAACCCCTGGATAAGTTAAAATTAAACTTAACTTTGATTTTGCCGCAGGATCTCTATCTATTATAGATTGTAAAAAATCATTCATAAGTATTTGTCAGCTTGATAAAAATAATTAATGCTTATATAGTTATTTTAAACAGTATTTAAAGGAGAAATTATGTACAAAAACACTAATTGTTTTCATTTAGCAATCCCTTGTGGAGATCTAGAAACAGCAAAAAAGTTTTATAGTGAAACTTTGGGTTGCCGACTTGATAACTCAGCTCAAGAATGGGCCGATGTTGATTTTTGGGGAAATGAATTAACACTACATGCAAGTGATCATAAGTTAGATAGTGAAAGACATGACGTGGACATGGGAAATGTTTCTGTTCCTCATTTTGGAGTTCACTTATCTAGAAAAGATTTTGATGCTTTAAAAAATAGATTAAAAGAAAATGGTGCGAAATATTATGATGAACCTTACTTAAGATTTAAAGGTACAAAATATGAGCAAGAAACTTTTTTTGTAAAAGATCCTAACGAAAATATTTTAGAGATTAAAACATTAACGGCTAATTCAGAATAATCTGATTTTAGATGGAATACCTGGTATTGGGTTTTTTTACCGGGCTTAGTTTAATATTAGTAATAGGTGCACAAAACATTTTTGTAATAGAGCAGGGGCTTAAAAAACAACATGTATTTTTAATCTGTTTAGTTTGTTCTTTATCAGATTTATTATTAATATTTTCTGGTATCCTTCTATTTCATTTTTTTCATCAATATTTTAATTTATTTGTAGAGTTAGTTTTAAATATCTCATTAATAATTTTTTTAATCTATTTTATATATTCTAAAATCAAATCTTTAAAAATTGATGTTAATTTTAATAGCGAATTTAAAGATATTTCTAGTTCTGAGATTTTATTAAAGACACTTGGTTTTACTTATCTGAATGCACATGTTTATTCTGATACGGTTTTCTTTTTAGGAAATTTTTCAAAAAATTTTCTTTTTGATGAAAAAATTTATTTTGGTGTTGGTGCATCAATTGCATCATTTATATTTTTCTTTCTGTTGGGTTATTTATCTGTTTACTTTTCAAAATATGCCCAGAGTGATAAAACATGGAAATATATTAATATATTTATAATTGGCTTTATGTCCTTGCTTATAATTTATATAGTTAAAGAAACAGTATATTTTCTTTAATTAATAACATTTTTAGGTGACAATTATAGCGCATGTTAAATTCTCTATTAGTAATTATTTTAAAAATATGAGTGATTTAAATAAACATTTTCAACCAAAAAACTTTAGTGACAAGGTTGCTTTATCTTTTACTAAATTTTTAAGGTTGCTAGCAGATACTTTTTTTAAAAAAAGATATGGCCATAGAGCTGTAGTACTAGAAACAGTTGCAGCTGTCCCAGGAATGGTTGCTGGAATGTTGTTACACTTAAAATCTCTTAGAAAAATAGAAGATGATAAAGGTTGGATAAAAACTCTTTTAGACGAAGCTGAAAATGAAAGAATGCATTTAATGACTTTTGTTCATATTGCAAAACCAACTGCTATTGAAAGATTTATAATTATGATTGCTCAATTCATTTTTATTTTAACTTATGCAATAATATATTTAGTCTCTCAAAGAACTGCACATAGAATTGTTGGTTATTTTGAAGAAGAAGCTGTTATTAGTTATACAGAATATTTAAATGAGCTTGAAGCTGGAACTATTCCTGATCAACCTGCTCCTGAAATTGCAATAAATTATTGGAACCTACCACTACATTCAACACTTAAAGATGTTGTAAGAGTAATAAGAGATGATGAAGCTGGACATAGAGATGTAAATCATCAGTTTGCTAATTTAATTAATATAAAAAAATCAAAAAAAAATATTGTTACAAAAGACAAAATTAAAGAAGAAAAAACTGAAGAAATTTTAAATTAATCCTTAATTTAATATGATTGATAAAAGAAAATTTTTAAAATTATTGGGATTTTCTTATTTATTATTTTTAGCTTTACCCTACAGGGTTTTATCATCAGCAACCAAAAAAATTATTAATCCAAATCTTTCAAAAGCTCAAAAAAATATAATGTTTAATGAAGGTACAGAAAGAGCTTTTACAAGTGATTTACTTAAAGAAGATAGAGAAGGATTTTATCATTGTGCAAACTGTAATGCTAAGCTATTTGCTTCTAATTCAAAATTTGATAGTGGAACAGGGTGGCCTTCATTTTCAGAGGCGTTACCAGGAGCATTTAAAACAAAAATAGATTATTCTTTTGGTATGAAGCGAGTTGAATATCATTGTGCAAATTGCGGTGCTCATCATGGTCATGTTTTTTTAGATGGTCCAACTGCTACTGGAAAAAGATTTTGTAATAATGGATTGTGTTTAATTTTTATTCCAGAAAATTAATTAGAAAAACCGTATTTTCTAAGTCTTGCATCACCTGTTCTGGCGTGAGCTTCCATACCTTCGTATCTTGAAATCCTTGCACAGGCTGCTCCAACAGATTTTGTAGACTCTTTTGTCATTCTTTGAAAACTTAATGTTTTAATAAATTTTCCTACAAACAATCCACCTGTATAAC
Organism: Pelagibacterales bacterium SAG-MED11; assembly: GCA_014654265.1. Taxonomy (GTDB): domain Bacteria; phylum Pseudomonadota; class Alphaproteobacteria; order Pelagibacterales; family Pelagibacteraceae; genus Pelagibacter. The sequence continues at coordinate 118,137 of JACWDI010000003.1, read as the reverse complement.
GACCAGCACCTTTTGTAGGCAAGATATGATTTGTACCAGAGCATTTATCTCCGTAAGCAACAGTTGTTTCTTCACCAATAAATAGTGAACCATAATTTTTTAATCTTTTATGAAACCATTCTAGATTTTGAGTTTGAACCTCTAAATGTTCAGGTGCATACTCATCACTTATAGTAGCCATTTCCTCATCAGTATCACAAAGTATAACTTCACCATAATCTCTCCATGCTGCTTCAGCACTTGTTCTTGGAACTTCAGGTAATTCAGCAATCAATTCAGGAACTCTTTTTAATACTTCTTCAGCTAGTCTTTTGCTGGTTGTGTATAACCAAGCAGGAGAATTATATCCATGTTCAGCTTGACCAACTAAGTCTACTGCAACCATTTCAGCATCAGCTTTATCGTCTGCAATTACAGCAATTTCTGTTGGACCGGCAAATAAATCTATTCCAACTTTTCCAAATAAAATTCTTTTTGCCTCTGCAACAAACTGATTTCCTGGACCAACTAATATATCTGCAGGTGGATTTTTAAATAGTCCATTAGTCATTGCAGCAATACCAGGAACTCCACCTAAATTTAGTATTACATCAGCACCACACAAATCAGCTGTATAAACAATTGCTGGATGAGCTCCAACTCCCTCTTTGGGAGGACTACAAGCAATAATATTTTTTACTCCAGCAACTTTAGCTGTTGTAACACTCATAACAGCAGAGGCTATATGTGCGTAACGTCCGCCAGGTATATAACAGCCGGCAGTGTTGACTGGTATTAATTTTTGACCAGCAAATAATCCTGGAGAAAGTTCTACTTCAAAATCTTGACCATAGTTTTTTAATTGGGCTTCAGCAAATTTTCTTACTCTTTCATGAGAAAATTGAATGTCATCTTTTGTTTTTTGATCTAATTCTTTTTTGATCTTTTCAATTCTTTCTTTTGAAACAATAATTTCACCGTCATATTTATCAAATTTTTTAGTTAAATTGATACATGCTTCTTCTTTTGAATTTTCAATTTCTTTTAATAAATTTTTAACTATCTCAGTAGTTTTAGTATCATCTGTAGAAGATGTTTTAGGAGATTTTTTTAAATAAGTAATTGCCATAGTTTTTATTTGAATTAATGGGACTATTTAATGCAAATTAGTTTTTTTTTCAATGAAACTATTAATCTAAAGCTACCACTGCAGCAGCAATCGAGGCTAATCTAGCAGGTGCTTCGTCTGATCGACTTGTAATTACCACTGGTACTTTACCACCAATTACAACTCCAGCAGCACAGGCTCCACAGAAATATATTAACATTTTAACTAAAGCGTTTCCTGTTTCTACACTTGGAACCAATAAAACATCAGCTTCACCAGCTACAATATTTTTTATTCCTTTAATTGATGCTGATTTTTTTGAAATACTATTATCAAAAGCTAATGGACCAAAAACATCTGCATTTAAATTATCTTCTTTAGCTAGTTTGGTTATTTCAGCTGCTTCTTTTGAACTTGGAACACTATCTAGCACTTCTTCAGTAGCAGAAAGAATAGCAACTTTTGGCTTATCAATTCCGATTCTATTTGAAAAATTTATTACATTTTTCAAAATATGCATTTTTGTTTTTATATTTGGCAATACATTTAATGCTCCATCAGTAATTATTAATGGTTTGCTTTCTTTATCAATAGTCATGTGCCAGATATGACTTAGTCTAGTTTTTCCTAATAAATCATATTCTCTTTTTAAAACTTCTTTCATTAAAACATCAGTATGAATATGTCCTTTGACAATAATTCTAACTTTTTTTTCTTTTGCTAATTTTGCAGCTATTGGTGCAGTATTATTTTCAACAGGTTCGTTTATGATTTCATAATTAGAAATATCCCATTTTAAATCTTCAGCACATTTTAAAATTTCTTTTTCATCACCGATAAAAATTGGCTCTATTAAATTCTCATTTACAGCATCTTGTATTGAAAGCATAGGTAGGGGTTTACCTGCGTTAACTATTGCTGCTTTAACACCCTTTTTTTTATGGGCAACATCTAAAAGGTTATTTGGACAGACTATTTCCTTATTTGATAGCATAAATTTAATTCTTAAGTATTTTTAAATCTTTTTTAATTGTTTCTGAAATTTTAATATCCTTTTTTGAATTCATTTTGAACCTTTTAAATTTATTTTCACCAGGGTACATAATATTTTTTACACCTTTAATTTTAGGTAATTTTTTTATTGTTTTAATATTATTTTTAATTCTACTATTATAATCCTTCACAAATAAATTTGTTTTAAATGTGATAAATAAATGGCCGATATTTTGAGGGCCCGAAAAATCATCAAATGGATCTTTAACTCTGCCAGCATGATTACTTCCTGTTAAAACACCACTTAAAATATCAACCATCCAAGCTAATCCTGAACCTCTAAAACCAGCAATAGGTAACTGAACTCCTTTAAGAGCTTTTTTTGCATCTGTTGTGGGTTTGCCAAATTTATCTAAAGCAACACCTTCTGGAATTTTTTGATTATTTCTTGCAGCTACTCTTATCTTTCCTCTATTAATCATTGAAATAGAGGTATCCAAAATAAATGGAATCTTTGAACCTGTAGGAGTGCCAAAACAAATCGGGTTAGTACCAAATAAACTTTTTAATGCTCCATGAGGAGCTACTGCTGGTGGTGCACTCGTGTAAATCATAGTAACCAGATTTTTTTTTACTGCTTGTTCTGCATAATATCCTGAAAGACCATAATGACCGCTATTTTTTACCGCAACCATTCCTATCCCTGTTTTAGTTGCATTTTGAATTGCTTTTTTTATAGCAACATCTGCAGCCACGAAACCTATACTATTATTTGCATCTACAAGTGAGATAGATTGTGAAATCTTTTTAATCTTAATTTTAGGTTTTGGATTAATAACTTTTTTAGAAATTCTTTCACAATACATTTTTAATCGTGAAAGACCGTGCCCGTAAGCACCCACTAGCTCAGCATTGATTAAAGCATTAGCTGAAATCAAAGCATGATTATTGTTTAAGCCAAATTTTTTAAAGATTTTAATAACTTCTTTTTTTAAATTATCCGTTTTCAAACTATCCTTTTCCGCGCCATGGGATTGTTTTATCTATAATTTTTCTCAAAGTGATATCAAACAATAATCCAAGCATACCCATTATAAATATTGTTATCCAAATCACTTCATATTGAAAATATTTTTTTGCAACGTTTTCTACAAATCCAATACCCGTTGTACCTGCTAAAAACTCTGCTGCAACTAAAGTTCCCCAACACATACCTACTGCAACTCTTATACCAGTAAGAATTTCGGGTAATGAATTAGGAAATATTACGTGCCTTAATATTTGTCGTTTAGATGCCCCCAATGAATGAGCAGCATGAATTTTAGAAAGCTGAGTCCCCGAGGCACCAGCTCTGGCTGAAATAATCATAATTGATAAAGAAACCATAAATAAAAGAAATACTTTTCCAGTGTTATCTATACCCAATACAGAAATAATTAGTGGTGCCCAAGCTAAAGGGGGAACAGGTCTATAAAGTTCAATCAAAGGATCAAAAAAACCTTTGGCAAATCTATTTAGTCCCATGAATAAACCTAACGGTACACCAATGATTATTCCAAACACTAATCCTAGAAAAACTCTCAAAAATGAATCCCAAATGTGTCCGTAAGGTACTGGTATCTTAAATAATTTGAAATCACCTGTTACAACTTTTAAAACATTACCTTTGAAATTTTCTTTTACAATTCCATCTTTAGTATGAACTGGATATTCACCAGGTAAAATATCTGCTATCCAATCAGGTAAAATAAATCCAATCATTTTACTGACATCAACCATATCTATCCAAAGAAGAGGTATATCTTTATAACCAACGCTTGGTTTTGACATTAATATAAATTTATTAAAAGTATCAGATGGTTTTGGAAGCCATCTACCAGAACCTTGTTCAGAACAACTTGGACCACTAGCTACTATTGTTCCAGCTGGGAATAATAAAATATCTATAAATCTTAAACCACCTTGTGCCTTTATTTGTGCATTATCAAATTTAATAATAGCATTTTGCATTTTATTTAATGCATTAGGTGGATATATACTTGCAAATTCTATTCTTCTTGCAATCTTTACAATATTTTTTGCATAGGTAGATGCTACTTCCTCACTATCACTTAGATCTTTTCTATAAGATTTAATATCATCTTTAAGTTGTTTGATTTGAGTCTTAAATTGAGGATTGTGATTTCTTAGTTTAAAAAACTCATCACTAATTAAGTTTAATTCTTGTGCAGCAGTATGAAATTTTAAACCTCTATCAGTTGCTGGGATTAAAGGTACTTCCATCGTATTTTCTATAGAACCAGTTCCTGATTGTACTTTTACAATTCCCCATCCACCTTCTTCACTTACAGCTTTTAGTCTTTCATTAAGCTCCTGTTCAGTTTCAAATGGATAATCTGGTTTTTGAAAATTTTCAGTTAAAAGGTTAATTTTACCTGTAATATCATTAATCTTTTGTTTGGTTTCATTTTCAATTAAATCTTCATTTGTTAATAATGGAATTAATTGATTTGTTTTCTTTATAAATCCTGCAAGAACTGTTTTTTGTTGATTATCTATTTCTTGAGAATTTTGTATTTCGTTTAAAATTAGATTAAGGTTTTTATTTTCTTTCTTGATTTGAGATGTGCTTTTGAATTCCCTTTCTTCAATAGGAAATTGATATTTTAAACCTAACAATGAGTCATTTACTTTTGCTACTTGGCAAAGTTCGTTAGCAGATTTTGGATAAAATCCTTTTGCAATATCCCAAGAATAATAAAGCCAAACTAAAAGAAGAAAGCTACTTCCTACGATAACCCAATGTGTACCACCTAATGCCCTCTCAGGATTTCCAAATACCGCATCAACTTTCTCAGTTTTAATTAATCTCCTTCCATAAAGAATACAGCCTATAACCGCTACAAAAATTAAAAAAGTTATTATTTGGGTGAGCATTTAAATATCTTTCCCCATAATTTCTTCTTCCATATTCCATATCATTTCTAATATTTCCTCACGCTTTGTAGAAAAATCTTTATTTTTTTTAATTTCCCTTAAATCTTCTTTCAATCCCATTGAAGCAAAAGGTAGATTGTATTCTTTATGTATACGACCTGGTCTAGGAGCCATCACGTAAAGTCTTTCACCAAGTAACAAAGCTTCTTCAACTGAGTGAGTAATTAAGATAATTGTTTTTCCTGTTTCTTTCCAAATTTTTAAAACTAAAGACTGCATTTTTTCTCTGGTTAATGCATCAAGTGCGCCTAATGGTTCATCCATTAAAATTAAATCTGGATCGTTAATAAGACATCTTGCTAGAGCAACCCTTTGCTGCATTCCTCCTGACAACTGATAGGTTGGAGTATTACCAAATCCTTGTAAGCCAACAATTTCCAACCACTCATCTACTTTTTTTGCAGTTTGTATAGGATCTTCTTTCTTCATTCTTAATCCAAAATTTACATTCTCAGCAACAGTTAACCATTCAAACAAAGCTCCTTGTTGAAAAACCATTCCTCTTTCAACACCAGGACCATCAATTTCTTTATTATTTAAAGTGATAACACCTGAAGTTGGCCTGATAAATCCTGCAGTGATGTTGAGTAAAGTTGTTTTTCCACAACCAGACGGACCAAGAACTGTAAGAAGTTCTCCTTTTTTAAGTGTAAAATTTAAATCTTTTAAAGCGTGAACCGTTTCTCCTTTTGGAGTCTTAAAAATCATATTAAGATTTTGAGAAATTAGATCACTCATAAAATGACTTTATATAAAAATTTTTATTAAAAAAATAGGCACCAATTTAATTAAATTGGCGCCTATTTAAATTTTAAATACCTTTAGATTATAAAGGTAAGAAACTAGTATCTACATTTCCTTTTGGAGTTCCCATACCATCTAGAAATGCCTTAAGATTTCCTTTTTCCATAGACTGTTTAGTTTCCTCTGGTGAAAGAAATTTAAAACCACTTAAAGTTTCTTTCATATCAGCAACTTTCATTTCTGAAGCTTTTGACATCGCATTCATATCTGCTTTACCAGCTTTGTATCTTGCGTTAGCTTCATGAGTAACTTCTATAAAAGTTCTAAGCATTCCAGGATTTTCCTTCATAAACTTTGTAGTTACTGAAGTGATATCAATACCTAGGATACCAGCATCTCTTGCTTCTTGAACAGTAAGTAATCTAGATCCTACAGCAGTAGCAGCTTTAATTGAGTTACCACCAAATAAACATGCCATTACAACATCACCACTGACTAATGCAGCAGCTCCTTCTTCAGGATCCATTTGAATAATATCCATTTTGCCTCTATCAGCTCCAACAACTTTCATACTTTCATCAAAAACGTATTCAGCCATTGTTCCTAATGGAACAGCAACTTTCTTACCTTCTAATTCAGTAGCATTTGCTTTTGTAATTCCAGAAGCATTAGAAGTAACACAAGTTGTTCCTCCCATTCCGTATTCCATAGCAATATCAACTAGTTTAATTGGTGCTTTAGATTTAACAGCGTTAATGAAAGGTACTAAACCTTGAGAATAAGAAATATCTATATCTCCTGCAAGCATAGCATCAGTCATTGCTCCACCGTTTGTAAAATTTGTCCATTTAACTGGAACACCAAGAGCTTTAGCGAATGCTTTTTTTTGCATATCCTCTAAATTTGGACTTGGCCATTCTAGAAAATAAGCAACTCTAACTTCGTTAGCAGCCGCATTAGCAGCAGAAACACTTAAGTTAAGAGCTACAAAACATCCTAGAAGAAAACTTATTATTTTTTTCATTTATTCCCCTATCTTTAATTATTTAATTGTAGATATTTAAATTCAATTTTGAATAGAAGTAAAACAAATTATATCTGGAACCAGAGTTGCAAATTTTTCAATTGTACAATTTAAAGTTGTATTGTATGATTAGTCCAATTTGAGTTTTAATAAATTTCTAGTAAACAACCAAATTTAGTCTATGAATTTAAAAATACTTAAATATTAATTAATTATGAGCTCAGAAAATAGAACAAATATTCCTAATTCCCTAAATGAACATTGGATGCCGTTTACATCCAATAAAGATTTTAAAAAAAATCCTAGATTAATTACTGAAGCAAAAGGTGTTTATCTAAAAACACACCATGGAAAAACCCAAATTGATGCAAGCTCGGGTTTGTTTTGTAATCCTCTTGGTCATGGACGAAAAGAAATAACAGAAGCAGTTACAAAACAATTAGAAACTTTAGATTATGCCCAACCATTCCAACAAGGTTTTGGAGGCTCATTTGAATTAGCAACAAAAATTTCAAAACATACACCGGGTGATTTAAATAAAATTTTTTACACAATTTGTGGATCAACTGCTGTTGAGACTGCTCTTAAAATTGCAATTGCTTATCATAGATCTAAAGGTAAAGCAGAGAGATTTAGATTTGTAGGAAGAGAGCGTGGCTATCACGGAATGAACATTGGTTGTATTTCAGTTGGGGGAATGATTAATAATGTTAAAACTTTTGCAAGTGTTCTTATGCCAGGAGTTCAACATATGAGACATACTCATTTAGATGAACATAAGTTTGTAAGCGGTCAACCTGAGACAGGAGCAGATAGAGCAGATGATTTAGAGAGAATAGCGATGAATTTTGGTCCAGAAAATATAGCAGCATGTATTGTTGAACCAATTGCTGGATCTACAGGAACATTAGTTCCACCAAAAGGATATTTACAAAAATTAAGAGAGACCTGTGATAAACATGGGATACTTTTAATTTTTGATGAAGTGATTACTGGATGGGGAAGAACAGGTTCTTCTTTTGCTAGTATAGAATATGGTGTAACTCCAGATATTATGACAATGGCTAAAGCTACAACAAATGGTGTAGTTCCAATGGGTGTAGTTGCTTGTAAAGATGAAATATATGACTCAGTTATGGATGCATCTCCAATGGGATCAGTAGAATTATTTCATGGATATACATATTCAGGAATTCCAGTAGCTGTAGCTGCTGCATTAGCTGTGCAAGACATTTTTGAAAAAGAAGATATTTTTAATAGAGCAAAAAATTTAGCACCTTATTTCCAAAAAGGTTTGTTCTCTCTTCAAGATTTAGAGTCTGTTGAAAATATTAGAGGCTATGGAATGATGGGCGGTATAGATATGAAACTAAACACAAAACCTGGTAAAGCTGGATATGAAACTTTTAAATCATGTTATGAAGCAGGTGTAAATTTCAAAGCGACAGGTGATTGTTTAATCATTGCTCCACAATTTATATGTGAAAAAAAACATATCGATGAGATTATTGATAAATTAAGAACAGGTATCACTAACTATCAAAAGAACCAAAAGAACTAGTTAGTTTATATTTTACATATCTATAATAACACAGAGAGAGATAATGCGGATAGGCGTACCTAAAGAAATAAAACCTCAAGAAAATAGAATTGGGTTAACACCTGAAAGTGTAAAAACTTTAGTATCTGAAGGTCACGAAGTTTTAGTTGAAAATAATGGTGGTTTTGAAGCTGGTTTTGAAAATGATCAATATACAAAAGCTGGTGCTAAAATAGTCAGTAGTGCAGCTGACATTTTTAATGATGCTGAAATAATTGTTAAAGTAAAAGAGCCTCAAAAAGTCGAAGTAGACATGATTAGAGAAAATCAAATTGTTTATACTTATCTTCATTTAGCTGCTGCAAAAGAACTTACAGAGGGATTAATTAAATCTAAAAGTATTAATATTGCCTATGAAACTGTTACGGATGATAATGGTAGACTTCCTTTGCTTGCACCTATGAGTGCGGTTGCGGGACGAATGTCTGTTCAAGCTGGGGCGCATTGTTTAGAAAAAAATCAAAAAGGTAGAGGTCTTTTATTAGGAGGTGCGCCAGGAGTAACTGGTGGAACAGTTGTTATTTTAGGTGGTGGAGTTGTAGGAGAAAATGCTGCAGTTATAGCGACAGGGATGCAAGCTAAAGTTCATATAGTTGATAAATCAGAAGCAAGACTCAATCAATTAGTTGAAATGTTTGGTGATAAAATTATTCCTGAACAAAGTGATAAAATAGATTTAAATAATTTAATTGCAGAAGCAGATCTAGTAGTTGGGGGTGTACTTATACCTGGAGCTGAAGCACCAAAATTAGTTACAAAAGATATGTTAAAATTAATGAAAAGAGGTTCTGTAATAGTTGATGTAGCAATAGACCAAGGAGGGTGTGTTGAAACTAGCAAACCAACAACTCATGGTGATCCAACGTACATAGTTGATGATGTTGTTCATTATTGTGTAGCAAATATGCCTGGTGGAGTTCCTAGAACTTCAACATTAGCTTTAAATAAAGCAACACTTCCTTTTTTAGTAAAATTAGCAAACAAAGGTTACCAAAAAGCTTTAGGGGAAGATAAAAACTTTTTAGCAGGATTAAATGTTCATAAAGGCCATGTGACTTATAAAGCAGTTGCAGATGTATTTGGACACGAATATCTTGATCCTGGAGAAGCTATCAAAAATTAATTAAATGGAAAAAAAACTACCAAATAGCACTAAGGTTGTTGTTATTGGAGGTGGTGTAGTAGGTTGTTCTGTTGCTTATCACTTAGCTAAATTTGGTTGGAAAGATACAATTCTTTTAGAAAGAGATCAGCTAACATCAGGAACAACTTGGCACGCAGCAGGATTGGTTAGTCAACTAGGTCCAACAGCTGCAATAACTAAGATAAGAAAATATACATTAGATTTATATAAAAAACTTGAAAAGGAAGTTGATCATTCTGCGGGTTTAAGATTAAACGGCGCCCTTTCAATTGCTCAAAATAAAGGAAGATGGCAAGAACTTCAAAGACAAGCAACTACGGCACAACTTTATGATGTTGATGTAAGAATTTTAGATAAAAATCAAATTAAAAAAGATTATCCAATTATTAATACCGATGAAGTCATTGGTGGAATTTTAATGCCTGGAGATGGTGCTGCTGATCCATCAGGTGTTACTCACATGTTAGCTAAAGCTGCAAGAAAAGAGGGAGCACAAATTTTTGAAAAATCTCTAGTAGATGAAATTTTAACTAAGAATGGAAAAATCTCAGGAGTAAAAGTTAATGGGCAAGAAATTGAATGTGAATATATTGTTTTAGCCTCTGGAATGTGGTCAAGACAAATTGGAGAAAAAGCTGGAGTAAGTATCCCACTTTATCCTGCTGAACACTTTTATATTATTACTGAACCAATAGAAAACTTATCTAAAACATTACCTGTAATTAGAGACTTTGATAATCGAACTTATATTAAAGAAGATGCAGGCAAAATATTAGTTGGTATTTTTGAGGGAAATTCTATTCCCGCTTGGGATAAGACAAACAAAGTACCAGAAGATTTTTCTTTTGGTGAGTTTCAAGAGAATTTTGAACATTTTGAACCTTATTTAGCCTCTGCTATTAAAAGATTTCCAGTTTTAGAGTCTGCTGGTATTAGAAAATTCTTCTCAGGACCAGAATCTTTTACACCGGATACAAATACATTATTAGGAGAAGTACCAGAAGTTAAAAACTTTTTTGTATGCTGTGGATTAAACAGTATTGGTATAGGGAGTGGAGGAGGTGTTGGTAAAGTTACCGCAGAATGGTTAATGACTGGCCATATCAATGAAGATATTTTTAGCTACGATATAAAAAGATTTCAAAAATTTCATTCAGAATTGGGTTTTATTAAAAAAAGGATTACAGAGACCTTAGGGGATTTATATGGAATGCATTGGCCATTCAAGCAACATAAAACCTCTAGAAATATTAAAACTTTACCTCACCATGATAATCTAAAAAGCTTTGGTGCATGTTTTGGTGTTTCAGGTGGCTATGAAAGACCCATGTGGTTTGCTTTGGATGGGGAAAAAGCTGAGTACGAATATAGTTACAATTATCAAAGTTGGTATCCATCTGCTGAATATGAAACAAATAATACAGTTAAAAATGTTGGTTTATTTGACTTAACTCCTTTTTCTAAGTTTGAAATAAAATCAGATAAAGCACATCAAGAACTGCAGAAAATTTGTACCGCAAACATTAAAAATGAACCTGGTAAATGTGTTTATACACATATGTTAAATTCTGATGGTGGAATTGAGGCTGATTTAACAGTTGTATGTGTTGATAAAAATCATTTTAGAATAATAAGTTCTGCAGCTACAAGAGAGAGAGATAAATTTCATATAAACAAACATCTTTCAAAAAATATTGAATTGAAAGATATTACAGATGATTTATGTGTGTTTGGTTTGTTTGGTCCAAAAAGTAGGGATTTACTTAAAACTTTAAGCAAAGATAATTTTGAAAATGATCAATTTAGGTTTGGATTTGCAAAGTTTATTACAATTGATGGGGTTAAAATCTGGACTCAAAGATTATCTTATGTAGGTGAATTAGGCTACGAGCTATATGTAGATCTTAAAGATGCAAAAAAAATATACGAATTACTTATAGAAAAAGGTAAAGATTTTAATCTTTCTAATTGCGGAATGCATGCAATGGATATTATGCGAATGGAAAGTGGATTTTTACATTGGGGACATGATATTTCCCCTGAAGAAAACCAGTATCAAGCAGGTTTAGCTTTTACTATTAGTAATAAAAAAGATGTAGATTTTATAGGTAAACAAGCTCTTGAAAAAATTAAACAAAACAAAGTTAAAACTAGATTTTCAATGTTTACTTTAAAAGAAAGTGAACCAGGAAAACCATTACTACTCCATGATGAACCTATCTATATTGATGATAAAATTATAGGAAGATCAACATCTGGAAACTATTCATTTAATTTTAAAAAGAATTTAGTATTTGGATATATCAATAATGATTTATCTAATGAAGAACTTCAAAATAAGAACTTATTTATTGAGGTAGAAAAAAAGAAATATCCAATAGAATCAATCAGCAAACCTTTAAAACAAACAAATTTTAAAAATAATTAAACTTTATTTTTTAAAAGAAAAACAAATATAAAACTAGTGATGTACATAATTAAAGCATAAGCAGCTGTTGGAGTTATATAGATTATATCTGTACCAAATATTTGTGTAGAAACAAATATCGCTAAAGTACCATTTTGTAATCCACATTCTAAAGCAATACATTTTTGTTGTTTTATTCCTGAGGCAAAAGTTTTACCAAGGTAATAAGCCACGATCATCATTGTTATATTTAGAATTAAAGCAATGAAACCTGCTTGCATTAGAAAATCTATAAAACTTTCTCTTTCTTCATAAAATGCAGCTATAAAAAAAATGATAAATAATACTATATTAAGTTTTTCAAATATCTGAATTTTTGAATTTACAAAATTTTCAGCAAATTTTCTTATAATCATTCCCAAGACAACTGGAACCGTTACAACTAAAAACATTTTTAGTGCTATACCAGTCATTGAAATATTTTGAGAAATATTTGTAATTCCGAATAAATCAGCAGATGTAAAAATTATAAGAGGAACTGTAATAATAGAAATTAAACTGATTATAGCTGTTAAAGTAATAGATAAAGCGACATCTCCATTGGCAAATTTAGTTAATATATTTGATGTAACTCCACCTGGTGCAACAGCAATAATCATAACTCCAATAGCAATTTCAGGTGGTGTTTTTAATATAATTATTAATAAGTAAGCAACTAATGGAAGAATAATTAATTGAGAAAAAAAACCTACAAAAAAATCTTTCGGGGTTTTTAATACTCTCGTAAAATCTTCAATTTTTAAACCTAAACCCAAACCCAACATTATTAATGCGAGTATGATAGGTGCTATTTTTGTTACTACTTCCATCCCCCTCCAAATGAAATAAAGAATTTATAATCAATATATTTAAATTTTTTGAAAAAAAAAAGAATTTTATGAAATTGTCAAAAGATTAAGAACTTTTCTAATGAATTTAGCTTTATTTTTGAAAATTAATTTTTGATATGGCAAAACTCTTCGAACATTAAAACCTGTTAAAATATATTGTTTTTTTTCATTTAATCTTAAAAAATCATTTTTTATTAAAAACTTACATTTTCTAATTACTGTTGCTCGAGGTATTCCAGTCATATCAGAAACAGACATTGCACTAACACCGTTACTTATAGCTTTTTCACCTAATATTAATGACTCATTATATTTTTTATAATCACCTGTAATTAGTTCTTTCTGAAAATTCATATAGTCATGTGTTTGATTGGAGCCGTTCCTTTTATTTAAGGCTTTTTTATAATTAAAAGCTTGGTTCATACAAACTGTTCCCCAAACGTGAAATGTTGTTAAATCATCAAACATATCATGATATCCAATAATCATCGGAATTTGCATCCTATAAAACCATCTCCAAGCTATAGAGAAATTTTTCTTTAAAACATTTTCAATCATTTTTACTTCAAGTTTCTTGGAGTAAAGTTTTTCTTTAGTAAGTATTTCTGAAATTTTTAAAATATAGGAAGCTGTATATTTCATTTGGTTTTCAGGTTTGATAAAAGTAAATGATCTACGATCAATTATAATTTGTTTTTTCTGTCTTTTAAGAACTCCTAATTTTTCAAGTTCCAAAACTTTCCTTCTTACAGTTTCTTTTGGTAATTGAAGTTTTTCACATAACTCTGTGATACTAAATTTATCTATTTGGAGGAAATTTTTCGAATAAAATTGCTCATATGATAATTTAATATTCATCTGATCATAAAATTGTAAAGTTTTTTCAACCAGTGAAATGATAATCATATATTTATAGTGATCCTTGAAAGCTTGATAAACTGCATTGATCCATTTCCATTGATGATTAATCCAATCATTTCCTAATTGATCATAGTTGGCCATCATATGATCATAAACTTGCTCATCGTTTAGAACTTTTGAAAAATCTATTTGTTGTAAACTCATAATTGTATAAATGAGATATGAAACCCATTATGGACATGTGTCAACCATATTATGACCCAGTTTGAACTTTTACAAAATTGTTAAGTATCTATTTTGTTGGTTAAATGTAATTATGAGTGATAAAGGCTTTGCAGATAATCAAACTAGTATCGAGACCCCAAATGATATTGGAGTTGCTGAAAAGCCTTTATCAAATCAAACTACTTCTGGAAGAGTAGATATTAACGTTCTTAAGTCAAAACTCCAAGAGAGTGAAAGTAAAGAATTTAAAAAGAATATAACTATTCTATCTGTCCTAATTTTAGCTTTAAGTGTTCTAGGTATTTATCTTTCTTTCTAATGTTTGCAAATTTCAAAAATTCGTGGTCTACTAGAATTATGAAAAATGTGGGATTTAGTGTTAAAGAGAAATTAGTTGCTAAATATTTAGAAAAAGATCCAAAAAATGTTCAACCTAAAAGCAGCGATATTAATGTTCTTTTAAACAGAATTAAATTATATAAAAAAAGTGAAAAGAGAAAAAAAATTTATTTTTCAGCAGCAGCTTCCACAGGGTTAATATTATTTGGATTAATTATCTTTTAGTAATTCTTAATAAATCTCATTAAATTTGTAAGTATTTGTTCAATTAATTGATATTGAATCAAATTATTAAACTATTATAAGTCAAAACAATATATGGCGGGGTAGCTCAGTTGGTTAGAGCGCGGGACTCATAAGCCCGAGGTCAGTGGTTCGATCCCACTTCCCGCTACCAATATATCGAAGATATGAATGACCAAGATATAACTGTTATAATTACTTCTTTTCATAGTGATGAAAAAATTTTTAATTGTATTGAGTCAATAAATAAGGATGTAAAGATAATTGTAGTAGAAAACTCAAATGATAAAGAACTAAAAAAAAAAATTCAATCTAAATATAAAAATGTAGATTGTATCTTGTCAGAAGAGAATTTAGGTTATGGAGCAGGAAACAATCTAGGCTTATCAAAAGTCTTAACCAATTATGCATTAATTGTAAATCCTGATGTAACTTTAGAAAATGATGCGATTGATAATTTTTTTTTAACTATTAATAGTGTTAAAAATTTTGGAATAATTGCTCCAATATCAAAAGATGAGATGTATACTAATTTTAGTATAGACAATGATAAAAATCTTAAAGAAGTTGAAAGTGTAAAAGGGTTTGCCATGTTTTTAAATATGAATAATTTAAAAGAAATTAAATTTTTTGATGAAAATTTTTTCCTTTATTTTGAAGAAATTGATTTATGTAAAAGAATAAGAAAAAATGATATTAAAATATATATTGATCCTTCAATTAAAGTAAATCATTTAGGAGGGACGTCTCATAATTCTGAAATAAACAAAACAATGGAACTATCAAGAAATTGGCATTGGATGTGGTCATCTTTTTATTATCATAAAAAGCATTATGGATATTTTAACGCTATTCTTAAGATTTTTCCAAAATTAATATCATCTTTAATTAAGTTTATTTTTTATTTATTAATTTTTCAAAAATTTAAAAGTGATATTTACAAACAGAGATTTTTTGGCATTATTAACTCTGTTTTATTAAAAAAATCATGGTATAGACCTAGTATCTAATATTGAATTTATTTAATTTAAAATGACAAAAAAGCATAAAATATTAATTACAGGAGCTGCTGGGTTTTTAGGTTCTCATTTATCAGAAAAATTAATTGAACTAGGTCATACTGTTGTTGGAATAGACAACATGATTGGAGGTTATAAAGATAACATCCCGAATAATATTGAGTTCCACGACCTAGATTGTTGTGACTTTCCAAAAATAAAAAAGATTATGAAAGATGTAGAAGTAGTTTATCATTGTGCAGCAACAGCACATGAAGGTCTATCAGTCTTTTCCCCGTATGAAATTACAAGAAATAATTATTTAGCTTCTGTTTCAATTTTTTCAGCTGCTATAAATGAAAAAGTAAAAAGAATAATTTATTGTTCATCAATGGCTAGATATGGTGATCAAAAAACACCTTTTACTGAAGATATGAAAGTAAAACCAGTAGATCCATATGGCATTTCCAAAGTGGCAGCAGAGGAGGTTTTAAAAAATTTGTGTGAACTTAATAATATTGAGTATGTTATTGCTGTGCCACACAATATAATTGGTCCAAAACAAATTTATACAGATCCTTATAGAAACGTTGTTTCTATTTTTTTAAATAGAATGATGCAGGGAAAAGCTCCCATAGTTTATGGTGATGGCGAGCAAAGAAGATGCTTTTCTTATATTGATGATTGCTTGAGCTGCATGATACCTATGCTAGATCAAGAAAATTTGAATAAACAGATTATTAATGTAGGGCCCGATGAGGAATTTGTTACTGTTAATAAAGTTGTTGAAATTTGCTCCAATATAACAGGATCAAATTTAGAGCCTATCCATATAGCAGATAGACCTCGGGAAGTAAAACATGCAACCTGTTCAGCGGATAAAGCAAGAAAACTTTTAAATTATGAAACAAAAGTTAATTTAAATCAGGGAATTAAACAAACTTATGAGTACATAAAAAAAAGAGGTACTAAAGATTTCGATTACAGGCTATCAATTGAGATTGATAATGATTTAACTCCCAAAACTTGGAAAAATAAAGAAATTTAGTTAATTGATTAAAAAATTTTCTTAAATTCTTCTAAGCTTATAACTCTCAAATATTCTTTATAGTTCGTGTAATAGTCTTTAAATTTTAAATTATTTATTGGTTTTTCTAAATTTAAAATTGAAGAATTTTTATTCTTTTTAATTACTCCAATTCCTTGATCCATTTCACAAGTAAAAATTTCTAAATCTTCTTTTTGTCTAAGATCAGTTATTGCTTTCCAAACATCTCCGTTCCAAATCATTCTATATCTAGGTACTGCTTGTTTACTTAAGCTATCAGGCATACAATCATGTACTAAAATTATTCCATTTTCTCTTAGGCAATTAACTGAATTTAAAATATCTTTCTTTACTTGATTGTATGTATGTAAACCATCGATGAAAACGATATCGAACATTTCATCGTTAACTTCAAAAAAATCATCACTTGTTTTCCTTATGTTACCACCACTTACAGGATCAACACCTTTTTTATTATTAATTCTAATTTTAGAAAATAACTGATCTTGATCACAACCAATTTCAAGATAGTCAGAATAATTATTTTTTTTAATTAAATACTCAATTAAATCCCAGCGATGATAATTTTGTGGAAAATTATAAGTTAATTTTCCTTTAAAGCTTTCTACAAAGGTTTGATAATAAATTTTTCTGAAAAATTTAGTAAATTTATTAAGTTTTTCCATTTACAAGATTTTAGTGTCCAGGGAATTCTATTAAATTTTCAACTTTATACCCTTTATTAATTAAATTATCAGATCCATTTAAGTCAAACAAGTTAATAACAAAAATAAAAGCAGCGACATTACCTTTAGAAATTTCTATAAGTTTTGCTGCAGCCTTTGCTGTACCTCCTGTAGCAATTAAATCATCAATTATCAAAACTGAGTCTTTTTCACTTATAGAGTCTTTGTGAACTTCTATTGTTGCTTTTCCGTATTCAAGCTCAAAATCAACTGAATGAACATCTGCAGGTAACTTATTTTTTTTTCGTAGCATAACAAAAGGTTTTTTAAGTATATATGAAACAGCAGATGCAAAAACAAAACCTCTAGACTCAATTGCAGCTATTTTAGAAAATTCAAATTTTTTTGATCTTTCTACAATTTGGTTAATAGTTTCTGCAAATGCATTTTCATCTTTAATAAGTGTTGTAATATCTCTAAATAAGATTCCTTTTTTTGGATAATCTGGTATTGATCTAATATATTTTTTAAGGTCCATTATTTATATGAATAGAATATTTGTAGCTGCATTAAAAGAGGAAACCCAAGGTTTAAATTTTTTTTATCACACAGGCGCTGGTAAAATTAATGCAACTTATAATTTAACAAAATTGATTAAGACTCATCAACCTAAAGAGGTAATCAATTTTGGGAGTGCTGGAGCTATTTCTAAAAATTTGGAAGGTATAGTAGAGTGTACAAAATTTTATCAGAGAGACATGGATGTGACTGCTCTAATGAATTTAAAAATTGGGGAAACTCCTTTCGATGATATTAATGAAATAATTCTATCTTCCAATGGATATTCTTGTGGGACAGGAGATAGCTTTGTAACTGGCTCAATACCCATCAAAGTAGATGTTGTTGATATGGAGGCCTATGCATTTGCAAAAGTTTGTAAATTAGAAAATATTAATTTTAGATGTTTTAAATTTATTTCTGATAATGCAGATGAATCTGCAAGTTTAGATTGGAAGGAAAATTGTAAAAAGGGTGCAAAATTATTCGAGCAAAAATTAAAAGATTTGACTTTATTATAAAACTCATATTTGATTGAAACTAAAGTAAAAAATCTGTACTTAAAATTTATAGGGGAAGATATAAATGACTAAGGTTGGGGAGCATATAACACTAGATATAATAGGCACAACTAAAGAATATGATCCTTCTATATTTGAAAAAGTAATTCATGATATTGCAAAAGCTGCAAAAGTAACAATCTTAAATATTTCAAAATATAAGTTTGAACCACAAGGATTTACAATTTTAGCTTTATTAGCTGAAAGTCACATAAGCTTTCACACATTTCCTGAAAAAGGAATTATAAGTTTTGATTTTTTTACATGTGGTAAGGTAAATCCTTCCATAGCAACTGATATAATTAAAAAAAATTTTGAGTATAAAAGAATTATCAAGAAAGAATTTAACAGAGATACAAAATCTTTATATCACGATATTTATAGTTCGCCAGGTTTGCAAAAATCATATGTTGTAAATAATGTCTTAGAAGATTTTAAATCTAAAGTCGGTCAACATATAGAAATTTTAGAATTAGAAGAATTTGGTAAATCTTTATTTATTGATGGTGAAATTCAAGTAGCATCATCAGATGAACATTTATATAGTTCAACTTTCATTGGTGCAGGTTTAAAATTAAATAAAGATAATGAGAGAGCGGCAATTATTGGTGGTGGTGATGGTGGTGTTGCTAGAGAATGTATTTCTAAAAAATTTAATTTTGTTGATTGGTATGAGCTGGATCCTGAAGTAGTTGAAATATGTAATAAACATTTGGGCAATATTAGCAATAAAGCTACAGAAAAAAATTCTGTTAAATGTGTTTGGGGTGATGCTTTTGAAAGTATTAAAGCTGTGGGTGATGATACTTATGACCATATATTTGTAGATTTAAATGATGATCAGTTTTGCATTGATTTAGCTGCAAAAAATATGGACTCACTTGTAAGGATCTTAAAACCAAAAGGGGTAATTACAACTCAAGTTGGTAGTCAAGACAAAAAACCTCTTCAAGTTGAAAATTGGCTTAACGTTTTTAATCATCATTTTGGAAATACTAATTTATCAAGAGTTTATATACCTAGTTTTGATTGCTCTTGGAATTTTTCATCTTCAATCAACCACTAAATTTTTCTTTGTAATACTCTTAATTTGTGAAATAATTATCTTTTTATTAAAGGAGAAATAATGAATATATTAAAGAAAACTATTTTTTCAGTTTTATTTTCTTTACTAATTATAGGAAATGTAAATGCTGACAAAATAAAAATAGGAACGGAGGGTGCCTATCCTCCATGGAACTCAAAAAATGAAGCAGGTAAGTTAATAGGATTTGAAGTTGAATTAGCTTACACACTTTGTAGATACATCGGGGAACAATGTGTAATAGTCGAGCAAGATTGGGATGGAATGATACCAGCATTAATCATGAGAAAGTTTGATGCGATAATGGCAGGTATGTCAATTACTGCAGAAAGACAAAAAGCTATAAGCTTTTCTCAAGGATACGCAGATGAAGTCGCATCTTTAGCAGTCATGAAAGGTTCAAGCTTAGAAGGTTTAGATACACCTGCTGGGATAAATCTTACAAAACCAAATGCTGCAGCTAAAAAAGCTCTTAAGATACTTACTGCTGCATTAGCAGGTAAAACTGTTTGTGTACAAACTGCTACAATCCACCAAAACTTTTTAGATTCTGGTGATGTAGGAAAAGTAAATGTTAGAACATATAAAACTCAGGACGAGGTTAACTTAGATTTAGCATCAGGAAGATGTGATGCTGCATTAGCTGCTGCTGTTGCATTCAGTGATTATGCAGAAAAATCTGGTAAGCCAGTTGTTCTAACTGGACCAACTTTCTCAGGTGGTGCATTTGGAAACGGTGTTGGTGTTGGTATTAGAAAAGATGATACTGAACTTTTGAAAAAGTTTAACGCTGCAATCAATCAAGCGAGAAAAAACGGAGACATTAGTAGAATTGCTACTAAGTGGTTTGGTTTCGACGCTTCTATGTAATTAAATTTTAGATTTGGCGACTATAATGTATAGTCGCCAATCTGTATGGAACTTCTAGCATTTGGAGATACTGGTTGGGGTGATGAGTTATTTTATGCGACCCTAATGACAATAGCTGTTTCAATAACAGCAATATTTGTAGGTTTTCTTTTTGCGTTAATTTTTACCCCATTAAAATTATCTAAAAATAAGTTTTTAAATTTTATAGCTAATTCTTACACAACAATAATTAGAGGTGTTCCAGAGTTATTAGTGATTTATCTTTTCTTTTTTGGTGGAACTGGTGCAGTTATGTATGTTGCATCAATATTTGGTTATAATGAATATATTGAAATAAATGCATTTATCACAGGTGCATTTGCAATCGGAATAATCTCAGGCGCATATTCAACAGAAGTTTTTAGAGGAGCAATTCAATCAATTGATAAAGGTCAGTTTGAAGCTGCTAATGTATTAGGCCTTAATAAATTTGGAAAATTTTTTAAAATTATTTTACCTCAAACACTTAGATTGGCTATTCCGAACCTAAGTAATGTTTGGCAAATAACTCTCAAAGATACTTCTTTAATTTCAGTTACAGGTTTAGTTGAAATTATGAGACAATCTTATATTGCTGCTGGATCAACAAGAGATCCATTATTCTTTTATTCATTTGCTGCAGTTTTGTATTTACTACTTACTTTTGTAAGTATGAAATTAATCAATAGATTAGAAGTAAAATATAGTAGGGGGCATTAATGGATCTTGAATTAATGATTAATAGTTTTCCTAAATTATTAAGTGCAGCAGTGATTACTTTAAAGCTTCTTTCAGTTTCTTTAATAATAGGATTATTCATTGGATTATTTTTTGCAATCTTAAGATTGAATAAAAATATTTTTATCAACAAATTTGCTTATGGCTATTCATATATTTTTAGAGGCACACCACTTTTAGTGCAAATTTTTATTATTTATTTTGGTTTAGGTCAGATTGAATATTTAAGATCGACAGTTCTATGGGTAATTTTGAAAGAACCATATTGGTGTGCAATTATTGCCTTTGCTCTAAATACTGGAGCCTATACTTCAGAGATTTTGAGATCTGCATTTCAAACAATAAAACCAGGTTTGATTGAAGCAGGTAAAAGTTTAGGTATTTCAAATAAAATAATTTTTTATAAAATTCAAATACCAATAGCGATTAGACAATCTCTTCCAGCATATGGTAATGAAATTATTTTGATGATGAAAGGTACTTCTCTAGCTAGCACAGTAACCTTAATGGATTTAACTGGTGTTGCTAAATATATTATTTCTACAACCTTTAAGCCTGTGGAGGTATTTATTGTTGCAGGAGGTATATATTTATTTATGACGTTTATTATTCATAATGTGATTAAATATTTAGAAAAAAAATATAGCTTTTATCAATGACGGGATTAACAACTGAGCAATTAGATCGTTATAACAGTAAAGGATATATTTCCCCAATTAATGCATTAAGCTCCCTCGAAGCAAAAGAGGTAAGAGATGAAATTGAAAAAATTGAAAAAGATTGGCCTGGAGCCCTTGAAGGAATTAATCGAAATTATATTCATCTAATTTCACCTATATTTAACAAAGTTTGTCTAAATAAAAATATTCTTGATGCTGTAGAAAGCATAATTGGTAAAAATATTCTTATTTGTGGCACCACACTTTTTATAAAGAATCCAAATGAAAAAGGTTATGTAAGTTTTCATCAAGATGCAAAATACATAGGATTAGAACCTCATAATTGGGTTACATCTTGGGTTGCTATTACTGATGCAAATGAAAAAAATGGATGTATGAGAATGTTGCCAGGTTCTCATAAAGAAAACTTAAAGACACATGAACAAAAGTTTGATGAAAATAATTTATTAACACGTGGACAAACTGTTAAAAATGTATCCTTAGAAAAAACAGAGCCTATAATTCTTAAGGCAGGGCAAGTATCACTTCATCATCCAACAATTGTTCATGGATCAGGATTAAATAATAGCAATGATAGAAGAATAGGTTTTGTTATTCAGAGTTATATAGGAACTAATGTCAATCAGGTGATAGGAAAAATGTATGTACAAAAAGCACGTGGAGAGGATAAATTTAATTATCATCAATACTCCAAGATACCAACTGAGTTAATGGGAAAAAATGAAGTTACTTCTCAAAATAAAGCCAATGAAGAGCTATCTAAGATTTTTTATAGTGGTTCAAAAAAAATTGGAAAATTTTAAAGAATAACAAGATCTAGTTTTTGTTTTCCAAGCCTTTCATTTCCACTTTTAGTTACCAGATAAGTTTCACCTAAATTCATAGCTAATTGATTTTCTGAGTCCATTAATATCATATGCATGAAGAAAATATTTCCAGGCTGAATGATATAAGGATTACCAGTGTATAACATTGGCCAATCCATCCAATTTGGAGAAAATGTAGATCCAAGAGAATAACCACAAGCATTCATTCTTGCTTTATTAAAACCAAGATTATCAAAAGTCTTTGCATGAATGTCAAAAACTTCTCCAATTTTATTTCCTGGTTTTAATTTATTTTCACAATTTTTTAATGCCTGAACACAAGCTTCATGCATTTTAATATGTTTTGGATCAGTTTTTCCTAAAAGAATAGTTCTAAACATTGCAGAGTGATAATGTTTATAAGTGCCAGCCCATTCAATGCTTAATTGATCTTGATTTGATAAATTTCTTTTTTCTGCCTGGTATCTACATAATAAAGCATTATGCCCCGAACCAATTATATATTCATTTGCTGGGTAATCACCACCTCCCTCTAAAACTATTTTTTGCATTTCAGCTAAAATTTTTGCTTCATTCACACCCGCCTTACAATATTTCCAAGCTTGATCCAAAGCATTGTCTGCTAATTCTGCTGCTTTCTTTACATAAACAATTTCCTCTTGAGATTTGATTACTCTAAGTTTTGTTATTAATTCAGATTCATCTTTTAAATCACAGTAATCTTTTAAAGTTTCATTTAATCTTAAGGCGTTACGTCCAGTCATTCCATAAGCTTCATATTCAACACCTACTTTTTTTCCTTTTAATGAGATTTCATTTAAAATTTTCTTAAGATCTTCTGTTGGGTTTGATTTATCTTTATCTACCCAAATTCTTATATCTTCAATGTTGGATGTATTTTGCGCTTGTCTTAAATCTGGTGCTCTAGTTAAAAGTATTAAATTTCCATTCTTATCTAAAACTAAAGTTTGGAAAAAAACATATCCAAAAGTATCATATCCTGTTAGCCAATACATCGACTCTTGTCTGAATATCAATAATGCATCTAAATTTTCCTTATTCATTGATTTTAGAACATCACTTTTTCTTTTTTGAAATTCCTCTTTTGAAAAATGAAGTGCCATTAATTAATTTAATATCGACATAGGATCGAGCCTAGTTTGAAACCAATTAACTCTAAAATCTAAGTGGGGACCTGTAGATCTTCCTGTTGAGCCTACTGTTCCAATAAGATCACCTTTATTGATTTTATCACCAACTGAAACTAAAACCGTTTCTAAGTGTGAATATATAGTAGAGATTCCATGACCATGGTCCATTATGATTGTGCCACCTGTATAATATAAATCATCTTCAGCCATTGTTACAACACCAGATCCTGACGATTTAATCATAGTTCCTTTTTTCGCTGCAATATCTATCCCATAATGAGGCCATCTTGGTTTTCCATTTAAAATTCTTTGGCTTCCATAAACACCACTTATTATTCCCTCTACTGGCATTATAAATTGATTTTTAAAAAAAGGTAAATCTGAATTTATGGCTCGAGCCTCACCAATTTTATTATTTTCTTTTTTAATTCTTTTATAAACGGACTCAGGTGGAGTTACTTTACTTTCTTCCAAACCGTCTATTCTTTGAATATTGTATTTTCTCTTTAAAACCTTCTTAATTATTTTTTCTTTTTTTTCATTGTTTATTTTTGTTATTGTAAGATCGAACTTTCTATCTCTATCAATTCCAAATACAAAATATCCATCCTCTGAAACTTTAACATTTTTTTTATCTATAATTATTTTTGATGAAGGATCAGTTATTCCAACTATATAATGGCCTTGAATGAATTTACCCTTAAACTCAACAGCATTAAGATTAGTTGTGGTAAAAAAAACTATTATTAAAAATAATCTAGAAATTATTTTGCTGTCCATCCGCCATCAACCAATAAAGAAGTTCCGGTTATCATTGATGCCGCCTCAGAAGCAAGAAAAACTACCGCTGAAGATATCTCAGATAATTCTGCAAATCTTCCTAAAGGAATATTGTTAAGCATATCCCTTTTGAATTTTTTATTTTTTAGAAATTTTTTAGTCATTGGAGTTACAACAAAAGTAGGGCATACTGTATTTACTCTGATATTGTATTTTGCAAGATCAATAGACATACCTTTAGTTAAACCCTCTAATCCAAATTTGTTCATGTTATATACACTTCTTATTGGTCCCCCTACGTGTCCCATTTGAGAAGACATATTTACTATGGATCCACCAACCTTTTTTCGATTTTTAGATTTAATCATTTTTAATGCACACAAATGAGCAAGATTGAATGTGGCAATTGTATTGATCTTAACCATATATTCCATATCTTTAGTTTTAACTTTTGTAAAATGTGCTGGAATATTATTTCCTGCATTATTGATCAAAATATCTATTTTAGATTGTTTATTAATAATTTCTTTGATTTCATGATAATTAGTAATGTCGCAGACATAAGATCTACATTTTGACTTAAATTTTTTTATCTTTTTAGAAACTTCATCTAAATCTTTTTTTGTCCTACTGATTATTATTAGATTTGCTCCTGCCTCAGCTAAAGCTATTGCACAGGCTCTTCCAAGACCTTTTCCAGCACCAGTAACTACTGCTGTTTTATTTTTGAGGTTATAATTTTTTAAAAACATTATAAAAATAGTATTTTAATATCTGTATAAATCAACTCTATAGCAACAAAAAGAATTGCTAACAAACCAGCCCAAGCTATCCATTTATATTTCTTAATCCAATTTGATATTAATGTTGCTGCAGTAGCCATTAATACTATAGATAATATGAGCCCAAAAACTAATAATCCATAATGATCTCCAGCAGCGCCCGCTACTCCTAAAACATTGTCTAAACTCATAGTGAAATCAGCTAATAAAATAGTCCAAATAGCTTTTAAAAAATTTGAATTATCAACCTTAATGTTGTCTTCGTGATCAGTACCTTTGATGACATCTATATACAGTTTATAGACTATATAAAGTAGAAGTAATCCACCTAATAATCTTAGACCAGTTATTTGTAATAAGTATGCAGTTAATAAAGTTAAAACTATTCTTAATATTACTGCCCCACCAATACCCCAAAAGATAATCTTTTTTCTTTGTTCTAAAGGAAACTTAGATGCAACCATTCCAATAATAATTGCATTGTCCCCAGCTAAAACTAGATCAATTAAAATAATTTGAGTTAAAATAGTTAGTTGTTCTGGAGAAAATAAATCAATTGGCATTACTTCCTAGTATCATATCTGCGCCTTTTTCTGCAATCATTATTGTAGGTGCATTAGTGTTACCAGATGTAATATTAGGCATTATAGATGCATCTATAACTCTTAAATTTTGTAAACCGTGAACTTTAAGCTCATCATTAACTACAGAATTTTCGTCATTTCCCATTTTACATGTGCCAACAGGATGAAAAATAGTTTGAGTAAATTTACTTCCTTCTTGAACAAGTTCTTCATCTGATTGAAATTGAGATCCAGGTCTTAATTCCTCTGGTTTATATTTTTTAAAAGTGTCAGTTTGAAAGACAATATCTCTAACTAATCTAAGTCCATCTGCCGCAACTTTTCTATCATCTTCTGTTGATAAATAATTCATTTTAATTTTTGGTTTTTCTCTACTATCACTACTAATAATATTTATTTCACCTCTACTAGTTGGTCTAATATTTGCAACTGTTGGAGTAAAAGCATGAAAGTCATGAAGAGCTGCACCTCCAAGTTTATCAGTACTTATTGGTTGAACATGAAACTGTAAATTAGGAGTTTCTCTTGAGGAATCACTTTTTGCAAATAAACAAAGTTGACTCGCCCCCATTGTCATTGGTCCTGATCTATTAAATATAAACTCTAAACCAATCATTAAATTTCCAAATAAACTATTTATTTTTTTATTAAGCGATTTAATATTCTTTATTTTATAAACAGGTCTAAACATTAAGTGGTCTTGTAAATTTTGACCAACACCTTTTAAATCCTTAATTATATCAATCCCTAAATTAGATAGTTTAGTGCCATTTCCTATTCCAGATGTTTGTAAGAGTTGAGTAGACCCAATAGAACCAGCGCTTAATAAAATTTCTTTATTTGCACTAACTATATTGGTCTCATTACCCTTCCAAAAAGATACACTGACAGCTTTAGTTCCATCAAAATTTATTTTTTTAACATGACAATTTGTTTCAATCTTTAAATTCTTCCTTTTTTTAATTGGATTTAAATATCCAACCGCCGCACTACATCTTAGACCGTTTTTTTCAGTAACTTGAAAATAACCACAACCAAAATTATCTCCTTTATTAAAATCATCAATTTTTGGAATTCCTTTCTCTTCAGCTGCATCCATAAATCTTTCAAGTAAATCTAACTTAATTCTTGGATCAGATACTGATAAAGGGCCATTGTCACCATGATAAGCATTTTTGCCTCTTTCTTGATTTTCTGATTTGATAAAATAGGGTAAGACATCTTTCCAACTCCACCCTTTGTTTCCCAGTTGACGCCAAATATTGTAGTCTTGTTCTTGACCTCTTATATATAAAAGTCCATTAATAGATGAACTACCTCCCAAAGTTTTTCCTCTTGGATATGGAATAGATCTATTTGCCATAGTCTTATCTGGCTCTGTTTTATAACACCAATCAACCTCAGGATTATGCATTGTTTTATAATAACCAACTGGAATATGAATCCATGGATTACTATCTTTACCTCCAGCTTCAATTAATAAAACTTTAGTATTAGGATTTTCTGAAAGTCTATTTGCTAGAACACATCCAGCAGAACCAGCACCAATAATTATATAATCAAAGATTTCCATTTGTAGTTGAATAGTTATTTTATTTATATTTGTTTATACTTAATATTACTCAATTGTCACTTGTGTGAGCTTTGTTTTTCTGATTGAATTATATTGTTATAATTAACTAAAAAGAGGAAAAATAATGAAAAAAATCATTTCAATGTTTTTTGCAACGGTTTTAGTGCTAGGATTTGTTTCTAATGCTAATGCTGCAAAAACACTAAAATGTCAGACTGTTCTTAACACTAAGGCTGATGAAGTTAAGATGTTAAAGGACTTTACTGATACAGTAACTGAATTAACGAGTGGATCGTTAAAGTTTGAGATACTTCCTGCGGGAGCTGTTGTTGGAGTTAAAGAAACTCTAGATGCAGTTGATAAAGGATTGATCGATTGTGGATTCGCATGGACTCACTATTGGTCAGGTGATCACCCTGCAGCTATGCTATTTGGTTCTCCAGTAGCTGGTGGTGGAGTAGGTATTGATAACTTAGCGTTCTTATCTTGGTTCCAATATGGTGGTGGTAAAGAATTATACGACCAACTTTGGAAAGAAATGGGAAGAGACATCAAAGGATTTATGTTGCAACCAGTTGGACCTGAAGCTTTAGGTTGGTTTCCAAAACCAATTAAAGATATGGCTGACTTTAGAAAATATAAATTCAGAACTCCTCCAGGAATTCCAGGACAAACTTACAAAGACATTGGTATAGCATCTGTTGCTATGGGTGGTGGAGATATTCTTCCAGCTCTTGAAGCAGGAACTATCGATGCTGCTGAATGGTGTTGTCCAAAACCAGATATGGTATTTGGTTTCCAAAAAGTATTAAAGCACTACTACCTACAAGGTTTACACCAAGTAGTCGTAAATGCTGACTTTTACATTACTGGAAAAACTTATAAAGCTATGAGTGCTCATGAGAAGAAGTCTCTTGAAGTTGCTGCTAATGCTTCATTAGCAAAATCTTTAAGTTACAGAATCTATGAAAATGGAAAAGCTTTACAAACACTAACTACTAAGCACGGAGTAAAATTAGAAGATACTCCATCTGACTACTTTGTTGAATATATGGCAGCTGCAAAAGCTACATTGAATAAGAATGCAGAGAAAAATGCATTTTTCAAAAAAGTATATGACTCTATGAAGGACTTTGCTGATGTTGCAGTTCCTTTCTGGAGTGGTGCTCAAATGTCTAATGCGAAGCTAGGAATGGCTCACGCAGCAACATTAAAGTAATCAGTAATTAATCTTAATATTTTAGAGCGGACTTTTACAGTCCGCTCTAATTTTTTTAACTAAAATTTTATGACTGACGAACCATCAAAATTAGATATTTCAGATGAAATGATTGCCGAAAGGCGAGGTGGTTCAGGTAAGATGCCGGATGATATGCCATCATGGATGGCAAAATCTATCGTTAATATAGATAAATTCAGCAAGTGGGTTGGAAATATAGTTTGTTGGATTTTAATGCCATTAATTTTTGCGATGACTTATGAAGTTCTAGCAAGAAAATTATTTTTAGCTCCAACAATTTGGGCCTATGACATCAGTAGGTTTTTGTATGGGGCATTGTTTATGTTGGGAGCTGGATATGCACTTTCAAGAGGAGTTCATATAAGGGCTGATTTTTTATATAGAAATTTTAAAACCAAAACTCAGGGAACAATAGACTTTTGGTTATATCTTTTATTTTATTTTCCTGGTCTTATCGTTTTTCTTTATATGACAATTGGATATGTAGGCGAGTCTATCCAAAGAGGCGAAAGAGGAATGGATACTACCTGGATGCCATATATGTGGCCTATAAAAACTTGTTTATTAGTTGGAATAATATTTTTACTTGTTCAAGGAATTTCAGAATTATTTAAAAGCTATTGGGCTGCTAAAAAAGGTGAGTGGCCAGGAGAGTCTAAATGATTGCTGAATTTATGGATCCAGCAATACTTGGTTTTATTCTTGTAGGTGTAATGCTTTTTGCAATATTTGTTGGATTTCCAATATCATTTACTTTGATATTTTTAGGATTTGTATTCGGTTACTTAGGTTTTGGAAAATTAGTTTTCTATTTAATGACCCTCCAATTTTCTATGGTAATGACAGAACAAACTCTTGCCGCCGTTCCACTCTTTGTCTTTATGGGGATAATGATGGAACAAGCTGGTTTAATGGAAAGATTATTTTCTGCTTTTCAACTAATGTTAGCTAAAGTTAGAGGATCATTATATTACGCAGTTTTATTTGTTTCTGTAATATTTGCAGCTGCAACAGGAATAGTAGGAGCTTCTGTTACCATTCTTGGAATTATGGCTGCAAAATCAATGAATAGATCAGGCTATGATGTCAGACTTGCAGCTGGAACAATCACCGCTGGTGGAACTTTAGGAATTTTAATTCCACCAAGTATTATGCTTGTAGTGATGGGTCCTATAATGGAAATTCCTGTTATTGATTTGTTTGCAGCAGCTATTTTTCCTGGGATTTTACTTGCAACTTTATATGCAGCATACACAACAATTAGATGCATGATTAACCCAAAATTAGGACCAGTGTTACCTGAAGATATGAGAGCCGCAAGTATGAAAGAAGTATGGGTAGAGTTTTTTTTAGGATTAGTACCACCTGCTGCATTAGTTTTTGCTGCATTAGGAAGTATCTTATTTGGATTTGCAACCCCAACAGAAGCTGCAGGTTGTGGGGCAATGGGTGCGCTCTTATTATCTTTAGCTTATAAAAAATTAACGTTACCAAAACTCCAAGAAGCTTTGGTTAAAACTCTTGAGATAACTGCTTTAATAATGGTTTTAGTTGCTGCATCAAATTTTTTTGGTGCTGTGTTTGCTAGATTGGGAACTCCTACATTATTAACTGAATTTTTATTAGGTCTAGAAATGAATAAGTATTTAATCCTGGCAATGATAATGGTTATGATTTTCTTGTTAGGTTGGCCATTAGAATGGGTCCCTATAGTAATGATAATTATTCCAATTATTTTACCACTAGTAGAGGCTTTAGGTTTTAATTTAACTTGGTTTGCAATATTAGTAGCTGTAAATTTACAGACAGCCTGGCTATCTCCTCCAGTTGCTCTTTCAGCATATTTTTTAAAAGGAGTGGTACCTGAGTGGGATCTTAAGGATATCTATTATGGGATGATGCAATTTATGGTCTTACAAGTCATAGGATTAGTTTTAATTATTGTATTTCCCCAAATTGCTCTTTGGTTGCCAACTCTCTTATATGGACAGTAGAAAATTTTAGTTTTATATTGTTTAAGTGAGTCAACAAAAATCAAAAAAAACACTTATTAATTGGGATTTAGTTTCAGTAAATCCAAATAATAAGAATTGGGATTGGAAAGATTTATTTTATTTTTGGGGCGTTAATATTCAAAGTATTATTGGATTCTCACTTATTGCATCTCTTTATATTATTTATGATATGAATTCGATGATTGTTTTTTTTGGTACAGTATTAGGTTCTTTTTTGGTTTATTTATTTTCAAATTGGATTGGAAAACCATCACAAAAATTTGGATTACCGTTTGTTGTTTTATTAAGATCCTCATTAGGTTTTAATGGTGCTAAAATTTTTGGACTATTTAGATGTATAACTGGAATTTTTATGTTTGGAGTTCAAACATATTTTTTATCAAAAGCTATAGTTTACTTAATTAGGATAGGCATTTTTTCATTTAACCCTGAAATATTAAATAAAGAAATTTTTTTAATGTTCTTTTTAGGATTGAATATCATCGACTGGTTCTCGCTTTTAATTACAATCATCGTTCAAGGATTTTTGTTCAGTGCAGGAATGATTTTTAATAGGAAGATAATAAAATTTTCTGCAATTACAGTTTATTTGGGAATGATAGTATTTTTCTTTTCAACATTATTAATAGATGTAAAGTCTTCATCTTACGCATTTATTAATTCTTTAAATTATTTTAATTTTTTTGATAAAAATAATATTGCTCCATTGATTACAGTCACAGGTACAATGTTCACATTTTTCTCAATAGTAATTATGAATTTTGGTGATTTTTCTAGATATGTTAAAAATGAAAAAGAACTTAAAAAAGGAAATTTGAGTTTATTATTAAATTTAATTATTTTTTCATTTTTTACATTATTTATAGTGACTGGTGCTGATGCTTTTTTAAAACAGGATCCAGATAATTTGAATAGAATACTAACAAATCCAACAGATATAATTGGAAAATTAAACAATTTACTTGTGACAATTTTAGTTTTAATTTTTATTATTATTGCTTCAGCATCCACAAATTTAATTGCTAATTTTATTCCCTCTCAATATTCTCTGATTAATTTTATTCCTTCATCTTTTTCATTAAAAAGTTCTAGCATTACAATTATAATTTTAGCTTTTGGGATTAGCATTTTCTGGCTTACTTATTTCAGTCAAATCGGTGCATTATCTTATTTGGATACTATAGGTGCTTTTTTTGGTCCATTGGCTGGAATAATGATATCTGATTTTTATTTTATTAAAAAAGAAAATTTAGTTAATAAAGATATTTATTCTTTAGAAAAAGATGGTGCTTATTATTATTCCAGTGGGTGGCATATAAAGGGAACCTATTCCTTAATTTTAGGGTTTATTTTTTCAGCATCAACTATTTGGAATAGTAATTTAATGTTTCTACAATCTTATTCATGGATCATAGGAGCTTTTATTGCCTCTTTGGTCTATTACCTTTTAGCAAAAGACTAACTAAATGAATAAAAATCTATTTGATTTTAAAAATAAAACTGCGGTAATTACTGGGGGAGCACAAGGATTTGGTTTAGATATCGCGAAAAGATTTTTAGAAGGTGGTGCAAAAGTAGTTATTTGGGATATAGATTCTAAACTTTTAGAAAAAGTTCTTAATAGCATTAATAACGATAATTTAACTTCTAATATAGTTGATGTATCGAATTATAAAACAGTTGAGGATGCAGTAAACAATATTCTTAATAATTCAAATATAGATATACTAATCAATAATGCTGGCATTACTGGGCCAACAGCACCATTATGGGAGTATGATGTTGATAAGTGGAATGAAATAGTAAAAATTAATCTATTTGGAACATTCAATTGTTGTAGAGCAATTGTACCTAGTATGATTAAAAATAACTATGGGAGGATTGTTAATGTAGCTTCAGTTGCTGGAAAAGATGGTAATGCAAATGCAAGTGCCTATAGCTCTGGAAAAGCAGGAGCAATTGGATTAACCAAATCACTTGGAAAAGAACTTGCTGATAAGAACATTGCAGTCAATGCTGTAACACCAGCAGGGGCAAAAACAAGAATTTTAGATCAAATGACCAAAGAACATGTCCAAAGAATGCTTTCAAAAGTGCCAAGAGGAAGATTTCTGGAGGTTGAAGAGTTTACCTCTTTAGTTTGCTGGTTATCCTCAGATGAAAACACTTTTTCTACAGCAGCTGTTTTTGATATCAGTGGAGGTCGATCGACTTATTAATTTCGAGGTTTTTGCTCAAAAATCTTAATTTGATTGGCTTTTGCACGACTTATTTTTAAATCTTTAGACATAACAGGAGCAAAAATCATTACTGACCAGTAAATTAATAGGATAAATATAGAAATTGTCTTCATAAAATATTTATAAATACAAAAATTGATTTTTGCATGTTTAAATTTTGTCAAAATAATGTATTAACAAATTTTTTAAAATGAAAACTATTTTCAAATTTATAATTTTTATCATGTTGATGAACACGCACACACATGCAAATGAGGTTAAAGTTTTTGATTTTACAAAGTTTGAACTATCAGAACTACAAGTTAGGAAAGTAAGAGGTGCAGACAACAAAACAATTTATTCGATAGGTAAAAATGAAAGTGGCAATTTTCTTAAGGCAGTGGCAGATAATGCAGCTTCTGGTCTAGGCAAAGAGGTAAAAATTAATCTTAATAAAACTCCATTTATTAATATTACTTGGAAAATTGAAAAAGATTTATCTGGTATAAAAGAAGATACCAAAAAAGGACACGATTTTGCAGCTAGGGTATTTGCAGTAAAAAAGACAGGCGCCACACCACTTTCAAATAGAGCAATTAATTATGTTTTTTCAAGTAATAATGATGTTGGATCTAACTGGCCAAGTCCCTATACAAAAAAATCTATAGATAATGTTTTAGCAAGTACTCAAAATAATTTAAATGAATGGATTACAGTTAAAGCAAATGTAAAAGAAGATTTTAAAAGATTTCATAATTTAGATGTAGATGAATTAGATGGTTTAGCGATAATGTCAGATACAGATAATTCTAAAATGAAATCAATTGCTTATTATCAAAATATTTACTTTTCAGCTGATTAATTACATTTTAAGATATTTTTTTTCTTCCACTTTTTTTAAAAATTTAATCACTTTAGACATATTTATCCTCAAATTTTTTGTTTTAATTTTCAAGTCAAATTTTTTTGGGTTTTGAAATGTTTTGTCAAATGTGGATAATCTACCTTTTTTAATGGTATCCATCCAAATAATAAGATCAGGGTTAAATATTTTTCTACCCTCTCTATAGGGGCAAATAAAGTCAGCAATTATAATTTTATTTCTACTTTTATTTGCAAGTTGCCTCATTCTTCTTGCTTGTCTAAGAACACCTTTTTTTGAAAAATCCCAATCTTTGAATTTTTTTCTTACTTTGTCAGCATTTAACCAATGACATTTAATTTTTTTTTTAATTTCTTTTGCTAAAGTAGTTTTTCCTGATCCAGGAAGACCCATAACTAAAATTTTAAGCATTATTTTTTTTGAATACTTTAATTATTTTCTTTAATATTTTTACACATTCTACAGGATTTTTACCAATAGCAGTTTCAGCAGCAAGAACTAAACCTTTAGCTCCCATTTCTATGGTATTGTAGATATCATTTACTTCTGCTCTAGTAGGGTAACTATTAAGAATCATGCTTTCTAAAAAATTTGTTGCAACATAAACATTTTTCCTATTCTTCTTAGCTTCATGAATTATCTTTCTTTGAATAATTGGAACATTTTCAATTTTTATATCTTTAGATAAATCACCTCTATCAATCAACAAATTATTACCAAATTTAATAATCTTTTTTAAATTTTTAATTGCTTCTTTGGTTTCTACCTTAAATATTTTTTTTTCACTTTTTAATAATTTGTTGAATTTGATTACATCAATGTGTGAATTAGTAAAAGATAAAGCATAATATTTAATATTTAGTTTTTGACCAATTTTAATAGCTTCAATGTCTTTGTTAGTTAGATAATTTAATTTTATTTCTCTGTTAATAAGATGAACTCCTTTATTAGGCTCAAAAAATCCGGGATTTTGCACTTTACATATAAAAAAATTGTTATTTTTTTTTTCAATTTTTACACAAAGCCCACTAAAACCAATATCTAATTTATCATTAACTTTTAATTTATCAAAAACATCATCTGGATAGAAATAATAATTTTTGTTTCTAAATATCTTAATCTTATGATTTTTTTTAAAAAATTTAGTTTTGTTACATTTTGTTCTTATTTGTGCACCTTCTGTGTCTATGCAAATAGGTACTTTTGAATGTTTTTTTAGGTAAAAAATATTTTTTTTCAATTGTTTTAAATCTAAATGAGACATGTTTAATCTTAATAAATTTATGTTTGAATTAGCAAAATTTAAAAATTTTGTATTTAAACTTCCAGGCCCTATAGTGCAAAAAATTTCAATTTTTTTTTTCATAATTAAAAATATCTATATTTAAAATAAGCAATTGTATATAAACAACTCTCTTAAAATAAAATATTAAATTATTCAAAAATTTAATTGAGAATAATTTTTGATGATTTATTGCTAAATTTTCAAATTTAAATGGCAATATAACTCTAAAGAAAAGATAAATTTTTTTAAAAAAACTAGGTTGTTCAATTTTATAAAATTTACAATAATTCGAGTATAAAAAATTTAATATTGAAATTTCATCTTTTGTAAAAAATTCACGCCAATTATTATAAATAATTTTTTTATTAAACAACCCTTTAGTATTTTTTTTAAAATCAGACAATTTATCACCTGCCCAAGGTTTATTTGCATAAGTTGATATATTAATCTTTTTATCATATTTAGCTCCTAGAAATTTTAAAATTCCACTTTTAACTTTTTTACTACCCATTTCCTCAAGTTTTATAAATTTTTTTTTATTATTTTTATGTATGGCATAATCTAAATCATCTCTAATTCTTCTTAGGTACATATATATATGCATCATATTTTTTCTTTCAGGATCAAATTTGAACCAATTTAATAAACCTGATTTTAAATTTGCTCTTGGGTCCCTTATGGTTACAAGAATCTTTGCATTAGGAAAGTCTTTTAAAAAGCTATTTGTGTTCACACGTCCATGTGAGTGGTGAACTATTATACTCGTTCTTTGAAGTTTTCGATCTAAAGTTAAATGGTATGCTTCATACAACCTTATAAAAAATTCTTTACGACTTAAAGTGTTACTAGATATTTTAATAAATTTTTTTTTAAATTTATTAATATTTATATTCAATTTTAAATTTTCTATTTTATTGTAAGTAAATAATTTTCTATTTTCTGTTATAAATTTTGAAATTAAAATTTCTTTTTTTATTTTTTGTTTATGATTTTTAAAAAAAATTTGATGATTAAATTTACCTGAGAAAACCATAATATTTTTTACACCATCCAAGCAGCCTGCTAAATAATCGCTTCCAGTTCTTCCAGTAGTCATTATTGTGCAAATTTTATATTTATTATTTTTTTTCATTAACTTTGTATGGAAATAATGATATTAATAAACTATATAGTTCTTTTATTAAACAAAATATAATTTAAAAATGAATAATAATTTAGCTAAAGAAATTAAAGAAAATGGAATAGTAAAAATTAAAAATTTTTTATTACCTAAAGAATTAATTAGATTATCAAATATTGTGAACTTTTATAAGGCTCCCAAGGGAGATAAAGAAAGTGTTTTTTTAACCAATTTCAAGATCTTATCAATAAAATTATTAAAATTTAAGTTTCGTTCATTGGCACATACATATGAATTGGCTAAATTTAAAAAAAAAAAAAAACTGGATCAAATAGCTAGAGATTTTTTTAATAAACAAGTTAATTCAAACTATATTGATGGTTATTATAGTAAAGTAGATAATAAAGATATTCTTCCTTGGCATACTGATCAGGCTTATAGTGGCTCAAAAAAACCGGATACTAAATTCTACAATCCTGATAATTTTTATTTAAAATTTTTTATTTATTTAACCAACGTATCTTCAAACAATGGATGCATGAGCTATATACCAAAAACTCACAAAATTGCTTACGAAATTAGAAAAGGTATTTATAATAAAGAGATTTCCTACCAACCTTATTGGAGTCTTAAAGATTTTAGAAATATTGTAAAAGATAATCAAAATTTTTTAAATAAAAAAACTAGTAGCGAAATAATAGAAAATTTTTTAAAAGATACGGAATTTGAAGATTCAATTAATACAACTAATAAATACGATTATAATGCTACTGCAGGAACTATGATTATATTTGATGAAGGTGGTATTCATAGAGGTTCAAAACCAACACTTAATGATAGAATGGTAATTAGATATCTCATTAAGCCTTCATAAGAATTAATAATTATTTATTTATTAGAAGTTATTATTATGCATGAAAATTTTTATCACAATGCAAAGGTTTACTATGAGGATACAGATTCAGGTGGTGTTGTTTATTATGCGAATTATCTCAAGTTTTTAGAAAGGGCAAGAACAGAGGCTTTGTTTTCAATTGGATTTAGTAATAAAAGAATTCAAGAGGAATTTGAAGCACTAATAATAGTTAAATCCTGTAATATTGAGTATAAAAAATCTGCATTTCTAGAGGATGAATTAACTATTAGATCCTTTGTGAAATCTATAACTAAAACATCTTTTTTTATGAACCAAATAATTACAAAAGATGAGAAAATTATTGTAGAGGCTCAAGTTCATTTGGTTTTTATTGATAAAAATGGAAAACCAATAAAAATCCCTGAAGATATATATTCAAAATTTAAACCTTATTTTTGTGATACGATTAAAGTTTAGAAATTTTTTTGGCCTTTCTAAATAATCTATTAATCATAGCATGAGTTACAACTTTGGTATTAACATTTCTTGGACTAGGATGATAACAGGCTATTAAAATTTTATTATCAGGTAATAGGTATTTCTTTCCATGTTTAAATTCAAATTTATGATTTATTTTAAATCTTTTTTTATAAATTTTTATACAATTTTCAAACGCTACTTTGCCTAATGTTACAATTACTTTTATTTTTGTTAGATAATCAATTTCTTTTATAAAATAATTTGAACATTGAGCTAATTCCTTATTCATAGGTTTGTCACCTGGAGGAACACATTTTAAAATATTTGTAATATATGTAGACTTTAACTTTAACTCATCATCTTTGCTTTCAGAGAAATCTTGATTAGATATTTTGACAGAATAGAGACTTTTAAAAAGAAAATTTCCAGATTTATCTCCTGTAAAAGCTCTACCTGTTCTAGTTCCGCCATGGGCTGCAGGAGCCAATCCAATTATTGCTAATTTTGAATTCAATTTTCCAAAACCTGGAACAGGTTTTCCCCAGTAAACTTCATTTATATTTTGTTTTCTTTTAATTCTACTTATTTTGTGTATAAATTTGACTAATCTCGGACATTTCTTACAGTTAGTTATTGTTTTATTTAAATTGTTTAATTTAGTATTCATAAATGAATTTTTTTAAATTTTTATTTGTAATATTTATATCTTTAACATCGTCTGTTAAAGCAGATTTAAATAAAAATTTGATAGATCAACTTCAAGAGGGTGGAAAATTAATATTTATAAGACATGCTTATGCACCAGGTAGTGGTGACCCAATAAATTTCAATTTAAACGATTGTTCATCTCAAAGAAATCTAGATAAAAATGGAAAAGAACAAGCAAAAAAAATTGGTGATTTTTTTAAGGAAAAAAAAATTCCCATACAAAAAGTAATTTCAAGTCAGTGGTGTCGCTGCAAAGAAACAGCTTTGATTGCTTTTTCCAACTATCAGATAAAAAGTTTTTTAAATTCTTTTTATAGCAAAAAATATAGTAAAAATAGAGAGCCTCAAATTGAAGAATTAAAATTATTCATAAAAAAATGGGATAGAAAAAAGAATTTAATCTTAATAACGCATTATGTTGTTATATCTGAAATTTTAAATTACTCACCATCTTCAGGAGAAATTGTAGTTTCTGATACAAATTTTGAATTGATTGGTAGTATTTCTAATATAAAGTAATTTCTATGATTAAATTTTTAATGAAAACATTTTCCAATACACCATCAGAACATAATTTTGAAAATTGGGAAGTTTTTAATCACAACATATATTTAAAATCTAATGAAGAAAAAAAGAAAGAAATTAGAAAAGCGACTTGTTTAGCAAGGTATGATATTGAAAAAGACAAAAATTTTTCTTGGATGGAAAATTATTTCTTGTCAAAATTAAGTAGAGAGGAATTAAAAGATAAAGTTTTATTAGATCTTGGATCATTTACTGGAGGAAGACTAATTGCATGGGCTGAAAATTATAATTTAAAGAAAAGTTATGGAATTGATATAAACCCTATTTTTAAAGTTGCCTCAGAGGAATTTGCTAGAGAAAAAAATATTAATGCTGATTTTTCAACTGGTATAGGAGAGAAATTACCTTACGATGATAATTTTTTTGATTTTATAGTCAGCACAGATACTTTCGAACATGTTCAAAGTTTAGAGAAATCTATGGCGGAATGTTATAGAGTGTTAAAACCTGGAGGAAAATTATTAGCAGTTTTTCCACAATTTTTACAACCGTTTGAGTCTCATTTAAATTTTGTTACAAACTTTCCCTGCTTACATTGGTTTTTTAGTCCTAAAAAAATTTCAGAAAAATATTTTGAGATATTAAAAGAAAGAGGTCCAACTGCTGAATGGTATAGCGGAAATAAAAATAATTTGGAAAATTGGGAAAAGCTTCCAACACTTAACGGAACATCTATAAGAGATTATGAAAAAATCCTTAAAAGAAACAATTGGTCCAACACTCAATGGATCAAAAGACCTATATTGACAGATGGAAGAAGGTCAAAAAAACTAATTTTTAAACTTTTAAGTTTTTTATTTTATCCATTAATACATATTAAATACCTAGATGAGCTTTTTATGGGTCGAATATGTGTAATTTGTAAAAAATAAATTATTGTAATGTCATCAAAAAGAGCAATGAAACAAGCACAAAAACAAGCCTATGCAAAACATAGAAGTAATATCACTAACAGTAGATTTGAAGTAAAAAAAAAAAAAGTTTTTCCAAAAAAGAAAAAAAATTAACTTTCTTTTTTAAATTTTTCTATCTTTTTACAAGTTGAAATTTTTGAAACACCCACCTCATCATTTAATACAGTTTTCATAAAAATTTCTTGCTTTCCTTTTTCAAACAAAATTTGAGTATAAAATTGGGGGTAGCCATGTCTATGTGTGAATATCTTTCCGTTTTCTTCGTAAATATTTCTTACGTAAGAATTTTTCTTCTTCACACTAAGATCAGTAATTCTATATTTTTGATATGTTTTTTCTTTGTAAATATAATTTCTGGTCATTATCAACTCATTAAGATTGAGAATATATTCATTCTTTATAAATTCATCCTGTTGATCATCACATAAACTCATAATAATTATCTCAGATTTAAGCTGTTGTGCAGGAAATAATACAAAAAGAGCAATTACAAATTTTAAAAAATTATTCTTTTTCATTTTTGTCAGCAAAAAATAATCCTATCAAAAGTAGAGCAGTCCACCCTAAACCTAAAAGACCCTTGAATACACTTGTATCAGCACTCCAGATATCAAGAAACAAAGCACCAAAAATTAGACCCAAAATATAGATTATTATTACAATTGTAACTTTACTCATTTTTTAAATTTTTTTTAAAAAGAGAGATACCATTTTCAATTTTATATGTATATGACTCTTCGAAACTTTTTAACTGCCATCCCGTAAGTCTTTTTTTGATTGTCGTAATGTTTTCTAACTTCCATTCTTCAAGAGTTTCCTCTAATTTCCATTTCAGTTTTTCAGCATTAGTTCTCCCACAACCATAACAATAACCTGTTTTGGGATCAGTTTTACAAATACTTATACAGGGTGAAATAATCATATTTAATTTTATAGAGGAAATATAATCTAATTTACAATAAATGTCGTTGGACAAATAGTTTCAATAATATATAAAACTTTCTAATTTGTGGGGCGATGGCGGAATTGGTAGACGCGTCGGTCTTAGGAACCGATAGAGCAATCTGTGAAGGTTCGAGTCCTTTTCGCCCTACCATAACTAAATTATGAAAGTTACAATAGAAAATAAAAAAGGTTTAAATAAAGATCTTAAAGTGTTCGTAGATAAAAAAACTATGAATACCTACATGGATGATAAATACGAAGAAATCAAAGGAACTGTAAATTTAAAAGGTTTTAGACCTGGAAAAGTTCCTAGAGAAATTCTAAAAAGACAATTTGGCAAAGCAGTTTTTAATGAAGTATTGGACAAAGTTATAAAAGATACTTCAACTAAAGCATTGGAGGAAAATAAAATTAAACCAGCGGGTCAACCAAAATTAGACTTAAAAACTTATGGTGAAGATAAAGATTTAGAATATATAATATCTGTAACCGAACTTCCAAAAGTTGAAATTAAGTCAATAGAAAATATAAAATTTGATCAATATTCAGTTAAAATAGATAATAGTGAGACGGAAAAAAGAATAAAAGAAATTGCAAAAAATCAACCCAATTTTAAAGATGCTTTAGAAAATACCAAAGCTAAAGAGGGAGACCTTGTAGCTTTTGATTATACAGCAACGGTAGATAATAAAACTTTTAAAGGTGGAGAAGGTAAAAATACTCAGCTTACTCTAGGTAAAGATTTATTTTTAAAAGGTTTTGACAAACAGTTGTTAGACGTAAAAAAAGGAGATGAAAAAACTGTAGAGGCTGTATTACCTGAAAATTTTCCTGAAAAAGAATTGATAAATAAAAAAGCAAAATTTGTTTGTAAGATTTTAACTATTAAAAACCCTGAAGAAACTAAAATAGATGATGAGTTTGCAAAAAATTTAGGTGCCAAAGATCTTAAAGATCTTAAATCTTTAATATCAAAACAAATAAACGATGAGTATACAAATTCATTAGACCGATTTTCAAAAAATCAAATATTAAAGGAAATTGAAAAATTCAAAGTTTCTGAGATACCTGAAAATTTAATTGAGGATGAAATTAAGATTTTATCACAAGGAATGTCTGAGGAAGATGCAAAAAAAAGTAGAAAAAATTTTGAAGACGTCGCAAAAAAAAGAATTAAAGTAGGTTTAGTTTTAAATGAATTTGGAGAAAAAAATCAAATTAAAGTTACAGAACAAGAATTACAAGCTGAAGTTCAAAAACAAATAAGAATGATGCCAGGACAAGAAAAAATGGTAATGGATTTTTATCAAAAAAATCCATCAGCAGTTTCTAGTTTAAGAGGAACCGTATATGAGGAAAAAATTCTAAAGTTAATTAAAGAAAAAGCTAAGCCTAATAAAAAAGAAATTTCAAAAAATGAAGCAGAAAAAATTTTAAAACAATCTCAACTACAAGAATACAGTCATCCTAATAAGGATGACAAAAAAGTTGAAGATAAAAAGTTAAGTAGTAATAAAACTAAGCCTAAATCGACAAAAATTAAACCTTCAGTTAAAAAATCAAAAAAAGTTAGCAAAAAGTAATCGCAAGTTGTATAAGTAAAACGAATCAACTTATGACAAACAAAATATCTGAATTTATGAGTACTCTAGTTCCTATGGTTGTTGAACAATCAAGTAAAGGTGAACGTGCATATGATATTTATTCAAGACTTTTAAAAGAAAGAATTATTTTTTTAACTGGTCAGATAAATGACAATGTTGCTTCACTGGTAACTGCACAACTTTTATTTTTAGAGGCGGAAGATCCTAAAAAAGAAATTTATTTGTATATCAATAGTCCAGGTGGATTAGTCACTGCTGGCCTTGGAATATATGATACAATGCAATATGTTAAACCTGATATTTCTACTTTATGCATTGGTCAAGCAGCATCAATGGGATCATTTTTACTCTCAGCAGGAACTAAAGGTAAAAGATTTTCATTACCAAATTCTAGGATAATGGTTCACCAACCGTCCGCAGGTTTTCAAGGTCAAGCGACTGATATAGAAATTCATGCGAATGAGGTTCTATCTTTGAAAAAAAGATTAAATGAAATTTATTCAAAACATACTGGTAAAACAGTTGAAGAAATCAAGTTAGCTCTTGAGAGAGATAATTTTATGACTGCAGATGCAGCTAAATCTTTTGGATTAATAGATGAAGTGGTAGAGAAAAGATCCTAAAATACCATATATTGATTTAAACTTATTCGAAACTTGATTAGTAACTACTTCTTATAATAAAGTATTAAGATTGATTCGTTATAAATTTTATGAGCACTAACAACAAAAATATTCTTTACTGTTCTTTCTGTGGAAAGAGTCAACACGAAGTGAGAAAACTTATAGCTGGTCCTACAGTTTTTATTTGTGATGAATGTGTTGAATTATGTATGGATATTATTAAGGAAGAAAGTAAAGACACTTTTGTAAAACATCAAGATGGCCTTCCTTCACCTAAAGAAATTTGTTCGGTATTAGATGATTATGTAATTGGTCAAGCACATGCAAAAAAAGTTTTGTCTGTTGCTGTCCATAATCACTATAAAAGATTAAATTATGAAAATAAAACAAGTAAAAACGTTGAACTTGCAAAATCAAACATTCTTTTAGTAGGACCTACGGGGTGTGGAAAAACTTTACTTGCTCAAACTTTAGCAAGAATTCTTGATGTGCCTTTTACAATGGCTGATGCAACCACACTTACCGAAGCTGGTTATGTTGGAGAAGATGTCGAGAATATTATTCTTAAATTATTACAAGCAGCAGATTATAATGTTGAGAAAGCTCAAAGAGGTATCGTTTATATAGATGAGGTTGATAAGATTAGTAGAAAATCAGAAAACCCCTCAATAACAAGAGACGTTTCTGGTGAAGGTGTTCAACAAGCCTTGTTAAAAATTATGGAAGGAACTGTTGCAAGTGTGCCACCACAAGGAGGAAGAAAACATCCTCAGCAAGAATTTTTACAAGTTGATACAACTAATATTCTTTTCATATGTGGAGGAGCCTTTGCTGGTCTTGATAAAATTATTTCACAAAGGGACAAAGGAACTTCAATTGGTTTTGGAGCTGATGTTAAAAATACACTAGATAAAAAAACAGGTGAGTGGATGAAAGGTTTAGAACCAGAGGATTTATTAAGATATGGTTTAATACCTGAATTTATAGGTCGATTACCAATGATTGCAACTTTAGAAGATTTAGATGAAAAATCTTTGATTAAGATTTT
Organism: Pelagibacterales bacterium SAG-MED11; assembly: GCA_014654265.1. GTDB lineage: Bacteria > Pseudomonadota > Alphaproteobacteria > Pelagibacterales > Pelagibacteraceae > Pelagibacter. Next base: position 74,121 of record JACWDI010000003.1, on the reverse strand, counting down.
AGAAGAACCAAAGAATTCATTAACAAAACAATACCAAGAATTATTCAAACTTGATGGTGCAAAATTAACTTTTAAAGACAATGCTTTAAAAGAAATTGCGCTTAAGGCAATTAAGAAAAAAACTGGAGCTAGAGGTCTAAGATCAATATTAGAAAATATTCTATTGAAAACTATGTATGATTTACCCAGTCAAGAAAATATTGAAGAGGTAATAGTCGATGCCTCTGCGGTAAAAGGTCAGTCTCAGCCAATTATAGTTCATTCGAAAACTGACAATAAATCTAAGACAAACAAGACCTCAGCGGCTTAATATCCTTAATAAGTTTGAAAAAGGTATTGCAATATAAATTATAATATCCATATTTAACATTATGGACATAAAAATTTCACTACCACTACTTCCTCTAAGAGATATTGTGGTTTTTCCTAGCATGGTGATCCCGTTATTTGTTGGGAGAGACAAATCTATTTCAGCTTTAAATGAAGTAATGAAGAAAGATAAAAAAATAATCTTAGTTACTCAAAAAAATTCTGAAATTGATGATCCAAAAAAGACAGACATTTTTACCTATGGTTGTGAAGGAAATATCCTCCAGCTTTTAAAATTACCTGATGGAACCGTAAAAGTTCTAGTCGAGGGCGTTAAAAGAGTAAAATTACTAGACTTCAAAGATAATGAAAAATTTATTACTTGTGAATTCACTTCATATAATGATGTAGTTAATAAAGATGAAGATTTGTATCCTTTAGCGGCTACAGCTTTAAGAAGATTAGAAAAACTTACATCCATAAACAAAAAAATATCCAATGAAACTATTAATACAATCAAGCAATTAAAAGACCCTTCTCAAATTGCTGATAATATCGCATCACACATAACTGCTACAATTTCTGAAAAACAATCAATATTTGAAACTGCAGATGTAAAAAAAAGATTAAACTCAATTGTTAAAATAATGGAAAACGAGACAAGTATTATTGGTGTTGAAAAAAGAATTCGTGGAAGAGTAAAAACTCAGATGGAAAAAACTCAAAGGGAATACTATTTAAATGAACAATTAAAAGCTATTCAAAAAGAATTAGGCGAAATTGAAGATGGTAAAGATGAAAGCACTAGTTTGAATAAAGCTATTTTAAAATCAAAGATGCCTAAAGAGGTTGAAAAAAAATGCTTACAAGAACTTAAAAAATTAAAAAATATGAGTCCAATGTCAGCTGAAGCAACAGTCGTTAGAAATTATTTAGATTGGATGACAGAACTTCCATGGCATAAAAAAAGTGAAGTAGATATAGACTTAACCAAAGCTTTGAATGTTCTTGATAAAGATCATTTTGGTCTCGAAAAGGTTAAAGAGAGAATAATTGAATTTTTAGCTGTTCAAAAAAGAATGGACAAAATTAAGGGACCAATATTATGTTTAGTTGGACCGCCTGGTGTTGGAAAAACATCTTTAGGAAAATCAATTGCTAGAGCTACTAATAGAGAATTTGTTAGGATGTCAGTTGGTGGTATGAGAGATGAAGCTGAAATTAGAGGTCATAGAAGAACTTACATTGGATCTCTACCTGGAAAAATAATTCAGATGATGAAAAAAGCTGGAACAAAAAATCCATTAATTTTATTAGATGAAATTGACAAAATTGGTAATGATTATAGAGGTGATCCTTCTTCAGCTCTCTTAGAAGCTTTAGACCCAGAACAAAATACATCATTTAATGATCATTACCTTGAAGTCGACTATGATTTATCAGATGTAATGTTTGTTACAACAGCAAATACTTTAAATATTTTACCACCATTATTAGATAGAATGGAAGTAATTCGACTAGCTGGATATACGGAGGATGAAAAAATTAATATTGCTAATAAGTATCTTTTACCCAAACAGATAAAAGATAATGGTGTTAAAGAAAATGAAATGAAACTAGGTAATGACATAATTAAAGAAATAATTAGAAGTTATACTAAAGAATCTGGAGTAAGAAATCTTGAGAGAGAAATTTCAAAAGTTGCTAGAAAAGTTGTAAAAAAAGTTGTTTCTGGTGAAGAGAAAGAAGTCAATGTTGACGCGAAAAATTTATCTGATTTCCTTGGTGTTCCAAAATATAAATTTGGAGAATTAGAAACTGAAAATAGAATAGGAATTGTAACTGGCCTAGCTTGGACTGAATATGGTGGAGAAATTTTAAAAGTAGAAACTGTAACAATGCCAGGAAAAGGTAGAATGCAAATTACAGGTAAGTTAGGTGATGTTATGCAAGAGTCTGTAAAAGCTGCAAAATCATTTGTGAGATCAAAATGTTTAGAATATGGAATTATTCCACCATTGTTTGAAAAAAAAGATTTTCATATTCATGTACCCGAAGGAGCAACTCCAAAAGATGGACCATCAGCTGGTATAGCAATGGTTACATCTATAGTTTCTTCGATTACTACTATTCCTGTTAGAAAAGACGTTGCTATGACTGGTGAAGTAACTTTAACAGGTCAAGTCTTACCTATTGGTGGTCTAAAAGAAAAATTATTAGCAGCACACAGAGCTGGAATTGAAGAGGTTTTAATTCCAAAAGAAAATGAAAAAGATTTAGTTGATATGCCAAAAAAAATATTGGACGAAATAAAAATCACTCCTGTAGAATATGCAGATGAAGTCTTAAAAATTGCTTTAACAAAGGAACTTAAAAAGACAGAGTGGGTTGAGGTTGATCTAACTAAAAAAGATGACAAATCTCAAGCAAGCATTCAATAAGATTTTATAATGGAATTATTGATAATTTTATTGGTTGTAGTTTTTTTAACTTTTTATTTATTTAGACCAATATCAAAAAAAGAAGAAGATAATTTTAACTCCAAAAATAATTGGAGAGGTGGATTTTAAAAAATTTTCTACGATTTATAACAATTAATAAATCTTGACGTTATTAGACTGAGAGATATAACCACTACTTTGGTTATGGGCGGTTAGCTCAGTTGGTAGAGCATCTCGTTTACACCGAGGGGGTCAAAGGTTCGAGTCCTTTACTGCCCACCAAAAGAATCAAAAGTGGGGGTGTAGCTCAGTTGGTTAGAGCGATCGCCTGTCACGCGATAGGTCGAGGGTTCGAGTCCCTTCACTCCCGCCACTTAATACGTTAGTTTGATAATCGTTATCAATAAGACTGTATATTTTGAATAATGTGACCTAACACCACTTCATCAAACTTTAAAAAATGATATATATTCTCCAATGAATGCTGAATTTTTAAAAGATTATTTACCTATAATTTTATTCTTAATTATAGCTTTAGGACTAAGTTGTGCATTTGTTGTAGTTAACTTTTTCTTATCTCCTAAAAACCCTGATCCAGAAAAGTTATCAGCTTATGAATGTGGATTTGATCCATTTGAAGATTCTAGAATGGAATTTGATGTAAGATTTTATCTTGTTGCTATATTGTTCATAATTTTTGATCTTGAAATAGCATTTTTATTTCCTTGGGCGATTTCACTAGGCTCAATAGGAATTCTTGGATTTGTGTCAATGATGATTTTTTTATTCATACTTACAATAGGATTCATTTATGAATGGAAAAAAGGCGCATTGGATTGGGAATAAAAAAATATTAAAATGAATAATAAATTAGATCAAGTCCCAGAAGAGTTTAAACAATTAGCTGATGATTTCAGCAAAAATGGATTTATTACTACTTCATTGGACAATTTAATAAATTGGTCAAGATCTGGCTCATTACATTGGATGACATTTGGTTTAGCTTGTTGTGCGGTTGAAATGATGCAAACTGCAATGCCAAGATATGATCTTGAAAGATTTGGAGCTGCTCCTAGAGGATCACCTCGACAGTCAGACGTAATGATTGTTGCGGGAACTTTAACTAATAAAATGGCTCCAGCACTAAGAAAAGTCTATGATCAAATGCCAGAACCGAGATATGTAATTTCTATGGGTAGTTGTGCAAACGGAGGAGGTTATTATCATTATTCCTATTCAGTTGTTAGAGGATGTGATCGTATAGTTCCTGTTGATGTGTACGTCCCTGGATGTCCACCATCTGCTGAATCTCTTTTGTATGGAATTATGCAGTTACAAAAAAAAATAAGAAACAAAGGTTCTTTAAATAGATAAAATGAAAACTTTAATAAATTTAGAAAAAAAAATTAATTCTGAGTTAACTTCTAAAATAAATACAACGTCAATTAAACATAATCAGATTTATATTGAAATAGATAAAGAAGATTTAATAGACGTAACTTTGTTTATTAAAACAAATAAAGATATGAAGTTTAGACAACTTATAGATATTACTGTGGTCGATTATCCAGAACAGCTACAAAGATTTAAAATTGTATATTTATTTTTAAGCCACGAGTTTAATCAAAGAATGATTTTAAGTTACTTTATTACTGAAAATGAAGTCATTTCATCTTTAACATCAATTTTTCCGTCAGCGAATTGGATGGAAAGAGAAGTTTTTGATATGTATGGTGTTAATTTTAAAGATCATCCTGATTTAAGAAGAATATTAACTGATTATGGTTTTGAAGGTCATCCATTAAGAAAAGATTTTCCTTTAACTGGACATACAGAAGTAAGATATAATGAAGAACAAAAAAAAGTTATCAAAGAGCCTGTTAAACTAGAACAAAACTATAGAAATTTTGATTACGAAAGTCCATGGGAAGGAACCAAATATATCAAAGAACAAACAGATGAAAATGACAAAAAAAATTAAAAATTTAAACTTAAATTTTGGTCCCCAGCATCCTGCAGCACACGGAGTTTTAAGACTTATTTTAGAATTAGATGGTGAAGTTGTTGAAAAAGCAGATCCACATATTGGATTACTTCATCGAGGTACAGAAAAGTTAATTGAGAATAAAACATATATGCAAGCTGTTCCTTACTTTGATCGTCTTGATTATGTAGCTCCAATGAACCAAGAACATGCTTTTGCATTAGCTATTGAAAAAATTTTAAAAATTGAAGTACCTATAAGAGCACAATTGATAAGAGTAATGTTTTGTGAAATTGGAAGAATTTTAAGTCATATTTTAAATGTAACTACACAAGCTTTAGATGTGGGTGCTTTAACTCCTTCTTTGTGGGGTTTTGAAGAAAGAGAAACACTAATGACTTTTTATGAGAGAGCTTCTGGTTCAAGATTACATGCAAATTACTTTAGAGCCGGTGGAGTTCATCAAGATTTACCAGCAGGTTTAGAAGATGATATCGCAAAATTTTGTGACAGTTTTCCTAAAATTATAAACGATTTAGAGAATTTATTAACTGATAATAGAATTTTTAAACAAAGAAATGTTGATATTGGAATAGTAACTAAAGATGATGCTTTAGATTATTCATTTAGTGGAGTGATGATTAGAGGATCTGGTGTTCCTTGGGACATTAGAAAGTCACAACCTTATGATTGTTATAATCAATTAGAATTTAAGATACCAGTTGGAAAAAATGGAGATTGTTATGATCGATATTTATGTAGAATTGAAGAAATGAAGGAGAGTGTATTTATTATAAAACAATGCTTAGCCAAGATGGAAAAAGGTCCAGTTAAAAGCTTTGATGGAAAAATTACTCCACCGTCTAAAAAGGAAATTAAACAATCAATGGAAGCATTAATTCATCATTTTAAACTATTCACAGAGGGCTATCGTGTACCTAAAGATGAAATATACACAGCTGTTGAAGCACCTAAGGGTGAATTTGGAGTTTATTTAATTTCTGATGGATCAAGCAAACCGTACAAATGTAAAATTAGAGCCCCGGGATTTTCACATTTACAATCAATGGACTATTTAATCAAAGGTCATATGTTAGCAGATGTTCCTGCTGTTCTAGGATCTTTAGATATAGTTTTTGGTGAGGTAGATAGATGAGTTTAAAAAAACCAGCCAAAGATCAACCAGAAAACTTTGAATTTAGCTCTTCTTCTCTCGAAGAGGCAAAGACTATAATCGCAAAATATCCTGAAGGCAAACAACAAAGTGCAGTGATGGCTTTATTATATATTGCGCAAAGACAAAATGATAATTGGATTCCATTAGCAGCAATGAAATATATCGCAAAATTTTTAGATATGCCATATATCAAAGTTTATGAGGTAGCTACTTTTTATTCTATGTATAATTTATCTCCAGTAGGAAAATATTTTATACAAGTATGTACTACGACTCCATGCATGATTAGGGGAGCAAATAAATTAGTTGAGGCCTGTAAAGAAAAAATTTCTGAAAATGAGTCAGAGTTATCAAAAGATAAAACCTGTTCATGGATGGAAGTCGAGTGTTTAGGAGCTTGTGTTAATGCCCCAATGATGCAAATCAATGATAATTATTATGAAGATTTAGATAAAGAAAAAACTTTAAAAATTTTAGAATCGCTTTTAAAAGGCGAAACACCTAAACCTGGCTCTTATAGAGGAAGAATAAATAATGAACCTGAAAATAATAGAAAAACCTTATTGGATTTAAATAATGCTTAAAGATCAAGATAGAATTTTCAAAAATTTATATAACGACTTGGGATCTGATATTAATTCATCTCAAAAAAGAGGTGATTGGGTCAATACAAAAGAACTTACAAACAAAGGAAGAGATTGGATCATTAATGAGATTAAAGACTCACAACTTAGAGGAAGGGGTGGAGCAGGTTTTCCAACTGGATTAAAATGGTCTTTTGCACCTAAAGAAGTTGGATCACGACCTCATTACCTTGTGATAAATGCAGATGAGTCAGAACCTGGAACTTGTAAAGATAGAGATTTATTAAGATTTGAGCCTCATAAACTTATAGAAGGTTGTTTAATAGCTTCATTCGCAGTTCAAGCGCATGCTTGTTATATCTATATTAGAGGAGAATATTTTATAGAAGGACAAAAACTTCAAGCTGCAATTGATGAAGCTTATGATAAAAACCTTATTGGTAAAAATGCAGCTGGAACTGGATGGGATTTAGACATTTACATTCATTATGGAGCAGGAGCATATATTTGTGGTGAGGAGACAGCACTACTTGAGAGCATAGAAGGTAAAAAGGGACAACCAAGATTAAAACCTCCGTTTCCTGCTTTAATAGGACTTTATGGGTGTCCAACAATAATTAATAATGTTGAAACCATTGCGGTCGTTCCAACAATTCTTAGAAAAGGCAGTAAATGGTTTTCTTCTTTAGGAAGAGAAAAAAATACAGGCACAAAGATTTTTTGCATATCTGGAAATGTAAACAATCCATGTAATGTTGAAGAAGAAATGAATATACCATTAAAAGAATTAATAGAAATTCATGCTGGGGGTGTAATTGGTGGCTGGGATAACCTGCAAGCAGTAATTCCTGGTGGATCATCAATGCCTTTAATCCCAAAAGATAAATGTGAAACTTTAACTATGGATTTCGACTCGTTAGTAGCAGAGAAAAGTGGATTAGGAACTGCTGGTGTGGTCGTAATTAATAAGGATCAAGATATTATTAAATGTATGGCTAGAATTGCAAGATTCTATAAACATGAAAGTTGTGGTCAATGTACTCCATGTAGAGAAGGAACAGGATGGATGTGGAGAATGCTTGAAAGGATGTCTAAGGGTGAAGCAACTAGAGATGAAGTTGATATGTTAGGAGATGTTACAAATCAAATAGCAGGACATACAATTTGTGCATTTGGAGAGGGATCTTCTTGGCCAGTTCAAGGATTATTAAGACATTTTAAAAAAGAAATTAAAGAAAGAAATAAATTTGATCCAATAGTAAAAGAAAACAAAAGTATTCCTTACTTAGTTGACCAACATTTATTAGATAAAAATGCTTAAATTAAAAGTTAATGATATTGAAGTAGAAGTTGAAGAAGGACTAACAGTTCTTCAGGCCTGCGAAAAAGCAGGCGTAGAAATACCAAGATTTTGTTATCACGAAAAATTATCAATAGCAGGAAATTGTAGAATGTGTTTAGTGGAAATGGAAAAATCTCCTAAACCAATAGCTTCTTGCGCGATGCCAGCTGCAGATGGCATGGTAATTAAAACAAATACACCGAATATAGAAAAATCTAGAAAAGGTGTGATGGAATTTTTATTAGCTAACCATCCTTTGGATTGTCCTGTTTGTGATCAAGGTGGAGAATGTGATTTACAAGATCAATCTATGTTCTATGGAATTGATAAATCAAGATTTAAAGAAAATAAAAGAGCAGTACCAGATAAAAATATGGGTCCTTTAATAAAAACTCAAATGACAAGATGTATTCATTGTACAAGATGCATAAGATTTGCAACTGAAATTGCAGGTGTCCCTGAATTAGGTGCAATTGGAAGAGGTGAAGACATGCAAATTACTACTTATTTGGAAAAATCAATACAGTCAGAGCTTTCTGGAAATGTAATTGATCTTTGTCCTGTAGGAGCATTAACCTCAAAACCGTACGTGTTTGAGGCAAGACCTTGGGAATTAAAAAAAACAGAAACTATTGATGTAATGGATGCGGTTGGATCAAATATTAGGGTTGATACTTACGACTGGGAAGTAAAAAGAGTTTTACCAGTTATTAATGAAGAAATAAATGAAGAATGGATTTCTGATAAAACAAGATATGCATGTGATGGTTTACTCAATCAAAGACTTGATACACCTTATGTCAAATATAATAATAAATTTGAGAAAGCTTCGTGGGATGAAGTTTATAAAATTATCAAATCGAAAATTAAAAATACAAAAAAAGAGAATATATGTGGCTTTGTTGGAGACTTAACAAACATGGAAGCAAGTTTTATTTTCAAAGAATTTTTTGATAGGACTATTGATACAAACAAATATGATTCAAAATCTTTTAAAAGATTTATAGATAATTCAGTAAGAGAAAATTACTTATTTAATTCAACAATTAATGGAATTGAGGAGTCTGATTTAATTTTATTGATCGGGACTAATCCTAGATTTGAAGCGACTATGCTTAATGCCAGAATTAGAAAAGCTTATTTAAATAATAAAACTAAAATTATTTCACTAAATGATGTTGGTGATCTTACTTATCCTTATCAAATTCTTAATGGTAAAACTCAAACAATTAAAGATATTATTGAAAATAAAAATGAAATAACTAATGATATCATTAATTCAAAAAAACCTTTGGTTGTATTTGGTGAGTCATTTTTAGAATTAAAATCAGCAAATTATTTATTTTATTCCTTAAAAGAATTTCTGTCTAAGAATAATAAATTTACTAAAGATTGGAATCCTCTAAATATTTTATTTTCAGATGCATCTACGGTAGGAAGTATCGATTTAGATTTAATTGACCAAAATAATAATATATTAGATGATCTCAAACAAAACAAATTTGAAATTATTTATCTTCTTAACCAGGATAATCTTGATTTTGTCAAAAAAGATGAATTTATAATTTATCAAGGAAGTCATGGAGACAAAGGGGCAGAAATTGCAGATATAATTTTACCAGGGGCAGCATATACTGAGCAATCTGGACATTTTACTAATTTAGAGGGTAGAATTCAAAAAGCCTTTAAAGCTTCATATCCCCCAGGAGATTCAAAAGAAGATTGGCAAATAATTAATGAAATTGCTGAAACAATGAACAATCGTAAACTTTTTAATGATAAAGATGAGCTTGAAAGTAGTATGTTTAATTACCTGAGTCTTAAAAAAGAAAAGCAAAAGGAAACTTTGAAAACTAATATTGAGACAATTGAATTTAAAAATGAGGATTTAAAAGTTAAATTTAAAGATTATTATTTTTCTAATGTGATAGCAAGAGCATCAAAGACTATGCTTGATTGTAATAATTCTAAAATTGATGTTAAGCGAACAGGCACAGAGGGTTGATAAATGGAATATTTTGATATTATATTTCGAGAGGTCTATAAGATTTTATTTTTACTAGTTCCAGTTTTAGTTTCTGTAGCAATGATTGTTTGGTTAGATAGAAGAGTTTGGGCTTTTGTTCAAAAAAGACGAGGACCTAATGTTGTTGGACCTTTTGGATTACTTCAATCCCTTGCAGATGCTTTGAAATATATTTTTAAAGAAATAATCATACCAGCTAGTTCCAATAAAGTTATTTTTATTCTTGCACCGATAATAACTATGACATTAGCTTTAATAGCTTGGGCAGTTATTCCTTTCAATGAAGGTCAAGTTCTAGCAAACATTAATGTTGGTATTTTGTATATATTTGCAGTCTCCTCTTTAGGTGTTTATGGAATTATTATGGGTGGATGGGCTTCAAACTCCAAATATCCATTTTTAGGAGCTATAAGGTCAGCAGCACAGATGGTATCATATGAAGTTTCAATAGGTATAATTATAATTAATGTATTATTATGTGTAGGGTCATTAAATTTAAGTGATATTGTATTAGCTCAACAAGAAATGTGGTTTATAATTCCTTTATTTCCCATGTTTGTTATTTTTTTTATTTCATCTTTGGCCGAGACTAATAGACCTCCATTTGACCTGCCTGAGGCAGAGGCAGAATTAGTTGCTGGATATCAAACAGAATATTCTGGAATGATGTATGCAATGTTTTGGTTAGGAGAATATGCAAATATTTTATTAATGTGTGCATTAGGATCAATTTTATTTTTAGGAGGCTGGCTATCACCGATAGATATATATCCTTTTACTTTGGTCCCTGGAGCAGTTTGGTTAATATTTAAAATTCTTTTTTTGTTTATTCTTTTTGCTTTAGTTAAAGCAACTGTCCCAAGATATAGATATGATCAATTAATGAGATTAGGATGGAAGATATTTTTACCGTTTTCATTAATTTATGTAGTATTAACAGCAAGTTATCTTTTTTATTTTAACCTATTGCCAACAAACTAAATGAAAATCGCTAGATTTATTAAAACTATATTGATGGTCGACTTTGTAAGTGGATTATTAATTGCTGTTAAAGAAATGTTCAAATCAAAAAAAACTATTAATTATCCTTTTGAAAAAGGAAAAATTAGCCCAAGATTTAGAGGTGAACATGCCCTCAGAAGATATCCAAATGGTGAAGAAAGGTGTATAGCTTGTAAATTATGTGAAGCAGTATGCCCTGCACAAGCTATCACTATCGAATCCACACAAAGAGAAGATGGAAGTAGAAAAACAACTCGATACGATATAGATATGATGAAATGTATCTATTGTGGTCTATGTGAAGAATCCTGTCCTGTGGATGCAATTGTACAAGGACCAAATTTTGAATTTTCTACTGAAACTAGAGAAGAACTGTATTATACTAAGGAAAAGCTACTTGATAATGGAGATAGATGGGAAAATATTTTAGCTGCAAATATTAAGTCAGATAATCCTTACAGATAATTAATGATAGCTCACGCAATTTTTTTTTATGTTTTTTCTTTAATAGCTATTATTTCTGCAATAATGGTTACGGTCTCTAAAAATACAGTTCATTCAGTATTTTTTTTAATTTTAGATTTCATTAGCATTTCTTGTCTCTTTATTATGATTGGAGCAGAATTTTTAGGTATGATTATGCTAATCGTTTACGTTGGTGCAGTAGCAGTTCTTTTTTTATTTGTTGTCATGATGTTAAATGTAGCTCAACAAAAAAATCAATGGTTATTATCTGAGGATAGTTCCGGACATATACCCATTGGGCTCATTATAAGTGCTTTAATATTTTTTGAATTAATTATTGTTATTGGTGGTTGGAAGTATAAGCCTGATTTATTTAATTCGGATAATTTACAAATATCTAGTGAACTTAGTAATACTCATTCTTTGGGACAAATTTTATATACAGACTACATTCATGTCTTTCAAATAAGCGGAATGATTTTATTAATTGCAATGATTGGAGCGATTGTTCTTACTTTTAGACAAAGAGAAGGTGTAAAAAAACAAAGCTATATAAAACAAATTTCTAGAGAAAGATCCGAAGGAGTAGAGGTTTTAGATGTACCATCTAATAAGGGAGTAAAAATTGATGATTGAAATTGGCTTGGGACATTATCTAACTTTAGGTGCAGTAATTTTTACAATTGGTATAGTTGGAATTTTTTTAAATAGAAAAAATATTATTGTAATCTTAATGAGTATTGAGCTTATCTTGTTAGCAGTTAATATAAACTTAGTTTCATTTTCAATATATTTAAATGATTTATCAGGACAGGTCTTTACTTTATTTATTTTAACTGTCGCTGCAGCTGAGGCTGCTATAGGTTTAGCAATCATAGTTGTTTATTACCGAAATGCTGGAACAATCCGAGTTGAGGAAATTGATAATTTAAAAGGTTAATATGGAAATTTCAATTATAGCATTACCTTTAATAGCTTCAATAATATCAGGTTTTTTTGGAAAATTTATTGGTGATAGAAATTCAGAAATTGTTACTAGTTTTTTAGTAACTATTTCAGCGATTTTATCTGCAGTAGTTTTATATGAAGTTATTATCAATCAATATCAAGACAATATAGTTATAGCTAAATGGATTAGCTCTGGATCGTTGGACGTAAATTGGTCGATGAAGATTGATCCTTTATCTGCAGTGATGTTAGTAGTTGTAACTTCTGTTTCATCCTTAGTTCATATTTATTCTATTGGTTATATGTCCCATGACCCTCATAAGCCAAGATTTATGGCTTATTTGTCTTTGTTTACTTTTGCAATGTTGATGTTGGTAACTTCTGATAATTTTATTCAATTATTCTTTGGTTGGGAAGGTGTAGGTCTATGTTCATATTTTTTAATTGGATTTTGGTTCAAAAAAGATACTGCTAATTCAGCTGCTATTAAAGCCTTTTTAGTTAATAGGGTAGGAGACTTCGGTTTTGCTTTAGGGATTTTTTTAATTTTTTATTTGTTTGGAACTGTAAATTATACAGAAGTTTTTGAGCTAATCCCAACTATTGTTGATAAGAATTTATTATTTCTAGGCATTAATATTAATGCTATTGATTTGATTTGTTTACTTCTATTTGTTGGAGCGATGGGTAAATCAGCTCAAATTTTACTACACACATGGCTACCAGATGCAATGGAAGGTCCAACGCCTGTCTCAGCACTTATTCATGCCGCAACTATGGTTACTGCAGGTGTTTTTTTAGTTGTAAGATGTTCACCTATTTATGAATATTCAGACCTAGCATTAAATGTCATTACAATTGTAGGCATGAGTACAGCCTTTTTTGCAGCGACAGTTGCACTTGTCCAAACAGATATTAAAAAAATAATTGCTTATTCAACTTGTAGTCAGCTTGGTTATATGTTTTTTGCTGCAGGTGTAGGTGCATATAATGTTGCGATGTTTCATTTATTTACACATGCATTTTTTAAAGCTCTTTTATTTTTAGGATCCGGTTCAGTTATTCACGCTTTTAAAGATGAGCAAAATATAAATAAAATGGGAGGAGTTTGGAAAAAATTACCTTATACCTATACATTAATGATAATAGGTACTTTGGCTTTGACCGGTTTTCCTTTTTTATCAGGATTTTATTCTAAAGATGCAATTATAGAATTTGCGTATTTAAGAGGAAATACCACCGGATATTACGCAGCGGGGATTGGTATTATTACTGCATTTTTTACATCAATTTATTCATGGAGATTAATTTTTAAAACTTTTCATGGAGATTATAATAATAAAGATATCAAGATCGAAGAAACTCACGAGTCACCTTTGGTGATGTTAATACCTTTAATTTTTCTTTCTATAGGCTCTATATTTGCAGGTTATACCTTTAAAGAACTATTTCTAGGTTATGGAGGAAATAATTTTTGGCAAGAGTCAATTTTTTTTCTAGAACCATTAAGTACTGACCATCCACCTTTTTGGTTTTTAGTATTAACTCCTATTTTAGTAATTTTATCAATACCAGCTGCTTATTACTTATTTGTAATAAACAAAAATTTATCTGATCAAATTGCTAATGTTAATAAACCTTTATATCAATTTTTAATTAATAAATGGTATTTTGATGAGCTGTATGATGTCTTATTTGTAATTCCATCAAAAAAAATAGGATTATTCTTATGGAAGTTTTTTGATATCAAAATAATTGACGGCTTTGGTCCTGACGGTATTTCATCATTCATTAAAAAGTGTTCTTTAAAAGCTAATAAATTTCAAAGTGGATTTATATATCAATATGCATTTGTTATGTTACTTGGTTTTTCTGCTTTATTAACTTTTCTAATTGTCAAATAATGAATTTTCCTATTCTTTCTTCTTTAATACTATTACCAGCAGTAGGTGCCCTTTTTCTTTTTTTTACAAGAAGTAATAAAGAAAATAATATCACTGTAAAATATGTTGCATTATTTACCTCATTAGTAAATTTTTTTTTATCGATTTATTTATGGATATTATTTGATCAATCAACATCAGAATTTCAATTTGTTGAGGATAGAGTTTGGATTAAAGATCTAATAAATTATAAAGTAGGTATTGATGGTATCTCAATATTATTTATTATTTTAACAACTTTTATAACACCTCTATGTATAATTTCTGTCAATAACTCTATTAAAAACAGACTAATTGAATTTCTCATTGCAATCTTAATTATGGAGTCTTTTATGATTGGAGTTTTTTGTTCATTAGATTTAGTGGTATTTTATTTATTTTTTGAGGCTGGTTTAATTCCAATGTTTTTAATTATCGGGATTTGGGGTGGTACAAGAAGAGTTTACTCTGCATTTAAGTTCTTTTTATTTACCCTTTTGGGGTCTGTATTGATGCTAATAGCTATAATTTCAATATATTGGATATCAGGTACAACTGATGTAGTTCAACTTTATGAATTAGGAATTGATGCTAAATATCAAAATCTTTTATGGCTAGCCTTTTTTAGTTCTTTTGCAGTTAAAACTCCCATGTGGCCTGTTCACACTTGGTTACCAGACGCTCATGTGGAGGCTCCAACAGCAGGATCAGTATTGTTAGCAGCAATTTTACTTAAAATGGCAGGATATGGATTTATTAGATTTTCTCTAGGTTTATTTCCTATTGCATCAGAAATTTTTACTCCATTAATTTACACGTTGAGTGTTGTCGCAATTATTTTCACATCTTTAATTGCTTTAATGCAAGAGGATATGAAAAAATTAATTGCATATTCATCTGTAGCTCACATGGGTTTTGTTACTTTAGGAATTTTTACAATTCAACAGCAAGGTCTCGAAGGAAGTATTTTACAAATGATTAGTCATGGGTTGGTTGCAGCGGCACTCTTTTTGTGTGTTGGTGTGGTTTATGATCGAATGCATTCGAGATTAATAAACACTTATGGTGGTATTGTAAGTATTATTCCCAAATACTCAGTTTTATTTATGTTATTTACATTAGCAGCTTTAGGTCTACCAGGAACAAGTGGGTTTGTAGGTGAATTTTTAATTTTAATGGGAGCTTTTAAAGAAAATTTTTTAGTAGCTGTAATTGCAAGTTTAGGAGTAATAATAGGAGCAGCATATATGCTTTGGTTATATAAAAGGGTAGTTTTTGGAAAGCTAGTTAATTCAGATTTAAAACAAATGGTAGATTTGAATAAATCTGAATTATTTATTTTATCATGTTTAGCTGTACCAACGTTATTTTTTGGATTTTATCCAGAACCTCTAATAAATACTATTGAAGTTTCTATCAGCAACTTAATAAAAGTATATAACTTTAATTTAGTTAGTAATTAAAAATGACAAATTTAGCTTTAGTTTTTCCAGAAATTTTTCTTTCTTTATCAATAATGTTTCTTCTTATTTTAGGGGTCTTTAAGAAAAATAGTTCCAAATTGATTCAAAATATTTCATTAATAATTTTACTTGTTACTTCTGTAATTACTTTAAATGAAACTCTAGGTATTAAAGAAACATTATTATTCAACTCTAGTGTTGTAATTGATTATTTATCATCTTTTATGAAAATTGTTACGTTGTTAGCTGCTTTTTTAGTTTTGGTTATCTCTTCAAATTATTTAAAGAATCTAAAGATTTTTAAAATTGAATATCCAATTTTAATATTAAGTTCAGTTCTAGGTATGATGATAATGATCAGTTCAAATGATTTAATTGTATTTTATATGGGTCTAGAACTTCAATCATTAGCTTTATATGTTTTGGCTACTTTTAATAGGGATCAACTAAAGTCTTCAGAGGCTGGCTTAAAATATTTTGTTTTGAGTGCACTGTCTTCAGGTTTATTACTTTATGGATGTTCATTAATATATGGGTTTACAGGTTCAACTAATTTTAACATTATTGCCAATCAACTAAATTCAAACGAGTATGCAATTACTTTTGGTATAGTCTTTATTCTAGTCGGTCTAGCATTTAAGATTTCTGCTGTGCCATTTCATATGTGGGCTCCTGATGTTTATGAAGGGTCACCAACATCCGTTACATTATTTTTTACAATGGTTCCTAAAATAGCAGCACTAACTGTATTTATTAGATTTTTATATGTACCTTTTTTAAACTTGATAGATCAGTGGCAAATGATTTTGATTTTTTTATCAATAGCATCAATGCTTTTTGGGGCAATAGCAGCTATAGGCCAAACAAATCTTAAAAGACTAATTGCTTATAGCTCAATAGGCCATGTAGGTTATACTTTGGCTGGAGTAGCAACAGGTTCTAATGATGGAATTCAAAGCTCAGTTATTTACATAACTATTTATATATTAATGAACTTAGGTTTATTTTCATGTCTATTAATGATGAAGAGAAATAATAAATACTTTGAAGATATTGAAGATCTTTCAGGCTTATCAAAAAATCACCCATTAATGTCGTTATCATTGTTAGTGATCTTATTTTCTTTAGCTGGAATTCCACCATTAGCTGGTTTTTTTGCAAAGTTTTATATTTTTAAATCAGTTTTAGAACAATCTATGTATTTTTTGGCTATAGTTGGTTTGCTATCAACCGTAGTAGCAGCTTTTTATTACTTAAGAATAATTAAAATAATGTATTTTGATAAAGAAAAAGAAAAATATGATACTGATCATAGCTTATGGTTAAAATTTTCTTTAATGTTTTCAACATTATTAATTCTAATTTACTTCATATTTCCAAGTCAATTAATTGAAGTTGTTTCTAGAATTAATATTATTTGATGAAATTTAAAATTTTTAGATTTAAAAAAGTTAACAGTACCAATAATACTGCTATTAGAATAATACAAAATTCAAATTTAAATTATGGAATGGTCATTTCAGAAATGCAAAACAATGGTCGAGGTCAATATGGAAAAAAATGGATTTCTTATAAAGGAAATTTATTTATAAGTTTTTTTTACAATCTAGAAAACTTTACTGTTTCTGTAAAACAATTGACAAAAATTAACTGTTTATTAGTAAAAAAATTGTTGTCTTTATATTATAAAAATAAGATCATCTTTAAAAAACCAAATGATTTATTGATACATAGAAAAAAGATTTGTGGGATACTTCAAGAAACTTTAATTAAACTAAATAAAAAATATTTAATTGTTGGAATAGGTATAAATTTGATAAAAAATCCATATATAAGAAATTATCCAACAATAAACCTTTTAGATTTGACTAAAAAGAAAATATCAAAAAGTAAAATAGAAAATGAGATTAAAAAAATTTTTGAATTTAAACTAAGTAAATTTTGTAACTAAGAAAGAATAAGTAATGTTTATTTTTGGTGATATAGGTAACTCTGAAACTAAGGTTTTTTTAGTTAGTTCAAATAATAGAATTATAAAAAATATCAATTTTCCATCAAATAAGATTAATGAAAAAACTTTAAATTCAAAGCTTAAGATTTTAGTTAAAGATTTTAAAAAAATAAGGAAAATACTTTTTTGTAGTGTTGTACCTAAATCTTTTAATTTAATTAAAAAATTTTTATCTAAAAAGACTAAGGTAAGATGTTATGAAGTTAAAGATCTCAATTTAAAATCATTAATAAACATAAAAGTAAATTATAAACAAGTAGGCTCAGACAGATTAACTAATGCAATTAGTTTAATAGATTATAAAAATAACTTTATAATTTTAGATTTTGGTACCGCTACAACTTTTGATGTATTGATAAATAAAACCTACAGAGGAGGAGTTATCGCACCTGGGATTAAGTTATCTTTAAATACCTTGTCTAACAAAGCAACTTTAATTCCAAAAGTAAACCTTAAGAAAATTAAAAAAGTTATTGGTGTTGATACCATTAGCGCTGTTAGGTCTGGCTTTTTTTGGGGTTATGCTGGTTTAATTGACAATATTGTCAATTTGATTAAGAAAGAAACAAATAAATCATTTAAACTGGTTATTACAGGAGGTTTTTCTGATCTATTTAAAGAGTCAATAAAAACTAAACTAATTAAAGATAAAGAAATTACTATTAAAGGATTAATCAAAATTTCTAAACTAATTAAATAAATGAAAGATGAATTATTATTTTGTCCTTTAGGAGGATCTGGAGAAATTGGAATGAACATGAACCTTTTTGGTTATGGTCAACCTGGAGATCATAAATGGATTATGGTAGATATAGGTGTAACATTTGCAGATGACACTGTTCCGGGTGTAGATCTTATTTATCCAGACCCAGGATTTATTGTTGAACGTAAAGACAATTTATTAGGCATTGTTTTAACTCATGCTCATGAAGACCATATTGGAGCAATAGCGCATTTATGGCCAAAACTAAAATGTAAAATTTTTGCTACACCTTTTACAGCAATTTTAATTAGAGAAAAATTTAAAGAAAAAAATATAGATATAACAAATGATTTAAAAATTGTTGAATTGAACGGCAAAGTATCTCTTGAGCCTTTTAATATTGAATACATAACATTAACCCACTCGATATTAGAACCCAATGGATTAAGAATTCAAACTCCAGCTGGAGTAATATTACATACGGGTGATTGGAAGGTTGATCCAAATCCGTTAGTAGGAGGCGAAATAAATTCTAAGAGATTAAAGGAAATAGGTGATGAAGGAGTTCTTGCTATGATTTGCGACTCTACAAATGTTTTTAGTGCAGGTAGGTCAGGATCCGAATTAGATGTTAGAAAAAATTTATTGAATATTATGAGTCGTTTAAAAAAAAGAATTATAATAACTTCTTTTGCTTCAAATGTAGCCAGAATGGAGACGGCTTTTTATTGTGCAGAAAAAACAGGTAGGCAAATTTCTCTTGTTGGAAGGTCAATGCATAGAATTTATAAAGCTGCAAGACAATGTGGTTATTTAAAAAATACAATTGAACCAATTGACTCAAGAGAAGCTAAAAATTTTCCTAGAGAAAAAATTGTTTATTTATGTACTGGTAGTCAAGGTGAACCCATGGGTGCAATGATGAGAATCGCAAGTTATGTACATCCAGATGTATTTATTGAAAAAGGTGATGCGGTTATCTTTTCTTCAAAAATTATACCTGGAAATGAGAAGAAACTTTATAAATTACACAACCAATTAGTTAAAGACGGGATTGAAGTTATTTCTGAAGAGACAGAATTTATTCATGTTTCAGGTCATCCTAATCGTGAAGATCTTCGGGATATGTATCAATGGGTAAAACCAAAATGTGTAATTCCAGTTCATGGTGAACATAGACATATGATTGAACATATAAATTTTGCTAAAGAGATGCAGGTACCACACCCTGTGCAAGTTGAAAATGGAGATATTGTTAAATTATATCCAGGTAATGTCCCTGAAGTTTATGATAAAGCACCAAGTGGAAGATTATATTTAGATGGCAATATTAGTGTTGAGGAAGACTCTCAATCAATAAAAGATAGAAAAAATTTAAGTTCAAATGGATATCTAGAAGTAACTATTTTAATTACACCTAAAGGAAATATCCATAATAGTCCTATAGCTTCATTTAGAGGTTTACCAATTTATGAAAAAGAGGAATTTATATATGGCTTAGAGGATGAGATAGAAAAAACAACAAGATCTTTTAAGATAAGTAGTAAACAACAAGAACATAATTTGATAGATGCACTAAAAATTGCTTGTAGGAAATTTACTAAGGAAAAGACAGGTAAAAAGCCGTTTACAAATATAAATTTAGTCAGAATTTAATGAGCCTAACAGGTCTTGCTATAATCTATATAATAATTTGGTGGATAGTATTCTTTGCAATATTACCAATTGATGTAGAAAGAAAAAAGTCAGTTAAAATAGAAGGTGAAGATCCAGGATCACCAGAAAATCCAAAAATGTTAAAAAAATTCCTTTATTGTACTGGAATAACAACGATTTTGTTCATCATAATATATTTATTAATGAAATTTGAATATTTGAATTTAAGAAATATAATCATTTAACATGCTAATTTCTAAATCATTTATACCTATTTTAAAAAACAATCCTTCAGAAGCAAAAATTAAATCTCATCAATTAATGCTTAGAGTTGGAATGATTAAACAATCATCAGCAGGAATTTATTCATGGTTACCATTAGGTTTTAAAGTGATGAAAAAAATTGAAAAAATAGTAAGAGAAGAACAAAATAAAATTGGAACACAAGAAATTCTGATGCCAACAATTCAATCTAGTGAAATATGGAAAGAAAGTGGTCGCTATGAAGACTATGGAGAAGAAATGTTGAGGATTAAAGATCGTCAAGATCGTGAAATGCTATATGGTCCAACTAATGAAGAGCTTGTAACAGATATATTCAGATCATCATTAAAATCGTATAAATCTCTTCCTCAACTTTTATATCATATTCAATGGAAATTTAGAGATGAAATAAGACCAAGATTTGGAATTATGAGATGTAGAGAATTTTTCATGAAGGATGCATATTCTTTTGACATTAATGATGAAGAAGCTTTCTTCTCTTATAATAAGTTTTTTTTATCTTATTTAAAAACATTTAAGAGATTAAATTTAACAGCTATACCTATGGCGGCAGATACGGGACCAATAGGAGGAAATCTATCACATGAATTCATAATTTTAGCTGAAACTGGAGAAAGTAAAATTTTTACTGATAAAAGAGTATTCGATTTGAGTAGCGATGGAACTAAACTTGAAAAAAAATCTTTAGAAGATTTAAGAAAAAAATATGAACAGTTTTATTCAGTAACAGATGAAAAATTTAATAAAGAGGAATTTGAAAAACAAGTTTTAGAACAAAATAGATTAATAACCAAAGGTATAGAAGTAGGCCACATCTTTTATTTTGGAGATAAATATTCAAAACCAATGGGTGCTTCAGTTGATTTACCAGGAGGAAAAAAAGATTTTGTTAAAATGGGGTCCTATGGGATTGGGGTATCAAGATTAGTAGGCGCCATAATCGAAGCAAAATATGATGAAAAAAATGAAGTCATGAAATGGCCAATTTCTGTTGCACCATATGACATTGCGATAATTCCTATGATGAATAAAAATGATAATTCTATTTTAGATAAATCTAATAAGATAAGTATAGAATTAGAAAATAATGGCATTGAGACCATTATAGATGACACAGATGAAAATTTATCATCAAAGATCAAAAAAATGAATTTAATAGGTGCTCCATATCAAATTATTATCGGAAAAAAAACAGAGGGTGAAATACTTGAGTTTCAAGAAGTTGGAAAAGAGCCTCAAAAAATAAGCCTTAAAGAGATAATTAAGATTTTAAAAGAACAAAAAGTAAAAAATTGATTTCCACACTAGAAAAAGAAATTACATTTAGATTTTTGAAAGCTAGAAAAAAAGATGGTTTTTTAAATGTTATTTCAATTTTCTCATTTATTGGAATAGGTTTGGGGGTTGCTGTTCTAATAATTGTTATGTCAGTAATGAATGGATTCAGAACTGAATTGATTAATAAAATTGTAGGATTTAATTCACATATAACTGTAGAACCTTATGAAGAAATAATTGGAATTGATAAATTAAAAAAAACAAATTTAAATTTGATTTCAGAAAATCTGATCTTAAGTAATTCTGGAGAGTCTATAATAATAAAAAAAGATAAATCTAAAGGTTTAATTCTCAGGGGATACTCAAGAAAGGATTTTTCAACTCTTAAAATTATAAATGATGACACATTTGTTGGTAATAAAGATGGTTTAATTGAGAATTATATATCCATCGGAAAAGAACTAAGTTTTACTCTTGGCCTTAAAATTGGTGATGATATTACAATTATGTCATCCTCAGGAATAGAAACTATAATAGGGAGTCTTCCTAAAAAGAAAACTTTTACAGTTATTTCACTTTTTGAAAGTGGTTTAGCTGACTTTGATAACAATATTGCTTTTATCAATTTAGATACCTTAAATGAGTTTTTTAATTTAGACAAAAAAGATACAAATTTAGAAATATACTTAAAAAATCCACAAAATATAGAAGATCAAAAAATAGTTGTTCAAAAAATATTTCCTAATGATTTTGTTTATAGTTGGGCCGATATGAATAGTTCATTATTTTCAGCTTTAAAGGTTGAAAGAAATGTAATGTTTATAATACTTTCATTAATAATTGTTGTTGCTGCTTTCAATATAATTTCTGGTTTGACAATTTTAGTTAAAAATAAAACACGTGATATAGCTATTTTAAAATCTATAGGGGTTTTAAATAAGTCTATAATTAAGATATTTTTTTTAGTTGGTGTAATTATTGGTACCTCAGCAACAATTTTTGGAATTTTACTAGGAGTTACATTTTCATTATATGTTGAAAATTTACGACAATTCTTAAGTAATGTTTTTAATATTAGTTTATTTCCAGAAGAAATTTATTTTTTAAGTTCTATGCCCTCTGAAATTAACTTAACTTCAATTTTCTTCATTTCTCTATGTTCAATTTTAATAACTATTTTAGTTTCAATTTTTCCTGCTTTGAAAGCAGCGAAATTAGATCCAATTAAAGCACTTAAATATGAGTAATCTGATTAAAATTTCAAATTTGAACAAATCTTTTGAAAATTTAAAAAAGATAAATGTTCTAAAAAAAGTTTCTTACAAATTTAGAAAAGGAAAAATTTATTCTATTATAGGTCCTTCAGGATCAGGTAAATCCACTTTACTAAACCTCCTATCATTAATTGATAGACCTTCATCAGGATCAGTTATGATTGATGATAATAATATTGATTTTAATGACTCACAAAGTAATGATTTACTGAGGGCTAAAAAAATTGGTATTATCTATCAACAGGATAATCTTCTCTCTGATTTTACAGCCTTAGAAAACATATACATGGCAAGTCTAGCAGCAGGTAATAACAAAGAACTTTCACTTTCTAAGGCTAAATCATTGTTAAGAAAGGTTGGATTAACAAGTCGAATTAATCATTTCCCATCACAACTTTCAGGTGGAGAGAAACAACGTATTTCGATTGCTAGGGCCTTAATAAACAATCCTCAAATTATTTTAGCAGATGAACCAACAGGAAGTTTGGATCTAAATACAGCAAAAGGAATTTTTGATCTTCTCAAAAATCAAATAAATTCTAATAGATTAATTATATTTGCAACTCATAATAGATTTTTTGCAAATAAGTCAGATTGCTTATTGGAAATAGTTAATGGTAATATAAAAACCATTAATGGACCAGTCTCAAAAAAAAAATTTTAATCATTTAAAAATTCATTCGCAGTATTCAATATGTGAAGGTGCAATTAAAATTGATGAGTTAAAAGATTTTACAAAAGAAAACAAAATTAAAGCGATAGCTTTGTGTGACTCTGAGAATTTATGTGGTGCTCTAGAATTTGCTGAAAAACTATCAAAAGTTGGAACCCAACCGATTATTGGCAGTCAAATTAATTTTAAAATTGATGATACGATTGGATTATTGCCTCTATTTGCTTTAAATGAAAATGGTTACAAAAGAATAATTGAATTATCATCTTTATCATATCTTAAAAATGATAATCTATCTGATCCTCATTTAATTTTTGATGAGTTATTAAATAAAACAGAGGGGCTAGCTCTATTTTCAGGGACTACAAATGGACTTTTTGGTAAATTATTTAATAAAGGTAAATTTAATGAAATACAAAAAATTTATGCAAAATTAAAATCTAAATATGAGGATCGTTTTTATATAGAAATACAAAGACATGGTGATCAAAATGAAATTGAGTTTGAAAAATTTAATTTGTCAAATTCGTTAAATTTAGAAATTCCTTTAATAGCAACAAATGAAGTCTATTATTTGGATAAAAATATGCATGAGGCACATGATGCATTAATATGTATAAAGAATAAAACATATATTAACGAAAAAAATAGGATCAAATATACAAACCAACATTATTTAAAAAATAATTCAGAAATGAGTGAACTTTTTGCTGATTTACCTGAAGCTTTAGAAAATAATTATAATTTTCCCTATCGATGTAGTTTTAGACCTCTTTCTTCAAAACCCATTTTGCCAAATATTAGTTCTAATGAAGGTGAAAATGCTGATGAAATCTTAAAAAGGAATTCTCTAGAAGGTTTAAAAGAAAAATTTGAGAAAATTTTTAAAGTTCAAAATAAACAAACTGACTCAAATGAAATTTATCTACAATATAAAGATAGATTAGACCACGAATTAGATATTATTATTGACATGAAATATGCAAGTTATTTTCTAATTGTATCAGATTACATTAAATGGGCTAAAGAAAATGATATACCAGTAGGACCAGGAAGAGGATCTGGTGCTGGATCATTAGTTGCTTGGTGTCTTTCTATAACTGATGTTGATCCAATTAAATTTAATCTTATATTTGAAAGATTTTTAAATCCTGATCGTATCTCTATGCCTGATTTTGATATCGATTTTTGTGAGGAAAAAAGAGATTTAGTATTTGAATATTTAACAAAAAAATACAAGGATAGCGTTGCTCATATAATTACTTTTGGAAAGTTAAAAGCTAGAATGGTTATTCGAGATGTTGGTAGAGTTTTGGGTTTATCTTATGGTTTTGTCGATAGTATTTCTAAAATGATACCTTTCGATCCTTCAAGACCTCAAAATTTAACAGAATGTATTGCTGGAGAGCCTAGATTACAAAAACTTATTAATGAAGATGCCAGGGTAAAAAAACTTACAGATCTTTCACTAAAACTTGAAGGACTAAATCGAAACGTTGCAACTCATGCCGCTGGAGTGGTTATAGCTGATAAAAAACTATCTGAAATAGTTCCATTATACAAAGATATTTCAGCAAACTTATTACTACCATCTACTCAATTTGACATGTACTCAGCTGAAAATGCTGGACTAATCAAATTTGATTTTTTGGGACTAAAAACTTTAACCGTAATTAACAATACACAAAAATTGATAAGAAAAAAAAATCAGGATTTCAATATAGAAAATATCAATTTTGATGATCAAAAAGTTTTTGAATTATTATCTTCTGGTAAAACAGTTGGTTTATTTCAAGTTGAAAGTGCAGGTATGAGAGAAGCTTTAATTCAGATGAAACCAAACCATATAGAGGATATCATTGCTTTGGTTGCTTTATATAGACCAGGACCAATGAGCAATATTCCCACTTACAATGATTGTAAACATGGAAAGCAAGAACCAGATTACTTACATCCTTTACTAGAAGAAATATTAAAACCAACCTATGGCGTTATTATCTATCAAGAGCAAGTTATGCAAATTGCACAAAAGTTATCTGGTTTTACTGCAGGCCAAGCAGATATTTTAAGAAGAGCTATGGGAAAGAAAAAAAGAGCCGAATTAGAAAGACAAAAACAAAGTTTTATAGCTGGAGCAATAAATAACGGTATTAGCAAAGATGTTGCTGCTGGAATTTTTTTAAAAATAGAACCATTTGCTGAATATGGTTTTAACAAAAGTCACGCTGCAGCTTATGCAATAATTTCATATCAGACTGCATTTTTAAAAACTTATTATCCTAAAGAATTTATTGCAGCCTCTATGACTATGGATATTTCAAATCAAAATAAATTGAGCGAATTTTATGAAGAACTTAAAAGATTAGATGTGAATATTATTAGACCAGATATTAATGAATGTTTTGCAGATTTTAAAACAGATGATGAAAAATTTTATTATGCATTAGGTGGTATAAAAGCTGTTGGTTTTGAAGCAGTATCAAATATTGTTGAAGAAAGAATTAAGAATGGAAAATTTAATTCGATAACAGATTTTTTAAATCGTATTAATCCTAAAGATATTAATAAATTACAATTAGAGGGTTTAGTTAAAGCTGGTGCATTTGATAAATTAAACATTAATCGACAATCGTTATTTAACTCTATACCAAATTTAATTACAAAATCTAAAAATATTTTTGAAAATAAATCTGTTAATCAAATAGATTTATTTGGTGAAAATGAAAATCAAGAAAATGAAATTTTATCAAACACAGAAGATTGGAAATTTGAGGAAAGGTTATCTAAAGAGTTTGAGGCTGTGGGATTTTTTATTTCTGACCATCCTTTAAATCAGTATAAAGAAGTATTTAATGATTATAATATTATTGATTATCAATCTTTTAATATTGATGAAAATTTGAAAGACTCAAATATAGCTGCAACTTTACTTAAAATTCAGGAAAGAAAAACCGCTAAAGGAAATGCATATGCCGTTTTGAAGTTAACAGATCTAAATAGTGTTTTTGAACTATTTATATTTTCAGATACTTTACAATTAAATCGTGAAATTTTAAAAGAAGGTAGCTCACTAATTTTAACCCTAATTAAATCTATCTCAGATGGAGAAAATAGGTTTAAAAGAATTAACGTTCAAAAAATAGTTTCTTTAAAAGACTTATTAAACAAACCAATAGAAGAAGTGACATTTAATCTTAAATCTTTACAAGAATTATCTGAGATATCGAAATTTTTACCCAAATTAGGTGATACTTTAATTAAGATTAAATTAAGTGATGAAAAAAATAATTTTGATTTTCAACTAAAAAAAAAGAGAAATATTGATAGAAAAACTATTAATCTTTTAAGAAATAAGGAAATTTCAGCAGTTATAAGTTAATTAGTGCTTGTTAATTACCAAATTTCTTAGTAAATAATCTTCAAATTAAATTAACACGCACACAGTTGTTGGTTTTATACCTCCGGTCCTTTATTGGAAATTACTGTGGTGGCTTAACCGGGAATAAATATGAAGATACCTAACGTAACAATACAACAATTATTAGAAGCAGGAGTTCATCTTGGTCATAAAACATTAAGATGGAATCCAAAAATGAAAAAATATATTTTTGGGAAAAGAGATTCTATCCATATTATAGATTTAACCCAAACACTTGAATTAACTAAAGTTGCTTTAGAAAAAGTATACGAGACAGTATCAAATAATGGAAAAATTCTATTTGTATCAACGAAAAAACAAGCATCAGAGGCAATAGCTGAAGTTGCTAAAGAAACTAATCAATATTTTGTAAACTATAGATGGTTAGGTGGTATGCTTACAAATTGGGGAACAATTTCAAATTCAATTAAGAAACTCAAAAAATTAGAAGTTGATTTGGTTGCTGAAAATAGAGGTTTCACTAAAAAAGAACTTCTTAAAATGAGTGTTAAAAAAGACAAGTTACAAAGATCGTTAGGTGGTATTTCAGATATGAAAAAAATACCTGATTTAGTTTTCATAATAGATACAAATTATGAGTCATTAGCCATTCAAGAATCAGTGAAATTAGGAATACCAATCATTGCAATTTTAGACAGCAATTCAAATCCAGATGGTATTGATTATCCTATACCAGGTAATGATGATGCTAGAAGATCAATTGATTTATACTGTAATTTGATTAGAGAAACTATCGAAACTGCACAGAAAGTAGCACCTTCAGTCGAACCAAAAAAAGTTTTAGAAAAAAAAGATAAATCTGAAAAAACCAAAACTATTGCAGAAATTGATAGAGAAAAATTAGAAAAAAAATTCCCCAAAAAAAAAGTGGAAAAACTTAATTAAAATGAGTGATATTGAAAAAGTAAAAAAACTCAGAGATGCTACAGGTGCTGGCTTTAAAGACTGCAATTCAGCTATCAAGGAATCTGGTGGTGATCTAGATAAAGCTGTTGAAATTTTAAGAGTAAAAGGAATTTCTAAAGCATCAAAAAAAATGTCTAGAGATGCTAAAGAGGGTGTTGTTGCAGTCAGTGGAGATGAAAAAAAAACTTCCATAATAGAAGTTAATTGTGAAACAGATTTTGTTGCAAAAAATGATGACTTTATTAATTTTGTTAAGGAATTAAGTGAACTTAATAATCAAAATGACTCAAATATTGAAAATTTAAAAAAAGAAAAAATGAAAAATGGTGAAACTGTTGAAAATAACTTGATTGCTCTTATAGCCAAAATAGGAGAAAAAATTACAATTGGAAAGACAATAACAATCTCAAATTCCTCATCAATAAACTATCAATATTTACATACCGTAGTTAAAGATAATTTAGCAAAATTAGCAGTTATTGTTTCTTTAGAAACTAAAGATAATTCTGATACAGTAAAAACTTTCGGTAAACAATTATCGATGCATATTGCTGCTTCTAATCCGTTAGCTTTAGAGTCTAATCAAATTGATAAAGCTATAATTGATAAAGAACAAGAATTAGTAACTGAAGAATTAAAAAATTCTGGTAAACCAGAAGATATTGCCAAAAAAATAAGCTTAGGTAAAATGAACAAATTTAAAGAGGAAAATTCTCTTTTAACGCAAGCTTGGGTAATGGAGCCAAAAAAAAAAGTTCAAGATGTTTTAAAAGAACTTGCTATTAATGATTTGAAGATTAAGGAGTTTAGCAGAATTAAAATAGGTGAATAAATGTTTGATGAAAAATCACATAGCCTCAAAATGGATAAGTCTATAGAAGCTTTCTCGAAAGAATTATCATCACTAAGAACTGGAAGGGCTAACGCTGCTATGCTTGATTTAGTTAAAGTTGATGTTTATGGTCAACAAATGCCTATTAATCAAATTGGTAGTATTACTACGCCAGAACCAAGAATTATTAATATTCAAGTTTGGGATCAAAATAATGTTCCACTTGTCGACGCAGCTATAAAAAAATCTGAATTAGGATTAAATCCACAAATTGACGGTCAATTAATTAGATTACCAATACCAGAATTAAATGAAGAAAGAAGAACTGAACTTAAAAAGTTGATTAAAAACATGGGTGAAAAATGTAAAATTTCTATAAGAAATATCCGAAGAGATGCGAATGAAGAATTAAAAAAACTTCTGAAATCTAAGAAAATAGGTGAGGATGAAGAAAAATCTTTTGAAAAAAATGTTCAAACAATTACAGATAATCACATCAAAATTGTTGATGATAAAGTTTCATCAAAAGAAAAAGAAATAATGACCATATGAACCCTTTAAATCATGTAGCCATTATCATGGATGGTAATGGGAGATGGGGTTTAAAATACAAAAATTCAAGGAATGCTGGACACAGAGCTGGTTTAAATACAGTTGAAAAAATAATTAGAGAAACAATAAAGAATAAAATAAATTTTTTAACATTATTTGCATTTTCTACAGAAAATTGGAAAAGACCGAGGAAAGAAATAGACTATTTATTCAATTTATTAGAGAATTTTCTAATTAAAAGAACAGAAGATCTTCACAAACAAAATATTAAGCTTAAAATCTTAGGGTTAAAGAAGTTTTCACCTAAATTAAATAAACTACTAAATATTTCTGAAAAAAAAACATCAAAAAATACTAAATTACAAATCAATCTTGCACTAAATTATGGCTCAAAGTCAGAATTAATTAATGCTTTTAAAAAAATTAAAAAAGACAAAGCTATTATAAGTGAAAAAAATTTAAGTAAAAATTTACAAACTAAGAACATACCAGATCCTGATCTACTAATTAGAACTGGTAATACAAAAAGATTAAGTAATTTTCTACTTTGGCAGTTAGCATATTCAGAAATTTTCTTTGAAAAAAAGTTATGGCCTGCTTTTAATGTAAAAGACTATAATAAAATAATTAGAGAATATAGAAGCATTAAACGCAATTTTGGAAATATTTAATGAGTAATTTAATCAAAAGAATATTAAGTTCTGTAATTTTACTACCACTAATACTTTATTTTATACTTATGGGTTCTTTTTATCTCAAGTTCTTAATAATAATTTGTTTTCTAGCTGCCACTTACGAATGGCATAAAATGGTAAAAAAGATAAATTATAAATTATTAGGATTTATATTTTTATTTTTTTCATTTTACACATTTTATGAATTATCAATTAAATACACTATACTAATTCCTTTTTTTATATGTATATCAACTGATATTGGTGGTTTTATTTTTGGAAAGATTTTTAAAGGACCAAAATTAACAAAAATAAGTCCAAACAAAACTTATGCAGGAATGATAGGTGGTTATTTTCTATCAATTATTTTTATTTCATTATATTTTAATTACTTAAATCATGAATTAACAATAATTTGGTTTATAACAATAATTCTAATTTCTTCTGTAAGCCAATTAGGAGACATAATCATTTCTTATTTTAAAAGATTATCAAAATTAAAGAATACAGGAAATATAATACCTGGTCATGGAGGAATACTTGATAGAATTGATGGTATGATTTTTGCATTTCCAATTTATTATTTAATTGAACTTAGTGGTTACCTAATCTAATGAAAAAAAAAATTGCTATTTTAGGATCCACAGGATCAATTGGAAAAACCTTAATAAATATAATCAAACAAGATAAAAAAAATTTTGAAATAGTTTTATTATCTGCTGATGAAAATTATAAAGAACTATTAAAGCAAGCTAAACTTTTCAAGGTAAAAAATTTGATAATTAGCAATGAGTATAGCTATAATAAAATAAAAAAAGATAGAATTTATAAAAAAATAAGTATTTATAATAACTTCAATAATTTTAAAAAAATTTTTAAGAAAAAAATTGATTATACGATGAGTTCAATTTCTGGGATTCAAGGCCTTAAACCTACAATTGAGATTATTAAATTTACAAAAAAAATTGCTATTGCAAACAAAGAGTCGATTATTTGTGGTTGGGACTTGATTCAAAAAGAGTTAAAAAAAAATAAAACAGAATTTATTCCAGTAGACTCTGAACATTTTTCAATTTGGTATGCTTTAAAAGATATAGATAAAAGATTAATAGAAAAAATTTATTTAACTGCATCTGGTGGACCATTTTTAAATAAACCATTAAATAGATTAAAAAATGTGAGTTCAAAACAAGCAATTAAACATCCTAATTGGAAAATGGGAAAAAAAATATCAGTAGACTCAGCAACAATGATGAATAAAGTTTTTGAAATAATAGAGGCCAAAAAAATTTTTAATTTATCTTATAAAAAACTATCAATTTTAACTCACCCAAAATCATACGTACATGCAATAATAAAGCTTAAAAATGGTTTAACAAAAATTGTTGCACATGACACAAATATGAGAATTCCTATCTTTAACTCCTTATACTCTTCAAATAATTTTATTAACTCAAAGAAATTGAATCTCAAAATTTTAAATAATTTATCATTTAAAGAAATAAATTATAAAAGATTTTCAGTGATTAAGATTCTAAACAAGTTGCCTGAAAATTCATCTTTGTTTGAAACCATTTTGGTCTCAATTAATGACAAATTAGTAGAATTATTCTTAGCTAATAAAATTAAATTTACTGATATTTCTAAAAAAATGCATAATATCCTCGATTTGAAAGAGTTTAAAAAATATAAGATGATTAAACCTAGAAAAATTTACGACATAATTTTTTTAAATAATAAAATTAGAGGTAAGATAGAATTTAAAAATAAAGTTTGATTATGTTGAATTTGATAAATAGATTTAAATTAATTCTTATAACATTGTGTATAATGATTTTATCTACCAATGTTTTGAAAGCTGAAACAATAAATAAAATTATAGTTGAAGGTAATAATCGTGTATCAACAGAGACAATTATTATGTTTTCTGGTGTATCAGTCAATGACGATCTATCTGAAAACAAAATAAATGAAGTTTTAAAGTTTTTATATGGATCAAATTTTTTTGAATTAGTATCTGTAAAAATAGAAAATAACATTTTAAAAATTAATGTAAAAGAGTATCCAATAATACAAAACATTATATATGATGGTATCAAGTCTAGTACAATGCTTGAAGAAATTAAAAAGAAAGTAAATCTAAAATCCAGATCATCTTTCAATGAGATATTATTAATTAAAGATATAGAAAGTATAAGAGATACACTTAAAAATTTAGGTTATTATTTTGCAGAAATTGATACCTCAGTTGAAGAACTTAAAAATAATAAAATTGATTTAATTTATAATATTTCTATTGGCAAAAAAGCAAAAATTAAAAAAATATCTTTTATAGGTGATAAAATTTATAAAGATAAAAAACTTAAAAGTATTATATTAAGTGAGGAATATAAATTTTGGAAATTTTTGTCTGGAAAAAAATTCCTTAATGAGGCCATGATAAAATATGATAAAAGGTTACTTAAAAACTTTTATCTAAATAAAGGATATTTTAATGTTGTAATCAATTCATCATTTGCAAAGATGATTAATGATCAAGAATTTGAATTGATATTTAATATTGAAACCAATCCTAAATTATATTTTGGAAAGTTAAAAATAGATTTACCAACTGATTTTTCTCAATCTAATTATGAAAGTTTAGATAAATTTTTTGATGAATTAGAAAATGAGCCTTATTCACTTTATAGAGTTGAAACTATTTTAGAAAAAATTGAAAATATTACTGTTAATGAACAATATGAGTCAATTAAGGCAACTGTTGAAGAAACTATTATAGACAATAAAATTAATATTACCTTTAATATTGAAGAAACTGAAAAAATGTTTATTGAAAGAATAAATATTTTTGGAAATAATATCACAAAAGAATCAGTTATAAGAAATCAAATTGAAATTGATGAAGGGGATCCTTTCAATGAATTATTATACGCAAAGTCTTTAAACAACATTAAAGCTTTAAATTTTTTTAAGAGTGTTGAAGGCGAGGTCTTAGATGGCAATGAATTTAATTCAAAAATTATTAATATATCAATTGTTGAAAAAGCTACAGGTGAAATTTTTGCAGGTGTTGGCACTGGAACAGGTGGATCTAATGTTTCCTTCGGTGTTAAGGAGAGTAACTATTTAGGTAATGGAGTATTACTTGATAGCAATTTAAGCCTGTCTGAAACTAAGGTAAAAGGGAGACTTTTCATATCTAATCCAAACTATAAAAATTCTGATAAAAGTCTTAATTTGAATTTGGAGTCTTCTATCGATGATCGATTATCCACTTCTGGATATAAATCTAATGTTACAGGCGTTTCTTTGGGGACTAATTTTGAATATTTAGATGATTTAAGATTTGGATTGTCATCTAAAAATTTAACTGAAAAAATAACTGTTGACTCCAAAGCATCTGAAAAACAAAGAAAACAAGAGGGAAGTTACTTTGATAATTTTTTAGGATTAGATTTTAATTATGATAAAAGAAATCAAAAATTTCAAACTACTAGTGGTTTCTTTAGTAGATATTTGGTAGATATACCAATTGTAAGTGACACCAATACTTTAAAAAACACATATAATTACAAAATCTTTAAAGAATTATATGACCAAAATGTTTCTACAATTTCATTTTTATTAAAGTCATCTAATTCAATATCTGGAGATAATGTTAAATTATCTGAAAGATTATATATACCAGGGAGACGATTAAGAGGCTTTGAAGCCGGTAAAGTGGGACCAAAAGATGGGAGTGATTATATTGGTGGTAATTATATATCAACTATTAATGCTACAAGCACAGTTCCGAATATCTTAGAAAATGTTCAGAATATAGATGTTGTAATGTTCGCAGATTTTGGAAATATATGGGGTGTTGATTATAATAGTTCTTTAGAGACTGATGAAATTAGAAGTTCTGTGGGTGTTGGTATTGACTGGTTAACTCAAATAGGTCCCCTGACATTTTCATTCGCTCGTCCCTTAACTCAGGCAGATTCAGATGTTACAGAGACATTTAGATTTAATTTAGGCACGAGCTTTTAATGAATTATAAAAAAAATTTTGTTTATATCTTAATAATTTTTTTTTCTATAATCTCGATTAGTAAAAGTAGCGAAAATATAGCTTATTTAGATTTAGATAATATAGTTAAAAATACTAAAGCAGGAAAATCGATTATAAATCAACTAAAAGTCTCCAAAGACTCAGCACTTAAAAAATTCGAACAAAAAGAAAAAGAATTAAAAAAAGCTGAGGAGGATATAAATAAACAAAAAAATGTTCTCTCAAAAGAAGAACTTAAAAATAAGATATCTGATTTTAGAAAAGAAATTGCATCTTTTCGAAATGATAGAGAGAAATTAATTAAGGATTTTAATACAAAAAAGATTCAGGAATTTGATAAGTTTTTTAAAAAAATAACTCCTATCATAGGAGAGTATGTTGCGGAAAAAAAAATAGATATTGTTCTAAAAAGAAAAGATATTTTTTTAGCGAATAAAAAAAATGATATTACAAATGAAATTATCAAACTCATTGATGAAAAAATAAAATGACAAATTCATTAAGCAAAAAACAAATAATTGAATTGTTACCCCATAGAGAACCCATGCTTTTAATTGAAGAGCTTTATGATATCAAAAAATTATTTTCAGCTACAGCTATTGTAAATGTCAAAAAAGATAGTTTTTTTGTAAATGGCCACTTTCCAGATCAACCTGTAATGCCAGGGGTTTTTATAGTAGAGTCATTTGGTCAAGCCGCAGCAGCACTTACTGCTCATGGCCTAGATAAATCTACTTATGAAAATAAATTAGTATTTTTGATGGGTGTCGAAAAAGCTAAATTTCGAAACCCTGTAATACCAGATTGTAAACTAATTCTTAAAATTGAAGCAATAAGATCACATGGTCGTGTCTGGAAATATAAAGGAGAAGCATTTGTTGATGATAAGAAAATGGCAGATGCTGTTTGGTCTGCTACAATTGTAGATAAGAAATAATTAGCAATAATTTTTGATAACATAAAAAGATATGTGCTGATAAAAGCTAGCATGTCTAATCCATTCTATATTAATAAAGGCCCTTTCAATATTTCAGTGCTATTAAAATTATTAAATTCAAAAACTAAAATTGAAAAAGATCAAGAGATAAGTGATATAAAAGATCTAGTAAGTGCAGAAACTAACTGTATAACTTTTTTTCATTCAAAAAAATATCGGGATTTAGCCAAAAAGACCAAAGCTTCATATTGTATTACTACAGATAATTTTAGAGAATATTTACCTTCTCAGTGTAAATCAATTATTGTGGAAAATGTATTAATTGCTACTTCCTTAATCACTGCGAAATTTTATCCTAATTCAGTTGAAGATGAATTTGACAATTCAGTGAATAATATTGAAAAAACAGAGTTTAGTAAAACTGTGAATTTTGGAAAGAATGTTTTAATTGGTAGCAAAGTAAAAATAGGATCTAATTCTTTAATAGGCCATAACACCATCATTGAAAAAAATGTTCAAATTGGAAACAATTGTAAAATTGGTTCTAATGCTATTATTAGAAATTCAATTATAAAAGATAATGTAACTATTTTAGATAATTGTGTTATTGGTAAAAAAGGTTTTGGTTTTTTTCCTAAACCAAATGAAAACCTGAGGTATCCTCATATAGGTATAGTTATTATTAATGAAAATTGCGAAATAGGATGTGGCGCAACAATTGATAGAGGTTCAATGTCTAATACAGAAATAGGTAAAAATACATTTCTCGATAATCAAATTCACATAGCTCACAATGTTAAAGTAGGTGAGAATACAATAATAGCTGGTCAAGTTGGTATTGCTGGAAGTTCAATAATTGGAAATAATGTTAAAATTGGTGGTCAAGCTGGAATTTCAGGTCATTTAAGAATTGGAGATAATGTTGATATAGCTGGTGGAAGTGGTGTAATAAAAAGTATTCCAAATAATTCTAAAGTGATGGGCTATCCAGCTAAAAATATACGAGAATTTTTAAAAGAGAGTAGATAATGATTCATAATACAGCAATAATAGATCCAAAGGCAAAAATTTCTTCTGGTGTTAGCATAGGTGCTTTTACGGTTATTGGACCAAATGTTGAGATAGGTGAAAATACAATTATTCAATCTCATGTAAGTATTATAGGAAATACAAAAGTTGGAAAGAATAATAAGATATATCCATTTGCCTCTATAGGAAATGATCCTCAAGACTTAAAATTTGATGGAGAGGTAACAAAATTAGAAATTGGTGATAACAATAAGATTAGAGAATATGTTACAATCAATCCTGGAACAAAAGGTGGAGGAGGGTTGACTAAAATAGGAAATAACTGTTTGTTTATGGTTTCATCTCATATAGCACATGATTGTCAGGTAGGAAATAATGTAATAATAGCTAACAATGTTCCCTTGGGTGGCCATGCAATTATTGAGGATAATGTTGTAATAGGTGGTAATTCAGCAGTACAACAATTCACAAGAATAGGAAAGATGGCCATGATTGGTGGAATGACAGGTGTTCTACACGACGTAATTCCTTATGGATTATCAACGGGAAACAGAAATTCATTACAAGGATTAAACTTAATAGGATTAAGAAGAGCTAAGTTTGAAAATAAAGACATCTTAGGCTTAAGTGAAGCTTATAAGGAGATTTTTGCAACAAAGAATATCAATGAAAATATAAATAAATTGAACGGTTCTTTTCAAGAGAACCCATTAGTTAAGAATGTAATTGATTTTATAACAAAGGATAAAAAAAGATCTATTTGCACACCGTTTTCGTAAAATGATAGGATTAATTTTTGGTGATACTGATTTTCCAAAGGAAATTCTTAGAACTGTCAAAAAAAGAAAAATAAAATATTTAATAATTGATTTATCAAAATCAAAGAAATTTAAACAAGATAGAAAATCTTATTCAGTTTCTATAGGTCAATTTGGTAAAATCATTAATATTCTTAAGGAAAATAACTGTAAAAAAGTCTTATTTGCAGGAAAAGTAAACAAGCCTAACTTTTCAAAACTTAGATTAGATTTTAAGGGTATTTATTATATCCCTAGAATAATCAAAGCATCTAAACTTGGAGATGCAGCAATACTTAAAGAAATTATTAAAATATTAGCTCAAAACAAAATAAAAACGGTAAATTCATTAATATTTAATCCAGAGTTATCTTTAAAAAAAGGTAATCACTCAAAGATTAAAGCAAATAAACAAGATCTATTAGATATTAATAAAGCAATTAAAATACTAAATAATCTAAAACAATATAATTTTAGCCAAGGGGTCGTAGTAAGAAATCAAAAAGTTGTTGCTATTGAAGGAAAAGGTGGAACAAAAAAAATGCTTGAAAAATGCAGAAGTAAAAAAATTAGAAATCAAGGAGTTTTAGTTAAGTTTCCAAAAAAGAAACAAGATTTAAGAATAGATTTACCAACAGTTGGTTTAAATACTTTTAAGCAATGTAAGATTACAGGACTTAAAGGAATAGTTCTTAAAAAAAAGCAAAATATTTTTTTAGAAAAAAAAGCCTGCATTGATTTTGTAAATAAAAACAAGATGTTTATTTTAGTAAAATGAAAAAAATTTTTATATTAACTGGTGAACCTTCTGGAGATAAACTTGCTTCTAAAGTTATATCTAAACTTCAAAAAAATAATCCAAATATTGAGTATTCTTGTGTTGGTGGAACACATTTAGATTCATTGGGAATAAAATCTATTTTTGATCTTAAAGAAATCACTTACATTGGCTTCACGAGTGTTTTTTTAAATATTTTCAAAATAAAGAATAAAATAAATAAAACTGTAGAGGAGATAATAAAATTTAACCCAGATATTTTGTTTAGTGTTGATAGTCCTGATTTTACATTAAGAATTGCTGAAAAAGTTAAAAAATTAAATAGTAAGATTAAAACTGTTCATTATGTAGCCCCACAAGTATGGGTATGGCGAGAGGGAAGAGTAAAAAAGTTTAAAAAGTTTTTAGATCATATTTTATTATTATTTGATTTTGAAAAAAAATATTTTGATAAAGAGAATATTCCAAATACTTTTGTGGGACATCCATTATTAGAACAAGTATCAAAAGATAAAATAGATCTTTCTAGCATCATATCAAATAAAAAAAAAATCATCTCTCTTTTCTCTGGAAGTAGATCATCTGAAGTAAATTTACTTTTACCTATATTAATAAATTTTATAAATATGATGAATACAAAATTTGATAATTTTACTTTTGTATTTCATGCTACCGATGAGAATAAAAATTTAATTAATGAAAAAATTAATAATGTAAATCTGAATAATGTTGAAGTTATTTCTGATGAAAATATAAAAGAACAAATACTAAATGAATCTATTTTTGCAGTTTCTAAATCTGGCACAGTTTCTCTTGAAATCTGTAATGCTAAAGTTCCTTCTATAATCATCTATAAAATGAATTTTTTGAATTTTTTAATTGTTAAAATGCTTGTAAAAATAAAGTTTGCTAACATCATTAATATAATTAATAACAAAGAAATAATTCCAGAATTAATACAAAAAGAGTGTAATGCTAAAGAGATTTACAATTCTGTTGTTTATTTTTTAAAAAATCCAGAATTAATGAAAAAGCAAATTAATGATTGTGATGAAACTTTAACTAAAATCAGATCAAAAACCTCATCTTCTGATGAAGCCTCATCAGTATTAACTAAGTTTCTTATTAGTTAATCTTTTTGATACTTCTTCTTTTCCAAGAGAAATAATTATGTCATATATTCCAGGTCCAAATTTTGAACCTGTTAAAGCTATTCTTAAAGGCTGCCCAACCCCTTTGAAATTAGTATCGTTTGATTTAATTAATTCGTTTACTATTGGCTCTAATGTTTCTCTGCTTAGTTTATCAACTTCACTTAGTTTAGTACTGAAATCTGATATGACTTTTTTGGCCTTATCATCAATTAACTTGATGTCATCTTGATTAAAATTAACCTCATCTACTATTATATATTGAAAATTATTAAATATATCTTCCAAGGTTTTAGCTTTATTTTTTAGGAAGGTTAGGGATTTTTTAATACTATCTTTCTTATCTGATTTAATTTCACTTTTATATAATTTGCAATATTCAGTTAATTGATTGAATAAATTATTCTCATCAATATTCTTAATATAGTTCTCATTCATTGATAAAATTCGACTCATATCTAGTTTTGAAGGAGATTTACCAATTCCTTCAAGATTAAAATGCTTAATACTTTCATCTAATGTAAATATTTCTTTATCTTTATAAGACCAACCTAATCTAAGAAGGTAATTCCTTAGTGCATCTGGCATAATACCAATTTGAGAGTAATCATCTAATGTAGATTCCTTATCTCTCTTTGATAATTTCTTGCCTTCAATTGTGTGGATTAAAGGTATATGAGCAAAATAAGGTAGTTCCCATTTCATTGCCTGATAAATTTGTATTTGTTTAAAAGTATTAATTTTATGATCATCACCTCTAATAATGTGTGTCATATTCATTTGATGATCATCGACTGATGCTGATAAATTATATGTTGGTGTTCCATCATTTCTTAAAATGACAAAATCTTCAATGGTATTATTATCAATTTCAACATCACCTTGAACTAAATCTTTTAATATAGAAGTTCCATCAATTTTACTTTTAAATCGAATTACTGGTTTAATATTTTTAGGTGCATCAGCTTCTTTTTTTTCCCTCCATTTTCTATCATAGATATAAGGAATTTTTTTTTGTCTCGCTCTTTTTTTTTGCTCTTCTATTTCTTCACTTGAACAATAGCATTTGTACGCATGACCATTTTTTAATAATTCATTAGCAATCTTAATATGATCGTCTATTTTTTTTGATTGAATATATTCTTCTCCGTCATGAGTAATACCTATCCATTTTAGAGATTGAATAATTTGTTTTTTGTATTCATCTTTTGATCTTTCCTTGTCGGTATCTTCAATTCTTAAATAAAAATCACCATTTTGGTTTTTAGAATATAACCAATTAAATAGAGCAGTTCTTATTCCACCAATATGCAGTGGACCAGTAGGTGATGGAGCAAATCTAGTTGCTACTTTTTTCATTGAAATTGTTTAGACTATTTTACTAGAAGTTTCTATATAAAGATACTAAAACGCCTTGAACTTTAACTCTATCTGGACCAAAGATTTTAGTTTCGTAGTTTTTATTGGCACTTTCTAGTGCAACTACCTTACCTTTTTTTCTAATTCTTTTAAGCATAGCTTCATGTTCATCTATTAAGGCTACTACAATTTTTCCGTTATCTGCAGTATCGGTTCTTTTAATAATAACTGTATCACCTTCGTTAATTCCTGCTTCTATCATTGAGTCACCTTGAACTTTTAGACCAAAATAGTCCCCGTTCTTTTCTAAATTGCTTGGCAAAGGAATTCTTGAAACCTCATTTTGTATAGCTTCAACAGGTGTCCCTGCTGCTATCTTACCTAAAACTGGCACTTCAACATCGTCAGATAACGGTTTTTCTTCATCTAAACCACCCTTTATAACGCTAGGAGAAAAACTGTTATAAATATCATTAGCTGATGCGGTTTCTGGCAATTTGATAACTTCTAGAGCTCTTGCTTTATGAGCAAGTCTTTTAATAAATCCTCTTTCTTCTAATGCACTAATTAATCTATGAATTCCTGATTTAGACTTTAAATTTAATGACTCTTTCATCTCTTCATATGAGGGAGATACACCGGAGCTTCTCAACTTCTTGTTGATAAATAACAGCAGGTTTTTTTGTTTTTTAGTAAGCATAAGAACAAATATCGTACAAAATCTGTTCTACAAAAGTTCTCATAAATAAACAATAGTAAAATAATGGCTAAAATAAAGGTTTTTTTGATTAAAGAACTGAAAAAATCGAATTATTTTCTAAATTTTTTAAAAGTGATTCACCAATTAAAAAAGTTTTAATAGAAGTTTTTTTGGATAATTCTAAGAGTTCATCTTTTGTTTTAATACCACTCTCAGAAATCAAGGGCCCCTTATGATTTATTAAAACATCATGAATATCGTAAGTTGTATTTATATCTGTTTTTAAAGTTTTTAGGTTTCTATTATTTATACCAATCAAAGCTTCATTAAAACGTATAGCTCTTTTAGCTTCCTCTACAGTGTGTACCTCTACAATTATTGACATATTATGTTTTAAAGCTTCATCATATATTTCTGATGCTAGATTATCCGATACTCCAGCCATAATTATAAGTATTGCGTCTGCTCCATAGCTTTTAGCAAGTGGTACTTGATACTTATCAATAAAGAAATCTTTACAAAGAATAGGTAAGTTTATTTTTTCTTTTATTTTACTTATATGTAAAGAGTTTCCTAAAAAAAAATCCTCTTCGGTGAGTACTGATAAACAAGTAGCTTTATTTTGGTCATATATATTCGCTATTTGCACAGGGTCATAATTATCCAGGATTACCCCGGCAGAGGGACTTGCTTTTTTTATTTCTGCAATAATTGAAAACTTTTGAGCTTTTAAGTTATTTTCAATTTTTTCTTTAAAATCTAAAAATGTATCATTTTTGTCAATTATATCTTTTAAAGACTCTAATGTTAAAGTTTTTTTAAGATTATTAATTTTTATAATCTTTTTTTCGATTATTTTTTCAAGAATATTTTCAGACATTTTGAATTTTATCTAAATGTTTAAT
The DNA here is from genome assembly GCA_014654265.1 of Pelagibacterales bacterium SAG-MED11. Taxonomy (GTDB): domain Bacteria; phylum Pseudomonadota; class Alphaproteobacteria; order Pelagibacterales; family Pelagibacteraceae; genus Pelagibacter. The sequence goes on along the minus strand of JACWDI010000003.1, from coordinate 32,466 downwards.
AGTTTTTCCAGACAAAATATGCTCTCTAGCATGATTATAAGCATCTGCAAAGTCTTGATGTGTTTCATTGACAATCAATCCAGCACTAGCATTTAAGCAAACTGCCTTAGAAAAATCATTATCTTCACCTTTAAATATATTTAACATTTTTTCAGCATTAAACTTTGCATCATCACCAATGAGATTTTCAAATTTGTCTGCATTAACGTTTAATTTTTTTGGATCTATTATAATTTCTGAAATTTTTTTATCTTTTAACTGCGTGATATTAGTTTGAGCATAGGGAGATATTTCATCTAAACCATCCTTACTGTTAACAATCCATGCAAATTCTATTTCCAAATTATTCAAAGCATTTGCAAAAATCTTTAACAATTTTTTATCAAAAACACCGACAACTTGTTTTTTAACTAGGGCAGGGCTACTTAGCGGTCCAATCATATTAAATATAGTTCTTTTACCAATCTTTTTTCTAGTTGGTCCAACAAATCTCATAGCACTATGATAGTTAGGCGCAAACATAAAACCAAAATTATTCTTATTTATTTGATCTTGAATATCATTTGGCTCTAAATCGATTTTAATATTTAATGCTTCTAAAACATCTCCAGATCCACATTTTGAAGATACGGCTTTGTTTCCATGTTTTGCAACTTTCACACCCATACTTGCTAATAATAATGCTGAAGCAGTTGATATATTAAGTGTATTCATACCGTCTCCACCAGTTCCACAAGTATCAATACAATTGTTCACATTAACTCTCTTAGATTTTTCTCTTAAAATATATACACCCCCAGCAATTTCATTAGAGGTCTCACCTTTTTCAGATAGTAACGTTAAAAAATCAAATATTTCTTGATCATTTGCCTTACCTTCCATCAATATTTCGAAAGCGGCCTTACTTTCATCAAATGATAAATCTTGTTTAGCCCTTATTTTATCAACGAAATCCTTCATCATTTTTTTAGTTTTATAAAATTTTTTAAAATTTTAATTCCAATCTTAGTTTTAATACTTTCAGGATGAAATTGCACTCCATGAACATTGTATATTTTGTGATTTACACCCATTATTAATCCATCTTTTGTTTCTGCAGTAATTTCAAGGTCTTTGGAAAGAGTTTTTTTATCAATTATTAAACTATGGTATCTTGTTGCTTCAAAGGTTTTTGGAAGATTTTTTAATATTCCAGTTTTTTTTGAAAAAATAATACTAGTTTTCCCGTGCATAAGTTTTCGAGTCTGAATGATTTTAGAACCAAATACTTGTCCAATTATTTGATGACCTAAGCAAACTCCAAGAATAGGTATTTTTTTATAAAGAGATCTTACTATTTTTAGACAATTTCCAGACTGATTGGGGTTTCCAGGACCTGGTGAAATTACAATTTTATTATATCTTTTTTTGATTATTTCTTTAGAGGTAATTTTATCATTTCTAACAACTTCAACATTGACATTTAAAGATGATAAATAGTGAAATAGATTAAAGGTAAAACTATCGTAATTATCTATTAATAAAACTTTCATTATCTTAATGCATTAATTAAAGCTTCAGCTTTATTTACAGTTTCTTCATATTCTTTTTTGGGAACACTATCTGCTACTATACCAGCTCCAGCTTGAACATAAAATTTATCTTTTTTTGCTACTGCTGTTCTTAAAGCTATACAAGTATCAAATTCTCCATTTGCAGAAAAATATCCAATTCCACCAGCATAGACTTTTCTTCTTGATTTTTCTAATTCATCAATAATTTCCATTGCTCTTATTTTTGGAGCCCCAGAAACAGTTCCAGCAGGAAAACCAGCAAGCAATGATTTAAATTTAGAAAATTTTTTATTATAATCTCCAATTACATTAGAAACTATATGCATAACATGTGAATATTTCTCAATAACAAAACTCTCAGTAACTTTAACTGTATTTACTTTTGATACCTTTCCAGCATCATTTCTCCCTAAATCAAGTAACATTAAATGTTCTGAAAGTTCTTTTTTATCTTTAAGAAGATCTTTTTCATAAAACTTATCTTGAGTCATAGTTTTTCCTCTAGGCCTAGTACCTGCAATAGGTCTTACTGTAATTTTATTATCTCTCAATCTGACCAAGATTTCAGGACTGGCACCTATTATTTGAAAGTCTTTAAAATTAAAAAAAAACATAAAAGGTGAAGGATTAGTTATTCGAAGTTTTTTATAAATATCTAATGGTTTCTTTGTAAGTTTTGTTTCAAATCTTTGACTTAAAACTACCTGAAAAATATCACCAATTTTAATGTATTTCTTAGCTTTATTAACCATACTTAGGAATTTATTCTTTGATGTATTTGACTTTACATTAATTTTAGCTAATTTTTTTTCATTAGTTGTCTTGTCTTTTGCTTTTAACGATTGAGTGAAAAGCTTTGAAAGCTCAGATTTTATTCCTAAGTATTTTTTAGGATAATTAGATATTTTTTCATCTTTGAAGATGTTTACTATATAGAAAATTTTTTTTTTTAGATTGTCATGTATTACAAGAATTCTTGGTCTAAGAAGTCTTACATCTGGTACCTTCAAATCATCCTTACATTTATTTGGAATATTTTCTATATACCTAATAGTATCATAAGAAAAATATCCTGATATAAGTGAGGCAATTGAAGGTAAACTAGAAGGTATTTTAAATTTAAAATCCTCTATTATATTTTCAATCAATATTTGAGGTTTTTCTTTTAATTTAACTTTTTTATTATTTTTTATAAGAAACGAATTGTTATTATTAAACTCCCAAATTTTATCAGGATTTTTCCCAAATATAGTATATCTGCCTTTAATTTTACCTTTTTCGACAGACTCAAATATAAAACTATTTTTTTCTATCAAAAAATTATCTATTAGATTTAATACTTCTTTATCGCTCTGAACTTTTTTTGAACTATATATAATTTGATTTTTTTTGCTTCTATGTTGAAGCTTAAATTCTTTGAAGCTTCGATTTATTATCATTTAAGAAAATTTTTAACACGTTCTATTGCTTTTTCATTCATTACTACATCATATTTACTATTTAAAAGTAAATCATATGTTTTAAGAATACTATTTTTAGTATTTGTATTTTGTTTTAAAGAATATTCGTCAAATTTCTTATCATCAATATTAGCATTTTGTATTTGAATATCTTTAATTCTAGCTAAATAAATATTATTTTTTTCATCACTAATTAGTGTAAATGAGTTAATAGGTAGTGAATATAATAATTCAACAGAATTAATTTCAAACTTTTTATTATCTTTTACAGAATTTAATAGAAGAGATTGAATCTTGTCTTTACCTAATTCTTGAAAATCATTATTATTGAATTGTTTTTCATTAATCTTTTTGAGTAACTCACTATTATAATCAAACTTATTTTTCTGAAATACTAGCTCTAAAACTTCTTTTTTGAGCTCTTCGTCATTTAAATCAGGTGTTTTTGTTTCAGTTTTGTTTATCTTATATACGATATAATTATTTTCATATTCGATAATATCAAATTCAATATTTCTTAATTCAAATATTTTTTTTTCAATTTTTTTACTTGATGGTGAAAATCTAAAATTTGAAACATTTGTCGTTGTAATTCCATAGTTTGTTAAAATTTCTTTAAGGTCTAAATTATTTGAAATTTTAATCTCTATTTCATCTATTTTATCAAAAAATGCTTGATTAAAATCATCAACTCCAATTAGTCTCATCGGGTTTATTATCCCGTAATCAAAATCAATATAATCGACTTTAAGTTGGTCTTTATTATCCTCAATAAACTCACTAATTTCTAAATCGTTAAAACTATCTTTTTTCCGATAAAAACTATTTAAATTAACAAATTCTAATTCTAGTTTATTATTTTCTTCTTTAAAAAGTTTTTTTGTTAAAAAATTAGGTGATGTAGTACCAGCACCAATATAATCAAATAAATTTTTTTGAAGCTCTCGTCCCCTTAATCTTAGCTCGAAAGCAGGTGCTGATTGGTTATTTTCAAGCAAAAATTTTTCGTATTTCATTCTTTCAAAATTTCCATTTTCATTATGAAAATTTTTATTGAATTTAATTTTTTTTGATAATGTTTCCTCAGAAATCAGAATATCAAAGTTTTTTACTTCTAAATCTAATAATGTAGTTGAAATTAAAGTTGATAGTAACTCTTCAACAATATTTTTATCTAAATTGTCTCTCAATGTTTGCTGAGGTATATTAGATTTATTTACATGCTCAATAAAATCTTTAGTAGATATATTGGTTTGGTTTATTTTGGCAATGTTATTTGAGTTTCCACTACTAAACATACTTCCCATACCCCAAAAAACAAATGGGATAATCATTATAAAAACTAAAAGCCCTGCAAATTTAGTTTTGGCAAAATTTCTAAAACTACTTATCATTACTATAAATTTATTGATCTATAAAAAGCAAACCTATAGATTAAAATATACCAGATGACAAATAAATATATGTATTTTATTGCTAATTGGAAAATGTTTGGTGGTCTAAATTCCTTAAATACAATAGATAAGGTGGTCAAATTTTTTAAAGCCTTCAAAAAAAATAGATCTATTAAAATAATATATTGTCCACCAAGTACATTGATAGGTCCAATGTCAAAAAAATTGAAAAAAACTAATATAGAAATTGGTGCACAAAATTGTCATGAACAAGAATCTTATGGAGCTTTTACGGGTTCAATAAATTCTAAAATGTTAAAAAATATTGGTGCCAAATATGTTATCATTGGTCACTCTGAAAATCGGCAATCAGGTGAAAGCAATCAATTAATCAATTTAAAAATTAAAAGTGCATTAAAATCTGGACTTAAAATAATTTTTTGTATTGGTGAAACTTTGAAAGAAAAAAGAAAAAAAATTACAAAAAAAATTTTAGATAAACAACTTAAATTGGGTTTAAATAAAATTAATTCAAAAAAAAATATAATTATCGCTTATGAACCAGTTTGGTCAATAGGAACAGGCCTCATTCCAAAATCTGATGATCTTTATGAAACAGTAAATTTTATAAAAAAAAAAATGAGAAAAAATAAAGTATTATATGGTGGATCAGTTAATCCTAAAAATATCAACAATTTAAAATTAATAAATAATATAGACGGCTATTTAATAGGTGGGGCATCTCAAGACCCTAAAAAATTTATTGATATAATTAAAAAAAGATATAGTTAACCCCCATGGAAAATATTTTATTAGTACTAAATATAATTTTAGCATTTGTATTAGTCTTATTAGTTTTAATGCAAAAATCAGAGGGGGGAGCATTAGGCATAGGTGTTTCTCAGGAAAGTTTCATGTTTTCTAGATCAGCAGGCAATTTTATGACAAAAGCTACTGCTGTGGTTGCAACTTTATTTATTATCTGCAGCTTAGGATTAACCATTGTATCAAGAGGAGACTTAGCTCCAACTTCTTCGGTTTTAGATACAATAGAGGAAAAAACTGAAGATACACCGTCAATACCAGAAAATAACAATTAATACTTTTCAATTACTTTTTTATTCGCTATAAGATAATTCCATGGCGCGATTTATTTTTGTCACGGGCGGCGTGGTTTCATCATTAGGAAAAGGACTCTCTTCAGCATCCCTAGCTTATCTTCTACAATCAAGAGGTTACAAAGTAAGATTAAGAAAGTTAGATCCTTACTTGAATGTTGATCCAGGTACAATGAGTCCATTTCAACATGGTGAAGTATTTGTTACTGATGATGGAGCAGAAACAGATTTAGACCTTGGTCACTATGAAAGATTTTCAGGAGTATCTGCAAAGAAATCAGATAATATTACTACTGGAAAAATTTATAACGATGTTTTGAAAAAAGAACGTAAAGGTGAATACTTAGGAAAAACTGTTCAAGTAATACCTCATATTACAAATCGTATAAAAGAATTTATAAAAAAAGACTCCTCCAAAGAAGATTTTGTTATTTGCGAAATAGGAGGCATAGTTGGAGATATTGAGAGTTTACCTTTTGTTGAAGCAATAAGACAATTTGCAAATGATATTGGTAAACAAAATGCACTATTCGTTCACCTTACTTTAGTTCCGTACTTAAAAGCATCAGATGAAATTAAAACTAAACCAACACAACATTCTGTAAAAGAACTTAGAAGTATTGGTATCCAACCTGATATTATTATTTGTAGATCAGAAAGACCAATACCTTTAGAACACAGAAAAAAGATTTCATTATTTTGTAATGTAAATATAAAGAATGTAATTGAAACAGTTGATGTAAGAACTATTTATGAAGCTCCAATAAGTTTCTATAAAGAAAAACTAGACTTACAAGTCTTAAACTATTTCAAACTAAGATCAAAAAAACCAGTAAACTTAACTCCATGGAAAAAAATTACTAAAATTATTTTACATACAAAAAAACATGTTAATATTGCAATAATTGGTAAATATGTTGATTTGAAAGATGCTTATAAATCTTTAGATGAAGCACTTACTCATGGTGGAATAGACAATAATGTAAAGATAAACCTTGTAAGAATAGATTCTGAAAAATTAAAAGTTTCAGAAATTAAATCTAAACTCAAAAATATCTCAGGAATTTTAATACCTGGTGGGTTCGGTAAAAGAGGAACTGATGGAAAAATAGCAGCTATCAAATTTGCAAGAATAAATAAGATACCATTTCTTGGAATTTGTTATGGTATGCAAATGGCAATAATTGAATTTGCTAGAAATAAATTAAATTTAAAAAAAGCTACCTCAAGTGAATTTGATAAAAAAGGTTTAGCCATTATAGGCTTGATGAATGAGTGGAACAAAGATGGTAAAAAAATTAAAGGTACAGATAAAAACTTAGGTGGCACAATGAGACTTGGTTCTTATGATGCAAAACTATTAAAAAATTCAATGATTCAAAAAATTTATGGAAAAAATTTGATTAAAGAGAGACATCGTCACAGATATGAAGTGAATATTGCTTTTAAAGAAAAATTTGAAAAAAATGGTATGCATTTTTCAGGTTTATCTCCAGATGGTAATTTACCTGAAATAATTGAGTTAAAAAATCACCCATGGTTTATCGGAGTTCAATTTCATCCAGAATTTAAATCTAGACCTTTGGCCCCACATCCTTTATTCTCATCTTTTATCAAGGCATCAAAAAATCATAAATGAGTAGCATAAAAGTTAATTGCGGTAAAATTGAAATTTCAAATGATAACAAAATTTGTATCATAGCTGGTCCTTGTCAGCTCGAGTCCGAACAACACGCTATGGATATGGCTGGAAAAATTCAAGAAATTACTAAAAAATTTAATCTTGGTTTTGTTTATAAAACTTCTTTTGATAAGGCAAATAGAACCAGTCTAAAGGGAAAAAGAGGGGCAGGGTTAGAAGCTTCACTGCCAGTGTTCGATAAAATAAGAAAAGAACTTAATATATCAATACTAACAGATATCCACAATATTGAACAATGCTCTATAGTAAGTGGACATGTTGATGTAATTCAAATACCAGCATTTCTATGTAGACAAACTGATCTATTAATTGCTGCAGCAAAAACAAATAAAATTATTAATGTTAAGAAAGGTCAATTTTTAGCTCCTTGGGATATGGTAAACGTAACAAAAAAGATTTCAGATTCTGGAAATAAAAATATTTTAGTAACCGAAAGAGGTGCAAGTTTTGGTTATAATACACTTGTATCAGATATGAGATCACTACCAATTATGGCAAAGAATGGTTACCCGGTTATTTTTGATGCTACTCATTCTGTTCAGCAACCAGGTGGACTAGGAGAAAAAAGTGGTGGTCAAAGAGAATTCGTTGAACATTTAGCAAGAGCTGCAGTTGCGGTTGGGGTTGCAGGAGTTTTTATAGAAACTCATCAAGACCCAGATAATGCCCCATCGGATGGACCCAACATGATACCTTTAGACAAATTAGAAAATTTATTAAAACAACTTACAGATATAGATAACTTAATTAAAAATTAGTGAGTAAGATTATAAAAGTAAAGGCACGTCAGGTTTTTGACAGCAGAGGAAATCCAACTATTGAAGCTGAAGTTTTTACAAAAAATAATAGTGCCCTAGCAATTTGTCCATCGGGTGCATCAACAGGAACATACGAAGCATTTGAAAAAAGAGATAAAAATAATAAAAGATATTTAGGAAAAAGCGTTCTTAACGCTGTTAATTTAATTAATACAAAAATCTCAAAAAAATTAAAAGGTCAAAATGTTCATGAACAAGAGAGAATAGATACTCTTTTAATTAATTTAGATGGAACTAGACAAAAAACTAGACTAGGAGCTAATTCAATTTTGGCTGTATCAATGGCAGTAAAAAAACTTTCTGCTAGAGTAAAAAAATTACCTTTATTCAAAACTTTTTTAGTTAAAAATAATTTTAAATTACCATATCCATTAATGAATATAATTAATGGTGGTGCGCATGCAAATAATGGTTTGCGTATACAAGAGTTTATGATCAGACCTGACCGAGCTAAAAATTTTTCAGATGCAATGAGGATTTGTTATGTTGTAATTAAAAATCTGAGTAAAATTATCAAAAATAGAGGACTGTCAACATCAGTAGGTGATGAAGGTGGATTTGCACCAATGATTAGTAGCAATAATCAAGCACTTGATTTAATTGTTTCAGCTATTAAAAAATCAGGTTTTGTAAATGGTAGAGATGTATCAATTTGTTTAGATGTTGCTGCCAATGAATTATATAAAAAAGGTAAATATTCTATTCATTCAAAAAGCTTTGTTTCTGTTGAAAAATCAATAAAAGAGTTCAATAAAATAATTACAAAATATAAAATAAAATCAATTGAAGACCCTTTTGCTGAAAATGATTGGATTTCTTGGAATAAATTAATGAAAAACACATCTAAAGTTCAAATTGTTGGTGATGATTTATATGTTACTAACTTAGAAAGACTTAAAAAAGGTTTTTTAAATATTTCTTCTAATGCAATATTAATCAAACTTAATCAAATAGGGACGGTGTCAGAAACACTTGAAGTTATAAAATTTGCTCAAATTATAGGATTCAAAACCATAATTTCTCACAGATCTGGAGATAGCGAGGATACATTTATTGCTGATTTAGCTGTAGGGACTAATTCAGATCAAATTAAAACAGGATCTTTAGCCAGATCTGAGAGAGTTGCTAAATATAATCAATTATTACGTATAGAAGAAGGACTTGGAAAAAAAGCCAGAATGAATAAAATTCATTAATGCTAAAAAAATTAAAAAAAAACTATTTCTTACTAGTTTCAACCTTTTTAATTTTATACTTCTTTTTTAATCTTTTATCAGGTCAAAGAGGCCTTATTTCTTATTTTGAGAAAAATCAAATATTAAACAATCTCCAAAAAGAAGAATTATTGTTAATTAACCAAACTAGGGACTTGGATTTGAAAAATTCATTACTAAGTGACAATCTGGATCTTGATTATGTTGAAACATTAATTAGAGAAAGATTTTTATTCGGCAAAAAAAATGAGACAATTTATATATTAAAGAACAATGGACAATAAAATTAGACCTAGACACCCAGAAAAAGTAAAGAACCCAATTAATCCTATTAAAAAAAAGCCTACATGGATTAGATCAAAGCTTACTAATAGCAAAGAATTTTTTTTAACAAAGACTATAGTTAATAAGAATAATTTAGTTACAGTTTGTCAGGAAGCAAACTGCCCAAATATCACAGAATGTTGGAGTAAAAGACATGCAACATTTATGATTATGGGAGATACTTGTACAAGAGCGTGTGCTTTTTGTGATGTTAAAACTGGCAAACCTGGAAAACTAGATGAACTTGAACCAATTAAAATTTCCCAAGCAGTTAAAAAACTTAATTTAAAGCATGTAGTAATTACCTCTGTAGATAGAGATGATCTAGAGGATGGTGGATCAAATCATTTTTTTGAAGTAATAAATCAAACTAGAAAAAGCAATCCTAATACAACAATAGAAGTTTTAACACCTGATTTTTTAAGAAAAGGCGACGCCTATAAAAAAGTTTTAGAAGCCAACCCGGATGTTTTTAATCATAATATTGAAACCGTTCCAAGCTTATATTTAAAAGTAAGACCTGGATCGAGATATTTTGCGTCTTTAGAACTTTTAAAAAATGCAAAAAAAATAAATAAAAAAGTTTTTACTAAATCTGGAATCATGGTTGGTTTAGGAGAAAATAAAGATGAAATATTGCAAGTAATGGATGATCTTAAAGCAGCAGATGTTGATTTTTTAACTATTGGCCAGTACTTACAACCTTCAGTGAAACATTTTCCTTTAGACAGATATTACACTCCCCAAGAATTTAATGAACTTGGAAATATTGCAAAATCAAAAGGATTTTTATTAGTTTCATCTTCACCTTTAACAAGATCATCTTATCATGCAGATGAGGATTTTGCTAAATTACAACAAAATAGAATTAATATTCATTAATGCCAAAAGCTTCTGTTACACGTCAGATAGCACGTGAAAAACAAAAATTAATAAATTTTGTTTTAGATATTGATAAATATCCAGAATTCATTCCTTTTTGTATAGACTCAAAAGTTTATGAAAGAAACGATAAGGAAGATGAAATAGCAATTGTTGCTGATCTAACTATCGGCAAAAAACCATTTGTCGATACCTATAAAAGTGATGTGAGATATAAAAAAAAAGGTGATTTAATTCATGTGACTAATATAGGCGGCCCTCTTAAACACTTAGAAAATAATTGGAAATTTATACAAAAAGAGAATTTCACTGAGGTTCATTTTGATGTTGATTTTGAAATAAAAAATAAATTTTTAGATATGATTATGACAAAATCTTTTAAAATCGGGCTCAATAAAATAGCAGATGCTTTTCAAGAAAGAGCTGAAAAAATTTAACTTAATTCAAATAAGGCTATCAACAATTCTAATAGCTTTTTTCACTGTTGATTTTTGAATAGATATTCTATTTTTAGAATTAAAAATATTTTTACTAACAATTATCTTATTGCCTTTTTTTACACCAATATAGACTAACCCAACAGGTTTTTTTTTACTTCCTCCATTTGGTCCTGCAATACCAGTTATTGAAACATTGATATTTGCTTTTGATATTTTTGATAGATTAACTACCATTGCTTTGCAACATTCATGGCTAACAGCACCAAATCTTTTAATAATATTTTTGTTCACTTTTAAAACTTTGATTTTTGATTGATTGGAATAAGTAATAAGACCTAAATTAAATACTTTAGATGCACCACTTATAGAAGTAATGGCATTAGCTAGCATACCTCCAGTGCAAGACTCAGCAAAAGATATTTTAAGTTTTTTTTTAGTTAATTTTTTTACTAAAGTTTTCATTAAATAAAATAGCTACTTAAAACCATAAAACAAATTAATGATAAAACAACGTATAAACCAGCACAAACGTCATCCATAATTACTCCAAAACTATTTTTAAAATTTCTATCAAAAAAACTTACAGGAAAGGGTTTTTTAATATCAAAAAATCTAAATAATGCAAAACAAATAGCATAAAAAATTATAGCTTCATTTGGAGATTTTTCTGTACCGTGGGAAATTTCATATAAATAAATTGGAATTGATTGACCAATAAATTCATCAATTACAATTTCTTTTGGATCTTTGTTTTCACTATTCTCAGTATGGCTAGCTACAGCAGAAAAAGAATAAATAAAAATAATAATTAATCCAAAAAGAATTAAGTTAGATGAAATATTTAAAGTATGAAATAGAACAAAGAGTATAATTATTGTGGCCAAAGACCCAAAAGTTCCTGGTATCATTTTTATTTTTCCTATTCCAAACATTGTTACAAATAAGGAGTTAAATGTTTTAATCATATTTTTTTATTGAAATTAAAACTTCACAAGCAATAGCTTTTTCTTTACCTATTAAACCTAGCTTTTCTACAGTTTTACCTTTTAAATTAATCTTATTTTTGTCTAAATTCATAAGATTTGATAATGAATTAATTATTCTATTTCTATACGTTGAAACTTTAGGTTTTTGACAAATTAAATTAATATCTAAGTTATTAATTGAAAAGTTATTTTCATATAAATTTTCTATAATTGGTTTAAGCATTTTTGGAGATCTTATATTTTTAAATTTATTTTTATTACTTGGAAAATAAGTACCAATATCTTTTTTTTGAATAGCACCTAAGATTGCATCAATTATTGCATGTAATATAACATCACCATCTGAATGACCTTGTAAACCAGAATGGAAAGGTATTTTTGTTCCCCCAAGATAAAGTTTTTTATTTTTTACTAATCTATGAATATCAAAACCTATACCAAAAGATACTTTGCTTATTCTAATATCATCAGGGTAGGTAATTTTGTTATTTTTTAATTCACCTTTAATAAAGGCAATCTTATAATCATTTTCTATAAATAACGTTGCTTCATCATTAACCTTACTAGTTTGTTTAGATGAAAGAGTGTATAAATCTTTAAATTTAAAGGCCTGGGGTGTTTGAGTTAATAATGCCTTATCCCTGTTCAAATTAAATAGTTGATTTTGTGATTTATATTTTATCGAGTCGTTCGAATATATGTAGGGTATGACAGCTATATTTTTCTTTAATTTATTAATTAAATTTTTTAGTAATTTTACTGAAAAATTTGGTCTTGCTGCATCATGAATGAGCACATTGGTAGGTTTAAACTTTTTTAGATATTTTAAAGCAATCAAAGAAGAGTCAGATCTTTCTTTTCCACCTTTAATTATTTTTATAATTTTAGGGAGTTTTTTTTTCTTAAGGTGACTCAAATTATTTGTTACAATTATTATCTTTTTAAAAAGCTTAGAATTTAGTGATTTTTTAATGGAGTGATCAATAATTTCTTTATTCTTATAATGATAGAATTGTTTAGCTATTTTATTATGAAATCTCTTACTTTTTCCAGCAGCCAGTATTACAAAATAGTTGTTCATTTGCTTAAATGCTATAATTCTAAAATATGATAGATTTTTTGAAAAAAAATATATTCATTATTGCTCTATCTAGTATCACACTATTTATTGGATTTTTAACATTTTTAACATTTATAGATCGAAGTTTTATCGAATTAAATCAAAATAATTTACAATATTTATTAATTTTAAATATTTTTTTACTATTTTTATTATTTCTATTTATTTTTGCTGAAATACAAAAATCAATTAAAAACAATATTGATAAAGATGGTCTTAAATCTAACAAAAGATATATTACTTATTTTTCACTATTTACTCTTATTCCATCGATTTTGATATCAATATTTTCTTTGTTTCTTTTTTCATTTGCACTTGAAAAGTATTTTGACAAGAAAGTCACAACCGTTGTAAATAATTCATATGAATTAGCAAAAAATTATGTTGATGAAATGAGAAACAAAATTGAGGCTGATATAGTCTTAATAGCATTTGATACAAATAAAAGTGCTAATTTCTTGAATGAAAATACTAAAGAATATTTGAGATTTTTAAGAACTCAAAAAATTATTAGAGATGTTGATGAAATACATATAATCGATAAAAATAAAAATTTATTATATTCAACAGAGAGAAAAAATAAATATATTCCACCAGTTGATAGGGCATTAAATTTAGTATTAGATGATGACAGACCTTTAAAGATTATAAATACACAAGCAAATATTTCTGCTGCTATTATGAAATTAGAATCTTCAGAAGGGAGATTTTTATATGTAGTAAAATTTTTAGATGAAAATATTTCTAATTATTTAACAGAGTCTCAAGAAGCCATTAACTTTTATTATACCGTAGAAGAAAAAAGTACAGGTATAAAGATTTCATTTATAATTATATATATTATAATTGTTTCCTTATTATTGTTTATATCAATTTCTATTGCTATTAGATTTTCTTCAAGATTTTTTAGATCTATTAATAATTTGATTTTCGCATCAACAGAAATTGGTCAAGGAAATCTGAACACAAAAGTTCCTGAAATAAAAACTGATAAAGATATGGAAATTTTAAATAAAAATTTTAACTCAATGATCAGTAGACTTAAAAATCAACAACAAAAATTGATTATTAATGAAAGATATGAAGCTTGGGGAAGTTTGGCAAGAAAACTTGCTCATGAAATTAAAAACCCTCTTACTCCAATTCAATTGACGATAGATAGAATTAAAGAAAAATATATAAATCAAATTACAAAAGCAGATCAAGGCTCTTTTAAAGAAAATTTAAAAATTATAAATACTCAGATAAAGCAAATTGAAAATTTAGTTAACGAATTTTCTGACTTTGCTAGGATGCCCAAACCGACTTTAAAAGATAATGATTTGATTAAGATTTTAAATGATAACATAAATTTATTAAAGGAAGTTAACAAATCAATAGAAATTAAATTAATCAAAGAAAGTGAAAATATAATATTTAATTGTGACAAAGAACAAATTGCTCGAGTTTTTTTTAATTTAATTAAGAATTCAATTGAAAGTATTGAGCAAAAATCCGAAAAAAACACTGATTTTAAAAAGAAAATTTTAATTGAAATTTTAGATTTAAATGACCATATTAAAATAGTATTTATAGATAATGGTGTAGGTTTTAATGAAATTAATAATATAAAAGAAATATTAAACCCATATTACACTACAAAAAAAAATGGTACAGGATTAGGCTTAGCAATAGTAAACAAAATAATTAATGATCATAAGGGTGAACTTGAATTTAACTCTATCTCTGATGGTGCAAAAATAGAAATTAATTTTAAAATAGATGGCAATAGAAATTCTAATAGTAGATGATAATGCGGATATTAGAAATATCCTCAATGAATTAATTTTAGATGCTGGATATAAAACAAGAGTAGCAGCTAATTACAATCAAGCACTGAGTGAAATAGATAAAAAAATGCCAGATGTGGCAATCCTAGATGTTAAATTAGATAAGGGTGATAATGATGGTATAGAATTATTATCTCATATTAAATCAATAAATAAAGATATTCCAGTAATTGTAATTACTGGTCATGCTAATATTGAGATGGCTGTTAATTCATTAAAAAAAGGCGCATTTGAATTTGTTGAAAAGCCATTTGATCAAAATAGATTGTTAAATTTTATAAGTAGAGCTGTTGAAAATTTAAATTTGAAAAATCAAAATAAAGAATTTGAAAATAAATTATTTTCATCTTACGATCTAATTGGTGAAAGTAAAAATATACAAACAATAAGAGATCAAATTGATAAGATTTCTTTAACTGAAAGTAGAATATTATTAAATGGTCCTTCAGGTTCGGGAAAAGAACTAGTAGCAAGAAAAATTCATAAAAATTCTAAAAGAAATAATAAACCATTTGTTATTTTAAATGGAGCTTTACTAGACTCAAATAAATATGAATTAGAATTATTTGGTGAAGAAAAAAATAATGGTGCAATTTCTTATGGTGCTTTAGAAAAAGCAAACAAAGGAACTTTACTAATAGATCAGGTTTCTGAAATACCTCTAGATATACAGTCTAAAATTTTGAGAGTTTTAACTGATCAAAAATTCAAAAGATTAAATGGAAATAATGATGTGAATGTTGATGTTCGATTAATTTGTTCTTCCAGTAAAGATCTAAAAGAAGAAATTAAAATAGGAAATTTTAGAGAAGATCTTTATCATAGATTAAATGTATTCGAGATTAATATTAAATCTTTAAATGAAAGAGTCTCAGATATTCCTTTACTAATTAAATATTTTTCAAAAAAAATTTCACAGAGTTATAATATAAAAGAATTAGATATAGATGAGAATGACAGTTATATTCTTAATCATAACTGGCAAGGTAATGTTCGAGAATTAAGGAATTTAATTGAAAGAATTGCAATTTTACAACCAGATACAAAAGATAAAATTTCTAATATAGTGAAAGAATCGTTAAAAAATAATAATTTTGATGAAAAAATCGCAGAAAATAGCCTTTCTATACCATTAAAAGAAGCTAGAGAAAATTTTGAAAAGGAGTATTTAACTATTCAATTAAAGAAATTTAATGGAAATATATCAAAAACTGCAAACTTCGTTGGTATGGAGAGAAGTGCTCTTCATAGAAAGCTTAAGGGCTTAGGAATAAAAGAATTTAACTAAAATGAATATAATTATCTGTGGCGCTGGGAGAGTAGGATTTACTATCGCCAAATTATTAAGTGAACAAGGACACTCTATAACCGTGATTGATCAATCGAGTGAGGATATCCAAAAGATTAATGATAGTTTAGACGTAAAAGCTATAGTTGGAAAAGCAACTTATCCTTCAATTCTTGAAAAAGCTAATGCTTCAGAAACAGATATGATTATTGCAGTTACTCGAAATGACGAAATAAATATGTTAATTTGTCAGATAGCATTTTCTATTTTTAATATCCAAAAAAAAATTGCCAGAATTCGCTCACAAGATTATTTAAATCCAAAATTCAGTAGCGTTTATAATAAAGAAAATTTACCTATTGATGTAATCATTTCACCTGAACTTGAAATATCAAAATCAATTCAAAGAAAATTAGAGGCCCCAGGTGCTCTTGATAGTGTCCCATTTGCAGATAATAAAATAAGATTATTAGAAATTTTAATTAAAGATGAATGTAAATCTATTGATGTTAAATTTAATGATCTAACAAAAAGATACCCCAAACTTGAAGCAAATGTAATAGGAATTAATAGAGATGATAAATTTTTTATTCCGAAAAAAACTGATTCTGTTAAAAAAAATGACAAGGTTTATTTAATTATTAATTCTTCACAAATGCCAGAAACACTTGAAGCTTTTGGCCACTTAGAGAAAATTTCAAAAAAAATCTTAATAATTGGTGGTGGAAATATTGGGTTCAATTTGGCGAAGAATATTGAAGAAACTTTAGAAACGACAAGAGTCAAGATTGTGGAAAAAGATAAAGAAAGAGCTGAATATCTTGCAAGCGAACTAAATGACTCAATTATAATCAATGGTGATGGATTGGATGAAGAAGTATTAGTTGAAGCAAATTTAGATGAAGCCGAAACAGTTCTAGCACTAACTAATGATGACGAAGATAATTTAATGGTAAGTGTTCTTGTTGAAAAATTTGCTAAAGATAAAAAAAAAACTGATGATAAAAGAACAATGGCTTTGATCAATAAACCAAATTATTCTTTACTTCAATCATCTCTAAAGATTGATGACTTGATTGATCCTAGAATGACAACTGTTTCAAGTATTTTAAAACATATTCATAAAGGAACAATTGAAAACGCTTATACTATTTCAAATGGTGAGTATGAGGTTATAGAAGCTGAAATTATTGAAACCTCTGAATTGATTAATAAAGAAATAAAAAATTCAAATCTTCCTGATGAGTTAAGAATAGGTGCAATACTTAGAGATAAAAAGGTAATTATACCACGATCAGACTTTATCTTTAAAAAAGATGACAGAGTTGTTTTTATAGTTAAGAAAGAGTCAATTTCATTTGTTGAAAATATTTTCAGATTAAGTTCTGTTTAAACAGATGTTTAGTTTACAAATAAAATATCTAAGTTTTTTTTTTGGTTTAATTTCAGTCTTATCATTTTTTAATATAATTTATTCATATTATTTAAATCTATACCTTAATTTAGATACTTATTATTTAAGTCTAATAATCTCATTAATAATATCAGTATTGTTTTATAAAATAAAAACTTCAGAAAAAAAATCGTCAATTTTTGAAAAAATACTAACAGTTTTTTTTGGATATCTTTTAATTCCTTTAGTTTTAAGTATTCCTTTTTATTTTAGTATTTATAATATCACTTTTTTAAATTCTTATTTTGAAGCAATTTCTGGTTTTACTTCAACTGGTTTTACAATTTTTGAAAATATAAAACACATAGATCAAAGCCTCATTTTGTGGAGGTCTACTACTCAATGGATAGGGGGTCTTTATTTTCTTTTTTCAATCATTTTTTTAATCGATATTTATGATGAAAGTTTTAAAAAAACATTAACTAATTTTTTCTCATTTAATAGTTCAGAAGTATTAAAACAAGCTTTTAAAATTTTTTTATTATATTCGGGTATAACACTTATAATTTTCATAATTCTTAATATCTTTTCTATAAGATCTTTTGACTCATTAAATTTAGCTTTTTCATTAATCTCCTCCGGGGGTTTTTTACCAGTGAATGATCTGTCTAGTATTATTAAAGATAAAACTCAAGTAATTATTTTATCTCTTCTAATGTTAACATCTTTTTTTAGTATATTTTTTAGTTTTAATATTATTTTTTTTAAAAATAAGAATATTAATTTTTTCTATGAAGATTTGCACTTAATTATTTATTACATTGTTGTAGTGACAATTTTTTTTCTTTTTTTTAGTTTTAATAACGAATTTTCTTCAAATCTCTTATCTATATCAAGTAGTATGTCAAATATTGGTTTTTCCTTAAAGACAAATCAATCTAATTTAAACTTAGTATATTTAGTATTAGTAATAATTGGTGGATCTTTTTTTTCTACAAGTTCAGGATTAAGATTTATAAAGATTTATTCATTGTTTGAATTTTCTATTAATCAAATTTTATCATTTAGCAAACCAAAAAATATATTTATGAATAAATTAATCTTCACTAAAATTAATTTTGATTTTAACGAAATAAATAAATATTTTTTAACTGTATTAATTTTTATTCTATCTTTTTCCATACTAACTACACTTTTGAGCATTAGTGGCATAAATTTTGAGAATTCTTTTAAATTATCTATTTTAACTTTAATGAATACTGTTAATTCATCATCATATGGATTAGCTGATTTTAATTTTAATAATCTTAATTTTTTTATAAAATATAGTCTTATTTTCTTTATGATTATAGGTAGAATTGAACTGTTAACAATTCTACTTATCATAAAAAAATTCCTTTTAAAAAATTAATTAATTAATATATATGTATCTTGTTATGCGCCCTTAGCTCAGCTGGATAGAGCATCGGTTTTCTAAACCGAGGGTCGGAGGTTCGAATCCTCCAGGGCGCGCCATTATCAGACCAAAATGGGTTTCTTATGCGCTAATATCATCACTGTTATGAATTAATTTTTCCTTGAAGAGTTATTTCTTACATGCTTAAATTGTGAATATTCAAAAGTTATTTTGAATCATTTGTTAACAAATAAATAAACAATAGGAAGAAATATGTTTAAATACTTAAAACAATTAACTTCTTTAGTCGCTATGGTAGCTGTGTTGTTCACTTTTACAACAGAGTCTATGGCTGCTAAAAAATCTAAAACACTTAAAAACACTCAAAAAAAGGGTTTTGTAAGATGTGGAGTATCTCAAGGTCTTCCAGGATTTTCTAATGCGGACGCAGCAGGAAATTGGACTGGTGTTGATGTTGATGTATGTAGAGCGGTAGCTGCTGCGGTATTAGGTGATGCAAACAAAGTTAAGTTTACACCGCTAAGTGCTAAAGAAAGATTTACAGCTTTAACTTCTGGTGAGATTGATATCTTATCAAGAAACACAACTTGGACTCTTTCAAGAGATGCTGATATTGGACTTACTTTTGTTGGCGTGAACTTTTACGACGGTCAAGGTTTCATGGTAAGAAAAAGTTCAGGTATTACTTCAACTAGTCAATTCAAAAATGGTATCTCAGCTTGTACAAACATTGGTACAACAACTGAGTTAAACATGAGAGACTTCTTTAATTCTAGAGGAATTTCTTATGAGCCAGTAGCTTTTGAAAAAGCTGATGAAGTTGTAGCTGCTTATGATGCAGGTAGATGTGACACTTACACTACTGATAAATCTGGTTTAGCTGCTCAAAGAACTAAAATGAAAAACCCTGATGAACACATTGTTCTACCAGAAACTATTTCTAAAGAACCTTTAGGACCAGTTGTTAGACAAGGTGACTCAGTATGGGAAGATATCGTTAGATGGTCTTTGAACACTATGATCGAAGCAGAAGAATACGGTATTACTTCAGCTAATGCAGACTCAATGAAAACTTCGGACAATCCACAGATCAAAAGACTTGTTGGTGCTGAAGGTGAAATGGGTGCAGCATTCGGTTTAGATAATGAGTGGAACTTAAGAATTATCAAACAAGTTGGAAACTATGGGGAAAGTTATAAAAGAAATATAGCTGACACTGGTATTTTACCAGACAGAGGTCCAAATGAATTATGGACTAAAGGTGGTATTTTATACGTTCCGCCATCAAGATAATTTAAGTCATAAATTACATAAAAAGGGCTAGATTTTTCTAGCCCTTTTTTTTTAAACTCATATATTATCCACACTGTGAATTTTAAACTTAAAGATATAGGTCCGCAATTAATGACAGTTATAGCTGTTGTTCTAGTCTTTGGGTTTTTTACATATAATGCCCAAGTCAATATGGAGAATAGGGGTATTGATTTTGGTTACGGATTTTTATCACAAGAGTCCTCATTTGATGTTCAATTTTCTTTAATAGAGTACGATGGTTCACATTCATATTTTAGAGCTTATTTAGTTGGTTTATTAAATACTATACTTGTTTCTGTTATTGGAATAATTCTTGCTACAATACTTGGAGTATTAGTTGGTATAGCAAGATTATCCCCTAATTATTTGATTAATAAATTTGCTGCTTTTTATGTAGAATTTTTTAGAAACATACCATTACTCTTACAAATATTTTTTTGGTATTTTGCTGCATTAAGAGCTTTACCACTCCCTCAAGACGCTGAAGCAATGTTTGGAATTTCATTTCTAACCATAAAAGGTCTGTTTGTTCCTGCTTTTATTTGGGAAAATTTTAATATTTTCTTTTATTCAATAGTTGCAGCAATTGTTGCAATAATCGTTATTCGTACTCACGCTAGGAAATTACAAGAAACTCAAGGCAAACAAACACCAGTTTTGTTAATATCAATTGGATTAATTTTTATCTTACCTCTTTTAAGTTTTTTAATTGGTGGTGTAAGATTATCGTTCGAAGTCCCTGTTTTAAAACAATTAGCAACAACATCATTTATTTATGAAGGTGGTGTCAGCTTACCACCAGAACTAATTGCCTTAGCATTATCTTTATCTTTATATACTGCAACTTTTATAGCCGAATGTGTAAGAGCTGGAATTCAAGGTGTTGGAAAAGGCCAAAAAGAAGCTGCAGCATCTATTGGTCTTACACAAAATCAAGTGCTTAAACTGGTAGTAATGCCCCAGGCTTTAAGAATAATAATTCCACCTACTACAAACCAATACCTAAATCTAACAAAAAATTCTTCATTAGCTGCTGCTATTGCATACCCTGATTTAGTCTTGGTTTTTGCTGGAACAGCTTTAATGCAGACTGGTAAAGCAATTGAAATAGTATCTATTACAATGTTTACTTACTTATCTTTAAGTATTTCAATTTCATTATTTATGAATTGGTACAATAATAAAATAGCAATAACAGAAAAATAATGTCTAAAATTAATTTTTTAAAACCAGATAAATCTAACCTTTATACTTTTTTATATTTAGGTTCTTTTTTGTTTTTTGTTAGCGTTTTGGATGTTCTTTTAAACTCTTTTTTTAGTTTAAATTTAACGGGTTTTTTACCTAGTTTTCTAAGTTTTTTATTGCCGTTAATTCTTGGTTTTATTGGTCTTTATTTTATAAGAATTGAATTAAGCGGTATTAAACAATTAGATCTATTAAATAAACATATTAATACTAATAACTTTAATGCAGTTTTATCTCTATTAATCATATTCATAATTCTTAAATCAATTCCACCTATATTAAGTTGGTTTTTTATAGATGCTAGCTTTGCTGGCGACTCAAAAGATGTTTGTACTGGTACAGGTGCTTGTTGGACTTATATAAAAGTTTGGATGAGAAGATTTATGTATGGGATGTATCCGAATGGAGAACAATGGAGAATAAATTTGTCTTTTATAGCTTTAGCTTTACTTGGTTCGGTTGGTTATTTTGCAACTGACAGGTTTAAAAAATACTTAACTCTTTATTATGTTGTAATTTATCCTTTTATTGCATTCTTATTTATTTTTTTCTTTATATCAGGTGGTCCAGTATTTTTTGATTTTTCATATGGAATAATTGCTGCAATTCTATCCATCATTATTGGTTTCTTTATCCCTAGTAAATTTAAGTTTTATTACTTTTTAATAGTTCCTTTTGCTCTTTACGTTTTATTAAAATATTTTATTTTTTACGAAGAATTAGTTGAATTAGGAAAATTAGATGGTTTAAATTGGGTAGAAACAGGAGCTTGGGGTGGTTTATCATTAACTTTTATAATTTCTTTCTTCTGTTTAATTTTTTGCTTTCCAATAGGTATGGCTTTTGCACTTGGAAGAAGATCTGGATTTCCTTTAATTAGATACATATCCATAGGTTTTATAGAATTTTGGAGAGGCGTTCCTTTAATCACAGTATTATTCATGTCAGCTGTTATGTTTCCAATGTTTTTACCAGCAGACTTTTTTATTGATAAATTGGTAAGATGTATAATAGCTATTTCATTATTTGAAGCAGCTTATGTTGCTGAAGTTATAAGAGGAGGGCTTCAAGCTCTTCCTAGGGGACAATACGAAGCTGCAAAATCATTAGGAATGGGATATTGGAGAATGCATATATTTGTAATTTTACCTCAAGCTTTAAAACTTGTAATTCCAGGAATAGCCAATACATTTTTAGCTTTAGTTAAAGATACACCATTGATCTTTGTTGTTGGACTTTTAGAAATAGTGGGAATGTTAAATTTAGCTAAAACAAATCCAGAATGGTTAGGTTTTGCAATGGAAGGCTATGTATTTGCAGCAATAATTTTCTGGATTATTTGTTACGCAATGAGTAAATATAGCTATAATTTAGAACAAAAATATAAAACAGATCGTTAAAAAATATGTCAGATAATATAATCCAAATAAACAATATGAATAAATGGTTTGGAGATTTCCAAGTTTTAAAAGGAATTAATTTAGAAGTAAAACCAAAACAAAAAATTGTTGTTTGTGGTCCTTCTGGTTCGGGTAAGTCTACATTAATAAGATGTATTAATAGATTAGAAGAACATCAAGAAGGTGATATAATAGTTGATGGAACTGAATTAACAGAGGATACAAAAAATATAGAACAAATAAGAGCAGAAGTTGGAATGGTGTTTCAACAATTTAATTTATTTCCACATTTATCAATTCTTGATAATTGCACATTAGCTCCAATTTGGGTTAAAAAAATGCCAAAGAAAGATGCAGAGGAATTAGCTCTAAAACACTTAGAAAGAGTACAAATATTAGATCAAGCTCAAAAATATCCTGGACAATTATCTGGTGGGCAACAACAAAGAGTAGCTATAGCTAGAGCTTTATGTATGGAGCCAAAAATAATGCTTTTTGATGAACCAACATCAGCATTAGATCCTGAAATGATTAAAGAGGTGCTAGATGTAATGGTTAATTTAGCGAAACAAGGAATGACTATGATAGTAGTTACTCATGAAATGGGTTTTGCTAAAGAAGTTGCTGATCAAATGATATTCATGGATGAAGGAATGATAGTAGAAAAGGCTGATACAAAGGAATTTTTTGCTAATCCAAAGAGTGATAGAACCAAACTTTTTCTAAGCCAGATACTATAGTCAATAGTAATTACAAGGAATATTTCTCAAATAAGGCCTTAAGTATTACTTGACATATTTCCTGTATAGCCAGTTTTTCCTTAAAAAATAAAAAAAAATATAGTTGCAGGAGGTATTAAAAACTAGTTGAATAAGTTTTTAAAAATAAAATTAAGAGGGGTCTTAATGGAAGATAATTTCAACAAGCATCTAGGCAATAAGCTTAAGCTTAGAAGATTGGCTTTAGGGTTAACTCAAACTAAAGTAGCAAAAGCAATTAACGTAACGTTTCAACAAATTCAGAAGTATGAAAAAGGCACAAATGGAGTTAGCTCTATTAGATTACTTCAACTTTCAAACTATTTGAAAGTTCCAATCAATTACTTTTTTGAAGATTTTTCAGAATACTTAATAAATCTGGAAAAATCTCAAGAGGGCCATATGAATGTAAATTATAACTTTTTAGTTAAATTATATTCAGAATTAAATGCGGACCAAAAATTAAAATTTAATAAATCTTTACAAGTATCAAGTAATAATATTTCTAAAGTCGGATAATTTTTTGGCTCCTCGGGCAGGACTCGAACCTGCGACCAATTGATTAACAGTCAACTGCTCTACCAACTGAGCTACCGAGGAATATTAAAAATCTCAACTTACTTTCTTTTAAGACTAAAACAAGAATTTTTTTGGAGGCAACGCCCGGAATCGAACCGGGATACAAGGATTTGCAATCCTCTGCGTAACCATTCCGCCACGTTGCCGGATGTTTTAGTAGATAGCTACAAGGAGTTTTATATAAAATATTTGTAATTAGTCTATTAAATAACGATCTAATTTGATTATTGTTAATTTAGATTAATAAATTATAAACTACTTAATCCATGAATAGTGATAAATATATACATTCTGAAGTAGAAGATAATATTTATTCATATTGGGAAAAAAACGAATTATTTAAACCTAAGAAAAATTCAAAAAAATACTCAATTGTTATTCCACCACCTAATGTAACAGGAAGCTTGCATATGGGGCATGCTTTAAATAATTCCATTCAAGATCTTTTAGTTCGTTATTATCGAATGAATAATTATGAAACTTTGTGGCAACCAGGAACAGATCATGCAGGGATAGCCACACAAGCTCTTGTTGAAAAAAAACTTGAAAAAGAGAATTTAAATAAAAATGATTTGGGTAGAGAGAAATTTATTGAAAAAGTGTGGGAATGGAAAAATCAATATGGAGACATTATTATTAATCAGCTTAAAAAGCTTGGGTGCTCATGTGATTGGTCTAGAAACGCTTTTACAATGGATGAAAATCTATCAAAATCAGTAGTAAAAGTTTTCGTTGAGCTTCATAAAAAAAAATTAATTTATAAAGCAGAAAAATTGGTCAATTGGGACACAGTTTTAAAAACAGCAATATCCGATCTAGAGGTTGATCAAAGGGAAATGAACTCAAAGATCTACTATATTAGATACCCAATAGATAATTCATCAGATTTTATAACTATTGCAACTACAAGACCTGAAACAATGCTTGGTGATACAGCTATTGCTGTTAATCCCAAAGATAAAAGATTTAAAAAATATGTGGGCAAAACCGTCACTATCCCAATTGTAGGTAGAAAAATAAAAATTATAAAAGATAATTACGCAGATCCAGAACAAGGAACTGGTGCATTAAAGATTACTCCAGCTCATGACTTTAATGATTATGATGTTGGACAAAGAAATAAGCTTGAAATTATCAATGTGTTCACCGAAGAGGGTAAAATAAATGATAATGCACCTAGTGATTATGTTGGATTAGATAGATTTGAAGCACGTAAAAAAATTTTAAATGAGTTAAAAGAAAAAGATTTTTTTGTTAAAGAAGAAAACATTAAAAATAAAGTACCATATGGGGATAGATCAAATTCAGTTATTGAACCTTTTTTAACAGAACAATGGTTTGTAAACGCAAAAAAATTATCTGTAAAAGCTAAGCAAATAGTTAAATCAAAAAAAACAAATTTCTTTCCAGAAAATTGGTCAAAGACTTATTTTCAATGGATGAATAATATTGAGCCTTGGTGTATTTCTAGACAACTTTGGTGGGGCCATCAAATACCAGCTTGGTATGGACCTGATAAGAAAATCTTTGTTGCAACAAATGAAACTGATGCAAAAAAACAAGCTAAAAAGTTTTATAAAAAAGACGTTAAAATTACCAGAGATCCTGATGTTTTAGATACATGGTTTTCATCAGGTTTATGGCCTTTTGCAACATTAGGTTGGCCTGATAAAAAAGATTTTGTTAAAAAATTTTATCCAACAACTGTTTTAGTTACTGGTTTTGATATTATTTTCTTTTGGGTTGCTAGAATGATGATGTTTGGAATGGAATTTTTAAACAAAGAACCATTTAAAGATATTTATGTCCATGCTTTAGTTAGAGATGAAAAAGGTCAAAAAATGTCTAAGTCGAAAGGAAATGTAATTGATCCATTAGATTTAATTGAAAAGTATAGTGCAGATGCTTTAAGATTTACTCTTCTTTCAATGGCCTCACCAGGAACAGATGTTAAACTTTCAGAGGATAGAGTTAAGGGGTATAGGAATTTTTTAAATAAATTATGGAATGCTAATAATTTTTTAATTACCAATAAATGTGATTTTAACAAAACTGATAAAGTTCCTAAAACTACACTAAATATTAATAAATGGATTTATTCAGAGCTAATTCAAACCAAAGATAAAATTGAGAAAAATCTTAAAGATTATCGATTTGATGAGGCAGCTAAAAATGCCTACCAGTTTGCTTGGCATTCTTATTGCGACTGGTACATTGAGCTTTCAAAGACTATTCTGTTTTCGGATGATGAAAAATCAAAAAAAGAGGTAAAAGAAGTATCAGCTTATATATTTAAACAAATACTTGTTATTCTTCATCCATTTATTCCATTTGTTACTGAGAAAATCTGGTTAAAAAATAAATTTGATAAATCAGATAAGAATTTCTTAATGCACGCTAATTGGCCGTCAGGCAAAGCAAAGAAAGATCAATCTATGAAAGATGTAGAAAGTATTATCAATGTTATTTCTGAACTTAGATCCTTTAAAAATGAGCTAAATGTTAGCCCAGGTTCATTTATCGATATCTCAATTAATAAAATTGCTAAAAAAAATAAAACATTAATGACCAATAATGAAATTATTCTTAAAAAGCTTGGTCGTATCAATAATTTCTATGATAAAGACCAAGAAAAACCCTCAGCTACATTGGTTATATCTGGCGACATATTTAAGATCTATTTTGATGAAAATGTAGATTTAAATCTAATAAAAAAAAACTTAGTTAAAAGACAGAACAAATATCAAGAGGAAATGGACAAAATATCTCAACGATTATCTAACAAAGGATTTACCGATAGAGCTCCAAAAAATATTGTTGAACAAGAAAAAACTAACTATAGTAATTTAAAAAATGATATCAAAAAAATATCATTAACAATTGAAAGTTTATAATGCGGAAGTTTAATAAGAAGAAATTACCCAGTAGACACACATCATTAGGTGCTGATAGAGCGCCACATAGATCATTTTATTATGCAATGGGTGAAACTGAGAAAGATGTTTCAAAACCTTTTGTAGGCGTTGTATCTACATGGAATGAGGCTGCTCCGTGTAATATTGCTCTTATGAGACAAGCACAATCAGTTAAGAAGGGTGTTAGAGCTTTTGGTGGAACACCAAGAGAATTTTGTACAATTACGGTTACTGACGGTATTGCTATGGGTCATGAGGGAATGAAATCTTCATTAATCTCTAGAGAAGTAATAGCAGATAGTGCTGAACTTACTGTTAGAGGTCATTGTTATGATGCATTAGTGGGTATTGCAGGTTGTGATAAATCTTTACCAGGTTTGATGATGTCGATGGTTCGATTAAATGTTCCAAGTGTTTTTATTTATGGAGGATCAATACTACCAGGAAGATATAAAGGTAAAGATGTAACTGTTGTAGATGTTTTTGAAGCGGTTGGAAAACATTCATCAGGGCAAATGTCAGCAAAAGAATTAAGAAAATTAGAATTAGTTGCATGTCCAAGTGCAGGTGCTTGTGGTGGTCAATTTACTGCAAATACAATGGCCTGTGTATCAGAAGCTATTGGTTTAGCCTTACCTTATTCAGCAGGAACACCAGCTCCATATGAAGAAAGAGATAAGTATGCAAAGTTAAGTGGTAAAATGGTAATGGAACTACTAGCAAAAAAAATTAAACCAAGAGACATTGTTACAAAAAAAGCTTTAGAAAACGCTGCAACAATTGTTGCTGCAACTGGTGGCTCAACAAATGCAGCTTTACATTTACCAGCAATTGCAAATGAAGCAGGAATTAAATTTGACTTAATGGATGTTGCAAAAATATTTAAAAGAACTCCGTATCTTGCTGATTTAAAACCAGGTGGAAAATATGTTGCAAAAGATATGTGGTTAGCAGGTGGTGTACCAATGTTATTAAAAACTCTTTACGATGGTGGTTATATTCATGGTGACTGTATGACAGTTACAGGTAAAACTATGAAAGAAAATTTAAGAGGAATTAAGTTTAATCCAAAACAAAAAGTTTTAAGAGCTTATAATAAACCATTATCACCAGATGGTGGTGTGGTTGGACTTAAAGGTAATTTAGCTCCAGATGGAGGAATTGTAAAAATTGCAGGTCTTAAAAAATTACAATTTACTGGAAGAGCAAGATGTTTTGATAATGAAGAAAGCGCAATGAGAGCTGTTCAAAGTAAAAAATATAAAGATGGTGATGTAATTATTATTAGATATGAAGGACCAGTAGGTGGTCCTGGTATGAGAGAGATGCTTTCAACAACAGGTGCAATTTACGGACAAGGTAAAGGAGAGAAGGTTGCTTTAATAACTGATGGAAGATTTTCAGGAGCAACAAGAGGTTTTTGTGTAGGTCATGTTGGTCCAGAAGCTGCATTAGGTGGACCAATTGCTCTTTTACGTAATGGAGATGTAATTGATATTGATGCTAAGAAGGGAACTATTAATGTTCGATTAACTAGAGCACAATTAGCTTCAAGAAAAAGAAAATGGAAGGCTAGAAAATCTGATTTTGGATCAGGTACCCTTTGGAAATATGCACAAACAGTTGGACCTGCATATTTAGGAGCACCAACCCATCCTGGTAAGAAAAAAGAAGTTAAGGATTACTCAAAAATTTAATGAAAATTCGCCCAGTCATTTTATGTGGTGGAGCAGGAACGAGACTTTGGCCAAATGCCAAAAAACATCAAGCTAAACAGTTTATAGATTTTGGTAATTGGACTTTATTAGGAAAAACTTTAGAGAGAGTTAAAGCATCTATATTTGATGCACCAATTATAAGCACTAATGCAAAATATTTAAGACAAGTAAAACTACATCTAAAGAAACATAAAATAAGAAAATTTAAGATAGTTTTAGAACCAGCTAAAAGAAACACGGCACCAGCCATTTTAAGTACGGCATTAATAAAAGATATACCCAACGAACAACCTTTAATGTTCTTAGCTGCTGATCATTTGATAGAGAAGGTTGGTTTATTAAATAAAGCTATCAAAAAAAATCAAAAGAAACTCACTCATAATAATATCTTTATATTTGGGATTAAACCCACAATGCCTTCTAGTGAATTTGGATATTTTTTAACAAGAAATAACAAAGTAACTAGATTTGTAGAAAAGCCAAAAGAGGCTAAAGCTAAACAAATAATTAGTAAAAAAGGTTATTGGAATTCTGGAATGTTTTATTTGAGAAAAGACTCCATTATTAATAATTTCAAGAAATACCAGCCAAATATTTATCGAAACTGTAACAAAGCTGTAGGAAAAGCAAAATATAAAAGTAATGTGTATTATTTAAACAAACAAGCATTTACCAAAGCAACAGCTAAGTCTTTTGACTATGCGATATTAGAAAAAACTAAAGATATAAATGCGATCAAATTAGATATTCCTTGGTCTGATTTAGGTTCTTGGAAAGAAATCTGTAAGATGTACGGACGAAATAAGAGACATTATTATAAAAAGAAGAATGTATTTCATAGACCTTGGGGCAGTTATGTTAATCTATTCAATGGTAAGGAATTCTTAATTAAAGAATTATATGTAAAACCAAAAGGTATATTAAGTCTTCAAAAACATCATCATAGAGCAGAACATTGGGTCGTTACTCATGGTAAACCTAAAATTACTTTAAACAAAAAATATTTTACAATGAGAACTGATGAAACTATCTTTATTCCATTAGGTGCAATTCATAGAATAGAAAATCCCTATAAAAAACCAGTAAAAATTATTGAAGCTCAAGTAGGTTCGATTTTAAAAGAAACTGATATAGTTAGATATCAAGATGTTTATGGCAGAGTAAAATAATTATTTTACAAGAAAATTCACTTTTTTATTTGATAGATTTAAATGAATTTTTTTATATGAACCAAAATTATCTCCATCAATTTGAACAGGTATCAAATCATTTCCATCAATAGTAATGTTTTGTGAATAAGTAGTAATAACATTTTTGTTTTTACTTAAATCACCATTAAGAATTATTAAGAATATAGAATATAATAAACTTATCCTAGTCAAATCCTTAAATATATAAGTGACTAATTTATTCTCAAAAATATTTGTTTTATTTATTTTATGATGCCCAGCATAATATTTGGTATTTGAGGATAATATCCAGTCTGCTTGATAAAATTGTCCATCAAAAGTTACATTTAATTTTTTATTATTCATAAATAAGAAATATTGAAAACCTTTAATACCGAAAATAATTTTACCAAGAATTTTTTTAATTTTTGAATTAATTGAATGAACAATTTTTGCATCCCAACCTATACCAGCCATTAAAAAGAAATAATTCTCGTTAATTTTTACAAGATTAGAGGATTTATAATTGTTAGAAATCAATACATTGACTATATCATCAACTTTTTTATTCATTGATAATTCAGCTTGAAGCAAATTTGCAGTACCAGCAGGAATATAACCTATGGCAAAATCGTCTTTAAAATTAAAATTATTTTTAATTAATTCATTAATTGCAAAAGAAACTGAACCATCACCACCAGCTACTACCAATCGATCATAATTTTTTTGTTTAAAATCTTTAAAAATTTTCTTAGCTTGATTTATTGTTTTTGTCTCAAAGAATTCTACAGAATTATTTTCTTTTAATTTAGATAAAACCCTATTTATGAATTTTGATTTTCTTCCAGACGAAGAATTTTGATTGTAAATTAAACAATATAACATAATTATTCCTTAAAAAAATTTTAACAAATCTTTAACATTTAAATGAGATAAGAATTAGATGATTCGTGTTACAGTTGTGTTAAAAAATGGTTTTTTAAATGCCTAATATACTTAAATACAAAAGTATATTTATTTCTGACTTGCATTTAGGTACCAAGGGTTGTCAGGCAAAAAAGCTTTTAGAGTTTTTTAAAAACTCAAGATCTGAAAATCTTTATCTTGTAGGAGACATTATAGATGTCTGGGAAATGCAAAAAAGTTTTTTTTGGCCTCAAGAACATAACGATGTAATCCAAAAAATTTTAAGAAAAGCAAGACATGGTACTAAAGTTTTCTATATTATGGGTAACCATGACG
Source organism: Pelagibacterales bacterium SAG-MED11 (assembly GCA_014654265.1). Taxonomy (GTDB): domain Bacteria; phylum Pseudomonadota; class Alphaproteobacteria; order Pelagibacterales; family Pelagibacteraceae; genus Pelagibacter. Next base: position 1,185 of record JACWDI010000003.1, on the reverse strand, counting down.
AAATGTTAAGAAAATTTATTCCAATGCATTTTGGTGACATCCATATGGTTAATAGAGTTATTCATGAAACAAATGCTGGAAAAAAATATGTTGTTGTTCATGGTGATGCTTGGGATGGTGTTATGAAACATGCTAAATGGCTATCTAAACTTGGATCAATAGCTTACAATTTATTGTTACAAATAAATGTAATAATTAATTTCTTTAGAAGGTTGAGAGGAAAAGAATATTGGTCTCTTGCAAAATATTTAAAATATAAGGTTAAAAATGCAGTCAAATATATTGGTGAATATGAAAAAACACTCTCAGATTATGCAAAAAGAAAAAAATTTGATGGAATAATTTGTGGCCATATCCATCATGCTGAGGATAGAGATTTTAATGGGGTCAATTATTTAAATTGTGGAGACTGGGTTGAATCTTGTACTGCATTAGCAGAAAATTACGATGGTAGTTTTGAAATATTATATTGGGATAAAATAAGAGATCAATATTTAGAGACAAAAGAAATAATTAAACCAATTAAAACTGAAGACTTAAAAAAAGCTTCATAGTAAATGAAAATTTTAATAGCTACAGATGCATATTTTCCACAAGTAAATGGTGTCGTAAGAACCTTACATGAAACAGGTGAGGTCTTAAAAGAACAAGGTCATAGCATAGAATATATCACACCAAAATTATTTTTAACTTTTCCGATGCCAAAATATAATGAAATTAGATTATCTATTAATGTTTGGCCAAGAGTTGGTAGTTTAATAAAGAAAATAAAACCTGATGCAATTCATATAGCTACCGAAGGTCCTATAGGGACTATGGCAAGAAGATATTGTTTAAAAAATAATCTAAAGTTTACTACGAGTTTCCACACAAGATTTGATAAATATCTTAAACTTTACTTTCCTATTATACCTGCAAAATGGGCCGAAAAATTTTTAGCAAACTTTCATAACAAGGCTGAGAGAATTTTAGTAACAACAGAGTCTATGAGAAAAGAATTAATCGATATAGGTATAGATAATAATAAAATGATTACTTGGACTAGAGGAGGAAATCATGGAGCTTTTAATACCAATCATTATATTCTTTTCTAATAGTTTGTTACTATTTTCATTTTTAGAAATATATATATTTTTATTTTCTGGAGAATATTTTATTGAATTATCTAAAAGATTAGAAAAAACT
>JACWDI010000027.1 GCA_014654265.1 Pelagibacterales bacterium SAG-MED11 | reverse complement strand
GAAACTGCATCTGATTTAAGAACTATACCTGATGCATATGCATAAACTGAACTACATCTTTTTAATAAATATATTTGAGTTGAACCTTTCTCTAAATCTTTTCCATCTAAGTAATTTTTTAATGACATATTAAGGTCAGCTTTTGCAGAATTCATCAAAAATAAGATGGACGTGATAACTAGTGTTAGTTCAATTTTTTTCATTTTAATTAATATGTGGACTTTATGGACCGTACGCTACTTTAGGTAACCAAGTAACTATCTCTGGAAAATTAAATACTATTGTAACTGCTATTACTTGAAGAACGACAAATGGAATTATGCCTTTATAAATATTTATAATTGTAATACCTTGAGGAGCAACACCTTTCATATAAAATAAAGCAAAGCCAACAGGTGGGGTTATAAATGAAGTCTGTAAAACTACTGCAAACATTACAATAAACCAAACCATATCAACACCTAGGTCCATCATTACAGGTGCTAAAAATGGTAAAATTATTAATGTAATTTCAATCCAATCTAAAAAGAAACCTAACAAAAATGCAACAAACAAAACGACTATTACAACTCCACTTGTTCCAAAAGGTAATGCTTTAAGAGCTCCTTCTATTAATTCGTCTCCGCCTAAACCTCTTAAAATTAATGCAAACATTGTTGCACCTACAAAAAGAGCAAAAATATAGGCAGTAGTATGAGTTGTTTTTCTAATCACAATTTTCAAATCTGAAAATGATAATCTTCCTCTAATTATAGCTAATAATGATGCACCTAAAGCTCCAACTCCAGACGCTTCCGTTGGCGTAGCAATTCCCATAAATATACTTCCTAAAACAGCAAAAATTAATAAAGCTGGTGGTATGATAGATTTAAAAACTCTCAAAATTATTTTCAAATCTACTGGCTCAGCATCTTTAGGTAGTGGTGCAGCTTGGTGGTTTGAAGGAGAAGGCGCTAAATTAGCTAATGAAATATACAACAAACAGAACATTCAAGTTTTGTTGTGTAGC
>JACWDI010000026.1 GCA_014654265.1 Pelagibacterales bacterium SAG-MED11 | reverse complement strand
AAAAATTTTCAGGGTTTAATACTGTTACCTGAAATAGGCTTAACAGGTCAATTTGAAAAAAAGTTTGTGGAATTTTTTGGATTTAAACCAGCTGTCTGGCATTCTGGTATTTCAAAAAAAAAGAAAGAAATTATTTGGAGTGGTGTTGCTAATGGTGAAATTAAAGTAGTAATAGGAGCAAGATCATCGTTATTTTTACCGTTTAAAAAATTAGGCTTAATTATTGTAGACGAAGAACATGACCAATCATATAAGCAAGATGAAGGTGTCACTTATAATGCAAGAGATATGGCTATTTCAAGAGCATCATTTGAAAATATTCCTATCAATTTAATAACTGCAGTTCCATCAATAGAAACATTCGAAAATGTAAAAAAAGGTAAGTATAGTATCTCTAGATTAGAAAAACGATATCAAAATGCATCTCTACCAAATTATGAAATAATTAATCTTAATGAAACCAAATTAGAAAAACAGTCATGGCTTTCAAAAAAAATAATAGAAAAAGTAAATTTTCACCTCGATAAAGATGATCAAGTATTATTTTTTTTAAATCGAAGAGGATTTTCTCCACATGTGCTTTGTAATAAATGTTTTAATAGCTATTCATGCCCCAACTGTTCAATTAATTTAGTTTACCATAAAAATAAGAATAATTTATTATGTCATTATTGTGGTTTTAAAACTTCCCTGAAAAGAGCTTGTACAAAAGATGGAGATTGTGAAATCATTTTTAGTGGCCCAGGAGTTGAAAGAATATCTGAAGAAGTAAAAAAAAAATTTCCATCAAAGAAAATAGAAATTTTTTCAAGTGATACTATGAATAAAAAAGACTCTATTATTAAGTTAGAAAAAATAATTAATAATCGGGTTCAAATTTTAGTTGGTACACAATTAATTTCAAAAGGCTTTCACTTTCCAAATTTAAATTGTATTGTGGTAGTTGATATTGATCTTTCTTCACATGGACATGATTTAAGAGGTGCTGAAAAAAACTTACAATTATATCAC
>JACWDI010000025.1 GCA_014654265.1 Pelagibacterales bacterium SAG-MED11 | reverse complement strand
TAACTGCTTCTAAACCTTTTAGAACTTTAATAGAATCTGCTTGATATTTATTAATATTTGCCATTTTTGTTTTTTTTGGAAAAAATAAATTATATCATTTTTATACAAAATTGCTCTTTTTATAATTTTAAGTGAGATTAAAATCTGTCAAATATACCGCATAAAATAAAGCTTATTAATGGCGGAGAGAATGGGATTCGAACCCATGAAAGAGTTGCCTCCTTACACACTTTCCAAGCGTGCGCCTTAAACCACTCGGCCATCTCTCCAATTCAATCTTATTTTTTTCTAACAACTAAATTATTTTGAAAATATTCAATTTTTAAATAATTAGAATATAAATTTAAAAATTTTTCAATGCCATCATATGATTGTAAAGCTCGATTTTTATCATGCTGTAAAAAGTCATCAAAAAAAATTAGTCCTTCCTTTTTAAGTATTTTAAATGCTTCAATAGCATCTGAAAGAATATCTTCTCCATTGTGAGATCCATCTATATAAATAAAATCAAAAAATTTATTTTGTTTAAATAATTTTCTCATTGCTACTACAGAGTCATCTTTTATTTTCATAAAATCAAAACCAGACAAATTGTTATCAAAAGCTTTCTCTATAGAATTAAAATTATGGGAAAGAGTTTTGCTATTAGGATTTGGCATATCCCAAATATCTAATAAAATTGCATTTACAGCCTTATACTCAGATAAAACAAAAAATGATGATAGGCCTTCAAAACATCCAACTTCTAAATAATCAAATTTAGAGTTTTTTTACTAAGTGATCTAGAAAAGTTATCAATACCAAAATATGGGATTTTTTTTAATTCTAGCATTTCACATATATGAAACCCTATATAGCCAGTGGAACCTGTAACAAGTATCATTTTATTTTTAATATTTTTTAATATATTAAGTAATCATGTTTATTTTAAAATTAAAATATTTTGTACATTACTATAAATCTAAAATCCTTAAAAAAAAATGTAAAAAAAATTATAAAGACCAAAAAATTAAGTTTGAATATGATATTAAAGAAAAAAATTTTTCAAATAA
>JACWDI010000024.1 GCA_014654265.1 Pelagibacterales bacterium SAG-MED11 | reverse complement strand
GGTGCTGAAGCAGCTAGATTTAATAATGAATTAAAGGAAAATTTAGGAAAAAATTTTGCTTATAAATTAGCTGTTTAAATAAACTTATGTCAAAAACAGTATCTTTACTTAGCGCCCTATTGTGTACATTTATTTGGGGGACAACTTTTATTGCTCAAGACACTGGTATGGATGATATTGGTCCATTTACTTTTAATGCTGTAAGATTTTTTGTTGGTTTCTTAGCGATACTTCCTCTTGTATTTTTATTTGAAATAAAAAAGTTTAAATCTGAATTTAAATTAGATATCAAAACATTTGTTATTCTCTCTGCATTAATTGGAATATCACTTTTTTTAGGCTCTGCTTTACAGCAAGTTGCTTTACTTCATACAGATGTAGCAAATGCGGCTTTCTTCACAATTTTTTATGTTCCAATGGTACCAATTATAGTTTTCTTATTTAAAAAAAAATCAATTCATTGGGGTGTATGGCCATCAGTAGTTTTATGTTTAATTGGAGGATATCTACTTACAAATTTTTATGACGCAACTGTAAGATTAGGAGATAGTCTAGTATTACTAGGGGCTTTTTTTTGGAGCACTCATATTATTTTTACTGGCATGATTGTTATCAAGTATAATCTTCCTCTTACGATAGGAGCTCTGCAAACATTAATTGTGGCAGTATTTTCTTTTATAATTGGTTCAATTTATGAAGAATTTATTTTAAACAATATTTTAAAAGAAATCGACTCTATTCTATATGCTGGAATTTTATCTGGAGGATTTGCATTTGTTCTTCAGATTTATGCTCAAAGAAGAATTGCACCAGCTCCTGCTGCAATAATTTTTTCTTTAGAGGGAGTATTTGCTACTATTGCAGCTTGGTTTTTGCTTAATCAAATATTGGATATTAATAATATTTTAGGGTGTTTTTTTATTTTATGTGGAGTTTTATTATCACAACTTTTACCTTTAATGAAAAAAACTGCCTAAGAATATATTATCAAAAATAATATTGAAGCAATAAAAATTCTATAAATAATAAAAATATTCAATGAGAACCTATTTATATAACTTAGAAAAAATTTGACTGTAACATATGAAAATAAAAATGATAAAATTATTGAAAG
>JACWDI010000023.1 GCA_014654265.1 Pelagibacterales bacterium SAG-MED11 | reverse complement strand
ATCATAGAACAGTTGGTAGTTGAGGAAAAATTTAACTATCAAAAAATTTCAGACAGTTATGAAGAGAAATCATATGAACAAACCATTAAAAGAAATCTTGCATCTTCTATATCCCAAAAACTAATTATTAGATTATCGATTGTAAAATGATAGTTAAGCCTTACGAGCTGGATAAAATAAGAAATGATTTAAAGATTTTTTTATTTTACGGTAAAAATGAGGGATTAAAAAAACTTTACATAAGTCAGTGTTTGGAAAAAAAAAAGAATAGCAATGTTATTAAGTATGAAGAAAAAGAAATATTGGAAAATGAGAACATATTTTTTGAAAATATTTTATCCAATTAATCTTTATGAAAAAAGCCATAATAAGTGCGTTTTTTTAAAAGAAGTGTCAAAAAAATTGAATTTGAACACAGAGATAATTCACAAAGATATTTTTACAGTTAAAAATATTGAAACAGGAACAATAATGTCAAGAGCCTTTAAACCTATGCCGGTAATTCTCAATTTGGTTAGAGAAAATTTTAAGAAATATAAAAATATAATTTTTTTTATGGGTAGTAGTGGAAAAAAAATTTTAAATCAAACATTAAAAAAATGGGAGTTAGATTACGAAGTAAAAAAAAGTTTAACTAGTGATGAGTCATTTATATTAAATATACAAAAGATTAGAAAAAAAAATTAATGAAAATAATTTCAATAATAAATCAAAAGGGTGGGGTTGGAAAAACAACAACAGTGATCAACCTAGCTTCCGCTTTATCTCAACAAGGTAAAAAAATTTTAGTAATTGATCTTGATCCACAAGGAAATGCCACTACAGGGTTAGGACTTTCTAATGTTGAACAGTCTGATCAAACTATCTATGGAATTTTAAATGGAACAATGTCAATTTCTAATGTGATTAAGAAAACTAAGTTTCAAAATTTAGATTTGATAACTTCGAATGTGGATTTATCTGGACTGGAAGTTGAAACAGCTGGTGATAATGATAGAGCCTTTATTTTGAAGAGTAAATTAACCGCATATTTGAATGATTCTAGAGCTTTGTATGACTATATCCTCATAGACTGCCCTCCTTCTTTAAGTTTATTGACAGTAATGGCTTTAGTATCTTCAAACTCCTT
>JACWDI010000022.1 GCA_014654265.1 Pelagibacterales bacterium SAG-MED11 | reverse complement strand
CTTGCACAACTTATTTATGATCTTAAACAAATAAATCCTAAAGCAAGAGTTGGTGTTAAGTTAGTTGCTTCTTCGGGTATTGGGACTATTGCAGCTGGAGTAGCTAAAGCTAAGGCAGATATTATTTTAATTTCAGGGCATAACGGTGGAACAGGTGCAACACCCCAAACTAGTGTTAAATATGTAGGTATACCATGGGAGATGGGCCTAACAGAGGCTAATCAAGTTCTTACATTAAACAATTTAAGACAAAAAATAACTTTGAGAACAGACGGTGGAATAAAGACAGGTAGAGATGTTGTTATCGCAGCTATGATGGGAGCAGAAGAATATGGAGTTGCAACAACAGCTTTAGTTGCAATGGGATGTATCATGGTAAGACAGTGTCACTCAAATACTTGCCCAGTTGGTGTATGTACACAAGATGAAAAATTAAGAGAAAGATTTACTGGCACACCAGACAAAATAGTAAACTTATTTACATTTATTGCTTCTGAAGTCAGAGAAATTTTAGCTAAGCTAGGCTTTAAATCATTAAATGATATTATTGGAAGAACTGATTTATTAATGCAAGTAAATAAAGGTTCACCTAATTTAGATGACCTAGATTTAAACCCATTATTTGTCCAAGCTGATCCTGGTAGCAATAAAAGATATTGTGAGATACCTGAAATTAATAAGGTGCCAGATACATTAGACCAAGAGATATGGCCTGAAATTGAAAAATCACTTAATAACTCAGAAAAGATTGAAAAAGAATTTATTATTCAGAATACCAATAGAGCTGTAGGTACTAGAATTTCCCATCTTCTTTATAAGAAATATGGTTATGAAAAATTAAATGAAAACTTTCTCACATTAAATTTCAAAGGCTCTGCAGGACAATCTTTTGGGGCTTTTTCGTCTAAAGGATTAAAACTTAACCTCAAAGGAGATGCAAATGATTATGTTGGTAAAGGACTATCAGGAGCAACTATTTCTATAAAACTTTCTGATGAAAGTAATTTAGTTTCAAATGAAAACACAATTATTGGAAATACAGTTCTTTATGGTGCAACATCAGGCAAACTTTTTGCTGCTGGTCAAGCAGGAGATAGATTTGCAGTAAGAAATTCTGGTGCAATAACTGTTATAGAGGGATGTGACTCAAATGGCTGTGAATATATGACTGGAGG
>JACWDI010000021.1 GCA_014654265.1 Pelagibacterales bacterium SAG-MED11 | reverse complement strand
AAATAGTATTGATGTTGTTTATGATGGTGTTGGTATTAAAACGTTCAAAGGTTCAATCGAGACATTAAAGATACGAGGGATGATGGTAGCTTTTGGAAATGCCTCTGGTTATGTAGATACATTGGATATCAAAAAAGATATTAACGCTAAAGGTATATTCTTTACTCGTCCATCTATTGCACATTACACTGTCAAAAGAGAAGAGCTTGTCGAGTCAGCAAAAAAAGTTTTTGATGCTATTTTATCTAAAAAATTTGTTGTTGGAATTTCAAAAAAGTATTCTCTTAAAGATGCTGCGCAAGCTCATAAAGATCTAGAGGCTAGATTATTAACTGGACCTGCTGTAATAATTCCTTAATCAACATTAACATCCATATCTGACATATGTAGCTTAAGAGCGTTTGTAGAAATATGAATTTCTCGAATAAAAAAAATTATTGAAATAATCATGGACAAACAACAAGAGCCAAAAATTACTCTTGCCATAAAAACTTCAGCTAAGTAGAGAGCAAATACTGTAAGCATATTAAATAAAAAGCCAAAAGCTGCAAATAAGATTGTCCATCTTAAAAGAGTGATTCTTGTACTTAAATTGATAAATTGTTTTTTCCATTCTGCTGGAATATGTTTTTCATAAACATGTTCATCGTGAAGCTGCCTAATCAAGATACTTAGCGAGTGAAATCGATTACTATAAACGCCCATCAATAAAGGAATGGCTGGAAACATTAACGCAGTAACTGTGTAATCTATATTCATACGAATCAATTTGATTATCAATCCTGCCTTTGTTATTTACAAGTAAAATTTATGAACCAATTAAACTTATTTGTTGAGCTCACAAGGCTTAAAAAGCCAATAGGTTATATGTTGCTTTTTTGGCCATGTGCATGGGGTTTAACCTTAGTTTATAATTTTTCTGAAAGTGTAGATAAATATTTTTTTTATTTAATTCTTTTTTTTTCTTGGAGCTATCTTAATGAGATCTGCAGGTTGTATAATTAATGATATTTTGGATAGAAAATTTGATAAAAAAGTTTCTAGAACTAAAAATAGACCTATTGCATCAGGAAAAATTTCTGTTCATTTAGGATTTTTTTATGCAATCACCTTATGTCTTTTTGCATTTCTAGTTTTAATAAATTTTAATTATTTTACAATTATAATGGCATTAGGATCAATGCCTTTGGCTTTTACCTATCCGTTAA
>JACWDI010000020.1 GCA_014654265.1 Pelagibacterales bacterium SAG-MED11 | reverse complement strand
CTAATAGTGCAAACTTTTCATTCCAATCGCCTGTATGAAATTTAGGAAATAAAGCTTGATCTTTAGCAGAGGTAAATCCTCCAGAATAAATAGATTCTTCTGGTTCGATATCTTCTTGTGAAGAAGTTTCCATTTTTTCTTCAGCAGCTTCTCTTAAAATATTGCAAACATCTTGTGAAAACTTTTCATTACTTTTAACTAGTTCAGCTCTTTTTTTAATTAAGTTAGGGTCAAGCTTACTGTACGGCTCAACTTTCATTCCAAAACTTGGATCTAAAATTATAGGAGCTTTATTTGATCTGATAGTTCTTAAAAACTTAGGAGATTTTTTCATCTCTTTTTTTAAGTCTTCGTAATTTAGTTTTTGGATAGCCTCAATATCAACTCTAAGATCTACTGCTTGTCCCCACTTATAAACTGGATGCATACAAGCATTTGGGTGAAGTGGAGCGCACAAATATAATCGACTTGTTCCATAAAAATACTCATTCAATGTAAATATCTTTTCTTGCTTAACCATGTTTTCAACAATTACTTTACTACTTGTTTTAAAATATTCTTGCCAAAGGGTTGGCTGTTTTTTTTTAATTAAATCTAAAACCTTAACAGTAAGTTCTGTATCAAATAATGCTGAGTGAGCTCCAGCAGATTCGAAACCATTTAATCTTGCTAAAGACTCCAGCTTCATTGACTTATTTCCTTTTGGATTTAGTTCTGTTTTTAAAACATCATCATCGATTGCAAACGCTGCTCTGACTATATTTAAAGCATCATGACGAACATTTCCTTCTGTGTTTGTTAAATAAGGTTTTCTTAAAGATTTAAAAAATTCTTTTCTAATTACTTCATCGTCAAAATTAATACTTGAATAACCTAAAAATGTTGCAGGTGACCATTCTCTAAATTTTTGTTCAACCTGAGTTAACATTTCATAATGACTTAAGTTTCCTTTAGTTAATAAATCTACATTTGATTTGTTGATACAAAGTGCAGTAGCACTTGGAACTCTGTCCTGAGGCAACCTACACCTTGCTTGAAAACGCTCTTTTTCTTTGAAGTTTTCATCTAATAATATTCCACCTATTTCAATAATAGTTGCCCAATCGGTTTGAGCAGAATCTGTTTCAATATCCCATACTACGTAATTCAATTTGCTCTCCTTTGTGCATAAAATTGTTCAACTTTTTCTAAAAATTTATTTTGGTAATCTTTTAATCTCTCA
>JACWDI010000002.1 GCA_014654265.1 Pelagibacterales bacterium SAG-MED11 | reverse complement strand
CAACATCAGGCAAACTTTTTGCTGCTGGTCAAGCAGGAGATAGATTTGCAGTAAGAAATTCTGGTGCAATAACTGTTATAGAGGGATGTGACTCAAATGGCTGTGAATATATGACTGGAGGAACTGTAATAATTCTTGGACAAGTTGGTGACAATTTTGCAGCAGGTATGACAGGTGGTATGGCTTTTATTTATGATAAACAAAAAGATTTTGAAAAAAAAGTTAATACTGATTCAGTTGTTTGGCAAAACGTTGAAACTTCATATTGGAAAAATTTTTTAAAAGATTTGGTTCTTGAGCATTCAAATGAAACTGGATCTTTATTATCAAAAAGTTTAATTTCAAATTTTGAGGATGAAATAAAAAATTTTGTTCAAGTTTGTCCAAAAGAAATGTTAGATAAACTCAAAAATCCAATCACTTTGAATACTAAAGTAAAAGAAGTTAGTTAATAATTAATTTTAATTCTTTTTTTAACATCACTAAGTGTTTGGGTGAAGATAGACTGTGATCACCATTTTTAATAATTACTAACTTCTTTCTGCTATTTTTAAAAATTTTTAACACTTTTTTTGAGTAAGAAACTGGAACAACTTCATCTTTTTGACCATGGACCATGGTAACATTTATTTTATAATTTATTTTTTTATTTACAACCTTATTTTTTCTTCCATCTTTTATTAATTGAAGAGTAATTGGATAAATATAGTCTCCATGTTTTAAATTATAAATCCTATTTTTTATTGTCTCAGCTTTCATTTTTTTTGAAAATTTTTTCCACATTAAATTTTCCAGAAATTCTGGTGCTGAACCAATACCCAAGAAACCTTTAATCTGTTTTTTAAAAATTTTGAATTGGTTTAATGCAATCCATGCACCCATACTAGAACCAATAAAGATTATTTTATTTGTTTTAACTATTTTTTTAATTAAAATACTCGTTTCTTTAGTCCATTTAGAAATATTACCTTTTGTAAATTTACCAGATGATTTTCCATGGCCAGAATATTCTAATGCCAAAAAGCCTAATTTATTCTTTTTAGCAAATTTTAAAAATGATCTTGGTTTTTTGCCATCTAAATCAGACATAAATCCATGTAAAAAAACAATATAGTCACAGTTTTTTTGATACAGTTTTAAATATCTTATCTTCTTAGCTTTACTTAATTTATAATAGTTAAATTTCGTCATTAAAGTTTATTAGTTTTATCTATTATTATATAATCTTATCTTATGTCGTCTAATATAAATGTTTTACAGGTAATACCAAAACTAGGATATGGGGGAGCAGAAACAGGCTGTTATGATATTGCACATTATCTACCGGAAAATAATTGTAAATCTTTTATTGTTACTAGTGGTGGTGAGTTAACTAAGTTTATAGATAAAAAAAAAGTAAAATTAATTAGGCTACCAGTCCAAAGTAAAAATCCTATTCTAATATTTTTTAATTCAATAATTCTAATTGGAATAATTTTATTTTTTAATATTACAATAGTTCATGCTAGAAGTCGTGCACCAGCATGGTCATGTCTTTTAGCAACAAAATTGACTAGAAGAAAATTTGTAACCACATTTCATGGCACTTATAATTTTAGTGGTAAATTAAAAAAACTTTACAACTCTGTCATGGTTAGATCTGATTTGATAATTGCTGGGTCGAATTTTATTTTTTCACATATTAAAGAAAATTATTCTGAACTTTTAACACTTAAAAAAAAATTTCTTGTAATATTTAGAGGTATAAATGTAGATTATTTTGATCCATCTTCGAAATTAGAAGAGGATGAAAAAAAACTTCTTACAAAATGGGAGATTAATAAAGAAAAAAAAATTATTTTAGTACCTGGTAGACTTACTTCTTGGAAAGGGCAGGAAATGCTCATTGAAGCAATTAATTTAACAAAAGTTGAATTAGGCTATGAAGCTTTTCATCTTGTTATATTAGGAAGTCATCAAGGAAGAGATTTATATAAAAAAAAATTGATCCGTATTACTGAACAATATCGTTTAACCAATCAAATAAAATTTATAGATCAATGTAAAGATATGGCTTTAGCCTATAAAGTCTCAGATATTGTCATATCACCGTCAATAGAGCCAGAGGCTTTTGGGAGGGTTGCAGTGGAGGCACAATCTATGGAAAAATTAATTATTGCGAGTAATATAGGAGGTTCAAACGAAACAATAATAAATGAAAAAACTGGTTTTTTATTTGAAGCTGGAGATATTAATTCCTTAAGTAAAAAAATTATTCAAGCAATTACAATGGATGAGTCATCACTAAAATTAATGGGAAAAGAGGGAAGAAAAAACATTATTAAGAAATTTAATGTTGAAAAAATGTGTTTTTCTACTTATTCAGAGTATAAAAGATTAGTAAATTAAATGCCAACTATTACACTACCAGATGGAAACAGCCTAGATTTTCCAAATAAAGTTACTGGAATAGAAGTAGCTGAAAAAATTAGCAAATCGTTAGCAAAACAAGCATTAATAATGAGTGTGGATGAAGAGTTAAAAGATTTATATTTTTCAATAAATACTGATTGCTCAGTTAAAATTTTTACAGCAAAAGATCCTGAAGGATTAGAAGTTATAAGACATGACACTGCACATATTATGGCTATGGCTGTTCAAGAATTATACCCAGGTACTCAAGTTACAATTGGACCAGTAATAGAAAATGGTTTTTTTTATGATTTTGCTAGAAAAGAACCTTTTACAGAAGATGATCTTAAGAAAATAGAAAAAAGAATGTCAGAGATAATTGATAAAGATGTAAAAACAAGAAGAGAAGTTTGGGAAAGAGATAAAGCAATTAAACATTTTAAAAAAATTGGTGAAAAATATAAAGCTGAAATAATTGAAAGTATTCCAAAAAATGAGGAACTTTCTATTTATCATCATGGCGATACTTGGCATGATTTGTGTAGAGGTCCGCATCTAACCTCCTCCAGTAAAATTGGTAAAGCCTTCAAATTAACAAAAGTTTCGGGAGCTTACTGGCGTGGTGACTCTAATAATGAGATGCTTCAAAGAATTTATGGTACTAGCTGGGCATCCCAAAAAGATTTAGACGAATATTTAAAAAGGACAGAAGAAGCAGAAAAAAGAGATCATAGAAAACTTGGTAAGGAAATGGATTTATTTCATTTTAGAGAAGAAAGCCCCGGCTCTGTCTTTTGGCATGAAAAGGGCTGGTCTTTATTTCAGAAATTAATAAATTATATGCGAGCTAGACAGGATGCTGCTGGATATAGGGAAGTAAACACCCCCGAGGTATTAGATAGATTGTTGTGGGAAAAATCTGGTCATTGGGAAAAATATGGAGAGAACATGTATACTTCAGAAACTCCAGATGAAAAAGTTTTTGCAATCAAGCCAATGAATTGTCCAGGCCATATCCAAGTTTTTAATCAAGGTTTAAAAAGTTACAGAGATTTACCTTTACGGATAACAGAGTTTGGAAAAGTTCATCGATATGAGCCATCAGGAGCACTTCATGGGCTTTTAAGAGTAAGAGCCTTTACTCAAGATGATGCTCATATTTTTTGCACCGAGGATCAAATCACTAGTGAATGTTTAATTGTTACAAATTTAATCTTAGATATTTATAAAGATTTAGGTTTTGAAAATGTAGTTCTTAAATATGCAGATCGACCAGAGGTTAGAGTTGGTGATGATAAAGTTTGGGATAAAGCTGAAGCTTCATTATTAAAAGCAGTTAAAGCATCAAAGTTAGAATATAGTATTAATAAAGGTGAAGGTGCTTTTTATGGTCCAAAAATTGAGTTTGTTTTAAGAGATGCAATTGGTAGAGATTGGCAATGTGGAACTTTACAAGTCGATTTCAATTTACCTGGAAGATTGGACGCTTCATACATTGATAAAGATGGAACAAAAAAAGTTCCTGTGATGTTACATCGAGCTTTATTTGGGTCACTTGAAAGATTTATTGGAATTTTAATTGAAAATTATGCTGGAAAATTTCCATTTTGGATTTCACCATTACAAACAGTTGTAATACCAATCTCAGAAGACTTTGAAAATTATGCAGTTAAAGTATCTGAAAAAATTAAATCGGCTGGTATGAGCTCATTAGTAGATTTAAAAAATCATAACTTGAATTATAAAATTAGAGAACATTCTCTTGCAAAAGTCCCTGTTTTATTAATTTGTGGTAAAAAAGAAGTTGACAGTAATTCTGTAACCATTAGAAGATTGGATTCTAATGAACAAGAAAATATGGAACTAAATACATTTCTAAAAAAATACTCTGCTTTAAATAAAGTATCTTCTAATTAAGTGGCAGATTTCAAACAAAATTATTTTCAAAGAAGAACGAAGGATCGTGGTCCAAGATCTAATAATAGGATTTCTTCACCAGAGGTTCAAGTTATTACAAGTGACGGTGAAAATTTAGGAACTATTAATACAAATGAGGCAATTTCTATGGCTAAAAATCAAGGCTTAGATTTAATAGAGATAGCTGCAAATGCGAACCCTCCTGTTTGTAAAATTATGGATATGGGTAAATTTAAATATGATGCACAAAAAAAAGCAAATTTAGCAAAAAAGAAACAAAAAATTGTTGCTCTTAAAGAAATCAAGATGAGACCTGTAACAGAAACTCATGATTATGAATTTAAAGTGAAAAATGCCAAAAAATTTATAGCTAAAGGAGATAAGGTAAAATTTACAATAAGATTTAAAGGTCGAGAACTTCAACATTCTCATTTGGGTAATGAGCTTATGACTAAAATTAAAGAAGACATGAAAGATATTGGTAAAGTAGAATTACACCCAAAGTTTGATGGAAAACAAATGATAATGGTAATTCAGCCTTTATAAGCCTTAATATAGGTTGTAAATATTCTTTAATCTTTGTATAACCTCGCTCAATTATGCCAAAACTAAAAACAAAAAGCTCAGCAAAAAAACGTTTTAAAATATCAGCCAGAGGAAAAGTCATGATGGCTCAAGCTGGTAAGAGGCATGGCATGATTAAAAGAACAAATTCTCAAATTAGAAAATTAAGAGGCACTACGGCGATGTCAAAGCAAGATGGAAAAATTGTTAAATCGTACATGCCATATAGTTTAAGAGGTTAAAATGGCAAGAGTTAAAAGAGGTGTTACAAGTAAAGCTAAACATAAAAAAGTCCTAAAAGCTGTAAAGGGTCAATGGGGAAGAAGAAAAAATACAATCCGAGTTGCAAAGCAAGCTATGGAAAAAGCTATGCAATATGCTTACAGAGACCGTAGAAATAAAAAAAGGGATTTTAAATCTCTTTGGATACAAAGAATTAACGCAGGTGTGAGAGCTGAAGGTATGACTTATTCTAGGTTTATTAATGGATTAAATAAGTGCGGAATTAAAATTGATAGAAAAATTCTAGCTGAGATAGCGTATGATAGTCCAGAAGCCTTTAAAACTATAGTTCAAAAAGCACAATCTGCTTTAAATTAATCTTCACTATTGTTTTATTTTCCTGAAGAAATAATCTGTAAAGATGTCTGATCTAAAAAAAATAAGAGACGAATTTATCTTAAAACTAAAGAGTAAATTAGATCTCTCGGAAATAAATCAAATAAAATCAGATCTATTTGGTAAAAATGGATTGGTTTCTTCTCAATTTAAAAAAATTGGAACAATAGTTGAGTCTGAAAGAAAAAAATTTGCATCCGATTTAAATGTTATTAAGGATGAGCTACAAAATCTAATTAATTTGAAAATAGATGAAGTTGAAAATGCAGAAATAAACAAGAAATTGGATAAAGAAAAAATTGATATAACTTTACCAGAAAGACCTTTTGTTAGAGGAAAAATTCACCCAGTTTCACAAACAATTGATGAAATATCTTCTATATTTTATGAAATAGGTTTTAGTGTAGAAGAAGGTCCTGATGTCGAAAATGAATATAATAATTTTACTGCACTAAATACTCCTGACAACCATCCAGCAAGAGATATGCATGATACTTTTTATTTAGATGAAAAAAAACAAAAACTATTACGTACTCATACCTCTCCAGTTCAAATTAGAACTATGTTAAAAGACAAACCACCATTTAAGATTATTGCTCCAGGCAGAACTTATAGATCGGACAGTGATCAAACACATGCTCCTATGTTTCATCAAGTTGAAGGTCTTCATATAGATAAAAATATAAATATGGGTCATTTAAAAGGATGTTTAAATTATTTAATCAAAGAGTTTTTTGAAGTAGATAAAATTAAAATGAGATTTAGACCTAGCCATTTTCCTTTTACTGAGCCATCAGCTGAAGTTGATATCGGTTATGAAATGAAAGATGGAAAAATAATAATTGGAGAAGGAGATCAATGGCTTGAAATTTTAGGATGTGGAATGGTTCATCCAAATGTTTTGAAAAATGTAAAAGTTGATCCAATAAAGTTTCAAGGGTACGCATTTGGTATTGGAATTGACAGACTAGCAATGTTAAAATATGGGATCAATGACTTAAGAGCATTTTTTGATTGTGATTATAGATGGTTGAATCATTTTGGATTTGATCCCTTGGATGTACCAACAAATTATAGAGGCCTTAGTAGATGAAAATTACATTTGATTGGCTTCAAGATCATTTAAAGACTAATTTAAAAGAAAAACATCTTTTAGAACAACTTACTAATATAGGATTGGAAGTGGAAAGTGTGGACAGTCTATCTTCTGATAATGAGGCATTTAAAATAGCAAAAATTATCAAAACGGAAAAACACCCAAATGCAGATCGACTTAAAGTTTGCGATGTTGATGTTGGAGAAAAAGAATTTAAAAAGGTTGTTTGTGGAGCTGCTAATGCAAGAGAAGGACTTATTACTATTTATGCTCCACCAGGTGCAACTATTCCTAAAACTAAAACAAAATTAGTAGTAGCTAAAATTAGAAATGTCACTTCTTATGGAATGCTTTGTTCAGAGTCTGAATTAAATTTGTCTGATGAAAGTGATGGGATAACTGAATTATCAACTAAATTTGAAAAAAGTATTGGTAAAAACTTTTTTTCAAAATCAAAGTCCAATCTTATTGATTTGTCAATAACACCTAACAGACCAGACTGTCTTGGTGTTAGAGGAATAGCCAGAGACCTTGCTGCATCAGGTTTTGGAAAATTATTGGAATTAAAAGAAAAAAAAATTAAATCAATAACAAATCAAACTTTAAAAATTAAAATTAACAAAGAAAAAAACCAAGGATGTACTGCTTTTGGAAGCTGTTTAATTACAAATGTAAAAAATACAGAAAGTCCCCAATGGCTAAAAAATAAATTAATTTCAGTTGGTCAAAAACCAATATCAGCGATAGTTGATATTACAAATTATGTTATGCTTGATATAAATCGTCCATTGCATGCATATGATGCTGATAAAATTGAAAAAAGTATAATTGTTCGAAATTCAAATCCTGGAGAAAAATTTACTGCCCTAGACAATAAAAATTATAAATTGGAGAAGGATATGTGCGTGATAAGTGATCAAAAAGGAGTTTTAGGTTTAGGTGGAATTATTGGAGGAATTAGATCAGGTACGGAATTAGATACTAAAAATATATTGTTAGAGTCAGCTTATTTTGAACCAAGATCAATTAGAAATACATCAAAAAAATTAAATCTTGATACTGATGCAAAGTTTAGATTTGAAAGAGGTATTGATCCATCATCCATTGAAGCAGGCTTAAATAAAGCAGCATCATTGATAAAAGAAATTTGTGGTGGAAAAATTAGTAAAATAGATGTCCAAAAAATTGAAACTCATAAAACTCAAATTGTTAAATTTGATACCAATTTATTTGAAAAAATATCTGGTTTTAAAATTTCTGCTAAAGAAATGATAAAAATTTTAGAAGATCTTGGTTTTAAATGTAACAAAGAAAAAAAATATTTGAAGTTAACTGTTCCATCATGGAGACCTGATATATCGCAAGAAATAGATATTGTTGAAGAATTAGTAAGGATAAGTGGTTTTGATAAAATAAAAATTATACCCCCAATCAAAGAAAGAACTAAACCTACCCTAACTCAAACGCAAAAAATGTTTCATTTTTTACAAAGAGCTATTGCCTCAAAAGGTTATTTAGAGGCTATAACTTGGTCTTTTACAGACTCAAATTACAATGATTATTTTAAACAAACAAAAAAAGAAATTAAAATTATAAATCCTATAAGTTCTGAATTGGGAGTTTTGAGGAGCTCAATATTTTCAAATCTGATTATGTATGTGAGTAAAAATCTAGATAGAGGTTTTAAAGATTTATCAATATTTGAGATAGGTCCTGTTTTTTTTGGTTCTAATCCAGGCGAGCAAACAACAGTCGTCTGTGGTTTATCATCAGGTAAAAAATCTAGACTATCTTGGATTGATAAAGAGAGAGATGTGGATGTATTTGAT
This sequence comes from Pelagibacterales bacterium SAG-MED11, assembly GCA_014654265.1. Classification (GTDB taxonomy): domain Bacteria; phylum Pseudomonadota; class Alphaproteobacteria; order Pelagibacterales; family Pelagibacteraceae; genus Pelagibacter. The sequence continues at coordinate 232,155 of JACWDI010000002.1, read as the reverse complement.
GTTAAAAGAGATGTGGTACAAACTTTAATCGAAGCAGGTTATAATTCTGACAAATTTTTTATAGATGACAATACACCAAATTATTATCACCCAGGTAAGTCAGGTAGAATTTTCCTAAATAAAGACAAAGATCATGTTGCAGCATATTTTGGTGAGATACATCCAAATATCTTAAAAAAGATAGATATAAAAATAGACGCTTTGATAGGTTTTGAAATTTTTCTTGAACATTTAAAGTTTTCTAAAAAAACTTTGAATGATCAGAAGTCAAAATTTACTACCTCAGATTTTCAAAAATCAGAGAGAGACTTTGCATTTATAGTTAATAAAAATGTAAAAGCCCAAGATTTGATAAATGCCATTTCTGGTGTTGATCAAAAATTAATTAGCAATATAAAAGTCTTTGATGTCTATGAAGGTGAAAATATTCCTGATAATCAAAAGTCGATAGCAATCAACTTAACAATACAGTCATCAGAAAAAACATTGAATGATAGTGATTTAGAAAAAATTAATAAATTAATTATCGAAACAGTAGAAAATAAAACTGGTGCTAAAATTCGATCCTAAAAATTAAAATGAGCACTATTGACAACATAAGAAATTTTGCAATTATTGCCCACATTGATCATGGTAAATCTACAATAGCTGATAGAATAATTCACAAGTGTGGGGGATTAACTGAGAGAGAAATGAAAGCTCAAGTTCTAGATTCAATGGATATTGAGAGAGAAAGAGGGATAACTATTAAAGCACAAACAGTTAAATTAAATTATAAGGCTAAAAGTGGAAAAGAATATATCTTAAACATAATAGATACACCTGGACATGTTGATTTTAGTTATGAGGTTAGTAGATCTCTTTATGCCTGTGAGGGCTCTATATTAATTGTAGATAGTACTCAAGGTGTAGAGGCTCAAACTCTAGCAAATGTATATCAAGCAATGGATATAAATCATGAAATCATTCCAGTATTAAATAAAATTGATTTACCAGCATCAGATCTAGAGAAAACTAATAAGCAGATTGAAGATGTAATTGGTATAGATACTGAAGATGCAGTTCCATGTTCAGGCAAAACTGGGGAAGGTATTGAAGAAATTTTAGAACAAATAATTAATAAATTGCCAAGCCCAAAAGGAAACCTCAATGAGGATTTAAAATGTTTATTAGTTGATAGCTGGTATGACACTTATCTTGGAGTGGTAATTTTAGTAAGAGTTATAAATGGTAAGATAAGAAAAAATATGAAAGTAAAAATGTTATCGACTAATCAAGACTATGTTATTGAAAAAGTTGGAATTTTTACTCCAAAACCAAAAGACATAGACGAATTAAAAGCAGGTGAAATTGGTTTTATAACAACTGGAATTAAGATTTTGTCTGAAACTAAAGTTGGAGATACAATTTGTGACTCTGAAAAACCTTTAGTTGAAGCTTTACCAGGATTTAAACCAAGTAAACCGGTTGTTTTTTGTGGATTATTTCCAGTTGATAGTTCTGAATATCAAAAACTAAAAGATGGATTAGCAAAATTACGACTAAATGATGCTAGTTTTTCATTTGAAGCTGAGTCTTCATCAGCTTTAGGATTAGGTTTTAGATGTGGATTTTTAGGTTTGCTTCACCTTGAGATAATCACTGAAAGATTAGAAAGAGAATTTGATGTTAACTTATTAACAACTACTCCAGGAGTTGTTTATAAAGTTCATCTTAATAAAGGTGATATTTTAGATTTACAAAACCCATCAAGTCTTCCTGACCCAACATTAATTAAATTTATTGAAGAGCCTTGGATTAAAGCTACAGTTATTACTCCAGATCAGTATTTAGGTTCAATCATAAAACTATGTCAGGATAAAAGGGGTATACAAACTAATTTAAGTTATTCAGGTAACAGAGCTGTTTTAAGTTATGAACTACCTTTAAACGAAGTAGTTTTTGATTTTAATGATAGAATTAAGTCAATGACCAGTGGTTATGCTAGTTTCGATTATGAGATCGTTGGGTATAGAGAAGGTGAACTTGTTAAACTCGGTATCTTAGTAAATGGTGAGACTGTAGATGCTCTAGCAATAATGATTCATAAAGATTTTGCTCAAAGAACAGGAAGAGAAGTTTGTGAAAAACTGAAAGATTTAATTCCAAGACACAATTTTATGATTCCAATTCAAGCAGCGATTGGTGGAAAAATTATTGCAAGAGAAACCATCAAAGGTTTTAAAAAAGATGTTTTAACAAAAATTCATGGTGGTGGTGCCACAGATAGAAAAAGAAAATTATTGGAAAAACAGAAGAAAGGAAAAGCTAGATCAAAACAATTTGGTAAAGTTGAAATTCCTCAAGAAGCATTTATTGGAGTTTTAAAAATTAATAACAAAACTTAGCTATGTTTTAGTAATTTTTTTTCAATTTGAAACAATAATTTATATGTATCAATATTTGAATTTAAATCATTTATATATTTAGAATTACAATATTTTTCCAACAGGATTTTGACAGTTCTTTGATTTTTTTTTAAATAACCATCATAAATTTTTATTTTTTTATTTTCATAAAAAATTACTTTTTTTGAAGGTTTGTTAAGATTATTTGAAAAATATAGAAATACCTCAAAATTATTTAGTGTAAATGATAAATCTAAATATTCTTTAATTTTACTTTTAGTTTTCATTTTTTTATATTTTAAAATTTTAAATTTATTTGGTTTACCAAAAAGATTTGTAATTATTGCAAGTGGATGTGGCAGCCAATCAAAAAAAGGTTTTTTATAGGAATTATAGCGTTCATGTTTTCCATAAATCATTTCGATTTTCCTCAAATTGTTAATTTTCCCAAATTTTTTTAAGGTTTTATCTTTTTCAAAATTTAAAAGATCATTATGATGGATTAAAATTTTTTTTTTAAATTTTTTATTTAAAGTAAGCAATTTTTTAAATTGATTTAAATTTTCAACTATGGGTTTTTCAATAATAATATCTTTATTAGCTTCATAGGCATATTTTAAATATTTAAAGTGCGTACAAATTGGTGAAGTAATAACAAAAACATCAATATCTTTTTCATTAAAAAATTTTTTAACTGATAATAAATTTTTGTTCAAAATTTTTCTTGTTAAGATTTTTTTTAAATTAAAATTATTTTTTCTTTTAATTTCTTTTGCAAAAATTTTTCCCATTTTTCCATATCCAATTAAACCAACATTAAATATTTTCATTTTAATATTTTTGGTTTTGGAAATGGAACTAAAAATTTCAAACTTTTTTTCTTTTTTAACTTTTTTTTTATATTTTTAATAATTATGTCAGAGTAATTCCAAGCAAAAATAATAAGAATATCTAAATTTTCTTGAAATAGATATCTTGGATCTAAAATTTTTATTTGAGTACCAGGTAAATATAAACCTTGCTTAAGTTTATTATCATCAAAGATAAATTTTATAGTTTTATTTTTATTTAAATTAAAATAATTCAGTAATGTGGTTGTCTTTGCCGCTGCACCATATCCAGCAATATTATAATTTTTTTTATCAAAATCTTTAAGAATCCTCTGAAGTTGAACTTTACAATTATTAATTTTCTCTCTGAATATTTTGTATGTATTAATATTAAATAGTTTGTATATTTTTTTTTCTTTAATTAATTGGTTTTTAATTTTTTTTTTATTTCTAATTCTTAAATTTTTTGAAACGTAAACTCTTAAAGATCCTCCTTGTGCTTCAGTTATTTCAAAATCAAATAATTTTAAATTAAACTTTTTTATGAATTTAGAGATGGGAGACAACGCATGATAATCTAAATGTTCGTGATATATTGTATCAAATGTATTTTTTTTCAAAACAGATCCTCTATAGGAAACTTCAAAAATAAAAATACCATCATCTTTAAGTAAGTTTTTAACCCCTCTAAAAAAATCATTTAAGTTTTCTACATGAGCACAAACATGATTTGCTGTAATTATATCAAATTTTTGATACTTTTTTTTTATTTTAAAACTTGTTTTTTCTGTAAAAAAATCGTCAATTTGTATTATACCTTTATTAGTAGTTAATTTTTTTAAATTTTTTGCTGGATCTATTCCAACTCTAAAAAATTTTTTTTTATTAAAAAAATTTAAAAAAGTACCATCGTTAGATGCAATATCTAAAATTTTATCACCTTTTCGTGAAAATTTTTTTTTTATTTTATTAGCGTAGTTTTTAAAGTGTAAAAAATTTTTATAAGAAGTATTTGTTTTATATAAGTAATTACTAAACATTTTTTCAGGTTTAACGGAATGTGATAATTGTAGGTGGCCACAACCATTACATAGATTTAAGCCCAGAGGGTATTTTTTTAATTTACTACTAACATTCTTATTTGAATAAGAATTTGCTAAAGGTGTGTAGCCTAAATTGAAAACTCTAATAATATCTTTATTACCACATAAACGGCAGCATTTTAATAAAACACAATCTTTTTTCTGCACTATTTATACTTTGAAATTATCTCTTTCACTTTTTTTTCTTTATCCATATTTAATCTTACTAAGTCATTTTCATAATCAAATTTAGATCTTTTTCTGCTGCTATAGGATAAAAAATGCGTAGTTTTAAGAAAGTATGCTAAATGATCTTGATCATAAGTAGTAAAAAACAAGTCACCTTTTTTCATAATTTTATAATTTAATTTCGATCCTTTTTTTCTATTTCTATAAAAAAATAAAATTTCACCTTTCAGAATATAACAAAAATGCTCATCCTTTTTATGGTAGTGATTTGCTCTTATTGACCCTTTTTTTGAAAAAATTTCAATACATGATGAAAATCCTTTATCTAAAATCTTTAATAAATAACCTCTTTCATCCTTAAAAACTTTTCCAGTTTTATGTATAAATTTAAATTTTTTTCTCATATTTTTTTAAAAATTTTATAATTTTTTTTATACCATTCAACTATCATTGGCAGATCTTTTAATAAATTTCTTTTTGGTTTCCATCCTAATTTTTGAATTTTTTTTGAGGAAACTGAATATCTTTTATCATTATACAACCTATCATCAGTAAATTTGATAAATTTTTTTGGGTTTTTTTTAAAAATTTTACAAATATGTCTAGCAATATTAATATTTTTTTCAAAAAAATTACTTCCAATGTTGTATATACCTTTTTCTCTTTTTTTTACTAAAAAGATCAGTGCATTAGCAAAATCAACTGCAGATAAATAAAATCTAATATTTCTTCCATTCCCATGAATAGGGATAGGTTTATTTTTTATTAAATTTACGATTGATGTTGATATTAATTTTTCAGGATATTGTCTAATACCATAAATATTATTTGCTCTGACAATAATTATTTCCTTTTTGTAAGTATACTTATAACTGTTTATTAAAACTTCTGCTGCAGCTTTTGAGGCTGAATAAGGATTGGTAGGGTTTACTAATTGGTTTTCATAACAAGTTCCAGTTATTTTTTCTCCATAAACCTCATCTGAACTTACATGAAGGATCTTTTTAACTTTTCTTTTTATACATTCTAATAAAAAAGCATGAGCACCAAGTGAATTCGTTTTTGTAAAATTTAGTGGGGAAATAAAGGAATTATCCACATGACTTTCAGCAGCAATATTAATTGCTAGATCACAATTCTTTAATAATTTACTATATTTATTGGTATCAATTATATCACATTTAATAAACCTTACTCTTTTAGATTTTGTAATTGAAGAGATGAAAGATCTATTACCTGCATAAGTTAATTTATCTAAAATTATGATATTGCATTTAGGAAAATTTTTAAAAAAAGATTCAGCTACATGAGAACCAATAAATCCGGCACCACCAGTAATAAAAATTTTTTTTAATTTGTTTTTCATTTGTTTTATAATGGTGTACTAAACAATTAAAAGATTTATAATAAAAGCCTTAAATTTTGCAAATATAAAATGAAGATATTTGATTGTTTCATGTATTTTGATGAAGATTTGTTATTAGATTTAAGATTAAATATTTTAAACGATTTTGTAGATAAATTTATAATAATAGAGTCAAATTTGACTCACACTGGGAAATTCAAAAAGCTTAAATTTGATATAAATAAGTTTGAAAAGTTTAAACACAAAATAAGCTATTACTCACTAGAAAAACTAGTAATTGATAAAAATTTAAAATTAAAAAAAAATTGGTCGCAACATCATTTGATTGATCAATCAATTAGAAATTCAATTTCAAAATATCTAACTGATGCATCAGATAATGATTGGATTATAATTTCAGATATTGATGAGCTACCTAATCCTGATGTTATTCAAAATTTCAACAAAAGAAAAAAATATTCATTTTTTAAACAACAATTATTTTATTATAAATTTAATTTAAAATGTGTATCAGAGCCTCCATGGTATGGTTCTCGTTTATGTGTTAAAAGATATCTTAAATCACCACAATGGTTGAGAAATATTAAAGTAAATGATGGAAATAATTTTTTCAAAAAATTTTTTTATGATCACCAGATATTAGAAAATGGTGGATGGCATTTTAGTTCAGTTAAAAAACCATCTGAAATTATAACTAAACTCAAATCATTTGCACACAATGAACTGGTTAAAGAATATATGCTAGATGAAAATTACATAAAAAATAAGATAGGAAATTGTCAAGATATCTTTGAAAGAAATGTTATTTTAAAAAAAGTTGAATTAAACAATGATTTACCAGAATATCTTGTGAGAAATAAAAGCAAGTATAGTGAATTCATAATTTAACTATTATATTCACAACTAGGAGAGGTGGCCGAGTGGTTGAAGGCGCACGCTTGGAAAGCGTGTAAAGGGGAAACTCTTTCATGGGTTCGAATCCCATTCTCTCCGCCATGAATTAGCTTTATTTTACGAGTTATATTTAGCCTTATTTAACTCTTTATCAAATTATAAAAAGAGCAATTTCATTTAAAAATGGTATAATTAATTTTTCCAAGAAAATAAAAAATGACAAGTAAAAACAAATATCAAGCAGACTCAATTAAAGTTTTAAAAGGTCTTGAGGCAGTTAGAAAAAGACCTGGTATGTATATTGGAGATACAGACGATGGAACTGGTCTACATCATATGGTTTATGAAGTTGTAGATAATTCAATAGATGAGGCTTTGGCTGGGTATTGTAAAAATATTGATGTCAAAATTAACAAAGATGGAACCATAACAGTTAAAGATGATGGAAGAGGAATTCCAATAGATTTACACAAAGGTGAAAAAAAATCTGCAGCAGAAGTAATTATGACACAACTTCATGCTGGAGGAAAATTTGACCATGATTCATATAAAGTATCTGGTGGATTACACGGTGTTGGTGTTTCAGTGGTAAATGCTTTATCAGAAAAATTAAAGTTAGAAATTAATAGAGATGGTGAAAAATACTTTGTAGAATTTGAAGATGGTGATGCCAAAGCACCACTTAAAAAAATTGGCAAATCAAAAGATACAGGTACTCAAATAACTTTTTTACCTTCAAAAAAAATTTTTTCTTCAATAAAATTTAATCCAAATATACTTATTAAAAGGATGAGAGAATTAGCATTTTTAAACAAAGGTATTAAAATTATATTTACAGACCTAACTAACAAAAAAGAAAAAACCAATGTTTTTAAATTTGATGGTGGCGTTTTGGAGTTCGTTGAATTTTTAGATGAAAAAAGAGAGAAATTACAAAATAAAAATGGTTATGAATTATTTAAAAAACCTATTTATATAGAAGGTAAAAAGGAGAATATTGAAATAGAATGTTCCCTTAAATGGAATGCTACTTACTCTGAGGAAGTTCTTCCATATACTAATAATATATATCAAAAAGATGGTGGAACTCATTTACTTGGGTTTAGAAGTGCTTTAACAAGGGTAATAAATAAATATGCTAATGAGCATAATCTTTTAAAAAAAAATAAATTTACAATCTCAGGAGATGACATAAAAGAGGGTCTTTCATGTATACTCTCAACAAAAATTCCTGACCCTAAATTTTCTTCTCAAACAAAAGATAAGTTAGTTTCTTCTGAAGTTAGGATGATTGTTGAAACAATAATTAACGAAAAGTTGTCAATATGGTTTGATCAAAATCCTTCTATTGCAAAAATTATTTTAGCAAAGATTATACAGGCTGCTTTAGCAAGAGATGTAGCGAGAAAAGCTAGAGAGAATGTTAGAAGAAAAGGAGCTTTAGAATTAAGTGGTCTACCTGGTAAGCTTGCTGATTGTCAAATTGGTAAACAAGAAGGAACTGAATTATTTATAGTTGAGGGAGATTCTGCAGGTGGTTCAGCAAAACAAGGAAGAAATAGAGCTAACCAAGCAGTTTTACCATTAAGAGGCAAAATTTTAAATACTTACGTTGATAGTTTACCAACTAAAAAAAATGGAAATGGTAAATCCAATGGTGATGATCAAAGAACAAAAGCATTATCTAAAATGATTTCTTCAAATGAGATTGTAACTTTAATAAACGCTTTAGGATTAGATCCTAAAGCTCATGAGATTGACCTTAAAGATCTAAGATATGGTAAAATCATAATTATGACAGATGCTGATGTTGATGGTTCTCATATTAGGGCTTTATTATTAACATTTTTTAATAATAAACCTTTTAATAAGTTAATCGAAAATGGAAATGTATACTTAGCTCAACCACCGTTGTTTAAAATTAGCAAAGGCACAAAAGGTATTTATATAAAAGATGAAAAAGAGCTTGAGGAATATATAATAAATAATAACAAAGAGCTAAAAAAGTCTAAAAAAGGAACGAAAGATTTTTTAAAATTAGTAGAAGATGAAAAATCAAAAATGAACATCCAAAGATTTAAGGGATTAGGTGAAATGAATCCAGAAGAATTATGGGGGACTACACTAAATCCTGAAACTAGAACTCTATTACAAGTGCAATATTCAAAAGATCTGAAAAAAGACCAAGTGCTTATTCACACTTTAATGGGCAGTGACGTATCACTTCGAAAAGATTTTATAGTTTCCAATGCAATTAATGTTCAAAATTTAGATATTTAAAAGATGAAGTTGTTTAAAACTTCTAAGCAATATTCTTTAAAAAAATCGATATATATTAATCTTAGATGGATTGGAACCATTGGTCAATTTATATCAGTATATCTTGTATACTATTACTTTAATTTTAATTTTAATTTTTTGTATTCAAATATTATTATAGCTTTAGGAGTTATAAGTAATCTTTATTTAATTTTCATTTATAAAAAAACTCAACTTAGTGATAGATCAGCTTTAGTTTATTTGTTTATTGATATTATTCAATTAAGTGGACTTTTATATCTAACAGGGGGGGTAATAAATCCATTTATAATTTTTTTAATTATTCCAAGTGTCTTTGCCTCTTCAAATTTAAGTTTTAGAACAAACTGCTTACTAGTGCTGATTACCTCTTTATCAATCTTATTTTTGACATTTTACTCCCAGGAACTACCTGAGCCCTTAAATGATCATTTTTATGTAAGTCCATATTATTATTATTCTATACCTTTGGCTTTAATAATAGCCTTACTTTTTTTAAATTATTTTGCGATTATTTTTGGAGCAGAGACTAAGCTGAGAAAAGATGCTTTAAATAAGATGGAAGAAATAATGGCTAATGAGCATGAAATGTTATCTTTGGGTGGTCAAGCAGCAGCAGCAGCTCATTCATTAGGTACCCCTTTATCAACAATTAAAATTATAACACAAGAATTGTCTAAACAACTTAAAGGACAAAAAGATGTAGTACAAGACATTGAACTTTTATCTAGTCAAGTTGAGAGATGTAATGAAATATTAAGAAAGTTATCGCTAAATCCTAATGAGGAGGATGATTTTATTGATGAAGATTTGTCTATGAGGGATTATCTTAAAGAAATTATTTTATCATTTAAAGAAACAAGTAAAAACGATTTAATTTTAAATTTTGATCAAGATTTTAATTCTAAAAGAATAACAAAATCTATTGAAATTGTTTATGGTTTAAGAAATTTTATAGGTAATGCAAATAAATTTTGTAAAAACAAGGTTTTCATTAGTTTAAAAAGCAATAGTGAATTTACAATAGTTGTGATCGAGGATGACGGGGATGGATATCCTGGTGATATATTATCAAAAATAGGTGAACCATATTTGAGTTCAACTAAGAATCTCAATAAGGAGAAAAAAGGATTAGGTTTAGGATTGTTTATAGGTAAAACTTTATTAGAAAAAAATTTTGCCTCAGTCAATTGTTCAAACTCCGAAACCAGAAGTGGAGCCGAAGTAGTAATTAAATGGAATAACAAAGATTTATTTAATCTTTAATGTAAATTTTTTTTATTCTTAAATAATTCACTTAGTTGTGAAATCATAACATCACCCAACTCGTTTACATCTGTAATTTTTATAGCTCTACTATAATACCTTGATACATCATGGCCTATACCAATTGCCAAAATTTCTGTTTCAGTTTTATCTTCTATAAACCTAACAATTTTTTTTAAATGCTTTTCTAAAAAATCTCCTGAATTAACAGATAAGGTTGAATCATCTACAGGAGCTCCATCTGAAATTACCATTAGTATTTTGCGTTCTTCTTTTCTTTTTTTTAACCTACTAAAAGCCCAGGAAATAGCCTCTCCGTCTATGTTTTCTTTTAATAATCCCTCTTTTAGCATTAAGCCAAGATTATTTTTTGATTGTCTCCATTGTGTGTCAGCTCCCTTATAAATTATATGCCTTAAATCATTGAGCCTTCCAGGTGTTTTTAATTTTCCTTCTTTATTCCATAATTCTCTACTTTTACCACCTTTCCAATTTTTGGTCGTAAAACCTAATATCTCAACTTTTACTGAACACCTTTCTAACGTTCTTGACAAAATATCTGCACAAATGGCTGCGATAGTTATTGGTCTTCCCCTCATTGAACCAGAATTATCAATCAATAATGTAACTACAGTATCCTTGAAATCTAAATCTTTTTCTTTTTTAAATGATAAAGAATTATATGGATCTAAAATAATTCGTGGTAATTTAGAACTATCTAACAATCCTTCTTCCAAATCAAATTCCCAGGTCCGATTTTGTTTTGCTAGTAATTGTCTTTGAAGTTTATTTGCAAGTTTTGTTATTATATCTTGAAAACTGATTAATTGTTGATCTAAAGTTTTTCTTAACTTTGAAGCTTCTTCAGAATTTTCTAGGTTTTCAGCTTTGGTAATTTCATCAAATTTATTTGTGAAAATTTTATAATCTATATTTAAATCTGAGATATTTTTTTTTTGAAGAACCTGCTCTTTTTGTTGGTCAAAATTTGTATCAACTAATTGTTCATCCAGTTTATATTCATCGATTTCATAATCAGAATCAAGACTAGCGTCTGTTTCATCCTCTTTATTTTGATCTTTTTTATCCTCAGTATCGCTCTCTTGATCGTCATTAGAGGGATTGTTTTGACCATCTTCCTGGTTTTCATCATTTTTTTCTTCGTTATTTTCATTTTGAAATATTTCCATTTCTTGTAATATTTCTGAAAATTTTGAGGAATATTCATTTTGGAATTCCAAATTTTCTTTTAAAAAATCTATATGTTCTTCAATTGCTTGATCGAAGTCTTTTTCCCAAAAACTCAACATCACTTTTGATTGCGTATTTAATTCTATCCCATGAAATTTTTTCAGCATGTATAGTTCAAAAGCTTCATTAATGATAACATCTTCTTTATTTTTTAATTGATCTTTTCTTTTTAATTCAATTACTTGATTATAATTTTCTGTAAGATTTTTTTGTATTCCCTTAAGCATTTTACAACCTAAAGACTCATATCTTATTTTTTCAGCTATAGAATAAAGAGATCTACATGATAAATTAGATGGTGAATTTTTTTTAAAAATTTTATCATCAGAAAATTTTTTTTTTAAGGCTAAAGAGTCAGTCTCAGCTCTTGCTTTGATAAAATCACTTTTTGAATCTAAATTTTCTAAATCAAAATTGTCAAAAAATTTTGATTTTTCATTCTTATCTGTTTTGTCTTTATTTTTGAAATCATCTGAAATTGCTCTGGCTGTAGATGTTAAAGCTTGTTTTAATTTTTCTTTTAAAATTTCATTCTTGTTGTCACTTTTCATCTAAATTTGAATATTTGCTAGAGACTCAGGAAGTTCTTCTCCAAAACATCTTTGATAATATTCTGCAATTGTATTTTTTTCTATTTCGTCACATTTATTCAAAAAGGTCACTCTGAAAGCATATCCTATATCCTTAAAAATTTCGGCATTTTCTGCCCAATGTAAAACGGTTCTAGGACTCATCACTGTAGATATATCTCCGGCTATAAATCCTTTTCTAGTTAAAGAGGCTACCTTAATCATATTAGAGACTTTCTCTTTACCTTTACTATTATTTAAACTTTTATTTTTTGCCAAAACAATATCCATTTCTTTTTCAAGATTAAGATAGTTCAACGTTGTTACAATATTCCACCTATCCATTTGTCCTTGGTTTATTTGTTGTGTGCCGTGGTAAAGGCCAGTTGTATCTCCTAGACCTACGGTATTTGACGTAGCAAATAATCTAAAAAATTTGTTTTGTTTAAGAACTTTGTTTTTGTCTAAAAGAGTAAAATTACCCTCTGCTTCAAGAATTCTTTGTATAACAAACATTACATCGGGTCTACCCGCATCATACTCATCAAAAACTAATGCAACTGGATTCTGGATAGACCATGGTAAAATTCCCTCATTAAATTGAGTAACTTGTTTTCCATCTTTCAGAACGATCGCATCTTTTCCAATTAAATCAATACGACTTACATGACTATCAAGGTTAACTCTTATACATGGCCAATTTAATCTTGCTGCTATCTGCTCAATATGTGTTGATTTACCTGTCCCATGGTAACCTTGAACTAAAACTCTTTTATTGAATGCAAAGCCCGAAATTATTGCAAGAGTGGTATCTCTATCAAACTTATAACTCTTATCTATTTCAGGCACATATTCGCTTTTTTCAGAAAAAGCGTTTACTTCCATTTCAGAGTCAATTCCAAAAGATTGTTTTATGGAAACTTTTATATCAGGTTGTATGTTTAAGTTAGGTGTCAATTTTTTTCCTATAAGTATTTTTTAGTTGGGTATAAGCTAATGTAATTAATTTAAGTTTTTCTTCATATTTTATATTTCCAGAATTCATATCAGGGTGAAATTTTTTGACAAGTATTTTGAATTTTTCTTGAACTTTTTGCCATTTTATACCCACTGAGACTCCTAAGATACTAAAGGCTTTTATATCTTTATGGTCAAATTTAAATTGACGCATATGATTAAACTCGCTTTTAAATTTTTCTTTATCTAATTCATCTTTTAAAGTGTCATTCCATAAAACTTTAAAAAAATTATCTGAGGAACTAAAGCTTTGTGTGGGTTTATGCCAAATCATGTCAGATTTTAAAAAATCAATTATTTGCTGATCATCCATACCTGAAAAATAATTCCAATTCTTATTGAATTCTTTCACATGTTCTAAGCACAACATTCTATATTTTTTACTATTATCCTTTTCTATTGGAGCCTTATATTCTCCAAATTCTTTACAATTATTCCAGTCACAAATATTTTTCATGATATATAATAAATAATACTTATGGATATAAATCAATTAATTGCAATTATAAAAAAAAAGTTATTAAATCAAATTGAAATAGACAATATCCTGATTGAAGACAAGTCCTTCCTTCATAAAAATCATCCTGGTAATCAACAAAATAAATTTCATTTAAAAATTTCTTTAAAGTCCAAAGAATTAAAAAAAATGAATAGAATTGAAAGTAATAAAAAAATTTATAATATTTTAGATGAAGAATTAAAAAAATTTATTCATTCCTTGCAAATATTAATTGATTAATTCTTTTTTTAAAAATAGGCTTAGGGAAGCCTTTTTATATCTTTTGCTAATTATTGGACTCCCAATTTTTTTTAATAGAACTAAATTTATTTTATTGGAATTATTTTTTTTATCTGTCATCATAAAATTTAAAATTTTATTGAGATCCTTATATGAAAAATATTTTTTTAAATTAAATGGTAATTTTGAATTATAAATATGTTCTCTTATTAACTTATATTCTTTAAAATTTAAAAATTTTTTTTTATAACTAAACGATAAAGCTGAATTTATACCTAAAATTACAGCTTCTCCATGATTTAATTTTTTAGAAAAACCTAATGATGCTTCATACGCGTGAGCAAAAGTATGACCAAAGTTTAATATTTTCCTCATACCATTTTCTTTCTCATCTTTTTCAACAACTGATTTTTTTATTTTACAACTTTCATATATAGCCTTATCTACAAACGGTGATTTGAGTTTAATAATATTGAAAAAATTTTTATTTAAAAAATTATAAAAAACTTTATTTGATATAATTGCGTGTTTTAAAATTTCACCATATCCACAAATAACCTCTCTTTTGCTAAGAGATTTTAAAAAATTTGTATCACTAATTACTAGTCTTGGCTGATAGAAACTTCCAATAAGATTTTTTCCTTGATTTGTGTTTATTCCAGTTTTGCCTCCTATAGATGAGTCTACTTGAGATAGTAAAGTAGTGGGTATGTTTATAAATTTTAAACCTCTTTTAAATAAACTTGCAGCAAAACCACTTACGTCACCAGTAATTCCACCTCCAATTGCTATTAAACAATCTTCCCTAGAAAAATTTTTATCAAGTAAAATTTGGAGAATTGAATTAGTTGTTTTTTGATTCTTATTTTTTTCATTAGCGGTTATCAAAAAAATAAATATTTTTTTATTTTTTAATGATTTTCTAATTTTAGAAATAAATTTTTTTGGAACATTTTTATCTACCACCAATAAGCATTTTTCAAAATTTATTGAATTATTAAACATTAACTTAGATATATTAGAGATTACATTGGAACCTATTAATATAGGATATTTACCAGAACTTGATTTAATTATTAGTTTGGATGTTTTCATATTTATCTAAAATTTTATTCATTATTTCGGTTTTTGATTTATTATTACAATTTATTTTAAATAAGGCTTTAGCATAATATTTAGATCTATTTTTAATCATATTTGTTAATTCAATATTAGAAGCATTTAATACCAAAGGCCTTTTAGTACTATTTTTAATTCTTTTTATAAGCAAATCACTGTTTAATTTAAGCCAAAAAGATATGTGGTTATCAATCACTTCATTTCTTATATTCCTATTAATAAAAGCGCCCCCACCCAAAGCAACAATAATTTGTCTTTTTTTTAGTATATCTAGCGTTAATTTTTCCTCAAGCTCTCTAAAAAATTTTTCACCCTTAATCTTAAAAATATTTGAAATTTTCATTCCCAACTTATCCTCTATACATTTATCAACATCAAAAAAATCTAATTTAAGTTTTTTAGAAATTAAAAAACCAATAGATGATTTTCCAGATCCCATCATACCTAAAAACACAATATTTTTACTTGATTTCATAATTTTCTTTATTGAAAAATCACAAATATGTCTTAATTTGAAATTAACTAAAGTTATATGCAATTTATAAAAAAAACAAGTTCAAGCAAGAATATTATTGGGATAATTACTAAAATAGCCTTAGCTTCTATTACTATTCTTTTAATTATTTTTTTATTAAATAAAATAGATTTTCCAGCGCCTAAAAAAAAAATAGAGAAAATAATTACTAATGAAAATTTCAAAATTGTTAAATAAAAACTGTTTATCAATTATATTAATTTTGCTATTTGGACTTAATTCATTTGCAGAAGATCAACCTGTTGATATCTGGAACATTGATAAAGATAAATTAGAAACTAATTCTTTGAGTGATGACGATAAGGCACTAAAAGAAGAAATAGTAATTGAAACAGAATTCAAATCCAATGTTTACAAGATGCAATCTGAGAAAGAGGTAAATGCAATTAACCTTGAGGATAGATCGGATTCACAGGAAATTAAAATTGTTGGATTGTATGATCCTGATGATTATGGTCTTAATATAAATATGTGGTCTAATACTAACGGAGACCAATTAAAAATTCTATTTGATAAATTAAATAAAATGCCTTTATCAAATGATGCTGTAGAAATTATTAACATATCTCTTTTAACTAACTCTTATTATCCACAAAAAAATATTACAGAAAAAGAATTTCAAAAATTTAAATCAGATTGGTTAATTAAAAACTCAAATTTAGAACTTATAGAGGAATATTTGATTAAAAATCAAATTATTAATTTACATCCAAAATTAACTAAGTTTTTAGTTGATCAATATTTGTCGGATACGAATATTAAAAAAGCATGCGAAATTTTCTCAAAAAATACTGAACCAATATCTGATGAATACCTTTCAAAATTCAATATTTATTGTTTAATTAAGGATAATAAAAAAGAGGTAGCACAGCTCATTTTAGATCTTAAAAAAGAACTTGGATTTAAAGATAAATATTTTGAAAAAAAAATTAATTATCTACTAGAGTATACAGACAAAGTAGATAATGAAATTTCTGAAAAATCAATTTTTGATTTTTACTTAGCTCATCAAACTAATCCAAATTTTAATTTTGAGCCAAACGATAAAACAAAGAAAATAATTTGGAAATATCTTTCCTCTGCAAATTTATTAAATTCTTTCAAAGAAACGGAAACTTCTGAATTAGATAAAATTGCAACTATCGAAAAAGCAGTCCATAATCAGAATTATCCTGAAAAAGATTTATTAGAATTATATAAAAGATTTCAATTTAATATAAATCAACTTTTGAACGCTAAAGATGTTTATAAAACTTTACCTAATATAGAAGCAAGAGCACTAATATATCAAAAAATTTTATTAGAATCTGAAATAGTTGAAAAATTGAAATTTCTTAAGATATTAAAAGAATCTTTCGAAAATGATGGTCTAGCAAATGCCTTTGATATAGAGTTAAAAACGTTTCTTAAGGGTATAAAACCAACTGAGATACCTGACAATCTAACAAGTTTTTATTATACAAATATTAAAATTGAAAAAAATTTAGATAAAAAAATAAAAATTAACAATGATATTATTCATCAATCAAAGCTTATTAATTATTTCAATGGGGATTATGCAAAATCTAAAATTGAAAAAGATACTAATAACTTATTAAAGAAGATACAAAAAAACAAAAAATATTTTTTGTCAAAGAAAGATGTAATTTTGATAGAGTCATTAAAATATGATGGAATAGAAATCTCAGAAAAATATGACGATTTATACAAAATAGATGAAAATGAGATCCCGACTGATATTCAAATAATGATTAACAATGAAGAAACTGGTTTAGCTCTTTTGAGAATTGCTGAAGTTATTGGTCAAGATAGAATTGAAAGAATTGATGAAGATACTATTTATTTTATAGTTACTACACTCAATCAATTAAATATTGATAGAATAAGAAATCAAATATTACTTCAAGTTCTCCCTTTAAAAGTTTAAAATTTAATTTATTTAATTAATAAATGAGCATTAAAAAAATTATTACTGTACCAGATGAAACTTTAAAAAAAATCTCTGAACCCATTGAAAAAGTTGGAGTAAACGAAAAAAAATTAATTAATGATTTATTTGAAACAATGTATCATTCCAAAGGTATTGGGTTAGCAGCAGTACAAGTGGGTATACTTAAAAGGATTTTAGTCATTGATATATCAGCTAAAGATGAAAAAAATAAGCCTTTAAGCTTAATAAATCCTAAAATAAAAAAAATTAGTGATGAAACTTCAATTTATGAAGAAGGATGTTTATCAATACCTGATACTTTTATTGAAATTGAAAGACCTAAAATTTGTGAAGTAGAATACATAGATTTAGATGGCAAAGTTCAAAATATGAAATGTGATGGACTTTTATCAACTTGTCTTCAGCATGAAATAAATCATTTAGATGGTAAATTGATAATTGATCATTTGTCAAAGTTTAAAAGAGATTTAATTATTAAAAAAATCTCAAAGACAAAAAAAAATCCAGATAGAATAGTAGTTTAAATGGCCAAAAAAATTATTTTTATGGGTACACCTTTATTTGCTGTACCAATTTTGAAGTCCTTATATCAAAATGGTTATCCAATTTCTGTCGTTTATACTCAACCACCTCAAAAATCTCATCGAGGTCAAAAAATAAACAAATCTCCAATTCAGGGTATTTCTGAAACATTGAACATAGATTTTAGATGTCCAGAAAATTTAAAAGATAATGATGAAGAATATGAATTTATAAAAAATTTAAATGCTGATCTCGCTGTTGTAGTTGCTTATGGCAAGCTAATTCCTAAAAATTTTTTAAACTTAACAAAAAAAGGTTTCATAAATATTCATGGATCTATTCTACCTAATTGGAGAGGGGCTGCTCCAATTCAAAGATCGATTATGAATTTAGATAAAGAAACGGGCATAAGTGTTATGAAATTAGTTGAAACATTAGATAGTGGACCTGTCAGTAATATTTATAAAATTAAATTAGATCAAAATAATAGTGCTGAAGAAATTTCAGAAAAACTATCCTTTTTAGCTGCCGAAAAAATTTTAGATGATATTGATGATATACTTGATGATAAAGCAAAGTTTATAGATCAAGATCATTCAAAAGCCTCTTATGCTAAAAAAATTGAAAAAATCGAAGGTGAAATTAATTGGAATGATGAAGCAGAAAAAATAATTGGAAAAATTAATGGTTTATTTCCTGTTCCTGGTGCTTTTTTTAATTTTAAAGGTGAAAGGTACAAAATTTTAAAAGCTGAAATAGGAAATGGTATAGGCCAAACTGGCGAAGTGTTATCTGATAAATTAGAAATTGCGTGCACAAACAATCAATCAATAAAAATCCTTGAGATACAAAGACAAGGAAAAAAACCTCAAAAAATTGGTGAATTTATGCTCGGATCAAGTATTAGAAAAGGTTCATTATTATCTAATGCCTAGATATCAGATATTAGTAGAATATGCTGGAAGCAACTTCAGAGGATGGCAAGTTCAAAAAAAAGGGAAGACGGTTCAAGGCTTGATACAGGAAAAAATTTCAAGACTTTTAAAAGAAAAAATAATTATTTATGGGGCAGGTAGACTTGATAGTGGAGTTCATGCAAAAGAACAGTCTGCACATTTTGATTATAATATTGAAATAAAAAAAAAAGACAGGTTTTTAAAATCAATAAATCATTTTTTAAGAAATGAAAATATTACAATTCTCAATTTAAAAAAGAGAGACAAAAACTTTCATGCAAGGTTTTCTGCTAAAATGAGAATATATAATTATATTATTATTAATCGATTAGGCCAACCTACTTTAGAAAAAAATAGGTGTTGGCACATTATGAAAAAACTTGATTTAGACATAATGAAAAAAGGTGCTAAAAAATTTATAGGGACTAAAGATTTTTCAACTTTCAGAGCATCTAGTTGTAGGGCAAAAAGTCCAATAAAAACTATGAAGTTGGTAAAAATAAAGTCCTCAAAAAATAAAATTGAAATAGAGTTTAGATCCCAATCATTTTTACAAAAACAAGTACGTTCAATGGTGGGCTGTTTAAAGTATTTGGGTGAAAAAAAGTGGTCGTTAAATAAATTTGAGAATGTTATGAAGTCAAAAAAAAGAAGTTTATGTGCTCCACCGGCACCACCAGAAGGGCTTTATTTAACGAGAGTTATTTACTAATTTTTTTTTACTCATAGCGAATTTTTTATTGATTCGCCATCTAGACTCTTCTCGAACAATATAACCACAGCAATTTTTAGCTCGACATTTGCATGGAAATTGTTTGTAGTCTTTATCAAAGCCAAATCCATAATCACAAGTAAATTCCTCTCCTTTTTTAATATCTTTTATAGCTGTTATCCAAATTTTTAAACCTTTGCCATCATATTGAGAGTTAGGATCGCAGCTATGGTTAATTAATCCTGCTGTATTCCATGAAAAATCTCCATCGAGTGTATACCTTTTGTTTAAAGTAAACAAATATATTGGTTTATTGTTGTCATATTTATCGGACTCATCAACTTGCTTGTTAGTAATTATCTTACCTGAGTAATTAATAATTTTTGTTCCTTCTTTAATGTCTTTGGCTGCATAAAGTCCCCGACCTTTATTATCAATTTTTGATTTTTTAATTTTGTACAATTTCATGAGGGATAAATATAATGAGCTTGAAATTAATCAATTGAATTCAATAAGTGCGTTAACATGTTCATTAGCACTATTAGCTAAAGCGTTCAAATCATATCCACCCTCAAGTATTGAAACAACTTTTCCTTGAGTAAACTCTTTAGTAGCATTCAAGGTTCTTTTGGTAATCTCATAAAAGTCTTTTGAACTTAATTGAAATTGAGCTAAAGGATCATCTTTATGTGCATCAAAACCTGCTGAGAATATAAGAAAATCAGGTTTATATTGAACTAATCTCTCTAAAACTCTATCAAACGCATTAAAATATTGTTCAGAATTGGTACCAGCGGGTAAAGGAATATTTAGAGAGTTGTTAAAGTCTCCCTTATCTTTTTCTGTCCCTCCTCCTGGATAAAAAGGATATTGGTGAGTAGAAATATATAATGAATTTTTATTATCACGCATGACATCATAGTTTCCGTTACCCCAATGAACATCAAAATCTACACAAGCAATTCTTTTATATTTATATCTATTAATTAGATAATTTGTTGCGACTCCAGCATTTGATATACAACAAAATCCCATAGCTTTATCTTTTTCAGCATGATGTCCAGGAGGTCTTGCTAAACAAAATGCGTTTTTAAATTGATTATTTTCTATTCCATCTATTGCTTTAATTGTTGAACCTGCAGCATCAAAAACTGCTTTTTTGCTTTCGGGTGACACAACTGTATCCCCATCTAAAAACTTAAGGCCTTTTTGTGGAAAAGAATTATTTAAATTCTCAATATATTCTTTTGAATGTGTCATTGCTAAAATATCATCAGGCACACTAACTGGGGTTTCCCAAATTAAATCATTTCTTTTTTTTAATTTTTCTTTTATGGCAATTACTCTTTTAGGCTGTTCAGGATGACCATCACCTGTATTATGTTTTTCATAAGAATCAGAATTTATAATCGCTGTATTCATTTAAAGTAATTTTGCAAAATGTTCTCATAAATTTTTGTTAAATTTTTTAAATCTTTTAAAGATACTGCTTCATCCACACGGTGCATAGTCCTTCCAACTAAACCAAATTCTAAACCAGGTGATATAGATTTGATAAATCGTAGGTCTGAAGTTCCACCTGTAGTAGATAATTTTGGTTTTATTTTAGCAATTTTTTTAATAGTGTTTTGTATCATATATGTTGTTTTATCTGGCTTAGTTAAAAAAGCTTCACCAGAAACCCTATAATCAATTTTGAATTTTGATTTATAATTTTTATTTGTTCTAAGAAAAATTCTGTTAAGTCTTTTTTTGATAGAAGCTGAAGAATGTTTGTTATTAAACCTAATGTTAAATGTTGCCTCAGCTTTCGCAGGAATAACATTATCAGCAGTGTTGTTTATATTTATTTTTGTAACTTCTAAGTTTGTAGGCTGAAAATCTTTTGTCCCTTTATCAAATTTAATATTTTTTAACTCATTTAAAATTTTTACAATAATTGTTGAGGGATTATTTGCTCTATGGGGATATGCGACATGACCCTGTACTCCAGATATAGTTAATTTGCCAGTCAAACTACCTCTGCGACCAATTTTAATCATTTCACCTAATCGATTTGGATTTGTTGGTTCACCGACTAAACAAAAATTTATTTTTTCTTTTTTTCTTTTAAGATATTCTACCACTTTTTTCGTTCCATTCACCGCATCACCTTCTTCGTCTCCTGTAATCAATAAACTAATTGATCCATTAAATCTTTTATTTTTTGATAAAAAAGTGCTCACAGCAGAAACAAAAGCTGCAATAGAGCTTTTCATATCATTTGCGCCTCTTCCAATTAAATGACCTCTTTTTATAGATGGTATAAATGGATTTATTGTCCAATCTTTTATATTTCCTGGAGGGACAATATCAACATGGCCAGCAAACATAAAATTAGGACTTTTAGACCCTAATCTTGCATATAAATTTTTTACAGGTGAAAAACCTTTTTCTTTGAATTCTAATATTTTTGTTTTGAAACCAAGTTTTTTTAATTTTTTTTCTAAAAACTTCATCACTCCAGCATCTACTGGAGTAACAGTTGGAAACCTAATTAGCTCTTTAGCTAATTTTAATTCATTAATCGTTTGCATAATTAGTCTCTTAAAAGATCGTTAATTGAAGTCTTTGACCTAGTTTTAGAGTCCACAGTTTTGATTATATGAACAGCATATAGATCTTTATGTATGCCTGGTACAACTACTGAATACGGAGGTATACGACCTTTTGTAATTTCTCCATTTGATCTATTAATAATTTTAGTACTTTGGCCTATATAGCATCCCATTGAGAGAACACTTCCTTCCTCAACAATTACTCCCTCAACAACTTCAGACATGGCTCCAACAAACACATTATCTTCAATGATTGTTGGTAGTGCTTGAGCAGGTTCTAGTACTCCGCCGACTCCAGAACCAGCAGATATATGGCAACTTTCTCCAATCTGGCAACAACTACCAGCACGGCTAAACGTATCCATCATAGTTTTAGCCCCAATGTAAGCACCAATGTTTACATAACATGGCATAAGAACAGCATCTTTTCCTACGAATGATCCTTTTCTAACAGGCGAGTTTGGTACCATTCTAAAACCAGCTTTTTCATGGTCTTCTTTTGTCCAACCTGCAGTTTTACCTTTTAATAAATGAGCTTTGTCATACCAACTAGAGTATGGTCCATTTAAATTTTCCATTGGGTAAATTCTAAAACTTAACATGATTGCTTTTTTTAAATGCTGGTGAGTAATCCATTCACCATTTACTTTTTCGGCAACACGAGATTTGCCACTATCTAAATCACTTATAACTTGATTAATCGTGTCCTTTAAAGATTGATCTGAATTAGGATTTACTTGATCTTTGTTTTCCCAAGCATCATTTATAATTTTTTCTATAGACATAATTTACTCACTTTTTAATAACCTTATTTCTTTTAGAAATAAAGATAGATTTTCAATTTTGTGTGAAATAAAATCTTTATCAGCATCCATTTTTCCAAAATGCTCATCATTAATTAACCAAACAGTTGCACACCCACGCTCATACCCGATACTTAGGTTTTTTGCAATATCCTCAATATAAATCGTTTCTTTTGGATCAATACCAAATTTTTTAACCATTGAGTCAAAAGTCTCTGGCTCAGGTTTGGGCACATATCCAGCATCTTTGATATCAAAAACTTTATCTCTACCAAATAAATCATACACTCCTAGATGTGTTAAAATATTTGCAGCATGGTCTGCAGAACCGTTTGTGAAGATAAATTTTTCCATATTTAATTGTTCAAGCTCATATCTCATAATTTTATCTGCCTTCATAAATGATAAATCTATATCGTGAACGAAGGATAAGAATTCATCTGGAGAAATTCTGTCATGTATCATTAACCCTCTTAGAGATGTATTGTATTTGTAAAAGTAATTAGTTTGTAATTCTTTGGCTTTATCTTTATCAATCTTAAGTTTTTCAGATATAAATTGTGTCATTCTCTTTGAAACTTGACCAAATACTCGCTCTAGAGAATAATTGTTATGTTTACCATAACAAACACCATCAAGATCGAGGAGAAGATATTTTTTTTCTTTTAAGTTCATTTTCTGATTAATGTACCTGAGCCCTTATCTGAAAAAATTTCCCATAAACAAGAATGTTGTTTTGTACCATTAATTATACCAGCAGCAGTAACTCCATTATTTACAGCTGTTAGGCACGCGTTTACCTTAGGTATCATCCCGGAATTAATTGTTTCATCTTTTATCATCTCTAAAATCTCAGAAGAAGAAATTTCTGCTATCAGTTTTTTTTTTTTATTTAAAACACCATCAACATTTGTCATTAAAAGCAATCTTCTTGATTTAAGAGATTTTGCAACAGCCATCGCCGCAGTATCACCATTAATATTGTGTGTTTGATTATTTTCATCTAACCCTAATGGGGAAACAATAGGTATTTTATTTTGTTTAATAATATCTAATAAAATTTTGTTATTAATTTTTTTTGGTAGACCAACAAAACCAAGCTCTTTTGCTTCTGGTACCACCTCGATTATGTTATTTTTTTTTGTGTTAATAGAAACAGCTTTAGACCCCATTTTTTCTAAAGAAGATACGATATCATTGTTAAAATCAATAAGAACTCTTTCAACAATATCTATAATTTTTTTATCAGTAACTCTTAATCCTCTTATGAAATTTGATTGAATATTAGATTTATCTAATTCCCTTTTTATTCTTGGCCCACCACCATGAACTACTACGATAGAGAGACCCAATTTATTTAACAAACATATATCAGCTATGAAGTTTTCAAATATATTTCTATCAATAAAAACGTTACCCCCATATTTAATTACTATTAATTCATTTTTGTATTTTTCAATATATTTAGATACTTCTTTTATGGGTGGTCCATTTTCTGGTAATAATTTTTTTAGATCCATCAGCTTTTATTTGATTACAACAACAACATTATGTTGCAGTTTTAACTGTTGTTCTTTTCATAATAAAAACTTGTTGAGCCATAGTTAAGATATTATTTACAGTCCAATAAATTACTAAACCACTAGGAAACGGAGCAAGTATTACAGTTAAGAAAAGTGGAAAAAACATAAATATTTTTGCTTGCATAGCATCGGTAGGAGCAGGATTAAGTTTTTGTTGCACCCACATTGATACACCCATTGCTACAGGCCATGCGCCTATAACTAAAAAAGATGGTACATCATATGGTAGTAAACCAAACAGATTAAATAAACTAGTTGGATCACGTTCACTTAAATCATGAATCCAACCATAAAAAGGCATCTGCCTCATTTCAATAGTTACAAATAAAACTTTATACAAAGCAAAGAATACAGGAATTTGGACAAGTATTGGTAAACATCCTGACATTGGGTTTACTTTTTCTTTTTTATAAAGTGCCATCATTTCTTGCTGTAACTTCATTTTATCATTTTTATGAAGCTCTTTAAGCCTTACCATTTCTGGTTGGAGCGCTTTCATTTTTGCCATACTTCTGAATGAAAAATTAGCAAGTGGAAAAAAGGCTAACCGAATACAAATTGTAATTGCAATTATAGCTAAACCATAATTACCAAGAAGTTTAAAAAAATAATCAATTCCAAAAAATAATGGTTTAGTTATGAAATATAAAAAACCCCAATCTATAACTAAGTCAAACTTATCTATATTTAATGATTCAGCATATCCATCAATAACATCTACTCTTTTAGCAGCTACAATTATTTGCAAGCTATCTTCAATAGAACTATTTTGGTTAAGTTCTAGAGGTTCTGTGGTGATAAAATTTGCTCTAAACTTGTTATTATAATCAAATGTTGTTTTAAATTCTTTATTTTTAGGTGGTATGATTGAAGCTACATAATATTTATCTCCAACACCTAACCAACCTTTTTGAGCAGTACGAGAAAACTTTTGATCTTGAATATCATCATAATCCTCTTCAATTAATTCATCATCTAAAGTAGCAATTGGACCCTCATGAAGAATATAAAAGTTAGATAAACCCTCAGGAATTTTATTTCTAATTATTTGACCATAAGAATAAAAATCATATTTTTTGTTAGTAGAATTTATTACTTTTTGATTTATAGAAAATAAAAATTTATCATCTAAACTAATTTCTTTTTCAAAAGTTATTCCTTGTTTATTAGTCCAAGATAATTTTATAGGTGATTTTTCTGTGAGAATATCATTTCCAACGATAGACCAAACTGTATCAGAACTTGGAATATCAATATTTTTATCGGTAGTAACGAATCCACTTTCAATAAGATAACCTTCTTCAATATTTCTTGGTCCTAGTAGTGTTACCTTTTCTTCATTTTCAAGACTTATTTTATAATCTTTAAAAGTTAAATCATCAATTGCTGCACCCTTCAATGCAATTGATCCAATGATACTTTGGTTTTCAAATTTTATTCTATCACTTTTTTTTAAAGCTTCTTCTCTAGATATCTGAATTAAAGTTTCTTTTTGTTCTAAAATTGGAGTATCGGTATTTTGTTCTATCTTATTTTTTTCAGATAAATTTTGTTTTGTTGTTGATTGCTCTGGAGTAAAAAACAATGCATATAAAACTATTACAGCTGAAGATAAGGCTATTGCAGCTATTACGTTTTTAGACTCCATTATTTTTTAACCTTTATTTTTTTGTCAACTGGATCAAATCCTTCTCCACCCCCTAAAAACTTTATAGGATGGCAAGATAAAATTCTTTTAAAACTCATATATAAACCTTTTAATAGACCAAATTTTTTTAATGCATCAATACTATACTCTGAACAAGTTGGTAAATATCTGCAAGAGTCTCCTATTAAAGGGCTTATCAAATATTTATATCCTTTTATTAATTTTATCAAAATTATAGTGAGAATATTCATTATTTAATTTTTTTAAATTCCTGAAATAAGGTTTCTTTTATATTAGTATAATCACTGTGTAACACACTCGCCTTACATATAACAAGATAAGAAAAATTAAACTTTATTGTTACTTTTTTTACTGCTTCATTCATAATGTTTCTTAGTCTTCTTTTTATTTTATTTCTTTGAACCGCATTTCCTATTTTTTTCTTTGTCACAAAGGAAATATTTAGTTTATCATTATTTTTCTTATCTAATTTACCAAAGAAAATTGTAGCATATTTGTTTGATACTTTTTTCTTTTTAAGCAATGATTTAAATTCTTCGTTTTTTGAAAGAGCAACAATTTTGCTTCTCATTAATTTAACCAGATACAGTTAATGATTTTCTGCCTCTAGCTCTTCTTCTAGCTAAAAGTTTTTTCCCACCCTTAGTTTTCATTTTCGACCTGAAGCCGTGTTTTCTGGCTCTTTTGATTTTTGATGGTTGGTATGTTCTTTTCATAATTGTGGTTAAATTTTTATTAAATTTGGCCCTTTATAGTAATTAAATATATAAATAGCAAATAGAAGATCTTATAAATACGATAATGAATAATGGAAAAAACTAAAAAAATTAAAATATTTATAGGTTTATCTTACTTAATCTTGATATCCATATTTCTGTTTTTGTTTTTTTCAAAATTTAGTATTCAAGAGATTACATCTTACAACTTTATAAAAGAGAATAGATCATATTTCGTAGAACTTAAAAACTCTAACTTATTTTTTATATCAACAATTTTTTTGATTTTTACAATATTATGGGTATTTCCATTTTTAGGATTTGGATCTCCAATAGCTTTGATTGGTGGATTTATTTTTGGAAAATGGTTGGGCACAATTCTTGTAGTATTAGGTTTAAGCATAGGAGCAACTTTTTTATATTTGTTTGGTAATTTTTTTTTAAAGGATTTAATAAGAGAAAAATTTTTAAAAAGATATCAAAACCTTGAAATTAAATTTAAAAATTCAGAATTTTTTTATTTATTAATTTATCGTTTTATAGGCGGAATTCCTTGGCAACTTAGTTGTCTTCTACCAACAATTTTTAATGTAAAAGCAATTAATTTTTTCTTAGCAACATTAATAGGTATTATTCCTCAAATTTTTATAGTGGTCTCAATTGGCAGTGGGCTTGAAAAGGTTATTGATCAAAATTCAGAAGTTCCCGGATTATCAGAAATAATTTTTTCTTCAGAAGTATATGTTCCTATTCTAGCTTTTTTTATTTTAGTCCTATTAACTATTTTTATTCGAAAATTGTTTTATAAAAGCTGATGGTGCTCCCACCCTGTACTGACCAGGGAACTAGTCCTTACCAAGGACTTGTTATACCATTTAACTACAGAAGCAATTATCACAAATTGTATTTTATTGATAATAAAGCATTTTTTTCAAATTATTGCCTTAATTTTTTGATGAATATGATTTATATCTACTTAAGGAAATTATATGGGCATTCATTACGATTATAAATCTACTAAAAGTGCTAAGCTGATGGAAAAACAAGCTAAAAGGGAAAAAAAGCTTGCTGAAAAAAAAGCTAAGCGGCTTGCAAAGGAAGGTCCAAAAAAAGACGATGACCATGATAAAACTTTAGATGCGTCAAAGCCTATAACATTAGATTTTCTAACTAATCCAAATAAAGAATGAGTGTAAAAGAAAAAAATGAGCGATTAAGCTTAGCGCTAAGAAAAAATTTGAAAAAAAGAAAATTGTTTCAAAAAAAAAATAAAAAAAAGAATAAATAATGTCAGTTCTTTCCGACAAGTGGATAAGAAAAATGTGTAAAGAGAAGGATATGATCTCACCTTTTGAAGAAAAACAGATTAGAGGTGATAGTATTTCTTATGGTCTTTCTTCGTTTGGTTATGACGCAAGAGTATCTGATGAATTTAAGATTTTTACTAATGTAAATTCAGAGATTGTGGATCCAAAAAACTTTAAACCAACTAATTTTGTCACAAAAAATACTTCAGAATGTATTATACCACCGAATTCCTTTGTGTTAGCTAGAACTATGGAAAAATTCAAAATACCAGAGGATGTTTTGGTAATTTGTTTGGGAAAATCTACATATGCAAGATGTGGTATTATAGTTAATGTCACTCCACTGGAACCAGGTTGGGAAGGTTACGTAACACTAGAGTTCTCTAACACTACACCATTGCCTGCTAAAATTTATGCTAATGAAGGTGTTGCTCAATTTATTTTTCTCAAGGGTAATGAAAAACCTGAGGTAACTTATGCGGATCGTGATGGTAAATATATGGGTCAAACTGGTGTAACTTTACCTAAAGTCTAATAATGCAAAAGTTAGAAGTTTTTGGAGCCAATAAGCTCAAGGGAGAGATCAATATTTCAGGTTCAAAAAATGCTTCCTTACCAATTTTAGCCGCAACTTTGTTAACAAACAAAAAAGTCTATTTAGATAATTTACCAAAAGTTAAAGATATTGAAACAATGATTAATCTACTTAGATCACTGGGTTCAAAAACAAAATTTAATAAAAAAGATCTAGTAGTTGATAATTCTAAACAAAATAAAAATTTTGCTTCCTATAACTTAGTTAAAACTATGCGTGCTGGAATATTAGTTCTTGGTCCTCTACTTGCAAAATTTGGTAGAGCCAAAGTATCTCTTCCGGGTGGTTGTGCAATTGGTACTAGACCTGTTGATCTTCATTTGAAAGCTTTATCAAAATTAGGTGTAAAATATAAAATAATTCAGGGTTACATTTATGCAACAGCTCCAAAAGGTTTAATAGGTAAAAAAATTACTTTTTCAAAAATTTCAGTAGGAGCAACTGAAAATTTGATAATAGCTGCTTCATTAGCTAAAGGAACCACAATATTAAAAAATTGTGCAATAGAACCAGAGATAAAAGATTTAACAAATTTTTTAATTAAATTAGGATGTAATTTAAAATGGTTATCAAATCGAACAATTAGAATTAAAGGGGTAAAAAATACACATGAAATTAAATATTCTGTGATGTTTGATAGGATTGAAGCAGGAACATATTTAATTGCAGCCGCTACTACTGAAGGAAATTTAAGGATTAAAAAAGTAATTCCTGAAATAATAAAGACTGAGATTAATATTTTAAAAAAAATTGGTGCAAAAATTGTAGTAAAAAAAAATCAAATTCATATTTATGGAAATAAGAAAATAAGAAACACAAATATAAAAACAGCCCCTTATCCAGGATTCCCCACAGATTTACAAGCTCAAATTATGGTATTGCTGTGTAAAGCAAACAAAAAATCTTTGATTAAAGAAGATATTTTTGAAAACAGATTTATGCATGTTTCAGAATTAAATCGAATGGGTGCTAAAATTTTAATAAAAGGGAACAAGGCTTTGATAGAAGGAAATATCAAATTTACCGCCGCAGAATTAATGGCAACTGATTTAAGAGCTTCAGCTTCTCTTATTCTTGCGGCTCTCACAACTAGAGGTAAATCAATAATAAACAGAATTTATCATTTAGACAGAGGGTATGAAAATATAGAAAAAAAATTAAAAAGAGTCGGTGCAAAAATAAGAAGGATAAATTAATGGGGAAAAAATATTTAGCTCAAATTATTGCAAATGATAATGAAGGTTTGCAAATGATTTCAGCCTGTAGTACTGGTGCAAAAGTAAAAGTTTCAGATATTAAATATCTTAGCTCAAGTAAAGTTTTTTTGTTATCTATAGAGCGCACTAAAATTGAAGGTGAACAAAATAATAAAAAGATTAATAGTATTTGTCGGTTTGATTTTGTAGATAACGTAAAATCTAAGAATATTAACCAGAAAAATGATAAATTAATAATAGAACTAATTGCAATAGACTATATGAAAAATAATGATAATTATGAAATCAATTTAATTTTTAAAAATAATGCTCACATTGTTTTGACAACAGAAGCTATTGAAGTAAGGCTTGAGGATCAAAATGAGATCAAAGAATAATGAAAATATTAAAAAGTAATAATAAAAATTTTGATAAAGTTTTAGATAATCTACTCATTAAACGAAAATATAAGATTAAATCCAGCTTAATTTCAGTCACTGGCATTATCAACGATGTGAAAAAAAATGGAGATAAAGCTTTATTAAAATATGAAAAAAAATTTAACCAAAATAAGACTATTATTCCTTCATCTAAGCAAATTTCAAAGTCAATAAAATCTTTAGATAAAAAAGTTAAAAAAGCAATTGATCTTGCATATTCAAGAATTTATAAATTTCATTCTTTTCAAAAATTCAAAAATATTTCGTACTCTGATAAATTTAAGAATAAACTTGAATATAAATATTTACCAATCGAGTCTGCTGCAATTTATGTTCCAGGGTCCTCTGCTTCGTATCCCTCTAGTGTTTTAATGAGTACAATCCCTGCAATAGTTGCTGGAGTTAAAAGAATAGTAATGATTAATCCTAGTTATAAAGGAAAACAAAACCCAGCAGTTTTATATGCAGCTAAAAAATGTAAAATAAAAGAAATTTATTCAATTGGTGGTCCTTCGGCTATTGCTGCAGCAGCTTATGGAACTAAAAAAATTAAAAAAGTTGATAAAATAGTAGGACCAGGAAACTCTTTTGTGGCAGCTGCTAAAAAGGAGGTTTTTGGTGATGTTGGAATTGAAGGTATGACTGCAGGTCCATCTGAAATTTTAATTGTATGTGATAAATTTTCAAATCCAGAATGGGTTGCAAGTGATTTAATTGGTCAAGCTGAACATGATGTTTTAGCTCAATGTATTTTGATTTCAAAAGATAAAGATTTAATTCAAAAAGTTAAGATTGAAATCTCAAAACAATTAAAAGAATTACCAAGGGTTTCTATTGCTAAAAAAAGTTTAATTAGTAATGGAATTTTAATATATATTAATTCAGATAAAAAGATTGCAGAAGTGATAAATAAAATTGCACCAGAACATTTAGAACTGAATGTTAAAAATTACAAATCATTTATACCTAAAATTAAAAATGCAGGTTCAATTTGTTTAGGTAAATATGCTGTCATGGCAATGACTGATTATAATGTTGGATCAAATCATGTATTACCTACTAATAGTTCAGCAAAATATTCTAGCGGTATAAGTGTTAATGAATTTTATAAAAGAATTTCATATATAAACTTATCAAAAAAGGGTATTGAAAGTCTTGGACCATCAGTTATAACTCTTGCAAATTATGAAGGGTTAGCTGGGCATGCTCAATCTGTTAAAAAAAGAATAAGGAGAAAATAAATTTGTCAAAACAAGACTTACTTGAATTCAAAGGTAAAGTAACTGATTTATTACCTAACGCTATGTTTAGAGTTCAATTAGAAAATGGTCATGTTGTTACTGCACATACTGCAGGCAAATTAAGAAAAAATAGAATAAGAGTATTACAAGGTGATAATGTGACAGTAGAAATGACCCCTTATGACCTTACTAAAGGCAGAATAATCTTTAGAGGTTAATCTTTTGCCTCGGTAGCTCAGGAGTAGAGCAGAGCCCTGAAAAGGCTTGTGTCGGAGGTGCGAATCCTTCCCGAGGCACCATCAAAATATCTTGAAAATTCTTATAATAAAAATTAACATCGTAAGATAAAAATAACAAAAGGACTAAGAAATAAGATGAGTACATTAAAAGGAACAGTTAAATGGTTCAATGGGAAGAAAGGCTTTGGATTCATTGAAAGAGAAGATAAAGAAAAAGATGCTTTTGTCCATGCAAGCGCAGTGAAAGCAGCTGGTATGAGATACCTCAATGAAGGTGATAAAATAGAATTTACTCTTGAAGATGGTCCAAAAGGCCCATCAGCGGTAAATTTAAAAAAATTAGACTAATACTAAAATTTTTAAAGGACGTTTTTCTCACAAATAGATTAACGTCCTTTTCTTTTAAGGGTTGAATAATTTAAATATTTGTCATAAAAGACCCGCATGATTATAAATAATACATTGATGATAACTTCAAACAGTTCTCACAAAAACTGTTTCCATAGCCTATAGGCTATTTATTTATAATATAATTTTAAATCCACACAAAAATAATATAAAAACAAGGAATGCCTGGGTGGTGTAACGGTTAGCACGAAAGTTTGTGGAACTTTAAGTTTGAGTTCGATTCTCAGCCCGGGTACCAAAAAATGAATAGAGAAAATAAACTAGTTCCTGGATTACCTCCAGGATTTGAAGATCGTTGGGATAAAAAAATTCTTCTCAAAAAAAAGCTTTTAGAAGCTATTGAGAATAATTTTATAAAATTCGGAGCTGAAGCTCTTGAAACTCCCTCGTTCGAAATCGCAGAAAATATAGGATCTTTTTTGGCAGAAGATGAAGCTAATCCTATGTCTGATGTATTCTCATTTAAGGATGGAGACAAGAATATAACTCTTCGTTACGATCTCTCAAGTCCCCTTGCAAGATTTTATGCTCAAAACAACCAAGAACTTCCATCAATCTTCAAGCGATATCAAATTCAAAATGTATTCAGAAATGAAAAAGCTGGAAATGGTCGATACAGAGAATTTATGCAAGCAGATTTTGATATTGTTGGAAATGTTAATCCTGCACAAGCAAATGCAGAGCTTTGTAATTTAATATCAAGCACACTAGCAGATTGTGGATTAAAAAAAGATCAATTTACAATTAATGTGAGTAACAGAAAAATAGTTCAGGGTTTAATTGATGATTTAAAAATTTCTGAGGAAAAACAAACAAAAGTTATTAGAGCAATTGATAAACTCGATAAGCCTGGTTTTGGATTAAAGGGAGTTGAAGACTTACTAAAAAAAGAGAGAAAAGATCAAAGTGGAGCTATCACTAAAGGAGCTGATTTAAGCAATGAACAGGCAGTACAAATATTAAATTTTCTAAAAATAAAAGATTTAAAAAAATTAAAAGAAACTTTAAAAAATCCATTATCTCAAGAAGGAATTCAAGAATTAGAGAATGTATTTCAATTACTTGGATATGGTTCAAATTTAAATCAAGTTAAAACAAACTTTACGATTGTGAGAGGGCTCTCGTACTACGATTCATTTATAGTCGAAACAAATTTAAATTTCAAAGTGACTAATAATAAAGGTAAGGAAATTGAGTTAGGTAGTATCTGCTCAGGAGGATCGTACGCCAAACTTATTTCAAGGTTTAGAGGTGTTGATGTTCCTGGGACTGGAATTAGTTTTGGTGTAGACAGGTTGTTGTTCGCATTAATTCAGTTAAACCAAATTCAAGTACAAGATCAAAAACCAGTTTTAGTTTGTGTCATGGATGAAAAATACTTAAAGAATTATTATGAAATTGTTGATCAATTAAGAGATAATAATATTAATGCAGAAGTTTTTTTAAACACTAAAAAAAATCTTGGTAAACAACTCGATTTAGCAAACAAGCGTGAATTAACAGTAGCAATTATTTGTGGGGAAAATGAGTTTAATGATAATACTGTGACCATTAAAAACCTTAGAGGTGTTAAGGGTGAAAATAACCAAACTATCCCAAAATCAAATTTAATAAATGAAATCAAAAAACTTATCTGAAAAAATCCTAAAGTCTGTTAAAGGCAAGGGATTTAAATATATTGAATTACCCTCAGTAATTGAAACTAATCATATTGTTCAAAGATCTGGTGAAAATTTTAGAAAATTTATTTTTTCATTTATTGATCAAAATGGGAATGAGCTATGTTTACGTCCAGATTTAACAATAGTTTCTTGCCTAAGATATTTAGAAAGTAACTTAAGAGGTAAAGAAAAAATATTTTATAGTGGGCAAGCGTTTAGGAAATCTCAAAATAGAAAAGACTCTATAATTAGAAATCAAATTGGATTTGAAATCATTGGTTCTAAAGATGAAAAAAATGATGATAAAGAAATTATTATCACTTCTTTAAATTCTTTAAAAAATTTAAAATATACCTCGGGCACTTTTACATTAGGAAATGTTGAAATATTTAAACTTTTAATATCTAAATTGGATATTCCAACTAGATGGAAATTAAGATTATCAAGACATTTTTGGAGAGAAGACTATTTTAATGATTTATTAAAAAGGTTGGAAACAAACTCTGATGTTGATCCAACTATAGTTGAAATAGATAAAAAACGTTATCTAAAAATGCTCAAAGGTGACAAGAACTCAATCGTTGCTGAAAGATCAATTGAAGAAATTTTAAAGCGTTTTGATAAAAAGATAAAAGATCCAAGACGTCCGAGCAAAGGAAGAAATGTATCAAAAATTATTAAAGAGTTTTTAAAGATTAAATGTCCAATCAATAAAGCTGCAGATGTATTAAACAAATTCTTTAAGAAATATCAAATAAACTTAGTGGTAGATCAAAAATACTTTCCAACCTCAGTTAACAGAACTTCAAAACTAAATGTAGTTTTTTCAACCTCATTTGGAAGACAACTTGAATATTACACAGGTATGGTTTTTAAAATTGATATCAAATTAAATAATAAGATTAAAAATATAATTAATGGTGGAAGGTATGATCAATTAATTTCTGACCTCGGATCTAAAAAACAAATATCAGCGGTAGGGGCTGCTTTAAATTTAAATTATTAAAATGAAAAATATAATCAATATAGGAATTCCAAGTAAAGGCAGGCTTAGAAAAGACGTTTTAAACATTTTTAAAAAGAAAAAATTAAAACTAGTTTCTGAACGAGGAGAGAGGGACTTAATTGGTTCTATTAAAAATAAATCAAACATTAAAATTCTTTATTTGCATGCAAGAGAAATTATTCAAAGACTAGGAGATGGTTCTTTAGATATAGGTTTTTCAGGCTTTGATTTACTTAAAGAAGGAGAAATTAATATCCAAAAAAAAATTAACTTAGTCAAAAAGTATGAGTTTGGAAAAGCAACTCTAGTTGTTGCTATTCCAGATCCGTGGATTGATGTGCAAACAGTAGCTGATTTAGAAGAAATTGCTTTTGAATTTAGGGATAAAAAGAAAAAAAAATTAAGAGTTGCAACCAAGTATCCAAACTTAACTAAAGAATTCTTATTCTCTAAGGGTGTAACACAATTTCAATTAGTTGAAAGTTTGGGCGCTACCGAGGCTTATCCTTTTACAGGTTCTGCAAATTTGATTACTGATATCAGTTCCACTGGTGAGACTATAAAAAGTAATAATTTACGTATCCTTAAAGATGGTGAGATTTTAAAATCCCAAGCATGTATTTTTACTTCAAAGAAAAACTTTAAAAAAAAAGGTTTAAAAGCTTTAGTTAAATTACTTACCAAGTAATTTATCTTTGAAATAAATAAGGATTATTTTGATAATATCTAAATTTCTAAATATTGCGTATAGAGCTATCAAAATGGCTATTATAAATATAATTTTCAAAATAAAATATAATTCCATAAAAAACCCTTATAATACAAGTTACGAATCATGGACACAATTTTATTAATTATTTTAGTTTCTTTGTTAGGCACGACATTAGCTATTTTGTATTTGAATATCAGATCTAAACCCAAGTCAGAAAGTAAAGAGTCAGAAGAAATAGCCAACTTAAAAACTGAAATAGTTACATTAAAAGATACATTAAATAATTCTATCAATACTTCACTTGGTACCATGTCGACTTCCTTCAATGCATTATCAACTGGGGTTACAAAAGATATGACTGAAGCCTTAACAAAAGTTGATGAGAAGGTTGGTAATTTTAATCAACAGGTACAATTACTAAATCAAAGCCAGGAGGGTATTACTAAAATTTTAGCAGGTGTTAAAAAATATGGAACCTTAGCAGAGTATTCTCTTGATGCTTTAATTAAAGATTTATTGCCTGCATCTCAATTCATGACAAATGTTAAAATGAAAGAAGATACGAGTGAAAATGTAGAATTTGCAATTAAACTCCAAGGAGATGTTCTAGTTCCAGTAGACTCTCATTTTCCTGTAGAAAAATTTAAAGCAATTACTGATGCACATGAAGCTGATGATAAAAGAGAAGTTGCTGATGCTAGAACAAAACTAGCAAATGCTTTTAAAGCTAAAGCTAAAAGTGTAATGGAAAAATATATAGTTCCACCTAAATCAACAGATTTTGCAATAGTGTATGCACCAACAGAGAGTCTTTATAAAGAATTGACTGAATATCAAGATCCAATCACAAAAGAACTATTAACTCAAGAACTAATGAAAAAATATAAAATAGTAATTTGTGGCCCTAATACTCTTTCAGCTTATTTACAATCCTTACATATGGGATTTCAATCACTGAAAGTTCAAAAAGGGGCTACAGAAATATATAATCATCTTAAAACTATCACCACAAGATTTGGAAAACATTTTGATAATATAATTACACTTAGAAAAAAATTAGAAGAAGCGATGAATGTGGTAGATAAGTTTGGTACTGATGCAAGATCAATTAGTAGAACTTTAGAAAATATAAAAGATCCCGAGCAGGTTGAGAAAGCTGTTCAAACAGAAAATGTAGAAAAATTTATTGAAAGAAATAAACAGCTTAAAAATTAATTTCTTTTTTCCTTTAATACCGATTATAAGAAACTTCATGCAATGGAATAGAAAATATGATTATCCTTCGTCATCAAGAGCAACAGTAGATGGCATTAGAAGATATGTACTAGGAGAGTCAAAACTACCGAGTGTTACTTCAATTTTAGATGCAACCAAATCTGAAGAAGATAAAGTAGCTTTAGCCAATTGGCGCGAAAGAACTGGTCAAAAAGAAGCCGAAGCAATTACAAAAGCTGCGAGTAGTCGAGGTTCCAAAATGCATAATTATTTAGAGTCTTTTCTTTTAGGAAGAGAAAATTTAAGTTTTTTTGAAGATGGTGAACAATACAAATCTATGGCTAAACAAATTATTGATAAAGGTTTAAAAAATAGGTTAGAAGAAATATGGGGAGTTGAATGTACTCTTTACTATCCAGAAAAATATGCAGGAACTGCTGACTGTGTTGGTGTTTATGAAGGACAATCTTGCATAATTGATTTCAAGCAATCTAACAAACCAAAAAAAGCTGAGTATATAGATTCATGGTTTTTACAAACCAGCGCGTATTCTTTAGCTCACAATATTGTGTATAATACAAACATCACATCTTGTGTAATTCTTGTTTGTACAGTAGATAGTCTATTTCAAGAATTTAAAATTCAAGGCTCAGAATTAATTACTTACCAAAATTTATTCTTAGGAAGACTAAAAAAATTTAATGAACTCTCAAATTTAATTTAAAAATGGATAAAATAGTAATTTACGACACAGAAACGACTAACAGTACTATTTGGGGATCAATTATTGAAGTCGGGGCAGTTGTAGTTGATAAAAATCTTAAAGAGATTGGAAAACTAAATATCAGAGGCAGAATGCCAGAAGGAGAAGTCCCTTCTGCTAAAGCACTTTTAGTCAACTCTACAAGTATTGATTTACTTACTAAAGGCAATTATTCACATTATGAATTTTTAGGAGCAGTTGAAAATTTCTTTGTAAAAGCTGCTCCAGCTATGTTTATGGGCTGGAGTAATTTAAATTTTGACAGAAGAATGTTTCATTTCAATTTTTTTAAGGGAAATAGGTATCCTTATTTAACTCACTCTTCACCAAATCAGGAACACGATGGCTTACATGTAGCAAGAGCTGCTCAAACTATAGATTCTAAAACACTAAAAACAGAATTAACAGAAGCAGGAAATGAGAGTTTAGCCTTGGAGGGTTTGGCCCGTCAGCAAGGTTTTGATACTTCAGCAGCCCACACTGCCTATGTAGACGCACATAATTCCCTAAAAATTTTGAGAATTATAAAAGACAAACATAAAACAAATTGGGAAAAATTTTTAGGCACTTCGACAAAAAGTAGTGTGGAGTCTATTTTAAAAGGTGAAGGTATATATTCAATTTTTGAAAATGTTAAAGGGAGAAATATGATGTATCTAGTTTGCACATTACATCCAAATCATTGCTTTCATCCTACTTATGCATCTTGGGGTTATTTATGGGATTTAAGAAGAGATCCAGAGCCATTTTTAAATATGTCAGTCAATGAGCTTAAAGCAAATTTAAAAAAGATTAGTCCTAAAGCAACTCGAGTGATTAAAACCAATAAAGCTCCAATAGTTTTAGATAAAAATTTTGCATTAAAAGAAAAGGCTTATGCTGATCTTGATTTAGAGACAATTAAAAAAAGGGCAGAATTAGTAAGAAGTAGTGAAAAATTTTGTCAAAATATTCAAATTATTAATAGGGAAGCAGCAGAGGAAAAAGCACAAACCAAAACCCAAGAAGATTTATTACCTGAAGAAACTCTTTATGAAAAATTTATCCCTAATAAAGATACAGCTTTATTCAAAATATGGCACAGCTCTTCCTGGGAAGACAAATTAAGAATGTTAGATAAATTTCAAGATAAAAGATGTAGCTGGTTTGGACAAAAAATTATTTATCAAGAGGCACCACAAATTTTACCACCAGATTTATACAAAAATATTAAAAGTGAAATTGCGAGACGAATTTTAAGTAAAAACAAAGAAAAGTGGCAAACAATTGGAATGGCTTATAACGAAATCGATATATTACGAGATCAAGCAGATAATAAAGATGATGATGAAGAACTTAAAAAATTAGATGAAATTAATGAATTTATTATGTCTATTGAAAAAAAATATGAAATTGCCTAGTTGACTTTAGGACACTAATTTATAGAAAGGGATTATGCTTGTAGATTTTAAAGATGAAGACTTTGATAATAAAGTTAAAAATGAAGATGTGTCAGTTATTCAATTTAGTGCTGCTTGGTGTGGACCATGTAAGGCCTTAAAGCCAGTTATGGATAAATTAGCTGAAGAGTATAAAGATAAAGCAGGATTTTATTATGCAGATATTGAAGATGGTGGGATAAATACAGGAAGTGCTGCAGGAATAAGAGGTGTGCCCACAGTTATTATTTACAAAAAGGGTGTAGAAGTAGATAGGAAAGTTGGTGGAGTACCAGAAAGCCACATGAAAGAATTTTTAGAAAAAAATATCTAATTTAAGTTTAAAACTTCTGAACATAAATAAAGTGATCCAGTAATTAATAATAAATCTCCTTGGTTTATATCTATAGATTTAATAGCCTCTTTAATA
Source organism: Pelagibacterales bacterium SAG-MED11 (assembly GCA_014654265.1). Classification (GTDB taxonomy): domain Bacteria; phylum Pseudomonadota; class Alphaproteobacteria; order Pelagibacterales; family Pelagibacteraceae; genus Pelagibacter. The sequence continues at coordinate 192,473 of JACWDI010000002.1, read as the reverse complement.
TTTTCTGCATACTTAACATTTGGTAAGTGTTTAAATTTATCTTTTAATTCTTTACCACTAATAGCATTTGGTTGATTAGGAATATCAACAGTTGTGATTGACGAAATATTTTTTATACATTTAATATAACTTTCATGGTCTTTATTGGCCATCATGCCAACTATTATATGTTTATTGCAATCTAAGCTTTGGAGGTAATCATTTAAAACCCTTGCGCCATCCTCATTATGATCTCCAGATATTAAAAATAGATTATTCTTAACTAAATTTTTTAAATTTCCAGCAGTAATTTCTTGAAGTCTTGCAATATTATTAATGTTTTGGATGCCTTTTTTAATATTTTCATCTTTTATGTTAAAATCTAACATTCTTAAAGATACTATAGCGGTTGAAATATTCTCTAATTGATAGAGACCAAGAACATTTGGTTCTGGTAATTTTAATCCACCAAATTTATCCTCATAATAAAAGTAACCGTTTTCTCCATTTGTAAAAGAAAAGTCTTCATTAAAGAAAATTTTATTTGATTGATTTGTAGAAATATTTTTTTTGATATAATTCATCGTATTTTGATTTTGTTTTGCTACTATAATGTTTGAATTCAAAAGATTTGAAGTTTTTTCAAAAACAATTTTTTCAATAGTTTGGTCATTTTTAGGAAGCCAATCTAAATGATCCTTGCTTATTGATGTTATGATGGTTGCTAAATTTTTTTTTAGTATGTTAGTGGCATCGAATCTAAAAAATAACCCAGACTCGACTAAGTTAATATTCTCTGGATATTGAGCAGCTTTATAAAAGTAACATGCTGTAAGAATTTCAAAAAAAGTAATCGGCTGATTATTATTAACTTTTTCGACTTCTTCAAAAAGGTCAGCTAGTTCATCATCTTTCAGCTCTTGGTTATTAAATACAAACCTTTCATTTATCTTTCGTATGTGAGGGCTAGTGTAAACATTACATTTAATATTGGCCTCTTTTAAGATGGAATAACATGCTTGAATGGTTGAATTTTTTCCATTTGTACCCACCACATTTATAGCTTTAATCTTTTCTTGTGGATTTCCAAGTTTTTCACAAAGATTTAAAATTCGATCTAGGCTTAGATCAATTTCTTTAGGATGCAACTTTAGAAAGCGACTGAGTATTTTCTGTAGTTTCATTTTCTTCAGTGCTTATAGCAGAATTTTTCTTTAACAATATTGATAATAAAGTTCCAATTTTTTCAGACAGATTTTTTCTTTCAATAATAATGTCTACAAAACCAGTTTTTTCAACATATTCACTTTTTTGAAAACCCTCTGGAAGCTCTTCTTTGACAGTGCCTTGAATTACTCTCGCACCAGCAAAAGCTATTAAAGCTCCTGGTTCAGCAATATGAATATCACCTAACATAGCATATGAGGCAGTAATACCTCCAGCCGTTGGATCAGTAATACATACTAAGTAAGGAAGATTATTTTTTTTAAGTTCATTAATCGCAAGAGTTGTTCTAGTCATTTGAGATAATGAAATTAAACTTTCCATCATCCTCATTCCACCACCAGCACTAATACACAAAAATGGAGTTTTATTTTCTATAGCATGTTGAATACCATACAGAAAAGCCTCTCCTTCAGCAGCAGCCATTGAAGCTCCTAAAAAATCAAAGTCGGATGCCACTGCAGTGATTTTAATATTATTAATTGATCCGCTTACCACCATCATTCCACAATCCATTCCAGTTTTTTTTCGTGCACTTGTTAATCTGTCTTTATAAGATTTTGAGTCTGTCCATTCTAAAGGATCATCTTTTGGAATAGGTGTTTTAAAAATCTCATAATTATTTTTTCCAAATAAAATATCAAATCTTTGTCTTGGTTTTATACGATGATGTTTATTGCAGTCAGTACATACCCAAAGGTTTTCTTCTAAATCTTTTTTTAAGATTGGACCTTTACAGCATGATGTCCAGTCACTATTAGCTATATCTTCTTTTGACGCTCTTTTATGTATAGCAGTTTTAATTTTTTCACCTGTTTTTATTATTTTAGTAATCCAATTCATTTAATTTTATTTTTTAATTTCCTTACTACATTAGTAACATTTGTGACAGTATTTTGTCTTTTTTTAATTGATTTTGTAATTTCCTTACAAATTGCACTTCCAACAACTAATCCATCCGCTTTTTTCAATAATTTTATAGTCTTTTCAGTAATACCGAATCCAATTACTACATTCTTAGATTTATTCTGATTTTTTATTTTTTGGTATTCTTGAATTATTCTCTTTGGTGAAACTTTTAATTTTCCTCCTGTAGTCGATAACATACTAATATAATATATCATGTCATGAGAGTCTTTGATAATTTTTTTTAATCTTAATTTAGAGGTAGTAGGTGAAATAAGCTGAATAAAATTAATTTTATTTTTTTTACATTTTGAGGCAAAAATTTTATTTTCTGGATGAGGAAGATCTACAACGATTAGGCCATCAACTTTTGATTTCTTACATTTTTTAATAAATTTATTTTCGTTGTATTGATAAATCATATTATAATAGCCCATTAGTATAATTGGTTTATCTTTTCTTAATTTCTTAAATTTGCTTACAATCGAAAAGACATCATTTATTTTAATCCCATTTTTGATTGCACGATAAGCACTTGTTTGAATTTGTCCTCCATCTGCAATAGGAGTGTTATGTGGAAATCCTAATTCACAAATATCAGCATATTTTGAGATTGATCTTAAAATCTCTAATGATTTTTTTTTAGTATTGTCACCTGCTACAGTGTAAGTAAGAAGAGCGGGTCTATTTTCGCTTTTGGCTTTTTCAAAAGATTGATTAATTAAGGAATTATTCATTAATACTTACCCAACCTATCTTTTAAGATATCTCTATCTTTTTTGGCGTCTCCACAAGAATTGACTATTAAAATTGTATCCTTACTTAATTTTGGTGCAATCTTTATGGCTTCAGCAAAAGCATGACTTGGCTCTAAACTTGGATTTAGTTTTTCAAATTTTGTTACCATCCTATATGCATTTAAAGCTGCCTCATCTGTTGCATACGTATATCTTGCTCTCTTGGTATCTTTTAAAAAACAATGGATCGGACTAACTCCAGGATAATCCAACCCAGCGCTGATAGATTCTGTATCTTGAATTTGTCCCTCATTATTTTGACACACATAAGACGCGGCACCATGCAAAATTCCAATCTTAGCATTTCTACTTAAAGGAGCTGCATGTAATTTTGATTTCTTAGGTCCTCCAGCTTCTACTCCAATTAATTCAATATGCTTTTTATCATAATCAATAAATTCGCTCCAAAAACCATAAGCTGAACTTCCACCTCCAACACAGTTAATTAATTTTATTTTTTTTGGAACTTTCTTAAATTTTTTTTTCAATTGAATTTTAAGTTCTCTTGAGATTTGAGCTGTAGACCATCCACAGATTTTAACAAAAATGTTAGGGCCAACAGTTGAACCCACACACATGTGGGTATTATCACAATTCGAAACCCAATATCTCATACATTCACTCACTGCATCTACTAAAGTTTGACTTCCAGAATATACTGGTACAATCTCTGCACCATTTCTTCTCATTGCATCACAATTTGGTTTTTGTCTCTTAATATCTTTAGCTCCCATAAAAATTTTACATTTTAGTCCAAACTTTTTTGCCGCCATACTTAGCATTTTTCCCGCATATCCAGCACCTGTATCACCTACTATATATTTTTTACCCATTGCCTTACAGATTAAGGCGTGAACAGTTGCATTATATATTTTGTGAGCTCCACCATTTGCCTCTGAAACAACTTTTGCCCAAATTTGTGCACCACCCAAATGATTAGATAAATTTTCTAATTTAATAAACGATGTAGGAGATCCTATGTAATTTTTAAAATAAAAATCTCTTTTTTTAATAAAATTTCTATTTTTTCTCAGTTTATGAAATTCTTTTGTAAGATCCTCTACAGGTTTTTTAAGTGTTTCTGGAATAAAACTTCCACCAAATTTACCTCCCCAAAATCCAAATTTGTCGTGTTGATCAATTAAAGGAATATTTTTTTTAAGCTTCATTATTTAAATCACTTAATTTATTTAAGAAAATTTCTATTTTGTTAATATCTTTTAATCCAGAAGTTTCCAACCCTCCAGATATATCAATAATATCTGCTATTTTTTTATATTTTTCAAGATCATCATTGATCTGAATATTTCCTGCTAGCATTAGTTCTTTATCAGATTGGATATTCTCAATTAAAGTATGATTGAATGACATACTTTTTTCGTATCCTTTACTATCAAATAAATAAATATCAGAAACATCTTTATATAACTGAAAGTTTTTAACATCTTCAGAATTTTCAATAGTTAATGCGGTTATAATCTTTTTATTATATGTATTTTTTATAGATCTTATTTTATCTACACTACAGTTATAGAGCTGATAATAATCAAAGGGTAAATTTTTAATTTCTTCAAGAATATCTTTTTCAGGATTAACCAGGACTGCAACATAAAATGAATTTTTTTTATCAATATCAGTCAGCTCTATTAATTTTTTTATATCAACATACCTTTTTGATTTTGGGTAATTAACAATGAAACCTATAAATTGAGAAGGACTTTTATGATTGACTATATACTTTAAAGTTTTGGTGTCAGAGACACCACAGATTTTTGATTTAAGAATCATTGACTTAAATGATCGATTAAAGATGAAATATTTTTTTTAATATTACCTTTAGTTATAGGTCTGCCTATTACTAACCAATCACTTCCATTTTTAAAAGCTTGCTTTGGTGTTAAAACTCTTTTTTGATCATTAGCTTTAAGGTTAAGTCTAATTCCAGGGGTAATTATTTCTTTTTTAAATACTTTTTTGACTATAGATACCTCTTGTGGACTACATACTATGGCATCAAGTTTTGCTTTATTTGCTAATTTAGCTTGATGATAAACTAATTTCTTAACATCTTTGTTAAAACCAATTTCTTTTAATGCTTTATTATCTAGAGATGTTAAAATTGTAACTCCAATTAATTTGGTTTTTTCTGAAACTTTTTTACTGGCTTTAAGGGCCTCAGGTCCGCTACTTATATGAATTGTCAAATAGTTAACTTTTAAATCTTTAATTGCTTTAATTGTTGAAATACATGTATTGGGTATATCGTGAAGTTTAAGATCTGCAAAAGTTATCTTATTTTTTAAACTTGATAAAAAATTTCTACCATTCTTTGAATTAAGAAACTCTAATCCAAACTTATAACCAATTTTTAGTTTTGAACTTTGTGTTTTTTTGATAATTTCTTTAACTTTTGAGATGTTATTAGTGTCACAAGCAATAAATATTTTATTCTTTTTCATTATTTAACTTTTTAAACAAGTCTTTTGACATTTTCCATTTTATTGTTCTTTTTTTCGGGACATTAATTTTTGTACCTGTTTTAGGGTTTCTTCTTATTGACTCTTTCTGAATATTTGTACGGAATGTTCCAAATCCTCTTAATTCTACACCTTCACCTCGATTAAGAGTATTTTTAATTTCTTTTAAAATTATATTTATTAGCTTATTTAAATCACGAGATGGAAAATTAGGGTAGGATTTTTTTAACTGTTTTATCAGCTCTGATTTTACAATTGCCAATTTTTTACTTTAATCTTTTTTTTTATCTTTTTTCTTCAAATCTTCTGATAAAGATGAAAATGGTAAATTTTTTCCTGAACCCTCAGACCCATATTTTGCTAGGGCCTCTTTTTTTTCTATCTCTTCTAGAAGTTTAATACTTAGAACAACTTTTCTTTTTTCAATATCTAATTCTGCAATAGCACAATCAATTCTTTCTCCACCAGTAAATCTTGAAGGTCTTGAGTCAGCTGCATTAATTGCAATGTTTGATTTTTTAATTGATAAATCAAGATCACATCCTTCAGGCCTTACATTCAGTCCTTTATTATCTGTAGATATTATTTTAACTGTAATTGTTTGCTTGATTTTTTTATCCTTAAACCAGTCAAAAGGATCTGGTTGAGTTTGACGAAAACCAACTCTGATTTTTTGATCTGAAACTTTTATTTCTAAGACTTTAACTTTTATTTTGTCGCCTTTTTTATATTTAGTTAGTTCCTCTTCTCCATTATTTGAATAAGTTAAATCATTACAATGTAAAAAAGTATCAATTTCAATGTCCTCAATTTTAACAAATAAAGAGTATTCATTTTTATTAACAATCGTACCTTCTGCAATTGTGCCTACAGGAAATTTTTTTTCAAAAGTCTCAAAAGGGTTTTCTAGAGTTAGTCTATGTGAAATTGCTACTCTTCTTTTCTCTTTATTTATTTCTGTTATAATACAATCGATTTCATCATTTACTTTAAACATTTTTTTAGCAGTAACATTTTTTTTACTCCAACTTAGTTCACTTGAATGAAGTAATGTAGTTAAGCCTGGTTCTAATTCACAAAATGCACCAAAGTCCATAATCTTTACAACCTTAACTTTATAAACTTTGTTTAGTGCATAGTTTTCTATATGTTCAAAAGGATCTGGAGACAACTGTTTTACTGAACAACCAACCTGTAATTTTTCTTTATCTACTGAAATTACTTTGAGATCATGTTTTTCTCCAATATTGAAAACTTCATCAGGATGATTAACTCTTGAGTATGATATTTCTTGTAAATGCACTAAAACATCTAATTCACCATTTACATTAAAAAAACATCCAAATGTACTATAACCTTTAACCTCAGCACCCTTAATAATATCTCCTTCTTTATATTTTTCTATTATTTTAGCTTTATCCTCTTTTTTAAAAGAAGATATAATCTCTCTTCTTGAAACACATGCATTACCTCTTACTTTGTCCAATTTTATTAAAGCAAATTTCTGAGGCTCATTCATCAAATGACTTATATCCTTCAAAGGTTTATCACTTATTTGAGAACCTGGTAAAAACATTAAAGATCCAGTGTCTATGTGTTCTACAATACATCCACCTTTACACTTTGAGGTAATTTTACCCATTATAGGTTCATTTTTTTCGTAAGCTTGAACTAACTTATCCCAACCTTTTATTTTTTGAGCTTTATTTGCTGATACTAAGACCTCACCATTTTTATCCTCAATTTTTTCTAATAATACAGAAATTTTTTCACCTATTTTAATTTTTTCTCCCAGACCCATACTTTTAAGTTCATTGATATCTAAAACAGGCTCACTTTTTAATCCTTCAACAAAAAGGAATACAAATTTGTCAGTAATCTTATTTATTTTACCATCAATAATCTTACCTTCTTCTATTTGAATTTTTGAGAGTTGTGAGTTTAGTAATTTTTTGAATTCTTGAGTTTCAGGGTTTGAAAGATCTTTATAAATTTCCATTAATGTTTAATTTTTCTATCTATAATTTTTTTTATTTTTAAAAAACACGCTCTTTTAGATAAATTTGACGTGTTAATCAATATAGAATCTTTAGTTTTCTTTAGTGGGGAAATTTTACGATTATAGTCACTTTTATCACGTTTTTTAATGTTTTTTACTACTTCTTTATAATTAATTCTTTTATTAAGGCCCTTTAGCTCATTATATCTTCTTAAAGCCCTAGTTTTAATATTTGCTGTTATAAAAAATTTTAAATTTGCATCTGGGACAATTTTATAAGTAATATCCCTACCATCTAAACAAGAACCATCAAATTTTTTTGGTGGATTATATGCACATTTTAATTGAAATGAGTGGACTAATTTTCTAATATTTTTATCTTTTGCAATTAAAGAAGCTTCATTTCCAATTTCATCAGTTAAGAGCTTTTTGCTTTTAAGTTTATTTAAATTTAAATTTTTGATTTCATTTTTTATAAAATTTTTATTATATTTTTTTTGGTTGTTTATCTTTAGATAAGCTAGCATTCTATAAATTTTTCCTGTATCTAAATATAAAAGATTATAATATTCTGATATTGTTTTACATAAAGTACCAGCACCAGCCGCTGCTGGAGAGTCAACTGCGATTTTTAATATATTATTTCTGTATTTCATTTTGTGAACATTTTGATAATTTCTAAAAATGAGGGGAAAGAAGTTTTTATAGAATCTTTATCATGTATATGCCACTCCCCTCCAAAAGATAAAGCAGCAATAGCACTTGTCATGAAAACTCTGTGATCTTTTAAATAGTTCTTTATTTCAATTTTTTTATTAATTTTTAGCTTTGGGTTTCCAAATATTTTAATTGAATTTTTGGTCGTAATAGTTTTTATACCCATCATTCTTAAGATATTTGAACCCCATTTCAATCTTGGACTTTCTTTTTTATTAAGTTCCTCTAAATTCTTAAAAATTGAGATACCTTTTGCTTTTGCTGCTATTAAAAAAATAATTAAAAATTCATCAATAGCTGCACTATTTAATTTTGAGGGACAATTGATAGATCTCAATTTTTTTGGACTTTTAATAAAAATGTCAGCTACTACTTCCCCTTTATAAATTTTTTTTTTTGAAAAGAAGATATTAACTCCCATTTTTTTTAAAATAATTAGTATCCCAGACCTAGATGGATTAATATTAACATTTTTTATTAATAATTTGGAATTTTCACTTAATACAGCAAGAGCGATAAAAAAAGCACTCGAACTTATATCAGATGGAATCTTATAATTAATTGGATTAATTTTTTTTACTTTATTTATCTCAATTAAATCAAAATTTTTTGTTTGCTTTATTTTTATGGGCAAATTTAAATGTTTAAAAAAAAGTTCTGTATGATTTCTTGATTTTTTTGCTTTTATAATCGTTTTGCCATTTGTTTTTATTCCTCCAAACATAATACTACTTTTGCATTGGGCAGATCCTTTTTTTTCATAATATTTAATTGGTTTTAATTTTTTTGATCCTTTAATGGTTAAGGGTAATCCATAGTTTTTATTAAGTCTAAAAGTTGCTCCAAAACCACTTAGTGGATCAGCTATTCTTTTAAAATCTCTTTTTGATAAGCTTTTATCACCTATCATTTTAATAGGTATTGGTGTGTCTATTAAAATTCCGAGAATTAATCTACCAAGCGTTCCAGAGTTTTTTGCATTAACAGTAAGGTTTTTTTTATATCTATATCCATCAATTCCTTTACCATAAATTTTGCACATCTTATTATTAACGATAACTTTTATTCCAAATTTTCTTACAGCCTCTATAGCAGCCAGAACATCTTCAGAAAAAAGTAAATTTTGGGCTTTTGAAACTCCTTTAGATAGAGAAGAGATCAATACCCATCTGATGCTTAAGCTTTTATCACCAGGAATTGCAATCCTTTTGTTAAAGTTATTTATTTTTTTGTTAAAAATTATCTTATTTGGCATTAATAATTAATTAAATTTAAAACTATTACCAAAATAAGCATTTTTAGCATTTATATCTTTGACAAGATTTGATGGAGTATCTTGAGCAATTACTTTACAATTACTTAAAATCATAGCAACATCAACGCAAGCCAAAAGGTCTCTTGCCTGATGATCGCAGATACAAATAGTTATTCGACTCTCTTGTTGAAGATTAACAATTATTTCTTGCAACATTTTAATTGTTAATACATCTAAAGCTGCAAAACATTCATCTAAAAGAAGTACTTTAGGATTACTCAATAGAGACAGTGAAATAACTAACTTTTTTTTTTGACCTCCTGATAAAAATTTAGCTTTGATATTTTTAACATTTTCTAGTTCAAATTTTGAAAGCAAGTAATCAATTCTTTCTTGTCTTAAGTTCTTATTCTGTATTACAATTTCGCTTATAGCTTTAAGATTGTCTTGAAGAGTTAAATCATTAAAATAGCCGCCATATTGAGGCACATATCCAACCTTAAATTTTCTAGTTCTTAAATAAATAGGATATTGCGATACATCTTCACCATTTATTTTGATTTTTCCATGTTTAGGGCTGATCAGTCCTGTTATAAGATTAAAAATAGTTGACTTACCCACACCATTTGGACCAAGCATACCAAAAATTTGACCTTCATTTATTTTAAAACTTATATTATCCAAAATTAACCTATTTCCATATGTGAGGGATACATTCTGGAATTCGATTATAGATTTAATTTTTTTAAAAGATTTAATTCTAAATTTTTTAATTACTGCCATTTTTTTTATTTAAAGATTTAATATTTATTTTTTTATTTTCCTCATACATAGAAATCTTAATATCTTTTGTTCTAATATCTACCTCAATTACATCTGCTTTTAGAGAACTTTTATTGTTTTTAAAAACCACATTTCGAGAAATTGTCATTAAATTCTTATTTAATGACAATTCTAGATATTCTCCTATAATTATATTATCTAGATATTTAATTATTACATTTTTTGAAAAAATAGTATCAAAAGTGTCAATATTATATTTACCAAAGTTAGAGGATATATCTATTGAATTATAATCATTTAATTCTATTACTGCTTTAATTGAGGTTAAATAAATAATTTTACTATTACTTTGATCGATAATTCCCTCAGATGCCTTCAAAATATATAAATTATCACTAGAGTCTTTAGACTTATATTCAACATCTTTTATATAATTAGAGTTTTCTACTTCTTCTTGAATAACTTCTTTTTTTTCTTCTACTGACACTTTATTATTTTGATTTAAATTAAAAATAATTATTAATAAAAGAATTAAAATAGTAATTATAAAAGTTACTCTTAAAAAAAACCCTCTTTCCATTTAAGATATATTTGACTGCAAAATATTGTGAATATGTAGTACTCCTATTGTTTTGGATTTGTTTTTTTTATTAAACACACACAAAGAAGTAATTTTCTCATTATTCATTACAGAAAGAGCTTTAGCTGCTAATTCATTCTTGTCTATTCCTATTGGGTTTTTAGTCATAATTTGTTTAACAAACAAATTGTGTAAATTCTGTTTTTTTTGAGAAAATCTTCTTAATTCTCCATCAGTAATTATCCCTCTTGTTAACTTTTTTTTATCCCTTATAAGAATAAAACCTAGTTTTTTTAAATTTAAAACTTTTAATGCATCTTTCATTTTCAAATTTTCATCAACAAAGGGAATTGCTTCATTCTTAAGCATTATATCTTCTACAGTTTTTAATTGTGCTGCTAAACTTCCAGCGGGGTGAATTTTTTTGAAATCTTTATTATTGAATTTTTTTTTTCTCATTGTAGCAATTGCCAACGCATCACCTAAGGCAAGTTGAGATGTTGTACTAGCAGTTGGAATTATACTACCTGCCTCAGTAACTTTTGGTATTAACAATTTTATATCTGAGGATCTGTAAAGCACAGAATCTTTTTTTGAAACAATTCCTATTAATAAAATTTTATTTCTATTAACATATTGTATAATATTTTTTAATTCATTAGTTTCTCCTGAATTACTAACTAGAATTAGAATATCCTTTTTTGAAATGCTACCTAAATCTCCATGAGAAGAGTCGCTAGCTGATAGATAAAATGAGGGCGTTCCAACTGATGAAAATGTTGCTGCTATCTTATTTGCAATTAGTCCACTTTTTCCAACTCCACACAGGATAACTTTAGATTGGCACTTAACAATACTTTCAACTGCTAAATTAAATGAATTATTAAAACTATTTTTTAATTTGTTTAATGCTTTAATCTCTAGATTAATTACAGCTTTACCAATTTTAATAAAATTTTTTTTTTTCATTTAATGAGACCAGATATCATCTTTAAAAAAAGCTAAATCAAGTTCAACTCTTGTTTTTAAAAACTTAAGACAATCTTTATATAAATCAATCCTTTTTTCTCTAATTAAAATATTATTTAATTCATTATGTATTTTGTGAAGATAAATAACATCATTAGCACAATATTTCATTTGTGCAGGTGTTAAATCTCCACCAAAATCTGAACTTTGAAATTGTTTACTTATATCTACATTTACAAATTCTTTGATAAGTGTTTTTAATGAATGACTATCTGAATATGATCTTGCTAGTTTAGATGCAATTTTAGTGTCAAAAATATTATTTGTTTCAGTTTTAAGATAATACTTTATGTGTGCAATATCAGCTCTTCCATAATGAAAAATTTTTATAATATTACTATTATTTAATATTTTCGATAAATTTGGAGCTTCATATTTTGATCTATCAAGCTGTACGATATGAGCGTCAGAATTTCCTGAAGAAAGTTGGATTAAACATAAAGGATCACGTCTGACATTTAGACCCATGAACTCTCCATCAACAGCTATTACATTGCCTAAATCTAAATCATCTGGTAAGTCATTTTTGTGAAGCTTAATATCAATACTCATTATTCAGTCATATATATATGAAAGCAAAAAATTGTCTAATTTTTGGTGGAAGTGGGCAAATAGGAAGACATCTCATCAGAAAGTTAACCAAAAATAACTATAGAGTAACTGTAGTTACTAGAAATATTCATCAAAAAGGGCACATTATTAAAACTCAAGGAAATGCAGGATTTATCAATATTATTGAATCAAATATTTTTGATGAGACTAAAATCAAAAAATTATTTGAGGAGGCAGATATTTGTATAAATTTAATAGGAATATTATTTGAGAAAAGAGGAAATTCGTTTAAAAATATACACACTTTATTTCCATCAATTTTAGCAAAACTTTGTAAGCAATATAATTTAAAACATTTTATTCATTTATCAGCACTAGGAATAAATGAAGCAACTGATTCTAAATATGCAAAAACCAAAATGGAAGGAGAAAAAGAAATTTTAAAAAATTTTTCTTTGTCTACAATTTTAAGACCCTCAATAGTTTATTCTGTAGATGATAACTTTACCACAAATTTTATGACTTTACTTAATAGATTACCAATTTTTCCTCTTTACTACTCAGGAAGAACAAAGTTTATGCCCATACATTCTTCAGATCTAGTTAATGTAATTTTTAACGTTATTACTCAAAATATTTATTCTCAAATTATTGAGTGTGTCGGTCCAGAGTCAATTACATTCAAGCAAATTTTAGAAAAACTTTTATTCTTAATTAATAAAAAAAGGCTTTTAGTAACTTTTCCATTTCCTTTAGCTAAATTATCAGCAAAATTTTTTCAACTTTTCCCCAAACCTTTACTCACTGAAGATCAATTAACACTTTTGAAATATGATAATATAAAATCAGGAAATTATAAAACTAATTTTGACATAGGATGTCCGGCAAAATGTTTTTTTGAAAAAGAAGTCAAAAAATATTGTTATATGTGGAGAGAAGGTGGTCAATTCTCAATAAACAAAAATGAAAAAAAAAGTAGTTAAATCTATATTAAAAATTGAATAAAAACTAAGCTGATTTAATTTTTTTTCCAATAAATTCTGGAACTTCCTCTTTATCAGTTACATCCTCTTTCTTGCCTTTCGGTTGATACGCATAAAGCAGATGTAATTTACAATAAGAAAAATCTTTAAGAGAAGATCGTCCACAAAAATAAAAGTTTTTTTCATCAGGATGACCTATTGGCCATTTACAAGAATTTTCATCTAATTCTTCCAGAGTTTTAGGATTTTCTGGTTCAAAATCTTTTTCAATTATTAATGATTTAAATTTGCTTCTTCGGCCCTTTTTAAATTTAATATTTTTGTCAATTACTGAATTTTCAAAACTTTCATTTGAAGTTGCTGTTCTGGTTTTTATTTTTGCAGATAAATTAAGTCTATGAGCTTTACCAATTACTGCATTCCTACTTATTCCACCAATTATCTCAGCTATTTGGCTAGCAGTATTCCCTTTTCCCCATAATTTTTTTAATTTAGATACTTTTTCTTCAGTCCAACTCATTTTAACTATATAATGTGTTAATATATTTAATAAACACAATATACTGATATATATAAAAAATAAACAAGGATTTTTTGTCAGTTATGCACACAAATAATAAAAACAATTCTATTTATTATTCAATCGTAACTTGTATTTAATTTTTTAGTTTATAAAAAGTTCATAGAACAGAAAAATGAGTTATTTAGCTAAAAATTATAATAGAAAAAAGTTATCATTTGTTAGAGGAAAAGGAAGTTTCCTTTATACTAAAAATGGCGGCAAATATTTAGATTTTGTTCAGGGAATTGCTGTAAATTCATTGGGTCATGCTCATCCACAATTAGTTAAAGCTATAAACCAACAATCAAAAAAACTCTGGCATGTATCCAATGCATTTGTAATACCTGAAGGTGAAGAGTTAGCAAAAAAATTAGTGGAAAAAACTTTTGCAGATTACATAATGTTTCAAAATAGTGGCGCAGAAGCTACTGAGGCTGCTATAAAAGTTGCAAGAAGATATTTTTTTTCAACAGGAAAACCAAATAAAAATAGAATTATTTGTATTAAAAATTCATTTCATGGAAGAACTATAGCTGCAATCCATGCTAGTGGTTCTAAAAAAATGACAGAAGGTTTTGGCCCAAAAGTTGCGGGTTTTGATCATTTTAATTTTGGAGATCATAAAAAATTGAAAAAACTAATTACCAAAAAAACAGCTGCAATTATGGTTGAAACAATTATGGGAGAAGGCGGAATTAAAAAAATACCAGATTGGTGCTTAAGAGGATTAAGAAAACTATGCGACAATAAAAGAATTTTATTAATATTAGATGAAGTCCAGTGTGGAATAGGTAGAACAGGAGATTTCTTTGCATTTGAAAGCTCTAAAGTGAAGCCAGACATAGTACCCATTGCAAAAGGAATTGGTGGTGGTTTTCCAATAGGAGCAGTTTTAATGAATAAAAAAGTTGCCTCAGGTATGACAGCAGGAACACATGGATCAACTTTTGGAGGTAATCCACTTGCAATGAAAGTAGGAATTGCAGCTTTAGATATTATATCAAAAAAAAGCTTTTTAAATAAAGTTAAATCAAACTCTAAATACTTCCATATTCATTTATTGAAAATTAAAGAAAAATTTCCAAATATTATAAAAGAGGTTAGAGGTCAAGGTTTTTTAATTGGCTTGCAACTTTATAAAGACCAAACAAAATTTATAAAACAACTTATGGATAATAAATTGTTAACTATTAAAGCTGCTGAAAATGTGGTTAGAATTCTGCCTCCTTTAAATGTAAAAAAAACTGAAATTGATAAAGCTGTTAAAATAATCAAGATGGTTTGTTCAAAATATAACTAATGAAACATTTTATTAATCTTAAAGATATCTCATCAAAAGATCTGAGAAAAATTTTATCAGATGCTAAGAAAAGAAAAAAAAAAAGAAATTCACTAAATACTCTTGAGATAGATAGAGGTTCGCCTCTTAAAGGTAAGCTACTTGTTCAAATGTTTGAAAAATCAAGTTTACGAACTAGACTGAGTTTTTATCTAGCAATAAAGCAACTTGGTGGAGGCACATTAACTTTGAGAGCCAATGAACTTCACTTAGGCTCAGGAGGAGAAACACTAGAGGATACAGCAAAAATTTTATCAACTTATGGTGATGGCTTTATGTTAAGAACAGATAAAGATAAAAAATTAGAAAATTTTAAAAAATTTCTAAAAATCCCAGTAATAAATGGCTTAAGTCCTTCTTCTCATCCAACACAAGTTTTATCCGATATTTTTACGGTAGAGGAAATTAAAAAAAGACCAATATCAAAAATGAATATAGCCTGGGTAGGAGACTCAAATAATGTACTAAATAGTTTAATAGCAGCCTCTATAAAATTTAACTTTCAATTAAGCATCGGTTGTCCAAAAAAATATTATCCAAATAAATCAATATTAAATTGGGTTAAAAGTTTTAATAAAAAAATTAATATTTTTGATAATGCTGAGAAAGCAGTGTTTAAAGCAGACGTAATATTTTCTGATAAAGTGATATCTTTAAATGATAAAGTAAATAAAAAGAAAAAATTAAATGACTTTAAAAATTTTAGAATTACAAAAAAATTAATAAAAAAGGCAAAAACTGATTGTATATTTTTACATTGTTTACCAAGAGGTTCAGAGGTAGAGGAGGAAGTTTTTTTTAGCAAACAATCAAAAGTTTGGCAACAAGCACTTAATAGAGTACATGTTCAAAAAAGTATTTTGTTGTATTGTTTTGGAAAACTAAGGTAAAGATAAAGGACTATCTGAATTTTGGTTTAGATATTTTATAACTGAAGCTCTATCTTTTTCTTTTCTAAGTCCTGCGAAAGCCATCTTTGTTCCCTTAATCCATTTAGCAGGTTTTATAAGATAACCATTAAGCTCTTCAAAGGTCCATGACTTTTCATATCCTGCAAGTGCTTTTGAGTATTTATAATCACTTACGGCTCCAACCTTTCTACCAACCACATTATACAAAGCTGGACCAATTTTATTTTTCCCACCTTTTACAATAGAGTGACAAGCCGCACACTTTTTAAATATTTTTTCTCCATTAGCAACATCACCCATTGACATTAATGTAGCAATATCAACTACCTTTTCTGTCGTTTCATTTGTAGAAGCAACAGCTGTAGTAATTTGATCTACTTCAACGCTGTAGCCAGGGGTTTCAGGCTTTTCAACATGAAAAACGACTTCAGAAATCTTACCTAATCCAATAATTAGCAAAGCAACCATTAAAATAGCTGCAATCACCTTATTAATTTCAAAAGAATCCATTTTATAAAAATATATTTTGAACGTATAACACTATAAATTAAAAATTGCTTATATTTTAATGTACAATTTTGCCTCTGTTTATAATCTAAAATTAAATAAAAAATAGAATGAAAACATTAATTATTATTCCATCTAGATTGTCAGCAACTAGATTACCAGGCAAACCACTACTTAAAATTAATAGTTTATCAATAATTTCACATGTTTTTAAAAAGGCTGAGGAGACAAATATTGGTGAAGTCTTTGTGGCCACTCAAGATCAAGAAATTATTGATGATGTAAAAAAAAACGGTGGGCAGGCAATATTAACCAATAAAAATCATAAAACTGGCACTGATAGAATAAATGAGGCAATTAAAAAACTTGGAAGGACTGATGTCGAATTAGTTATGAACCTTCAAGGAGATGAACCACTTATGAATGTAGCAGATATACAGAAGTTGCATGCTCAAATGGTTAAAACGAAATTTGAATTCGGTACTTTAGCATCAAATATTACAGATCAAGAATCATATGATAATTTAAATGTAGTAAAAGTTGTTACTAAAGAAAGTTTAGATAACAATCAATTTCCAGAGGCTATTAATTTTACAAGAAAACTTAATGATAAACCTAAAAATATTTATAAACATTTAGGCATTTATTGTTACAAATTAAAAACTCTTGAAAAATTTGTTTCATTTAATCAATCCGTTAATGAAATTAAGTATAAGTTAGAACAGTTAAGAGCACTGGATAATGAAATGAAGATTAATGTTGCATTTGCAGATTCTTCCCCAATAGGTGTTGATACTGAAGAGGATTTTGTAGCCATAAAAAAAATAATGGAATATAAATCAAAATGAATAAAATATATTTTCAAGGAACTTTTGGAGCATATTCGCATTTAGCAGCACTATCAATTAGTCCTAAAGCAGAAATATTACCCTGTAAAACTTTTGATGAATGTTTTTTAAAAGCATCTAAGGACCCAAATTCTAAAATTATAATTCCTGAGTCAAATAGAATTACAGGCAACATTGGTATTGAGTATCTAATTTTTGAATACAGGTTAAACATTTATTCAGAATATTTTCAAAAAGTTGAACATAATTTATTGGGTATCCCTGGCACAAAAATTTCTGATATCAGAGATGTTTATTCGCATGGCCAAGCATTGTCTCAATGTTCTAAATTTATAAAATCAAATAATTTAGTTGAACATGTAAGAGCAGATACTGCGGGGTCAGCTGAAATGATTTCAATATATAAAGATAATAAAAAAGCTGCAATTGCATCGTCACTAAGTGCAAAAACTTATGGTTTAGAAATAATAAAAAAAAACATTGAAAATGAAAATGGAAATTTAACTAGATTTTTAATTATGGGAAAAAATATTTCTCAACCGGAGTTTGGGAAAAAAAAATATATTACTTCATTTTTATTTAAACTTAAAAGTAAACCAGCAGCTTTATATCAATCTTTAGGTGGATTTGCTATTAACGGAGTTAATTTAACAAAATTACAAAGCTATCCTGAAAAGAATAGTTTTGATTCTTTCTTTTTTTTATGTGATCTTGATGGTCATATTGAAGATCAAAAAGTGCAAAAATCTTTAGAAGAATTAGGATTACATTGTCAAGATTTTCACGTCCTAGGTGTTTTTGAAGCTGACAAACAACGAGAAAAATAAAATTTTATTCTTTTCTTGTAGACTAGAAATTATTACTGCTATAATACTTTTGGAGGCTAGAGGTGGGTGCTGCTTGAACCCGACCAGATCTTAACGGAAGCAGTCGTAGAGACAGTTATTCAGGTTCTAGTCTCCTTAATAAAATTTATATGAATAATAATTCTAAAGTATTAGCTTTAAAATATAGACCTCAGATTTTTGAGGATCTTATTGGTCAAGATGTTGTTTCAGAAACTATAAAAAATTCCATTAAAGCTGACAAAATACCTAATGCATATTTATTTACTGGAATTAGAGGCATAGGAAAAACAACAATTGCAAGAATAGTTGCAAAATCTATTAATTGTTCAAAACCACTTGATAATCAATGTAAAATAAAATGTGAAAACTGCGATGCTATAACTAATTCAAATCATATAGATGTTTTGGAAATGGATGCTGCAAGTAAGACCGGTGTTGATGATGTGAGGGATTTAATTGAATTCTCAAGATATGGACCCTCTATAGCAAAATATAAAATTTTTATAATTGATGAAGTTCATATGTTGAGCAAACAAGCGTTCAATGCTTTGTTAAAAACACTAGAGGAACCGCCCGAATATCTTAAATTTATTTTTGCTACGACAGAAATTAAAAAAATTCCAATTACAGTTGTATCAAGATGTCAAAGGTTTGACTTATCAAGAATAAAATCATCTGAATTATTTGAATTTATAAAAAAGATCAAAGATAAAGAAAATGGTAAAGCATCAGATGAAGCTTTAAGATTAATTGTAAAAATATCAGAAGGTTCTGTTAGAGATGCCTTATCTCTATTAGATAGAGCTCTATTAAGTTTAGATAAAGGGACAGAATTAGACTTAAAAGCGGCTCAAAAAATTTTTGGTTATTTTGATAAGTCACAACTAATAGATCTCTTTAAATTAATTTTTGAAGGAAATGAAAAAAAGGTTATTTCAATTTATAGAAAAATTTACGATCAGGGAGTTGAACCAAAAATTTTTATTAATGATTTTTTAGAAATACTTTATTATTTAAAAAATATAAATTCGTTAACTTTAGAAAGTACAAATTTTTCTTTAAATGATGAGGAATTTACAAAAATTAAAGAAATTTCTAATGGTTTAGAAAGTCAAACACTAATTTTATTTTGGCAGTTCACTATTAAAACTCTTGAAGAACTAGATATTGTTTCAAATCAAAATTTATCGATTGAAATGTTTTTGACAAGGCTGATACACTTAAATTCTTTAAATTTAAAAGATAATTTTGGAAAAGAAATTAAAATTGATAATTCTATTGAAAATAAAGAAACTAATAATTCCTCTAAAATGATTAATCAAATAAAGAATGTTTCTCAAGAGGAAAAAAGTAAGCCAGAAATTCAAACTGAAATTAAAGCTTATAAAAATTTTATTATTAAGTCATTTAATGATTTAATCGAGATTTGTTCAAATAAAAAAGAAATAAAATTAAAATATGAGCTTGAAAAAAATGTTAATCTTGTAAAGTTTGAAAACAATAGAATTGAAATATCTTTTAACGAAAGTTTAAATAAAGATTTTGTAAAAGAATTATCGTTGAAACTTTTTGAATGGACTAATGAAAGATGGATAATTACATTCAGCAAATTAAAGGGGGAAAGGTCTATAAAAGATCAACAAAAAAATATTAAAGAAAAATTAATTGATGATTCTAAAAACTCTGAAATTTATAAAAATGTAATTAATAATTTTCCTGATGCTGAATTAATAAATGTTAAATCAAAAAACAAAGGTAATGATCATGACTGATTTTAGTAAAATTTTAGATAAGGCTAAAGAGCTAGAAGCTAAGATGAAAGAAAGTCAAAAAAAAATTAAAGAAATTAGAGTTGAAGGAGTTTCAGGATCAAACTCAGTAAAAATAACTCTAGATGGGGAAGGAGAGATGCAGACAATTAAGTTGTCTGATGAAATTATGCATGAAAATAAAGCTATAATTGAAGATTTGATTGTTGCAGCACATAACAACGCTAAATCTCAGCTTAAATCAAAAACTTCAGAGGAAATTTCAAAAGCCGCAGGTGGTTTTGGAATACCTGGTTTTAAATGGCCTTTATAGGAAATGCAAAATATTAGTGAGATTGAAGAACTTATAAAATTAATTTCTAGACTTCCTGGTTTGGGTCCTAAATCAGCTAAACGTATTGTTTTAAAATTAATTAATAATCGTGATGAACTTGTAAAACCATTGGCAAAAGCTTTAGCTGAAGTTTATAAAAATATTTCAAGATGTAAAATTTGTGGTCTATTAAAATCTTCTTCTGTAGAATGTAGTTATGACAATTGTAGTATTGTAGGAAAAAAGTACGACAAAATTTGTGTAGTTGAAAACATATCTGATCAATGGAGCATTGAAAGCTCAAGTATATATCAGGGATATTTTCACATTTTAGGTGGTACAATTTCATCTGTTGGCCAAAAAAAAGAGGATTTATTAATCCACTCTTTGGTTGAAAGGGTTAATAAAGATAATATTGAAGAGGTAATTTTAGCAACAAGTGCAACCGTTGAGGGTCAAACTACTGCATATTATGTTCAAGATAGTCTTAAAAATACAAAAGTTAAGATAACAAAACTTGCTCAAGGATTACCAGTTGGAGGAGAGATTGAAAGTTTAGATGATGGAACTTTATTTTCAGCTTTTAAAAATAGGTCAAAATTAAATTCTAATTCTGATTAGATTTTTTTAAAATTCTATTTAAATGCAGAAGTGGCTCTGTATAGCCAGATGGTTGTTCTTTTCCTTTAAAAATTAAATCACAAGCAGTTTTAAAGGCTACAGATTTTTCATAATTGTCACTCATTTTTTCATAATTTTTGTCATTTTCATTCTGTTTATCTACAATTTTGGCCATCTGTTTCATTATTCCTAAAACTTGAATTTTTGTTGTAACCCCATGATGTACCCAATTTGCTATGTGTTGTGAGGAAATTCTTAAGGTTGCCCTGTCCTCCATCAATCCCACATTGTTTATGTCTGGAACTTTTGAACAGCCAACTCCCTGGTCTATCCATCGAACTACATACCCTAATAATGTTTGTGCAGAATTTGAAATTTCAGAGTTAATTTCATCTACAGACCAATTGGGTCTATCAGCAATAGGAATTTCTAAAAGATCATTTATTTTAGCTTGTTCTCTAGCTTGAATTTTCTTTTGCTCCTCAAAAATATTTATTTGATGATAGTGTAGGGCATGTAAAGAGGCAGCAGTAGGAGAAGGTACCCAAGCACAATTAGCACCAGCTTTTAAATGATTTATTTTTTCGTCAATCATTTCTTTCATTTTATCTGGCATGGCCCACATACCTTTTCCGATTTGTGCTTTACCAGAAAAACCACACTTTAGGCCAATATCCACATTGTTATTTTCATAAGCTGAAATCCATTTAGATGATTTCATTTCTCCCTTTTTAATCATAGGCCCAGCTTCCATTGATGTATGCATCTCATCTCCAGTTCTATCTAAAAAACCGGTATTTATAAAAAAAACTCTATTTTTTAAGGTTCTGATACATTCTTTTAAATTTGCTGAGGTTCTTCTTTCTTCATCCATTATACCTATCTTGCAAGTATATCTCTCTAATCCGAGCAGCTCTTCAACTTTAGAAAAGATTAAATCAGTAAATTTTGTTTCTTCAGGACCATGCATTTTAGGTTTTACGATGTAAACAGACCCTTTTCTTGAATTTCTTTTTTTCTTTAAATCATGAAGAGCACATGCAGTCGTTAAAAATGCATCCATAATTCCCTCTGGAATTTCATTTCCGTCTTTCAAAATTATTGATGAATTAGTCATAAGGTGACCTACATTTCTTATTAAAAGTAAACTTCTACCGTGTAATTTCGAACCAATACCTTCTTTTGAGATATAGCTTCGATCTGGGTTAAGTTTTCTTTCTAAATTTTTTCCATTTTTTTCAAATTGAATTTTTAAATTACCTTTCATCAATCCTAACCAATTTCGATAGCAGGCAACCTTATCTTCAGCATCAACAGCGGCTACACTATCTTCATTATCACAAATTGTTGAAACAGCTGACTCAGCAATAACATCACTTATTCCTGCAATATCATGAGCAGCACTAAATGCTTTAGGATTAATTATTATTTCAAAATGAAGATTATTATTTTTGATTATTACTGCCCCTGGTTTATTTGCATCACCTCTATGGCCTACAAATTTACTTTTATCTTTTAATTTATATTCATAATCATCTTTTAAAATAACAAGTTCTTTGTTAACTATTTTTAGAGCAGCAATATTTTTCCAGCTTGTCCCTTCAATTGGAATACATTTATCAAAAAATTCTCTTACATATTTTATTACTTCTTGTCCTCTATTCGGATCATATCTTTCACTTCCACCTTCTTCAGACTCAATTATATTTGTTCCGTAAAGACTATCATATAAGCTTACCCACCTCGCGTTGGCAGCATTTAGGGTGTACCTAGCATTCATTATTGGCACTACTAATTGCGGTCCAGCTATTTGAGCAATTTCATCATCTACATTACTAGTTTCAATTTTAAAGTCAGATCCCTCATCCTTTAAATAGTCAATCTCTTTTAAAAATTTTTTATATTCTTCAATTTTAATTTCAGCTCCTCTATTTTTAATATGCCAATCATCTATTTTTTTTTGTAAAATTTCTCTTTTTTCAATTAATTTTTTGTTTTGTGGTGATAATTCATGGACCATATTATCAAATCCTTGCCAAAATTTTTCTTGGGAAATTGAAGTTTCCTTTAACAATTCATCATTTACAAATGATAATAATTCATTAGAAACTTTAAGATTGTTAACGTTCTGGTATTTCTTATTCATTAAGATATATCTAAAACCCTTGTAAAATTAAGTCAAATATTTAATAGTAGCATTGACATTTTCTTGTCATTTTCCATACTTATGTATTATCAAAATTTTACATGAAAAATTATCTCAATTTTGAAACTGATATTAAAAAATTAGAAACTGAAATAGAAAAATTAAAAGACCCTTTTAATCAAAGTGGGGTTTCTGAAGTTGAAACACAAAAAATTTCTAAAATTCAAAATGAACTGGATGAAAAATTAGATTTAATTTATTCTAATCTTGATCCATGGCAGACTACAATGGTAGCTAGACATGAAGATAGACCAAAATCAAAATTTTTTATTGATAATTTATTTGAGGATTTTATTCCACTGTCTGGTGATCGACATTATGGGGAAGATAATGCAGTGTTAACTGGTTTTGCTAAATTTGAAGGTCAATCAGTTTTAGTTATAGGTCAAGAAAAAGGAGATGATTTAGATACTAGAATTAAAAGAAACTTTGGGATGATGAGACCCGAAGGTTACAGAAAAACTATACGTTTAATGGAATTAGCTAATAAATTTAATTTACCAATAATATCCTTTATTGACACTCCCGGAGCTTATCCAGGTGTAGGAGCAGAAGAAAGAGGTCAAGCAGAAGCTATAGCTAAATCAATTGAATGCTGTATGAAATTAACAGTTCCTACAATTGCTATAATAATTGGAGAAGGTGGTTCTGGAGGGGCAATTGCTTTAGCATCTTCTAATAAAGTAGCAATGTTAGAAAATGCAATTTATTCTGTGATTTCACCTGAGGGATGTGCCACTATTTTATGGAGAGACCCAAAAAAAATGTTAGATGCAGCTAGAGCAATGAAACTTTCAGCAAAAGATTTATTAAACCTGGAAATCATTGATGAGATAATTCCCGAACCACTTGGTGGGGCACATAGGGATAAAAATTTAATGCTAAATAATCTTAAAATATCAATTAGTAAAAACTTACAAGACTTTAAAATAATGACACCAGAAAAAATATATAATGATAGAAAAAATAAATTTCTTAAAATTGGTAGAAGTAAAGGATTTACAACTAATTTAGATAGCCTAAGTACTACAAGACTAGATAAAAATTTTAATCAAATTTTTAAATCTAAAAAAACATTGATCATTGCTGTTGGAGTGTCAGTTATTTTATTAACTTCATTAATTTATTTTTTATAATGCTCCACAACAGTTTTTAAACTTTTTTCCTGTCGCTTCACATTTTTCATTTCTAGAAATCTTTCTATCTTTATGTAGAATTAATAAACATTTGGGATCATTTGAATTAATTTTAGTCTTTTCTAACACTGGAGATTCTTGAACTATTTTTAAATTCATTAAAATTGTTATAAAGTCTAATTTTAATTTATTTAATAAATTTTCAAATAGATAGAATGCTTCCTTTTTATACTCAACTAAAGGATCTCTCTGTCCATAAGATCTTAGTCCTATAACTTGTCTTAATTGTTCTAAATATTGAATATGTGATTTCCAATTAATATCAATTGATTGTAAAAAAATCCTTTTTTCTATATCTTTTGCTTGATCTTCACCTAAAAGTTTTATTCTTTCATTTCTTGATTCATTAAATTTACTATTTAATATTTCTTTTAGCTCTTTATCACTACATTCATTGAATCTTTTTAAATCAGACTCTAAAAAGTCCTTACCTAAAATACCTTTAATTTTGTTATCAAAATCAGAATTTTTAGGATTAGATTTTTTTAGTATTTTTAAAGGTATTAAACTTTCAATTATCTCGTTTAAAAAATCTGCGGAATATTGAAAAATTTTATCACTATTCATAGCATCTTTTCTTTGAGAAAAAATTACATATCTCTGGTCATTCAGTACATTATCAAATTTTATCAAAGTTTTTCTAATATCAAAATTTCTTGCCTCAACTTTCTGTTGTGCTCTCTCCAAGGCTTTATTAATCCAGGGATGGTCAATACTTTCACCATCTTTTAAACCAAGCTTTTCTAAAATATTATTCATAGACTCTGATCCAAAAATTCTCATTAGATCATCTTCAAGACTTACATAAAAAATTGAGCTACCCTCATCACCTTGTCTTCCAGATCTTCCTCTAGCCTGATTATCTACTCTTCTGGACTCCATTCTTTCAGTACCAATCACATATAAACCTCCAAGAGATTTAATTTTTTCCTTATTTATTTTAAGCTGATCTTCATCTATTGACCCTTTCTTTCCGCCAAGCTGAATATCTACCCCTCTACCAGAAATACTAGTTGTAATTATTACAGAATTTTCTTTTCCAGCATTAGCAATTATTTCAGCTTCGTTCTCATGGTTTTTTGCATTTAGTACCTGATGTTTAATATTTTCAGTTTTTAAAAGATTAGAATATATTTCTGATTTATTTACACTTGATGAAAATACCAATAATGGCTGTCCTTTTTTATGACATTCTTTTATCTTTGATATTATAGCATTATTTTTTTCACTCTCGGTTCTAAAAATTTGATCATTAAAATCATTTCTAATCATCTTTTTGTTAGTTGGAATAACTACAACTGGTAAATTATATATTTCAAAAAATTCTTGAGACTCAGTTACGGCGGTACCTGTACAACCAGAGATTTTTTTATAAAGTTTAAAGTAATTTTGATATGTAATTGATGCTAAAGTTTGATTCTCAACTGCAATATGGATTTTCTCTTTAGCTTCTAGAGCCTGATGTAAACCATCTCCAAATCTTCTTCCTTCTAATATTCTACCAGTTAATTCATCAATAATTTTTAATTCATCGTTTTGAATAATATAATCTTTACCTTTTTGAAATAGATGATTGGCCCTTAAAGCTTGGTTAACATAATGAACCAAACTTAAGTTTTCAGGATCGTAAAAATTGTTATTTTTAAGTATACCAGCATTTGAAAAAATTTTTTCAACATTATTTATTCCTTCGTTAGTTAAAAGAATATTCTTTTCTTTTTCATCTATCTCATAATCTTTTTCATTTAAATTTCTTATTAATTTATCAATAACAAGATATTGAGTAGCTCTATCTTCTACCTCTCCTGAGATTATTAAAGGAGTTCTAGCTTCGTCTATTAAACAAGAATCTATTTCATCTACAATTGAAAAAAAGTGTTCTCTTTGAACCATTTCTTCATTTGAATATTTCATATTGTCTCTTAGATAATCAAATCCGAGTTCACTGTTAGTTGCATAGGTTATGTCACAATTATAATTTTTTTTTCTTTGCTGATCATCTTGATCGTTGTTTATATAACCAGATGTGAGCCCAAGAAAATTATATATAATTCCCATTTCTTGAGAGTCTCTTTTTGCTAAATAATCATTTACAGTGACTATATGTACACCCTTTTCACAAAGAGCATTTAAATATGCAGCTAGTGTTATAGTTAAAGTTTTACCTTCTCCAGTTTTCATCTCAGCAATTTTGGCTTGATGCAAGACCACACCACCAACCAATTGTACATCAAAGTGTCTTTCTTTCCTCATTCTTCTGGAAGCGTCTCTCACGAGAGCAAAAGCTTCTGGAAGTATCTCATCGAGAGTCCCGCCATTTTTTATTTTTTGTTTTAGTTCAAGAGTTTTTTTTGGGAAGTCCGAATCAACCAGCTTTTTTGTAGACTCTTCTAGAGAATTAATTTCTTGAACAATTTTTTCTATCTTATCCAATTCTCTTTGATTGCTAGATTTAATGAATTTTGAGAATAAGTTGAGAGGGTTTAACATGACTTTTTGATATATTATTTACATATATCCTTTAATATAATTATGAAATAATTATTTTAAATACTATGGGTATTAATTTAACCAATTTTTTATCTTCTAAATCAAAAAGTAAGAGAATGATGGAATTTCAAGATTTAGATCATATTGATGGTGTATCAATTTCTACTGTTAGTGCGAATTTATACAATAGTTCGAGAGATGATTTAGTTATGTTTTATTTCAGAGATGGAGCAAATAGTGCCTCTGTATACACTCAGTCAAAAATAATATCTGAAAATATAAAATGGAATTTAAATCAAAAAGCCAAAAGAATATTTTCATTATTAATAAACACAAGAAATGCTAACTGTTTTACTGGAAGACAAGGTTACAAAAGTTTAGAAAAAATTGCTGAGATTACTTCTCAAAAATTAACAGAAAAACAAAAAGAAGATGATGAAGAACCAAAAAAAATTAAATTAAAAGAGATAATTTTTGGCTGTACAGGCACTATTGGAGAAAATTTTCCAGAAGATAAAATAAAATCAAAAATACCTGAGCTAATAAATAAATTAAAATATACACAAAACAAATTAGTTTGGATGAAGGCAGCACTAGGAATAATGACAACTGATACTCAACCAAAGATGGCTATGGAAAAATGTTTTATTGGAAATAGTGAAATTAAAATATTTGGGGTTGCCAAAGGTTCTGGCATGATTCAGCCAAATATGGCAACTACTTTAGGTTATATATTTACAGATGCAGATATCAAAAATGATATTTTAAAGAAACTTTTAAAGAAAAATATAGCAACAACATTTAACGCAATTAGCTGTGATAGTGATACTAGCACAAATGATATGGTTTCAATTTTTTCAACAGGAAAATCAAAACATCCTAAAATAAATAGTATAAATGATGAAAAACTTAAAGACTTTGATAATGCATTAAATAAAGTTTTATTAAATTTAGCCAAGAGAGTTGTAGCCGATGGAGAGGGTGCATCAAAATTTATTACAGTTAATGTTCAAGAATGTAAGAATGATATTGAAGCTAAAAAAATTGCTTTTTCGATATCTAATTCTCCTTTAGTAAAAACAGCAATAGCTGGCGAAGATCCCAACTGGGGAAGAATTATTATGGCAATAGGAAAAGCTGGTGTTCATCTGAATTACGAAAAATTGTCTATTAAATTTGGAACTATAACGATAGTTCAAAATGGTAAAGTCAATCCTAATTATAAAGAAGAAGAAGCTGCAGAGTACATGAAAAATGACAGTATTGATATTTTTGTAAATATCTCAAGTGGATCAAAAAATTTTACAGCATATACAATGGATCTAACTAAAAAATATATTGAAATTAATGCAGATTATAGAAGCTAAGATAAATTTGATTGAATTCTTAAAAAGAATTATTAAATATAAAATATGATTAAATACAAACTTAGTTGTAAAAATTGTGAAATCTCATTTGATAGTTGGTTTGCCTCATCAAAAGAATACGAGAAACTCAAAAAAAAAAGTTTATTAAATTGCCATGTTTGTAATTCACAGCAAGTAGAAAAATCTTTGATGGCACCAAAATTAATAAATAAACCTATTTCAAAAAGTTTTGATAATCAAAATTTAAAATTAAAAAAAATTAGCAATAAAATTAAAGAATACCAAAAATTTATAAAAAATAATTTTGAGTTTGTTGGAAAAAATTTTGCATATGAGGCAAGATCTATTCATTACAATAATAAAAAAAATATCAAAGGTATCTATGGAGAGGCTACAAAAGAAGAAATTAAAGAACTCAAGGAAGAAGGCGTTAAAACAAGAATAATACCCTTGATAGAAGACAAAAGTAATTAGTTTTTGACAAATTTTCCAATATAATTGACAGACCTGTCTGAACTTATAGACCACTGATCTTTTATTAAATTGAATTTCATCCCATTTAATTTTTCTAGAGATAGATTATACTTCTTTAAAATTTTAGTTAGATCCTCTGGTATCACAAACTTTTCCCATTCATGGGTTCCAATAGGAAGCCATCGCATAATATATTCTGCACCTATAATTGCAAATATATAAGATTTTAGAGTTTTGTTGATTGTTGCAACAAACATTATACCCTCTTTTTTTAAAAGTTTAGTACATGATTTTAAAAAAAAATCTACATTCTCAACATGTTCGACGATTTCCATATTTAGAATCACGTCAAATTTTGTATTTGTAATAAAATTTTCTGGTGAAGTGCAATGATATCTAATATTTAAACCATTTTTTTTGGCATGTAGTTTTGCAACTTGAATATTTTTTTCTGAAGCATCAATTCCAACTACCTCTGCACCTAATCTGCTCATTGGTTCAGATAACAATCCTCCTCCACAGCCTATGTCTAAAATTTTAATCTTTTCGAGAGGTTTTCTTTTATTTTTAAGTTTAAAAGAGCTTGTTATATTATCTCTAATATATGAAATTCTTATAGGATTAAATTTGTGTAATGGTTTGAATTTACCTGTTGGATTCCACCATTCCTCTGCGATTTTTGAAAATTTTTCTATTTCTTCTTTGTTAATTGTGTTATTTTTCATTAGAAATTTGACTTTATATTCAAGATGTATTTTATCAATATATTTTAACTTTAAGATAATATTTTATCATGAAAATTGTAGTACTTAAATTTGGTGGGACATCAGTTGGGACAATAGAAAAAATTAAAAAAGTTTCCCGTATTATTGGTGAATTTAGAAAAAAAAAATACAAAGTTATCGTGGTTTCATCAGCAATGAGTGGTGTGACAAATGAGTTAGTTAAAAAATCTAGACTTATAAGTGAAAATTTTTCTGAAAATGAGTATGATGTTTTAGTCTCTTCTGGTGAACAAATGGCCTGCTCTCTTATAGCGGGGAGATTAATCAATAATGGAATTAAATCTAGATCTTGGTTAGGGTGGCAGTTACCAATATATACTAATGGTCCTCATAAAAACTCTAGAATTTATCAAATAAACAAAAATAAAATTATTAAATATTTAAGAGAAGGAGGAATTCCAATAATTGCTGGTTTTCAAGGAATAAATAAAGAAAACAGAATTACAACAATTGGAAGAGGGGGGTCAGATGCAAGTGCTATAATGCTTGCAAAGTTTTTTAAAGCTAAAAGATGTATAATTTATACTGATGTAGAAGGTGTATTCACAACTGACCCCAATAAATTAAGTAATGCAAAAAAAATTAAAGTTATTTCTTATGAGGAAATGCTTGAAATGGCATCTTTAGGTGCAAAAGTTATGCAACCAGTTTCAATTCAAGATGCAAGATTAAATAGAATTGATATCGAGGTGAAATCATCTTTTACAAACAGACCAGGAACACTAATTACAAAAAAATCAAATATAACAAAAAATAAAATTATTACTGGAATTTCCTCAACTCACAATGACTCAAAAGTAACTTTAGTTGGTGTAAAAGATAGACCAGGTGTTGCAGCATCTATTTTTAAACCATTGTCAATTAATTCGATAAATGTAGATATGGTAGTGCAAAATATTTCTGCTAATGGTAAGGAAACAGATCTTACTTTTACTATTAAAACAGATGATCTTAATAAAACAAAAAGAATAATTAAGGAGAACAAAAAAATTAATTTTAGAAAAATATTGTTTGAAAAAGGAGTTTCTAAAATCTCTATAATAGGTGTTGGTATGATTACTACACCTGGGGTTACTTTCAGAATGTTTCAATCTTTATCAAGTAAAAATATCAATATACAAGTAATCTCTACTTCAGAAATTAAAATTTCAGTTTTGATAAACAGTAAAGATGTTAAAAAGGCTTTAACAGTTTTACATAAAGAATTTAAGTTAGATAAATAAAAATGAGTATTAGACCATTTAGAGATATTAAGAGAAGAAAAACAAAAACAATAAATTTAGGAAATGTTAAAGTAGGGGGTGATAACCCAATATCAGTTCAGTCTATGACTAATACATTAACAACTGATGTAAAAAGTACTATTAAACAAATTAATGAAATTCAAAATGAAGGTGCTGATTTAGTTAGAGTGTCATGTCCTGATGAGGCTTCATCAAAAGCTTTAAAAGAAATTGTAAGAAATGTGGACGTACCAATAATAGCTGATATTCATTTTCACTATAAAAGAGCCATTGAAGCTGCTGAAAGTGGTGCAAGCTGTTTAAGAATAAATCCAGGAAATATTGGAGATAAAAAAAAAATAAAAGAGGTTATAGCAGCCGCAAAGGATTATGATTGCTCAATTAGAGTGGGAGTGAATGCAGGATCTTTAGAAAAAGATATTTTAGAAAAATTTAAGGAACCTTGTCCTGAAGCCTTAGTTGAAAGTGCGATTAGAAATATCAAAATTTTAGAGGATGAGGATTTTTTTAACTTGAAGGTAAGCGTAAAGTCTTCAGATGTTTTCTTGACAATTCAAGCTTATAGACAACTTTCAAAAGCAACAGATTACCCACTTCATTTAGGGATTACAGAAGCAGGCAGTTTTATTTCAGGAAGTATAAAATCTTCTATTGGTGTAGGAACATTACTTTTAGAAGGTATAGGTGACACTATCAGAATTTCATTATCAGATGATCCAGTTCAAGAAATAAAAATTGGAAATGAAATATTGAAATCTTTAAATTTACGTAATAGAGGTGTAAAGATTATTTCCTGTCCTTCATGTGCAAGACAAGGTTTTGAGGTAATTGAAACTGTTAAATTACTAGAGGAAAAACTCTCTCATATTAAGACACCAATAACTTTGTCAGTTATAGGATGTGTTGTAAATGGCCCTGGGGAGGCTGCACTTACAGATGTAGGTATTACGGGAGGCAGAAATGGAAATAATATGCTCTATCTATCTGGTATGCAAAAAGAAAAAGTTTTGACCAAAGATATGATAAATAGAGTAGTTAGTGAAGTTGAAAAAAAAGTTTCTGAAATAGAAAACAACTAAAAATGATACCTGAAAAAACAATTAAGGAATTGATTAATAAACATTCTATTTTAGAAAAAGATTTATCCTCTGGCACAATTGATAAAAAAATTTTTGCTGAAAAATCAAAAGAATATTCAGATTTAAATGAAATAATAGAGGATGCAAAAAGATATATTACTTATGAAAAAGATAAGATTGAATTAGAAAAAATTTTACAAGATCAAAATACAGATCAAGAATTAATTAATATGGCACAAACTGAATTAATCAATCTAAAAACACGGTACGAAAAAAATGAAAAAAAATTAAAATTATTTTTATTACCAAAAGATGAAGCCGATAAAAAAAATGCCATTATTGAAATAAGAGCTGGAACTGGAGGATTAGAAGCAAGCTTATTTGCTGCTGATCTTTTTAAAATGTATGAAAAAGTAAGCCATAAAAAAAAATGGTTTTTAGAATTGATATCAATTTCAAAAAGTGAAGCTGGAGGATTAAAAGAGGTAATAGCTTCTATTAAAGGGACAAATATTTACTCTACTTTAAAATATGAAAGTGGAGTTCATAGAGTTCAGCGTGTTCCTGATACTGAAACTCAAGGAAGAGTTCACACTTCAGCTGCTACAGTTGCAGTTTTACCTGAAGTAGAAGAAGTTGATTTGAAAATAAATGAGTCTGAATTAAGAATTGATGTTTTTCGAGCTGGAGGTCCGGGTGGTCAGTCAGTAAATACAACTGATAGCGCCGTAAGAATTACACATATACCATCAGGGTTATCAGTGTCACAACAGGATGAAAAATCTCAACATAAAAATAAAGCTAAAGGAATGAAAATATTAAGAGCACGACTTTATGAACTAGAAAGATCAAGAATAGATCAGGAAAGATCTGAAGATAGAAAAAGTAAAATTGGAACTGGTGATAGATCAGAAAGAATAAGAACTTACAATTTTCCTCAAGGCAGGGTAACTGATCATAGAATAAATTTAACATTGCATAAATTAGAGGAATTTTTAGAGGGAGAGGCATTTGATGAAATAATTGAGTCTTTGTCTTTAAAAGCTCAAGAAGAAAGTCTTAGTAAACTCTAATTATGAATATTCAAACTGCCGTTCAGAAAGCGCAACTATTTCTAAAAAAAAAAAATATAAAAAGTCCAGTTTTAGATAGCCAAATTTTAATGTCTGAAGCTATTAAAAAAGAAAAAGAATTTATAATTTTTAATTTTGATAAAGAAATTTCAAACAAAAACCTTGAATATTTCAATAAACTCATTCTTCAACGTGCCAGGGGCGAACCGATAGCCTACTTAGTTAAAAAAAAATATTTTTGGAAATATCAATTTTCTGTAAATAGAGATGTTTTAATTCCCAGACCAGACACTGAGGTTTTGATTGAGGAGGTTTTGAAATTAACAAAAAATAAAGACAATTTAAATTTATTAGATGTAGGGGTTGGCTCAGGCTGTATACTTATTTCAATTTTAAAGGATAAAAAAAATTTTTATGGCACAGGAATTGATATAAGCAAAAAATCATTAGATACTTGTAAGATTAACGGCGAAAATCTTGGGGTTATTAATAGATTAAAATTATATAAATCAGATATTGACAATTTTCATTTTCGCAAATATGATTTGATTATATCTAATCCTCCTTATATTAAAAAAAGTAAGCTTAAATATTTGGAAAAAGATGTGATTGGCTACGAACCTAAGCAAGCTTTAGATGGAGGAATGGAAGGATTATCAGAAATCAGTAAAGTTATTAATAGATCATCTGAACTGATAAAAAAAAATGGCTTTTTAATTTTAGAAATTGGTTTTGATCAAAAATGGAAAGTTAAAAAAATATTAGAAAATAAAGGATTTTATATTAAAAAGATTGTAAGAGATTTATCTAATAATGATCGCTGCATAGTCAGTAAAAAAATTTAATAAAATACAATGGTTACATTTAGAAATAACAATAACGGTAGAAGAAATAGTTTTAGAAGGAATGACAGAAATTATAAATCTAATGGTGATAGAAATAAATTTAGTAATAACTTTTCAAATAATGATAATTTTCAAAGAAATGTTCCAAGAAGAAATAACCATAATGCCCCAAAACTAATTGAAAAATATAATAATTTAGCTAGGGAGGCCCTATCTAGTGGTGATAAAATTTTATCAGAGAATTATTTTCAGCATGCAGATCATTTTACTAGAATTTTAAATGAAAAAGAAATACAAAAAAAATTTTTTAATAACAAAAACTCTACTGACTTAAATAATTCTGCTGATAATCTAGAAAATAAAAGTTCTTCTGATAAAGATGTTAGCAACTTAAATGAGACGCAGTCAGAGTCTAATTAATTTAATCCTATAATTTTTTCAGACTTAAGAACATCTAGCTTAATTTTTTTAGTTTCAAAAAGTTTCCTCTCCTCATTTTTCAAAATTTTACCAGATGGTAATTTAAGCATTTGGGAATTTACTTTTTTTCCATTAATGATAACTTCATAATGTAAGTGAGGACCTGTAGATTTTCCAGTTGAGCCAACGTATCCAATAGTTTGACCTTGTTTAACCCTAACACCACTTCTTATACCCTTAGCAAATTTAGACATATGAGCATAAACAGTTTGATATGATGAATTATGTTTTATAACAATACAGTTTCCTCCTCCACCACACCATCCAGCTTTCTTTATTTTTCCATCACCAGATGCCATAATAGGTGTACCCATCGGAGCTGCAAAATCAGTTCCTTTATGCATTTTATTAAAACCATCAATTGGATGTTTTCTCATACCGAATGATGAGGATAATCTTGCACCATTTATAGGCGTTTTCATTAAAGCCTTTTGAACACTCTTTCCACTTTTATCATAATGTCCCTCATCATCTTTTGACTCAAAATAATATAAAGAATTATTTTCGCCACTTAATTTTAAATTTGCGTAAAGAATATTCCCAGTTTCAATAATATTATTTTTGTCATCTAAAAAAACTTCATACATAATCTGAAAACCATCTTTTTTTCTTATATCTCTCTGAAAATCAACTTGAAATCCGTAAATCCTAGCAAATTCAATAATTATATTAGCAGGAATTTTTTCCTCTATAGCTGATCTATAAAGGCTTTCTAAAATAATATTTTCATCATAAATTATTTTTTTATTAAGTTTAGTTACAACAATTTTTTGATTAAACTTATCATCAAAATTATTTCTTGTTAAATAGATCTTTTCTGTTTTAGATACCTGAAATATAAATTCTTTAACTAAATAACTTGTTTGGTCTACTGTAAAATGAAACTTTTGATTAAGTTTAAGTCTGTTGATATCTATTTTTTTTGACAATTCTTTCTTAATTTGTTTAATTTCAAATTGATTAACAGAATATTGTTCCATTATCCTGTCAAAGGTTTCTCCAACATTAACAACATGCTCAATTTTTTTAAATCTAGGTTCTAAGTTATTAAATAAATGATTAATACTTTTTTTAAAATAAACGTTTTCTAATAAATCCCCATAACTGTTTATTATTTTTTGTTTATTATAATTATAGTAAGAGGTAAAAATTACTGTTATTAACAATACTAAAATTAAAGAAAAAATTTCTAAATTTTTTTTAATTTTTGTTTTTATTTTTCTTATCATTAGAATTTATCTAGCTAGGTATTATTAGTTTAGGATTTACCAAAAATCAAAAAAAACCCTTTAAAAATGAGGCTTTTAATCGATTTTTTTATTCATAAAAGCTTGATTTCCTAAAATTTTAGCCTATAAGCATCGAACTTTCTCAATGAAATTATTGTTTTACAATAAAATAAGTGAGAATTATTGAGCCTTTTTTGCTCAATTAGTTATTTTAAAAGTAAAAATTTAAGAAGAGAAGTGTGGACGGTTAAGGTTACCAAAATTTGTCGTACACACTTCAACATTATATAAATTTTATTCTTAGAATTTATATAGAAGCTAGTGTGCGCCGTTTTTAAACTTGAGAGTTTGATCATGGCTCAGAACGTACGCTGGCGGCACGCCTAACACATGCAAGTCGAACGAAGTAGCAATACTTAGTGGCAGACGGGTGAGTAACATGTGGGTATCTGCCCTTTGGCCTGGAATAACACGAGGAAACTTGTGCTAATACCGGATAAGTCTTTACGGAGAAAGCTTTATGCACCATTGGATGAGCCTGCACTTGATTAGTTTGTTGGTAGGGTAATGGCCTACCAAGACTGTGATCAATAGCTGATTTGAGAGGATGATCAGCCACATTGGGACTGAGACACGGCCCAAACTCCTACGGGAGGCAGCAGTGGGGAATCTTGCACAATGGAGGAAACTCTGATGCAGCGATGCCGCGTGAGTGAAGAAGGCCTTTGGGTTGTAAAGCTCTTTCGTCGGGGAAGAAAATGACTGTACCCGAATAAGAAGGTCCGGCTAACTTCGTGCCAGCAGCCGCGGTAATACGAAGGGACCTAGCGTAGTTCGGAATTACTGGGCTTAAAGAGTTCGTAGGTGGTTGAAAAAGTTGGTGGTGAAATCCCAGAGCTTAACTCTGGAACTGCCATCAAAACTTTTCAGCTAGAGTTTGATAGAGGAAAGCAGAATTTCTAGTGTAGAGGTGAAATTCGTAGATATTAGAAAGAATACCAATTGCGAAGGCAGCTTTCTGGATCATTACTGACACTGAGGAACGAAAGCATGGGTAGCGAAGAGGATTAGATACCCTCGTAGTCCATGCCGTAAACGATGTGTGTTAGACGTTGGAAATTTATTTTCAGTGTCGCAGCGAAAGCGATAAACACACCGCCTGGGGAGTACGACCGCAAGGTTAAAACTCAAATGAATTGACGGGGACCCGCACAAGTAGTGGAGCATGTGGTTTAATTCGAAGATACGCGCAGAACCTTACCAACACTTGACATGTTCGTCGCGACTTTAAGAGATTAAAGTTTTCGGTTCGGCCGGACGAAACACAGGTGCTGCATGGCTGTCGTCAGCTCGTGTCGTGAGATGTTGGGTTAAGTCCCGCAACGAGCGCAACCCTCACTTTTAGTTGCCATCATTAAGTTGGGCACTCTGAAAGAACTGCCAGTGATAAGCTGGAGGAAGGTGGGGATGACGTCAAGTCCTCATGGCCCTTACGTGTTGGGCTACACACGTGCTACAATGGTATCTACAACAGGAAGCAAAACAGCGATGTTAAGCAAATCCTTAAAAGATACCTCAGTTCGGATTGCACTCTGCAACTCGAGTGCATGAAGCTGGAATTACTAGTAATCGTGGATCAGCGTGCCACGGTGAATGCGTTCCCGGGTCTTGTACACACCGCCCGTCACACCATGGGAGTTGGTTCTACCTTAAGGCAAGGTTTTAAACCCTTGACCACGGTATAGTCAGCGACTGGGGTGAAGTCGTAACAAGGTAGCCGTAGGGGAACCTGCGGCTGGATTACCTCCTTTCTAAGGATGAATGAAAGTAAAATTTCATTCTAAATAATATATACAGGTAATGTTGACCGTCCTCATTTCTCTTCTTAAAGTAGTGTTTCTCTTGCATAGGGGCCGGTAGCTCAGTTGGTTAGAGCACACCCTTGATAAGGGTGGGGTCGAAAGTTCGAGTCTTTCTCGGCCCACCAATTTAAGATCATGGGGGATTAGCTCAGCTGGGAGAGCGCCTGATTTGCATTCAGGAGGTCAGCGGTTCGATCCCGCTATCCTCCACCAAAAAACACTTAGTTATAAAAAACTGTAAATAAAAATAATAATTAATATCAATATCTATATCCGAACATTAGTAATGTTATTAGCTAATGTTCAAAATAAAAATTTGATTCAACACAGAATTTTTTTCTGTGCATAAATCAAGCGTTTAAGGGCGTGTGGCGGATGCCTTGGCACTGAAAGCCGAAGAAGGACGTGATATACTGCGATAAGTTTCGGGGAGCTGTATGTAAGTTTTGATCCGAAAATTTCCGAATGGGGAAACCCACCACTTTATGTGGTACTTTAAACTGAATACATAGGTTTAAAGAGACAACCTGGAGAACTGAAACATCTAAGTAACCAGAGGAAAAGAAATCAATTGAGATTCCGTTAGTAGTGGCGAGCGAAAACGGACTAGGCCAGTAGTTTTAATAAAAAAATTTGAATAGTTTGGAAAAGCTAACCACAGAGGGTGATAGTCCCGTATAAGTAATGTTTGTTAAAACTCATGAGTAAAGCGGGACACGTGAAATCCTGCTCGAATATAGGGGGACCACCCTCTAAGCCTAAATACTCTTCAGTGACCGATAGTGAACTAGTACCGTGAGGGAAAGGTGAAAAGAACCCCTATTAGGGGAGTGAAATAGAACCTGAAACTGCATGCCTACAATCAGTCGAAGCTCTTTTTAGAGTGACGGCGTACCTTTTGTATAATGGGTCAGTGACTTAATTTATTTAGCAAGCTTAAGCCATCTAGGTGTAGGCGTAGCGAAAGCAAGTCTTAATAGGGCGAATAGTTAAATGAATTAGACCCGAAAACGAATGAGCTTACCATGAGCAGGTTGAAAGCAAGGTAACACTTGCCGGAGGACCGAACCAGTTGACGTTGAAAAGTCTTTGGATGACTTGTGGTAAGGGGTGAAAGGCCAACCAAATTCGTAGATAGCTGGTTTTCCGCGAAAACTATTTAGGTAGTGCGTTGAATAAATAGATGTTTAGAGGTAGAGCACTAAATGGGCTAGGGGGAAGAGATTCTTACCAAACCTAATAAAACTCCGAATGCTAAACATTGTTCTTCAGCAGACAGACTGTGGGTGCTAAGGTCCATGGTCGAGAGGGAAAGAGCCCAGACCACCAGATAAGGTCCCAAAATTATGATTAAGTGTGAAAGGATGTGGAAATTCCTTAACAGCCGGGAGGTTGGCTTAGAAGCAGCCATCCTTTAAAGATAGCGTAACAGCTCACCGGTCTAATAGAGTTTCTGCGCCGAAGATGTAACGGGGCTAAAATCATATACCGAATCTGTGGATTTATAATTTTTTCGAAAATTTTAACTGGTAGCGGAACGTTCTGTAAGCCTGTGAAGGGATACCCGTGAGGGATCCTGGAGGTATCAGAAGTGCGAATGCTGACATAAGTAACGATAAAAGAAGTGAAAAACTTCTTCGCCGAAAATCCAAGGGTTTCTGCGCAAGGTTAATCCGCGCAGAGTTAGTCGGCACCTAAGGCGAGGGCGAAAGCCGTAGTCGATGGAAATAAGGTTAATATTCCTTAACCAGATGGTAGTGACGGATCTTGTAAGTTGTAAGTTCTTAATGGATTGAACTTGCCGCGAAAAGGTTCCAAGAAATAGCTCCATCATTAGACCGTACCCTAAACCGACACAGGTGGATTAATAGAGTATATTTAGGCGCTTGAGAGAATGATGTTGAAGGAACTCGGCAAAATGCTTCCGTAACTTCGGAATAAGGAAGACCTTTTTTTAGGCAACTATTAAAAGGTGGCACAAGCTAGGGAGAAGCGACTGTTTATCAAAAACACAGGGCTCTGCTAACACGTAAGTGGATGTATAGGGTCTGACGCCTGCCCGGTGCTGGAAGGTTAATGCGATGGGTGCAAGCTCATTTCTGAAGCCCCAGTAAACGGCGGCCGTAACTATAACGGTCCTAAGGTAGCGAAATTCCTTGTCGGGTAAGTTCCGACCTGCATGAATGGCGTAACGATTTCTCCGCTGTCTCCAACATCAACTCAGTGAAATTGAATTCTCCGTGAAGATGCGGAGTTCGCGTAGTTAGACGGAAAGACCCCGTGCACCTTTACTGCAACTTTACATTGGTGTTAGGAAAAACATATTTAGCATAGGAGGGAGACATTGAAGCAGAAGCGTCAGCTTTTGTGGAGTCACCAGTGAAATACCTCTTTTGTTTTTCTTGATATCTAACTGATAGCCGTGATCCGGCATCAAGACATTGTATGGTGGGTAGTTTGACTGGGGCGGTCGCCTCCCAAATAGTAACGGAGGCGTGCGAAGGTAAGCTCAGAACGGTCAGAAATCGTTCGTAGAGTGCAATGGCATAAGCTTGCCTGACTGTGAGACTGACAAGTCGAGCAGAGACGAAAGTCGGTCATAGTGATCCGGTGGTTCTGAGTGGAAGGGCCATCGCTCAACGGATAAAAGGTACGCCGGGGATAACAGGCTGATACTGCCCAAGAGCTCATATCGACGGCAGTGTTTGGCACCTCGATGTCGGCTCATCACATCCTGGGGCTGGAGCAGGTCCCAAGGGTTTGGCTGTTCGCCAATTAAAGTGGTACGTGAGCTGGGTTCAGAACGTCGTGAGACAGTTCGGTCCCTATCTGCTATGCGTGTAGAAGAATTGAGAGGAGTTGACCCTAGTACGAGAGGACCGGGTTGAACATACCACTGGTGGACCGGTTGTAGCGCCAGCTGCAGTGCCGGGTAGCTAAGTATGGACGAGATAACTGCTGAAAGCATCTAAGCGGGAAACTCACCTCAAAACTAGTTCTTCCTATAGAGCCGTGGTAGACCACCACGTTGATAGGCTGGGTGTGGAAGCGTAGTAATACGTGCAGCTGACCAGTACTAATAGCTCAATTGGCTTGATTTATGCACTGAAAAAAATTTTAAAAATATTGATATTCTATTTTATAAACCTCAACAAAAAGTTAGGGTTTTTTTTATAAAAATTTCTAATACTTTGAAATAATTTTAAGTATATCCTTATCAGTTAATTTCACTGGATTATTTCCAAGTCTTAATAAATTAATACCCTTAATAATTTCTTTTGAACTTTGATTGATATTTATATCAAGAACTTCTAAATTATCCTCTAATTGTGCTTTTTTTTTTATTAAAGAAATTTTTGAATTAAAATCGTTAATATTTTTTACATCAAAAAGATTGAAAATTAATTCAAATCTTTTTCTTAAATCAAAAGATGTTTCAGATTTATCTAAGTTGTCGTAATTAAATTTAAAAAAATTCTCAAAAAATAAGCTTACAGCATGTCCATGACTAATATTGAACAAAGATGTAAAAGGATATGAGGTAGCGTGGGGTGCTGTTGTTTTAGATATACTTATAGCTTTGCCAGCTAAATTAGAAGCAATGCTCATTTCTGAAGCATTTTTTAAATTAGGATTATTCAAAAAAGATACAAAACTATCTAAAGATATTTTTATTGATTTTAAAGCGTAATCAATGCTTTCTGAATTAGATTTCTTTGAAACCAAAGACTCTAATGCCTGAGCTAAAGCATCAAATCCTGATGAAGCTTTAATATTATAAGGAGCTGAAATTAAGAATTCTGGAACAAGAAAAAAATAATCAGGTATTAATAATTCACTTTCAAAAGAATATTTTATATCATCAACATATATCACTGCATTTGATGTTACCTCAGCACCAGATCCTGCGGTAGTTGGTATGACTGCTAACTTAGCATTTTTATTTTTTAATGGGTAAGAGTAATTTATAATTAAATTAGCAATATCAGGCCTATCATCTACCAAGTTTGCAATTTTTGCATAATCAATTATTGCACCACCACCTATTGCTAAAATTAGATCTGGTTTAAAAATTTTAATTTCTTTTATGATCTCAATTAATTCATCTAAATTTGGTATTTTTGAAATTTTAAAAAACAATTTAATATTATTTTTATCAATATTTCTATTAAATAAGTTTTCTGCTCCAGAATTTACAAAAGAGTTTTTTCCACATAATAAGAAAATTTTTTTAAAACTCTTATCATTTAAAAATTTAGTCACATCATCGATCGAATTTATCATTTAATCTATAAATTTATTTTTGATTTTTACTAAATTAGATGGTCTAGGCAATTGCTTAATTTTACTATTATTGATTTTTACTTCTAAAAAATTTAAACTTTTTTTTGATAAAAAATTTTTTATTATTTTTTGCATATTTTTCTCATTTTTGATCTGATAAAATTTTTCAAATCCTAAACTTTTTGAGAGTTTTTTAAAATCTATATTATTTGCATGTGTGGTTTGACCACCCACAGAGTCATGACAATTATTGTTTAATAAAATATATTTAAAATTCTTATTAGCAAAAGTTCCAGCAGTTTTGATTGATCCTAGGTGCATTAATAAAGAACCATCCCCATCGATACAAATAGTTTCATTTTTTTTGGATAATGAGTATCCAAGTGCAACTGATGAAGTATGTCCCATACCACCAACCATATAAAAATCTTTACTATTTTTGAATTGGTACTTATTTCTCAGATATATTATTTCTCTAGAAGTATATCCTGTACTTGAAATAACCCTAGTCTTGGGCTGAAAATTTTTTAATAAATTTTTCAAAAAAACTTCTTTATCTAATTGGTTATCTTTTTTTCTGTAAGTTTTTTTTTTAATTTTTTCTAAAGTACCTTGTTCAATCAAACAAGCTATTATTGATTTATTTTTTTTTGCCAATTTTATTTGTTTATCAAACTTAGCAAGATCACTCTCAGATCTAAGAATAGTATATTTTATATTTAGAAGATTTAAGATTTTTTCTGTAATTTCCCCTTTAACTTCATGTTGTGGCTCATCCTTAATTTTCGGCGATCCTCTCCACCCAATAATAAGAATTAATGGTATAGAATAAACTTTTTGATGAGCTATTGAAATCAAAGGATTAAGAGCGTTAGATAAACCAGAATTTTGCATATAAATTGCTGGAATTTTTTTTGTTGCAAGGTAGTTTCCGATTCCAATTGAAACTGCTGCACCTTCATTGGCTGCGATTATATGATTTTTTTTATTTTTTTTTTGTAATATTGACGAAAGTTCTCTTAAAATACTATCTGGAACACCAGTAAAAAAATTAGTTTTATTTTTTTTTAAAAGCTCAATAACCTTTTTTGAATTGATCATTATTTGACTAAATTAATTATTTCTTTAATTGGAATGATTTTCTTTTCAAGTTCATAAGATCTTTTATTCATCAAAATAGTTTTAGCTGCATCTACCATAGCGGGGTAAGATGCTCTCATTAAATGATTTGCATAAATGATGATTTTAAATCCATTTTTGATCAAATCTTTTTCATATGTTTTTGAGTAAGATGAAGGTACTGCTACCATAGGTTTAAAATATTTACTTTTAATAAACTTTTTAGCAAATTCAAAAATTTGGTTAGGATTTTTTTCTTTGCTGTGTATAAGTATTGCATCAGCACCCGCCTTACTATACGCCTCTGCTCGTTTAAGAGCATCATTTAAATTTTTTCCTAAAATATAACTTTCTATTCTTGCAATTATAAAAAAATCATTAGAGATTGTTGCATTTTTTGCCTTAGAGATTTTTTTACTAAATCCAATAATGCTGTCTTGTTTTGCTCCTTTTTGATCTTTAAATAATGAATTTTTTTTCAGTCCAATTTTATCTTCAATAATTGCTGCAGAAACTCCCATTCTTTCAAGTGATTTTATCATATATGGTAAATGCTCAATTCTACCTCCATTGTCAGCATCAAAAATTAATGGTTTGGTTGTTACTTCTAAAATTTCATTTAAACCTGCTATTCTGGTTGAATAATCCACTGATTGATTATCTGGCTTACCTCTTAATGCAGAGTCAGTAAGGCTAGAGGACCACATGCCATCAAATTCAAAAAAATTTTGATTTTTAATAATTTTTAAGTTTTCTATTATCATTCCAGTAAGAGCACTATGAGACTCTAAAATTCGTACAATATTTTTAGCTTCAATCAATCTTTTTAACTTAGATTTTCTTGTATCAGGTGAAGTGCCTACTTTTAAAATATCTTTTTTAATTAAGGTCGAAGAAATATTTTTTGTATATTTGGGCTCGATTAATTTTCCACCCCATTTTTTTAATGTTTTAATAACATTAAGTCTGACTTGTTTTTGTATTCCAATTTTCCAGTCATCTCCATGAACCACAAAATTTGGCTTAATAATTTTAAGATTAACTCTGTAATCTAAAGTTTTTTGTGGAATAACTTTTTTAACAAATTTAATATTCTTTAAAACGATTTCACGTTGCTTATAAGAAAGATGAGGTATTTTTTTATAACTTGCAATTGCCTTGTCAGTTAAAAGTCCAACAATAACATCACCTAGTTTATTTGCTGTCTTTAAAATATTGATGTGACCTTCATGCAAAATATCTGCTGAAAGACCTACATAAACTAATTTTTTTTTTTTCATTAAGTTATGGAATTTATGATATATACCTATAAATAATATTAGTTAAATATTTTATTACCTATATGAATATTGTATTAAAATTATACTATAAAAATAAGAACTATTTATGGATAAAAATCAAAAAATCAAAAAGTACCTTAAAATAATCAAACAAATAGAAAAAGTAAGAGCAAAAAATAATAAAAATTGG
This sequence comes from Pelagibacterales bacterium SAG-MED11, assembly GCA_014654265.1. GTDB lineage: Bacteria > Pseudomonadota > Alphaproteobacteria > Pelagibacterales > Pelagibacteraceae > Pelagibacter. The sequence continues at coordinate 148,271 of JACWDI010000002.1, read as the reverse complement.
ATGGACCTGTATAGACTGGCTTTTTCTACCGCCCCCGATGAGTCAATAAAAATAATTAGCAAAATTTTAAAAAAAGACAATGAAGTTAGCAAATTAGCTAAGAGTTTAATTAAAAAGAAATAAATATTAGCAGTTGAAAATTAATTTAAAATCATTTGATTTAATTAAAGATAAAAATCAAAAATTTAAAATTTTTTATAAGTATAGGTTTAATAAAGAATACCTTAAACATAATATAAAAAAGAAAGTTACAAAACCTAAAAAATTTAAGGAAATTTTTGATAAATTATTAGGTCATAGTTTAATTTATTCAATATGCAAAGATAGTTTAGAGATAGGTTTAATTTATTATAATAAAAATAATGGCTACTATTTTATAATAATAGATCAGAAATATAGAAATAAAGGATTTGGCAAATTAGCCTTAAAGAAATTAATTATCATTTTAAAAAGAAAGAAATTTAAATTAAGAACTTTGGTATCTTTAAAAAATAAAAATTCTTTTAAAATTCATGAAAAATTGTGCATATATAAAAAAAAATATAACAATAATTTTTTTTATTTTAAGTTATTATAATCAAGAATGATTACTTCTATGATGCAACCAACATTTTTTCCTTGGCCAGGATATTTTAATTTAATCTCATCAGTTGAAAATTTTGTTTTTTTAGATGATGCTCAATTTTCTAAAGGTTCCTGGCATAATAGAAATAAAATTTTTTTATTAAATAAAATTCACTGGTTAACCTTACCCATTGAAAAACAAAAATTACACACCCCATTAAATAAAACGATTATTAAAAATAAAGATATATTTAAAAAAAATATAAAATCAAAAATTATAAATGCCTATAAAGATTGTCCACATTACAATTGTGTAAAAGAAATTTTGATTTTTTTAGATAAATTGAATGATGAAATTTTATCAGAATTAAATATTTCAATTATAAAATTTCTATGCAAAAAATTAAATTTAAATGAAGTTAATTTTTTTAAATCAAGTCAAATGAATATAGATGCAAAAAGAACACAAAAAGTAATTAAAATCTTAGATAAAATTGGAGCAACTAGCTATTTATCAGCTGAGGGTGCACAAGATTATTTAGCCGAGGATGATTATATCTCTCATACTAAAATACCATTAAGTTTTTTAAAATTTTCTCAAACTGAGTATTATCAAAAAATGACAAAAGAATTTGTTTCAAATTTGTCAATTATTGATGTTGTTGCTAACACAGGCTGGTTAAATACTGAACATTATGTTAAATCAAAATAAATGAAATATAGTTTAAAAAAAAATAAATTTGGTTTTATTCAGGTAAAACCAACCCCAAGTGTTCAAGCACTAGACAAATTTTATAAAAAAAATTTTTACAGTATTAATTATAAAAATTTCAATAATTCAGAATTAAAAGAGCAAATAAAAGACAAAAAATTTTATAACTATAAATGGAAAAGAATTTTTGATAATTTTAAGTTTCTAAAAAAAGATTTAGGAAATAAAAAAGTTTTAGATATTGGTTGTGGTTGGGGGCAATGTCTTTTATATTTAAAAAAAAATGGTTTTGATTGTTATGGACTAGATCCATCAGATAAAGCTATTAAGTATTGTAAAAATAAGGGTTTGAAAGCTGAAATCTCAAATTTGGAAAAATTGGATATATTTGGCAATATTAAATTTGATTTTATTATAATGAATAATGTTTTAGAACATCTTAGAGATCCAGTATCAATAATTAAAAAAGTAAAATTTTTTTTAAAAAAAAAAGGTATTCTTTTTATAGAAGTCCCAAATGATTTTAATTTATTTCAATTAAGTGGAAAGACTGTTAACAAAATAAAAAAGAATTGGTGGGTTTCCCCGCCGGCTCACTTAAACTATTTTTCACACGATACACTAGATTTTTTCTTAAGAAAATCTGGGTTTAAAATATTAAAAAAGGATTCAAGTTTCCCTTTTGAAATGTTTCTATTATTTGGTGATAATTATGTTTCAAACAAAATTTTAGGTAAAGAATGTCATAAAAAAAGAGTTAATTTTGAGCAAAATTTATTGAGAAATAAAAATGAAAAAATTCTTAATTTGTTTTATGAAAAAATGGCTGAAATTAACTTAGGCAGAACAGCAATAGTATATGCAAAAATTAAGTAAAAAAAAAATCGAAAGAATTATTAAAGAGGTAAAAACAAAAGGGTATTCGATTATACCAAATGTAATATCAAAAAAATCATGTAAATTTTTTTGTCAACTTTTAGAAAGCGATTACAAAAAATATTCAAAATTTTATGCAAGTCCTGGCAATGTTAAAAAAAATAGCCTCCAAGCAAAAATTTATGAAAAATCAGTTTTTAATTTACATAATAAAAATTTAAGTTGGTTCAAACTATTTCAGCATCCTGTAGTAATTCAAATTTTAGAAATCCTTTTAAAAGAGGGTTCATTTAAAAATAATGAACCATATTATTTAAATAATATTTCTGCAAGATCTCCCTTAAAAAATTCTCCAGCACAACAATTGCATATTGATGGAGGTTTGCCTGGAGTGAACTACCTTTTGAGAGTCAATGCTTTATGGTGTTTAAATGATTTTAATAAAGTTAATGGGACTACGACTGTTCTTCCAAGAAGTCAAAATAAAAAAACTTATCCTAAAGAGATAACATTATATAAAAATCAGAAATATCTTACAGCCCAGGCAGGAAGTGTAATAATCTTTGGTGGATCACTTTGGCATGGAGGTTCAACTAAAAAAAATGATGTGAATAGATGGGCTTTAATTCTAGGTTATGCGAGATGGTGGATTAAACCATCGTTTGATTTTATCAAAAATACTCCAAAAAATATATTTAGTAAATTAAATACTTCTCAAAAAAGATTATTAGGCTTTCATTTGACTCCACCAAAAGATGAATTTACCAGGGTGAGAAGAATTTCAGATACATTTGAAAATCCGAATAAATATAATTTACCGAAATAAATTGAAAACATTTAAAACACTCATAAAAACAAAAAAAATTTTTTTAGTAGGAGAAATTTCCGGAAATCATCTAAATGATTTTAAAACAATAAAAAAAATTATCTTAAAAGCTAAAAAAAGTGGATTTGATGCAATTAAAATTCAATCTTTCACAGCTGAGTCCATGACTTTTGACATAGATAAAAAAAATTTCTTAATAAAAGATGGTTTATGGAAAAATAAAACTTTATGGGATTTATATAATAAATCTTCAATGAAAGTTTCTATACAAAAAAAAATATTTAGTTTGTGTAAAAAATTAAAAATTATTTGTTTTGCAAGTCCATTTGATACGAAGAGTGTAGATTTATTAGAAAAATTAAATTGCCCAATTTATAAATTAGCTTCACCAGAAATTGGTCACTATCAATTAATAAAGAAAATTGCTCTTACAAAAAAACCATTAATAATTTCAACTGGAATGTCTAGTATTAAAGAAATTGAGAAAACTTTTAAATTTGCAAAAAAAAATGGAGTAACAAAAATTGCAATATTATATTGCGTAAGCAATTATCCCGCAAAAGTAAGTGATTTTAACATGTATAATATTGATTTGTTAAAAAAAAAATTTAACTGTCCAATAGGATTTTCAGATCATTCTATAGATAATGATGTGGCTAAATCTGCAATTTTGCTGGGGGCCACAATAATTGAAAAACACATTTCTTTTGATAATAAAAAGGGTGTTGATGCAAAATTTTCATTAATTATGAAAAATTTTGACAAATTTAGAGGTGAAATTGATAAAGCTTACATGCTAAGAGGAAGAGATTTTTTTTACAGAAGCAAAGAAGAACTCAAGAATAAGAAATATTCTAGGTCTATTTTTGCATCTGAAAACATAAAAAAGGGTCAAAAATTTACTATGAATAATATAAAAGTAATCCGCCCGGGGAATGGATTAGATCCAAGATATTATTTTGATTTAATAAAAAAAAGAAGTACAAAAAATATAAGAAAATTTGAACCTATACCTAAAAATATTTTAAAAAAAAAAATAGTAGCTTTATGAAACTAATTTCTTATGGAAAACATTCTATAGATCAAAGTGATATTAATGCTGTATCTAAAGCATTGAAGAATAAGGTAATAACCTCTGGAGATTTAGTTGAAAAATATGAAAAAAATCTTTCAAACTATTTTAAATCTAATTATTCAGTAGTTTGTAACAGTGGAACCTCTGCTCTTCATCTTGCTTTTAAAGCTGCTGATTTAAAAAAAAACGATGTTGTTTTAATGCCCTCAATAAACTTTATTTCAAGTTATAATTTATGTTCTACGCTTGGAGCTAAGATTTATTTAATTGATGTTGAACCAACTACTGGACAAATTTCATATAAGTCAGTTCTTAATTGTATTAAGAAATATAAAATAAAAAAAATAAAAATTATTATTACAATGTATCTAGGAGGATATGTTTCAGATAATGTAAAAATCTTTAATCTAAGAAAAAAATTTAAATTTTTTATGATAGAAGATGCGTGTCATGCACTGGGCAGTGATTATTTATATAAAGATAAAAAATATAAAATTGGTAGTTGTAAACATTCAGATATGTCGGTTTTTTCTCTACATCCATTAAAAACTATTACAACTGGTGAAGGTGGAATTATTTCAACAAATAAAAAAATTTTATATGATAGATTAAAAATTTTAAGATCACATGGAATTATAAGAAATAAAAAAAAACACTGGGACTATCAAATTATAAAACCTGGTTTTAATTATAGATTGAGTGATATAAATTGTGCGCTAGGTTTGTCACAATTAAAAAAGATTAATAAATTTGTTTATAAGAGAAGAAAAATTGCTAATGAATATGTAAAAAATCTAAAGTTTTATACAAATTATGTTAATGTTTTGAATAAAGATAAAATCAATAGCTCGAGCTGTCATTTAGTAATATTAAAGTTTAATTTCAACAATTTAAAAATTTCAAAAGATCAACTAATATCTTTTTTCTTAAAAAAAGGTTTTTTTTTACAGCAACATTATAAGCCAATTTATCTTTTTGATTTATATAAGAAAAAAAATGAATTAAAGTTCTTTAAACAATCAAACTTATATTTTAAAAGTTGTGTAAGTTTTCCTGTTCATTTTGAACTAACTAAATTTCAATTAACAAAATGCTTACAGATATTAAAAAAATTAATGAAAAAAACTAATTAAGAATTTTTTAAAAGAAAAATTATTATCTTTGGATTTTTCATATATTATTAAAGTCATTAAATAACCAGAAATCACAAAAAAAAATCAACACCAAGAAATCCTCCTTTTAAGAATGGTCCAGATCTAAAATATAATTTTGCGTGATATATTATTACTCCAAAAATAGCGACAGCCCTTAAGCCATCCAAATGTTTAATATAATTTTGATTCATAATTCGAACATATATATAGTTTAATAAATTATCAAAAAACTATATTTTATTAAAATTGAAACCAATAATAGTAATACAAGCAAGACAAAGTTCAAATAGGCTACCCAATAAGGTTTTATTGCCAATAAATAAATTATCGATAATTGAGATTATTTATAAAAGGGTTCAATCAAATAATTTTAAAACCATTGTGGCAATCTCAAATGATCAAACAGATGATTTACTTTGCTCCTTATTGAAATCGAAAAAAATTCCACATTTTAGGGGTTCATTACACAATGTAAAATCAAGGTATTTAAATATATGTAAGAAATATTCTAATAAAAAAGTGGTTGTAAGATTAACGGCAGACAACATTTTCCCTGATAAAAATTTGATAAAAGAAATGATAGTTTTTTTTTTAAAAAATAAAAAAGACTATTTATATATTAATCAAAAAACTAATAAAATTCCATATGGCCTTTCAGTAGAAATATTTAATTTAGGTGAAATCAGAAAAATTAGAAATAATAACATAAAAGATTTAGAACACGTCACTTATAGTATAAAAAAAAAAAATAATGAATTTGTAATTAAGAGTAATTTACGTTTTAAAAAAAAAGCTTCGATAGATAATTTGGACGATTACTTTCTAATTAAAAACTTTTTTGAAAAGTACAATTTTAAAACTAGTATTCATTGGAAGTTACTTATAAAAAAATTTCATTCGTTCTGTAAATTGTATAGGCCAAATAAAATAAAAAACAAAAGTCCTGCCTCAAAAATTATAATTGGAGGAGCACAAATCGGTAACTTATACGGTATAAATAATAAATCTAAGATGGATTATAATGATATTAAAAAATTATCTAGATTTACAAAAATGGTTGGAATATACGGTATTGATACTGCAAGAGATTACCCCAACTCAGAAAAATTAATAGGAAAATATTTTAGTAATAATAAAAACTTAAATATTTTTACAAAACTGTCTAATAAAATAGATAATTTAAAAGGAGATGGTCAAATAAATAATTTTTTGAAAAAATCAATCAATAAAAGTCGTCAAAATTTAAAACCTTTCAAAATTCAATGCTTGTATGTTCACAATCTATCAAATGATGTAGCCTTAAATTTCAAAATATTCAAAAATTTATTTTTTTTAAAAAATAAATACAAGATACATAAAATAGGTCTTTCTATTACAAATTTAAAAGACATAGATTTCATCATTAATTGTAAATTACAAAAATATATAGATATTGTTCAATTACCATACAGTTTGGTTGATCAAAGATTAAATCAAAAAAATATTAATGTTTTAAAAAAGTATAAAATTACAATTATTTTTAGAAGTATTTTCTTACAAGGATTGATTTTTTTAAGAAATAAAAAATTATGGCCTGACAAAATTAAAAAAAACTATAATATGTTCTTTAAAAAACTCAATTATACAAAAAATAAACTTAAAATTATATCAACACTAGAATTGGCATTATTATATATGTTCTCTAAAAATATGAATAATAAGATTTTAGTTGGTGTGAACTCCTTTTCTCAATTTACTGAAATTTATTCTTTATTATTTAGAAGAAAATTGACTAAAAAAGAAATAAATTTTGTTGAAAAACAATTTAAAACATTTAATGAACATGAAGTTTTTTTAAATCCAAGTTTATGGAAAAAAACATATTAAATTACTTAAACTTTAATGACACTACAGTTTTTATAACTGGAGCTTATAGTCAATTAGGGAGTGCAATATCAGAGGGACTAGGAATTTGTGGGGCCAAAGTTATTATTAATGGAAAAAATAAAGTAAAACTTCATAAATTACAAAAAAACCTTTTAAAAAAAAAAATACAAACATCAATAGCGTGTTTTGATATTACAAATTACGCACAAGTTAAGAAGTTTTTTAAAGGAATTAAAAAATTAGACGTAATTGTACACAATGCCAATAATACACATCACACACCCTTAAAAAATTTTGAAAAAAAAAAATATTTAAATTCTTTTGAAACTTCCATTTTATCATTAACAAATATTATAAACTGTACAGTTGATAAATTAAAAAAATCTTCAAAAAAAAATGAAACATCTAGCATCATAAATATTTCATCTATGTACGGTATGGTCAGTCCAGATCCTAGTATTTATTCATCCGAGAAGGTTGCAAGTTCCCCTCAATATGGTGCAGCTAAGGCAGCTTTGATACATCATACTAAATATCTAGCTGTCCATCTGGCTAAGTATAATATAAGAGTCAACTCAATATCACCTGGACCATTTCCAAACACAAATATATCAAGAGACAAAAAATTTTTAAACAAACTGAAAGAAAAAACACCTTTGAAGCGTGTTGGAAAAGCTGAAGAATTAGTATCTACAGTATTATATTTAGCTTCTAAGTCTTCATCTTTTACAACAGGAGTAAATATACCTGTCGATGGCGGATGGACAGCATGGTAGTTTCGTATTAAAGATAATTTGTATATGTTGAATAAAAAAAGAATATTAGTTACAGGAGGCACAGGCTCTTTTGGTAAGGCATTTATTAAAAAAATTCTTAAGAATTATAAAGTTAATCGATTAGTAATTTTTTCGAGGGATGAATTAAAGCAGTATGAAATGTCTAATGATGATTATTTTAAAAAACATAAATCTTTAAGATATTTTTTAGGAGATATTCGAGATAAATCTCGTTTATTGCTTGCATTAAAAGATATTGATATTGTTGTGCATGCTGCTGCATTGAAACATGTTCCTGCAGCAGAATATAATCCTTTTGAATTCATTAAAACAAATGTAGTTGGTGCCCAAAATATAATTGAAGCATGCATAGAGAGAAAGGTAAAAAAAGTTGTCGCATTGTCAACGGATAAAGCGGTGCAGCCAATTAATTTGTATGGTGCAACTAAGCTATGCTCAGATAAAATTTTTTTAGCAGCTAATAATATTAAAGGCTCTCAGAAAATCGATTTTTCAATTGTAAGATATGGAAATGTGTTGAACAGTAGAGGTTCTATTTTACCTTATTTAAAAAAAAATCAAAATCAATCAGTTATAAATTTAACACATAAAGACATGACAAGATTCACAATAAGTTTAGAGGAGGGTGTTGATACAGTCATATGGGCATTAAACAACAATACAACTGGTGATATAGTTGTTCCCAAACTTAATTCTTATAAATTGGTTGATTTAGCTCAAGCCGTATGTGGATCTAAAAGACTAGCTTTTACTGGTATAAGAAAAGGAGAAAAAATTCATGAGGACATGATATCGAAAAATGAAAATGGTTCTATCTTAGATTGTGGCAAATATTTTATTATTACAAATAATGTTAAAAAATATAAAAATAAAAAATTTAAAATTTTTAAAGAGAAATTTTCTTACAATTCAAAAGAAAATAAATACTTAACTATAAATCAATTAAAAAATATTATAAAAAAAATAAAAAATTGAAATCTAAAAAAAATTTAGATAGGGAAATAATTTCAAGACACAAATTGTATGTTGAAAAAAAGATGTTTCAACTTTGTCGAAGTATCACTGGCAAAGGTATAGAAAAATCTTTATCTTTAATTAAAAAAAAAAATAAAAATTTTAAAATTAAAAAAGTAAAAAGTGGGACTAAAGTTTTTGATTGGAAAATTCCACCAGAATGGAATATTAAAAAAGCTTACATAATAGATAAAAATAATAAAAAAATAATTGATTTCGAAAAAAATAATTTACACATTGTAAATTATTCAAAACCAATTAAAATTGTTTTAAAAAAAGATGATTTATTAAAAAAGATTTATTCATTACCAAACCAACCTGATGCCATACCTTATGTAACAAGTTACTATAAGAAAGATTGGGGTTTTTGTTGCACACATAAGTTTAAAAAAAAAATAATTGAGCAATACAAAAAAAAAGATCTTTTTAAAGTTGAGATAATCTCCTCACATAATACCAAAGGTTATTTAAATTACGGTGAAATATGTCTTCCAGGAAAATCAGAGCAAGAAATTTTGATTTCAACATATTTATGTCATCCATCAATGGCTAATAATGAGTTGTCTGGCCCAATAGTTTCTATGTCTTTAATTGACCATTTTTCAAAAAAAAATTTAGAAAAAACTTTGAGATTTATATTTATCCCTGAAACAATCGGTTCAATAACTTGGATATCAAAAAATTTAAATCATATTAAAGACAAAATCATTGGAGGCTATAATCTTTCTTGCATAGGTGATAATAAAAGTCATTCTTTTGTAGAGTCGAAGTTAAAAGATAGCATTTTTGATAAAATCTTGGTGAAAAATTATAAGAAACAAAAAATAAAATTCAAAAGATATTCATTTTTAAAAAGAGGTTCAGATGAGAGACAATTTAATTCACCAGGAATTGATTTACCTTTTGTAACGGTTTGTAGAACAAAATTTGGAGAGTATAAGGAATATCATACTTCATTAGATAATTTTAATTTAGTAAATGAGGAAGGTTTACTTGGAGGATTTAAAATTGTTAAGTCCTCAATCGAGGACATACTTAAGTTAAAAATCCCAAAATCCAAAATTACTTGTGAACCTCATTTGTCAAAATATAAACTTTACAATTCCATTAACATTAAAGTTCAAAAGAATCGTAGTATGAATTTATTAAATTTTTTACAATATTCTGATGGTAAAAAAACTATTGAAGAAATTTCAAAAATTATAAACTTAAATTTTAAAGAATGCGAAAAAATAGCGTCAATTTTAAAAAAAAATAAATTAATATTAATTTAAATTGTGAAACCATATAATTTAATATTAACTGATTTAGATAAGCCAAAAAAAATTGATGAAAACACTTTTTTTTTATCAGATTGGATTACAAATGAAAATTTTACGAAAAAGAAAATTATAAATAAACCATTTAAGAATTTTAAAGAAAAAATAAAAGCATATGATTACATTAACAAAATAAGACCAGAACTAGAAAATAAATTAGCACATTATATTTATACTTATCATAACAAAAAATTTTCTCTGAAATTAGTTAAATCAATTATTTCATTATGGGTTGGTCAATATCTTCAATTTATCTATTTTAGATGGATGTTAATAGATGAATTATTAAAAAAAAATAAAAAGTTTGTAATTAACGATATTAAAATCGATCCTAGTATAAATGATTATCTAGATGCTTTAGATTTTATGGATCTTGCATTTGAAAATGATATTTTTAATTTTTTTCATTTAAAAAAAATTATTAATTTTAGAAGATCTGAATTTAAAAAAAAAATTGAATTTAAAAAAAATAAAAAATTTTATAAAAAAAATTATATTCCCAGAGATTCTAATAATAATTTAAAATTGATAATAGTTTCATTTTTAGACAAAGTTTTTGATTTGCTAGTAAATCCCTTAATAAGAAAAAATAAAATATTTCTCAAAGAGGGTTTTTCTTACAAAAATCTTATTTTACTAAATTTCAAGTTAAAACAATTTCCTTATTTTGGAAATTTTATTTTTGACTGGTTTAGATTAAGAAAAAAATTGAAATTTAAAAGAGAAAAAATTGATAATATTTTGATATCAAAAAATTTAAAAAAAAAATTTGAAAAATATTTATGCTCAAATATTCTTAAGGATGCACCTACTATTTTTTTTAAAAGTTTAAATGCACTTGAAAATCTTAAAAAAAAAATTACTTTAGATCCTAAAGTAATCGTTTCATCTCACAGTCATTTTTATAACGAATTATTTAAACTATGGTCATTTCAAAGAAGATTAGAGAACAAATCAAAATTAATAATATTTCAACATGGGGGAAATCATTCAAAACTAAATCCTGTTTTCGATTATGAAAAGACTGTCTCAAATGAATTTTATGATTGGAAAAATAATAAAAACAAATTTTGTGGGATGACCAAATATTTGAACCACAGTATTAAAAGAAATAATAATAAAAAAATATTGTTTGTTGGAATTGAATATAGAAAATATCCATGTAGGTTCTATCCAGGTCCACTGCATCATGATGAAATGAACTCAATTGACCACTTAGCTAATATTACTAAAGGATTAAAAAATGAAAATAGAGATAATTTTTTCTACCTACCAAATAGAACAATTTTACCAGCTCATAAGAAAATAATTTTAAAATATCTTAAGAAAGAAAAGATTATAAAAAATCTATCATTAAAAAAAAATATTAAAAATTTTTCTTTAATTATTTGTTCTTCTCCAATGACAACTTTTTTTGACTGTATTTTATCTGGTCCAACTTTTTTGTTAATTGATAAAAAGTACTGGATAACTGAAAAAAAAATTAGTTTAAAATACGATCTTCTAAATAAAAATAAAATTTTGTTTTATGATGTTAAAGATTTATTAAAACATTTAAATAAAATTTATCCCGATAATTTATACAATTGGTGGAATTCGAAAAATGTTCAATATGCAATTAATACATTTTTAAAAGAATTTAATTTTCCGAATAATCAAGCCATTTATCAAAAAGAAATTATTAAAAAATTAACTTACTAAAAATAGTTCATTGTTGTTTAGTTTATTCAAGCATTTAGTTTGTAAAATATTACTTTTTATATAAAAAACTTTATGTCTACCGCAATCAAAATTTTGATAAAGATTTGATAACTTTCTGTCTTTGATTAGCTTATTTAATCTTTTTTTTCTTGCAAAATATTTAATTTTAAACTTTTTTTTTTTATTTTTTTCATTGATTACTATTCCTGAAAAGTCTTTATAGTATCTGTAGCTAACTTGTTTAAGTTCCTCTATATGATGAAGAAATGTTACTGATTTTTCAAATGATGTGCCTAAAACAATTATTTTACCCTCTTTTCTCTGAAAGTAATCAAAAACTGAATTTGTGCCAAAACACGTATTATGATTAATTAGTTTTAAGTCATTTTTAAAATTATAAGTACAAAAGCTAAATATTGGGTTCATAGATCTAGTAAATTTTTTCATTTTAAGACAACTGTTACTGAAATCTCCGATTTCGCTTAATGTTTTTCTAACATTGAAAATTTTTTTTTGACAAAAACTATAAGTAAACGTGGGTATTAAAATTTTCAAATTTTTTTTGTATTTGATTAATTCATTTAAAAAAACGTGTATTGTTTTTTCATAATCAATATGTGAGAATTGATAAAAGAAGGATGCATCAGCATGCAACATAAGATATTCATTATTCTTAATTTTTAGTTTTTTAAAAAGATTTTTAAATTTATTTTTCAATCTAATATTTTTTTAAAATTTCTTTTAATTTTTTGATAGATTTAATAGAAGTAAAATCCATATTTGAAAATTTAATTTTAAATTCTTTTTCAATTTCCAGTAAAAGATTAAAATTTCCTAATGAATCCCAATTTTTTAAAGATCCAATCTTTAAATTATTAAGATTTTTTACTTTATTAATTTTAAATATTTTCTTAACAATATTCTCTATTTTTTTATTATCTATCTTCATAAATACTTATAATTTGATTTTTAAAATATTTATCATTTTCATAATAAACAGATTTTTTATTTATTTGGAAATTATTTAACGATTTTAATTTTTTTAATTCATTTTGTTGTATTTTTTTTAATTTTATATTTTTTATAAAATTTTTGGTAACAACATTTTTTTCAGTTGGTTTAAACTCAAATATTATTTTCGACTTTTTAAGTTTTTTTTGTAATTTAACTATTTCTTGATAAATCCAATTTTCCAAATATCTTCCTAAAATTCTACAACTTAATAAAAAAAGATCTACAAATATAAAGTTTTTGAAAACCTTTAAACCAAATAATCCAACTCTACCATGGTCACCATATATATCTTTAAGATTTATAAGTTTACAATAATCCAATTTTTTAAGTTGGTTTATATTGTATCTTTTAGTTGAGAAATTAAATTGATTTATTTTACCACACATTTGTTCAGCTCTTAAGTAATTGGATTTGTTTAAACTTACTATTTCAGGTTTTAAGTTGATACTTTTTAAGTAATTTTTTTCATTAATTGAATTATTTTTTTCTTTGAGGAATTTTGTTCTTTTTTGATATTGAATTGTTTTAACTTTATCTTCTTTGGTAATTTTATTTTTATAAAAATGTTTATATTCTAACAATTGTCTCGACCAATTTTCTACATTTTTATCAGGATTAATTACTTCCACTTTTTTGTGAGTTTTTTTTACAACTTCTCTTTCAATTGGATTGTCATCCCAAAAAACAAAACTATCTGAATTTAAGTGTAATTCCTTACTTAACTCTGAAATATTATGACTCTTGCTTTTCCAATTAACCTTAAAAGCCACAATATCGTTTTCTTTTAAAATCATATCTTGATGATTTCTTAAAACATTCCTCACATCTTTTTCATTATTTTTGCTTAACAACACTAATACGATACCTAAATTTTTAATTTTTTTTATTGCTTTTTGAAAATCTTTGTATGCCTGACCAATCCCATCTTGTCCTAGAATAAGATTGGACATTCCTATTTCACCTAAAACACCACCCCATAATGTATTATCACAATCTAATAATAAAACTTTCTTTTTGGGGTAACAAATAGTTTCAATAGTGTTTTTTATAGTTTTTATAAAAATCTCTAATCCATTTAAGGATAAAGGACATCTCAGATGGTAAAAATTTCTGTTATCAAAACATAAATTGAATCCAATTTCAGAAAAAAAATTATCAATATCTATATAATAGATATTATCATTATTTTTTGAACTCTTATAAATTTTATCGGAAAAAAAATTTTTGATATTATTACTCAAATTTGTTTTTATATTTTCAGACAAGTTATTAAAATAATAACTTGAAAAAAAAATAAGATATTTTGTATCTTTACTTAATTTTGCTCTTGACTCAATTGCTTTGACAATTTTATTTAATTTATTTTTTTGATTTTTTTGATTAATAGAAAATTGATCAAGAATATCACGAGAAAAAATTAATAAAATTTCAAAATCAAAGGTCTTTTTTTTAGTATTTGAAAATAGATCATTATAATTTGAAAAATCTATTTTGGTGTTTTTTGTTAATTTATCCCATAAGGGATTACCGTTGAGTAAAAAAGATGTACTTCTAATAATTATATTCATTTTTTTATAAGTAAAACATCTGGTTGATTTTCTTTACTTATTATAAATAACTTATATTTTTTTTTATTATTTTTTAAAAATTCTTTTATTGCTTTTTTTTCTCCATCCCAAAGCTTTTTATTTCCTTGGTCGAATAAAATACACCCTCCCTTTGAAATTAGAGGCTCTATAGCATTTAAAGCATCTATTGTTGGACTGTAAAGATCCATATCCATATAAACAAAGGAAAGCTTTTTTTTTATAAAATTTATATTTATTTCACACGCATTTTGATCAATAACTTCAAAATTTTTAAATTTAAAAAATTTTTTAAAATCTAAAATTATTTTTTTTGGACTTAAATATTTTTTATAATATTTTTTCGAAATATTTGGATCTTTGTTCTTTGTGTAATGTCTTAAACCTTTAAAATGATCAAATAAAAAGATTTTTTTTTTTATTTTCAAAAAATTAAGTATTTTTTTTATCATAAAAGAATTATTTCCTCTCCAAACCCCAAATTCAATTATGTCACCTTTAATTTTCGAAATATTTTCAATTATTTTAAATACAGTAAAAATTTTATAAATATTTTTATCACCCAATGTTAATCCATAATTTGATATTAAATCAAAATCTGAAAAATTATGTTTCTTAGTTAAATTGGTTATTTTTTTATATTTTTTTGTATTCATTTAATTTCAGAAAAAAATCTGATCCATTTTTATATTATTGTTATTAATATAATCTACTAATTTTTTTGGGTTAGGGTCTAAAAGGGAAACTGTTTGTCTGCTATTTATTTTAGGAAATCTGAAAGTTTTAAAATTGATTTGATATTTAGAACATATTTTTTTTAACTTGCTCTCTGCAATTATTTTTATTTTTGAATATTTGGAATTAGGATTATCATAAATATTTGAAGTAGAGGGGTAAAAAAAATTAAAATTAAAATTTTTTAAACTTTTAATGAGAAAATAAGGATAATCTAAAAAATAATATTTTTGCAATTTTTCATCTTCTTTTGAAAGATTATTTTCAAATTTAATTTTACAAGAGGCAAAATAATATAAGTCAAACATATTTTCATAATTATTTGAAAAAATATTTTTAATATTATTTATCTCATTTATATTCATAATATCTAATTTTAAATAATTAATGTCTTGTTTGGTTAGACATTTATTTTTCAAAAAGGTTGAATATATTTTAATTTTTTTATTTTTCTTTAAAATTTCTGTATACTCTTTGCCCAGACCTTGGCTTCCACCAATTATAAAACAATTGTTTTGAATATTTTTAATTTTCTTTAAATATTTAATTTTAATTTTTTTATTTTTTGTATTTATGTCTGGTCGTTCTGCAGTCTGAAAAAAGAATAGATAATTTTTTGTAAATAAAATATTATTTATTATTGGAATATATTTTTTTGGTTTGTAAGAATACAATTTATTATTTTCAAATTTTTGAGATGAATGAGAGATTTTTGAAATTTTAATATTTAATATTAAAGATTTTTCCCCTGGATAAATCATTCCAACATAGTAAGATATTGATTCAAGCAATAAGAAAATATCATACTTGCCTTTTTTTAACTTTGATTTTTTTCTATATTTTTTGGTGTTATCAAAATGATTTATTTGATTTTCAAATTGAAGAGTAGATTTAAGGTAACCTTTTTGAAATATCTTAATATTGAAAATACTATTTTTTTTATCTAGTACACAAAAACATGAAATTTTTTCTTTATAAAAAAAAGCGGAATAAAAATTTATGGTACAGTTTTTAAAATTTAATTTATTAAAGTTTATTTTTTTAAAAATTTTTTCGACTATCAAATTTCCATGGCAAATTTTTTGACTAAAAATTGAGTTATAACCAACTTTATCATTCAAATGAATCTGGTTAAAGTCACCGCTCTTCTTTGAATATTTTTCCCCCATTTGTTCGGTAATCTTAAAAGAGAAATACTTTGGATTTTTCATATATCTAAGAAACCTTTATTTTATTGGATAACTCTTGAAAAACATTGTTACTTTTTAAACAATAATCCTCCTTCTCATAATCTTTAAACTTATTATCGAAGTTATTAATTTCGTTTATAATATTCTTTTCAAAAGAGACATAATTATCAATTGTAAATTTATCTAAAATTGAAAAATCCTTATAAGAGGTATTTTTTAAACTTGGATTTATGAAAAAACATTTTTTTCCGTGCCCGATCATTTCACATCCTAAAGTAGAGATCCACGTACATAAAGATTTAGCTTTGAATGCATATTGATAAGTATTAAATTTAAATCCATACTCTGAGCCATCAATTATTTTTACGTTTGAATTTTTTAATGCATTTTTTATATTTATATTTTCCATTGCAGTTTTATGTTCTGGTCTTATTTTTATAGCAATATTTAAGTTTGGATTATGTGCCGAAAGCTTTGCGAGCCAACTAAATTTAATATACCAATCATTCCAAAAGGTGTCATAAACATCATTGAAATTTGCCATTCTACTTTCTAAATCCAACAAATCATATGAAGGAATTTCATCTGAATTATTTGGTAAGTTAAAATAATTTTGATAAATTGAAAGTGAACCTATTGGAGTAATTTTTTTAATTTCAGAATCTTGATTACAAATTATATCAGCTGTTTTTTTTCCAAGAGATAAAAAATAATCACAATTAACAAACATTCCAAATGATGAATAAATTCCTAAAACTCTTTGAGTTATAAAAGTATTTTTACCTCCATAATATTTAAATAAATAGTTTTTCAAACTACTAGACCTATAATATCTCTCTTGTAATAAATATTTAGACTTATTGTTTTTAAATATCGATGAGTATTTAAAATAAATTCTAAATATATGCAGATTAATACCAAAAAGATTATTTTGAGATTTTAACGATAAATATAAAATTTTAAGTGGTATGTACAGAAAATAATCATAACAAAATTTAAAACCTATTTTAAAATTCAAATTTTTATATTTATCAACAAAAAGGAAATTATTTTTCTTATCAAATTTTTTTAAAGTTGTAATTAATAATACTTGAGAAAAATATTTGTCTAATTCTTTAAAAGTTTTTATACTATTTTCATGATCTAAATCATCAACTATTAGATCGTAGACTTTTTCAGTGTTGTTTTTTTTTGAAAAAAAAATAATCCAGATAAAAAAAAATATAAATCTGAAGAAATCCTTGATTGCATTAAGATATAAAAAACTAGAATTATATTTTCCAGTTTTATTGTCAAAATTATATTGTAGATAATGTTTACATTCTCTTTGTAGAATATTATTTGGAATATTTATCTTATCTGATATTATTTTTAAGTTTGTAGTCATATGTTGTGTTGATAAAAATTTATTCGTAAATTTGATTAATAATTCACTATTTTTTTTTGCATCAAATTTTTTATCTAATCTAAAACTATTTATTACCATTTGACTAATTTATAAAAGTTGAATTAGGGTTTTTTTCCCAATTATATTGTTTTTGAGGTTTTCTCCATGAAGGACCATAAATTTGAAAAAAATATTCCTTATAATTAGAGGGAACATTTAATATTAATCCATTAAATTGATACTTTTTAATATTGTTAAATAGTTTTGCTGAGGTTTTAAATCCTGCCTGTTTATAGAAAAGATTATTTTTTATTAGAAATTTTTTTAATTTTATAAATAAATTTTTAGAAAATTTAAATTTATTAATAATCTGATTGTGTTTGCCTTTATAAGACCCAGATATTGACAATACATAAATTAATTTCATTACAATGTTTGAGTGGGCATAATGTCTTTGAAAAGCATATTTTTTATCATGAGTTAATTCGTAAATATTTAAATCAACGTCACGTCCACCAAATCTTTTAAAAGTTATAATGTTATCGTTATCAAAAAACTTTTTTTTAATTTGAAATTTTTTATCTTGAAAGCATTTCAGAATTAAATTTTTTTTTAAATTTTTCTTCCATAGTCCTAAATCTATATCGTTGTCCCAAGGCATTAAGTTTTTATCTCTAATAATGCCCAAAAGAGTGCCATGGCAAACCCAATATCTTATTTTTATCTTATTCAAAATTAATATCGAATCTACCAAGTTTTTATCTGCTTTTAGAAATTGCCTAGGCATTTAAAATAGTTTATACCACTATAATTCTAAATTTATATTTTTTATTTATCAGAGTCTATCTACATGAAAAAAAATTTTCAAAAATTTTATTCAAAAAAAAAAATTTTAATAACTGGTCATACGGGTTTCAAAGGGGCTTGGCTGACTACTGTTTTACTGAGGAATAAGGCTAAAATAATTGGAATATCAAAAGATATTCCTACAAATCCAAGTTTATATAAAATATTAAGATTAGAAAAAAAAATTAAAGATTATAGATTTGATTTATCTAATTTTGAAAAATTAAAAAAAGTATTAATCTCTGAAAAACCAGATGTTATTTTTCATTTAGCAGCCCAAGCAATTGTAAGTAAATCATATAAAGATCCTAAAAAAACATGGAGCTCAAATTTGATATCTTCTTTAAATTTATTTGAGATTTTAAGAAAAATAAAAAAAAACTGCTTAGTTGTGATAATTACCAGTGACAAGTGCTACCTTAACATTGAAAAAAAAACGGGATACAAAGAAGGTGATAGGCTTGGTGGAAATGACCATTATAGCGCTTCAAAAGCATGTACAGAAATTTTATTTAATTCATATTTTAAATCAAATTTATATAAGAATTTAAAACTGAGAATTGTTACTGCACGAGCAGGGAATGTGATTGGTGGTGGAGATTGGGCAGATGACAGACTTATACCAGATTGTGTAAGTAAGTGGTCTAAAAATAAAATTATTAAAATAAGAAATCCAAATTCAACAAGACCATGGCAACATGTTTTAGAGGCAATTTATGGTTACCTATCTTTAGCTATTGAATTACAAAATAATAAAAAAATTAATGGTTTATCTTTTAACTTTGGCCCTAGTGAGAGAAGATCAAAACCAGTTAAAAATATTTTAAATGAATTTAAAAAAAGTTGGAAAAAAATAAAATGGAAATATGAAAAAACTTTTTCTTTTACAGAAACTAATTCCTTAAGACTTAATAGTAAGCTATCTAAAAAATTACTAAATTGGGAATGTAAGTTGACTTTTTCAGAGATGATTAGTTTGGTTAGTAATTGGTATTTGATTTATTACAAAAAGAAAAATAATGATTTATTTCAATTTACAAATAATCAAATTGATAAATTTGAAAAAATTTTTTTTAAAAGATAAATGCTAATCTATTATAGATTTAGTTTAATTTTTTGGCCCAATTATAAAATTTTTTAAAACCTTCTTTAGTATTAATAAATTTTCTTTTATATATAAATTTAAGTAATGATTTATCAGAATATATTCCATGTTGATCTCCTGGGGTATTTTTTTTAATGATGATTTTACTTTTTTTAACATGAAGTTTTTTTAAAATCTCCAACATCTTAATTACTTTAATTTTTTGTCCAGTTCCTAGATTAATTATTCTATTTTGCATTTTTTTATTCTTTAAAGCTTCTATCCAGATTTCTACAACATCATCTATATAAATTAGATCTCGAAATCTGTTTAAACTTCCTTTAACAACAATCTTACTTTTTTTAAGAAGACTAGCCAAGTAAATAGAAACCATCCCTTGTTTTTCATTTAATAAATCTTGTCCTGGTCCATAAACATTAAAAATTCTAAATATGATAAAGTTAAAGTTATTTGAATTTTTTATAATGTAATCCTCTGACAATTTCTTATGCAAACCATAGTAAGAAAGAGGTTTGCAATTAGCGTTTATATTTGCTTTACTTACACTATTCCCATAAACGGACATTGAGCTCGCATAGAAAAAATTTTTAATAAAATTTTTTTTTGCAAAATCTATTAAATTATATGTTGTTATAAAATTCCTGTTTAGATCATTTATTGGATCTTCAAAACTTTTTTCTCCTGATGATTGCCCTGCCAAATGAAAAATATAATCTATATTTTTGGGTAGTATGGATATTTTTTTTTTATTTGATAGATCAATATTTAAGAATTTTATTCCTTTAATTACGTTTTTCTTTAAACCTGAGGAAAAGTCATCACAACCAATAACAGTATATTTTTTTTTCAGAAGTTCAGAACAAATTTTGCTTCCAATAAATCCAGCGGCACCAGTAACTAAAATTTTTTTTTTAATCAATTTATTTATAAATTTTATAATTAAGAGAATTGCTAATTATTATAATACCTACCATCTCTTAAAGTCTAATGAAGTTTTTTTTCATATCGATATTTTATTATTTTCTTATTAAACTTTTTTTAAACCAAATCTATAAAAATTTCTCTTTTCTGAGGTTTGAGAGGCAAAAATTATAATTTTTTTCAACTTTTTATTTTTTAATTGAATGTTTTACTTTAATTATAGGTATTAACATTTATAAAATAAAAATTAAAAACATTTATTTGATAAAAAATATATTTTAATGAAAGTCGTTATACTTGCTGGTGGTTATGGAACTAGATTATCAGAATATACAAAATTGATACCTAAACCAATGGTCAAAGTAGGTGGAAAGCCAATTATTTTAAGAATTATAAATTTATATAAAAAATATGGCTTTAAAGAATTCTATATAGCTCTTGGTTATAAAGGAAACGTTATAAGAAATTTTTTTAAAAAAAAAGTTAAAGATGTAAAAATAAACCTTATTGAAACTGGAAAAAACACTATGACAGGAGGAAGACTTAAAAGACTTAAAAAATATCTTGATAATGAAACATTTCTCATGACTTATGGCGATGGCGTTAGCGATATTAATATAAAAAAACTAATAAATTTTCATAAAAAAAATAAATCTGTGATAACTCTTACTGCTGTTAGACCTCCAGCAAGATTTGGGTCAATTAAAATTAAAGGAGATTATATTTATTATTTTAAAGAAAAATCTTCTGTTGATGAGGGATGGATAAATGGAGGATTTTTTGTCATTGAGCCAAAAATATTTAAATATATCAAAAATGATAAAACTTATTTAGAGAGAGAGCCTTTTGAAAAATTAGCTAAAAAAAAAAGCATTAAGGCTTTTAAACATAAAGGTTTTTGGCAATGCATGGACACAAAAAGAGATAAAGATTTATTAGATAAAATTATAAAAGAGAAAAAATTTAAAATTTGATTTGAAAAAAAAAATTCTTATAGTTGGTGGAACCGGATTTTTAGGGGAGAGTTTACAAAAAAAATGCTTATTAAAAGATCTTGAAGTAACAGTTCTATCCTCATCAAAGAAAAAAGAAAAAAAAAGAATTAAACAAATATTTTGTGATATATCAAAAAAAAAAGAATTAACAAAAAAACTGAATAACAAAACTTTTGATTTTGTTGTTAATTTAGCTGGATATATAGATCATTCAAAAAAAATTAAAACTTTAAAAACTCATTATAATGGATGTAAAAATCTTGCAGATCACTTTAAGAACAAAAGATTAGAAAAATTTATTCAAATAGGCAGCAGTGTTGAATATGGAAGAAGTAAAGCACCACAAACAGAAGATAAAAAAATTAGCCAAAATTATTTAAAATCCTACTATGGACAAGCAAAATTTAAATCTACCCAATATCTATTGAAACTACATAAACAAAAATCTTTTCCGTGTACTATATTGAGACTTTTCTTAGTTTATGGCCCTGGTCAATCTCAAAATAGATTAATTCCATTTGTTGTAAAAAATTCTTTAATGAATAAAAGTTTTAATAGTTCTTCGGGAAATCAATTAAGAGATTTTCTTTATATTGATGATGCCATTAATTCAATTATGAAGTGTTTAAAAAACAAAGAGTCTAATGGCCATATTTTAAATATTTGCTCAGGATCACCTGTTAAAATAAAATTTATAATTAACGAGATTTGTAAAAAAATAAAACGTGGACGACCTATTTTTGGTAAAATTAATTTAAGACCTGATGAACCTTTACAACTTTATTCAAATTACCAAAAAGCAAAAAAATTTTTGGGGTGGAAACCAAAAACTAAGTTAAGTGTAGGTTTAAATAAAACAATAAAGTTTTATGAAAAAAGAATTTAAAATATCTATAATAGTAAACTGTCATAATGGTGAAAAATATTTGTCCAGATGTTTAAAAAGTATTATTAACCAAACTTTTGAAAATTGGGAGTTAATTTTCTTTGATAATAAGTCAAATGACTCCTCTAAACTGATATATGAAAAATTTAAAGAAATTAGATTTAATTATTTTTCAAGCTCTTATTTTATGAAATTATATGAGGCTAGAAATGAAGCTTTACAAAAAGTAACAGGAGATTATGTGGCATTTTTAGATTGTGATGATTGGTGGGATCCTATTCATTTAGAAAATGCACTGCCATTCTTTGAAAATGATAAATTTGCTTTTTATTTCTCTAATGCATTTAACTATTTTGAAAAAAAAAAAAAATTTATTTTACCCAAAAATAATTTACCAAAAAATAATATATTTGAGGAATTGATTAATGATTATTCAGTAAAAATTAGTTCAGTAATTTTAAGAAAAAAAATACTCGTTAATTCTGGCTTATTTAAATTTGATAGCAATTATAACATTATCGGTGACTTTGATTTAATTTTAAGAATTGCATCGAAATTTGAGGGCTTCTATAATAATATTCCATCAGTTAATTGCTCATTTCATGGTAATAATTATTCATTAAATAATAGAAATGAGTATGTTGATGAGTTTAATATTTGGCACAAGAAAATTAATTTTGGTAATCAAAAATTTTTATCAAAAAAAAAGACCATTGAAAATAATGTTCTTTATATCAATCTATTTAGAGATATAACCACTAAAAAAAAAATAAATAACTTTTTTCAAATTTTTAAAATAAAAAATAATTTAAAAAAAATGAAATTATTAATAATATTTATGCTTCCAAAATTTATTATAAAACAATTGTTAAATAAATATTGATCATGATAAAAAAGATAATTGTATATATTAATGCTTACGTTGCAGGTGTTTTTAAACTATTATTTAAAGAAAAAAATTTTGTAGAAATAATAATAAAAGATCCAAAAAAAATAGAGCCATCCCATTCAGAAAAAGTTTTCTATGAAAGACTTTTTATTTTTTATAGAAATATGAAAATTAAAGAGATTAATAATCCTGAGATTATTAAACCCTCATCTTTATGGCAAAATCATATTAACAACGATTATAAATTTTTAATTGACTCTTTCAAAGAAAACAATCTAGAGAATTTTTCTTTTTTTTTAAATAATTTTGGAAATTGGAATAATTATCTAGGGATTGAGCATAATACACTCCTTAAAAGATATTCCAAAAATTTTATCTTGAAAAGTTATCTCAAAAATGAAATCTTTTTGAAACATTATAAAATTTGGAAAGATTTTGGATATGAAAAAAAAGATTTAAATAAAATTTCTACCCCAGAATTTGGCAATCAATTAGGTGCCTATATTGATGGAAATTTTGTTACTATAGGAAGTTTTTTTAATCAAATAATTTCAAAAATTTTACTCGAGCATATAAAACATAAAAGCAAACCTATTATTTGTGATCTCGGAGGAGGATATGGCAAGTTGGGTTATTTTTTAATTAAAAATTTTGAAGATTCATGCTTTATTGACTTTGATATACCAGAGGTTCTTGTATTGGCGGCATATTACTTAATGAGCTCTTTCCCAAATAAAAAAACTTTGTTATTTGGAGAAAAAGAATTTGAAAAAAAAGATAGTGAAAATTTTGATTTAATTTTTATGCCCTCTGCCGAAATAACAAAAATGAGTGAAAACTCTGTAGATTTATTTGTTAATAAAAATAGCTTGGGAGAAATGAGAAGTGATACAGCAAAATTTTATATTGAAAAAATAAATTATTGCTCAAAAATTTTTTTTCATATGAACCATAATAGAATAAGAAATGTTTTCGATAATAAAGATAAAAGTTTAATTTCCTCAGAATATCCTATTGATATGAAAAAATTTGATCTTGTTTTTGATTATCCTGACTTGAGTCATTTTATTTACACTGGACGTTACGACTCAAACAATGATATATTTATGAAACTGTTTAAGATTACACAAAAAACTAACTAGACCTAATCATCAAGACTCTTAGAGGTCTTATTTCTCGAAAGCTCTTTATCATGAAAATACTTTTCATATTGATACCCAAAATCCTTACTTAAATAAGTGTAATATAATGTTCGTCTATTATTATTTGAAGTATTTTTTTCTGATTTATGTGGACAGATATTACTAAAAAAAACTACATCACCTTTTTTTAAAACGATCTTTTCAAAACTACATTTCTTTACTGAGATCGAATTTAATTCTGGAGTTCCATTTTTTTTGGTAAAGTCTATTAAATATGCAAAATCATTCTTGTCAAAACGATTTGCAATTTCTATTGTGCCATTTTCTTCAGTACAATCATCAAGTGCAACCAAAACATTTACAAAGAAATTGCCATACTCATACCAACCTTTCCTAATTTTGTTATTTTCATCTTGAAATTCAAATATACCATCAAAGTGTGGAAAAAATCCTTTACCTCCAGGGGGTTTTGCATTGAACTTGTCTTTAAATATTAAAAATTCTTTATTAAAAATATCTAAAAGTTTTGACAAAATTAAGTTGTTTAAATCTTTAAGATATTTACCTTTATCATATAGCTTTTCAATTCTTCTTAGTTTTTTATATGAATCATAATAAAAATTTGCATTTTCTATTTTATTTATTTCATTTATCAAACTATTTATAAATTCTTCAGAAAAAACATTTTTTTGAATGAAATATCCTTTTTGATTAAAAATTTTATGAAGTTTATTCATCATTCCTTTCAAATCTATAATTAAAAGTTTTAATAAATTTGTCACTTAGATTTTTAGGAGTATTTTCTTTTGTTATAAATTTAAAGTTATGATCTAACATAAACTTAAGAACAGTATCTTTTTGAGTTTTAAAATTTTCATTCACTTCAATTAATACACTTTTTATTTTTTTATTTTTAAATACTTTGTCTCCACCCTCTAGGATTAAATGTTCTAAACCATCTACGTCAATTTTAATATAATCAGGAATGTCAAGATAGCTTTCATCAATCATAGTATCTATTGTTGTGCCAAATATTTTATATTTTTGTTTTGCTAGAAAATTTTCACCTTCAAAATTGAATTTTTCACCAAAAGTATTTAGTGAGGACCCCTCAATAAAATCTGGCTCATTCATATCTAAAAAAACATTTTTTTTATTAGTTAAAGCTATTTGATTAACAAATATTTTATTTGAAAAATTATTCATACTTATATTTCTAGTCAATACTCTTAAATTGCTTGATGATGGCTCAAAAGCTATTACCTTTATTTTTCCCTTATGTTTTTGTGCAGAATAAATTGAAAATAATCCAATATTTGCACCTATATCCCAAAAAATAATTTCTTTGTTTTTATCAAAGTTGTCAATCCATTGAATGGTATCTGGCTCTTTAGAAAGAAGAGTTCTTACTCTCCAGTCAATCAAATTATTTGGAGTAAAAAAAATAAGCTGGCTTTGATCTTTTAATAAGATTTTTTTATAAGATTTTTCTTGTAAAAAAAAAATTAGCCAGCCTATATAGTTTCTTTTAAAGATGAAAAAAAAAACCTTATTTAATGAGTATATAATTATAAACAAAAAATATGAAAATATTCTGAGCATTGAAAAATTTATTAAGTATTAATAATTTTTCTATATTATATAGAGAATATTTGTTAAATAATATCATTTTTTTATAATTTTAATTTTTTATATGAACCGACGAAATACTAATTTATTAGATTGCACCTTAAGAGATGGTGGTTACTACAATAATTGGAAATTTAATAAAAATTTAATTAATGATTATTTAAAAGTAATATCTGATTATGTAGACTATGTTGAGATAGGTTTTAGATTTTTGGATAAAGATTCATCGTTAGGGGAAACAGCATATACAAAATCAAATTTTCTTAAATCGATAAAAAAACCTAAAAATGTTAAATTAGGAGTAATGATAAATGCGAGTGATTTAATTTTTTATGGTAATAAAAATATTCCTAAAGTTATTAAAAAAATTTTTCCACGAAAAGATCCAAAAATTAAATTTGTAAGAATTGCCTGTCACTCATTTGAAGTTGAAAAAATTTTACCTGCGATTTCAATACTTAGAAAAAATTATTATGTCATAGTTAATATAATGCAAATATCTGAATTAAGTGAAATAATAATAAAGAAAGTATGCAAATTGTTAAAAAATAAAATTAGTTGCTTATATATTGCAGATAGCCTTGGGTCTCTCACATCAAAGCAAGTAATTGATAAAAATAATAAGATTAGAAAATACTGGCATGGAGATCTTGGCATGCATGCTCACGACAATATGAAGAATGCACTAGATAATACTTTAACAGCAGTAAAACATGGTTTTAATTGGGCAGATGGAACAATATTAGGAATGGGTAGGGGAGCTGGAAATGCAAAAATTGAAGACTTAATAAAAAAAATAAAAAAAAGAAAAACAACAAATATTGATAGATTAATTAATAATCACTTTGTTAATTTAAAAAAAAAATATAAGTGGGGATTTAATGAATTTTATAATTCTGCTGGTAAATACAAAATTCATCCAACATACATTCAAACAATACTAAATGATAAAAGATATAAAAAATTTGATTATAAAAAAATTATTAATAATTTAAAAGAAATTGACGCTTCTCGATACAATCCAAATGAATTAATGTATTCATTATTTGATAGGTTTACAAAAAAAAATATTAAAACTTTAAATAATATTAATTTAGGTAATCAAAAAAAGGCCCTAATATTGGGATCTAATCCTAATAATTTACAAAATAAAAAGCTACTAGAAGACAAAATAAAAAAAGAAAATTATTTTGTTTTAGCTTTAAATACTACCAAACATATAAATGAAAAATTAATTGATTATAGAATTTCTAGCCATCCATTAAGACTTACATCAGAAATTGAAAATTTTAGAAAAACAAATTCTAAAATTATTTTACCTACTGGTATATTGCCAGAAAATATACTAAGTAGATTAGATAAAAAAAAACTATATTTCTATAATTTAATAATAAAACCAAATTTAATTAAGATAAGCAAAGATTTTTGTATTTTACCCAGTGCCATTTCGATTGCGTTTGCTATAGCAATTTTAATTAAATTTCGTTTTAACTACATTGAACTATCTGGATTTGATCTGAGAAAAAGTTCAGCAGATAATACATTTGATATTCTAAAAAAAATGAACAAAACGAAAAATAAAGTTGCTTTTAAATATTTAAAAAATTTAAATATTATTTGATGCTGGATTATTTAATAGTTATACCTGCAAGAATAAGGTCATCTAGATTTCCAGCAAAACCATTAGCTAAAATTAATGGTAAAGAATTAATTTTACATGTTTTAGATAGGTGCAACAAAGTTTTTGACAAAAAAAAAATAGTTGTAGCAACTGACTCATTAAAAATTTTCAATTTCGTAAAAAATAAAAATTATCAGTCTGTTTTAACATCTGTAAAATGCTTAACTGGAACTGACAGAGTATCTGAAGTGTCAAATAAAATAAATGCAAAAATTTATGTGAACGTACAAGGAGATGAACCTTTAATAAATCCCAAAGATATAAAAAAAATTATATCAGTTAAGAAAAAATTTAAAAATTATATTATTTGTGGTGCTACAAAAATTAGTAAAAATGAAAATCCAAAATCTTTATCCATACCAAAAGTAGTTTTTAATAAAAATTTAGATATGATTTATATGTCAAGATCAATTATTCCAGGTATTAAAGTTAAAAAAAGTTCAAAAAAATTACAATATTGGAAACAAGTTTGTATTTATGCTTTTACAAAACAAGATCTTAAAATTTTTGGAAAAAATAAAAAAAAAAGTTATTTAGAAAAAATTGAAGATATAGAAATTTTAAGATTTTTAGAGAAAGAAAAAAAAATTAAAATGGTCAAGACAAAAAAAGGAACAATTGCAGTGGATTATCCTAGGGATATTAAGATGGTAGAAAAATTAATTAAAAAAAATGAAAAAAGATAACATTTCCGTTTTTTCCAATGATAATTTTTATTACAAAAATCAAATACTTCATTATCAAAATAAAAACACTTTCACATTAATTAATTTATTGAGAAATAAATTTAGAGTTAATTTAATATCAAGAAAAGACAAGTTTAAAACTATTAATAAAAAAAAATTTTTGAATCTTAACCACGAAAATTTTTTTAGTTTGATAAAAAAAATTATTTACAAAGAAAACTATAGGTTTCTTTTTATTTCCATAACACCATTTAATTTTTTTTATTTTTTAATTTTAAAAATTTTATTTATTAAAAAAGAAAGAATTTATTTATTTTTGAGAAGCGATGGATTTAAAGAATATCAAATAAAATTTTCTTATTTTGGATATTTTTTTTATTTTTTTATGTTTAAAATTTTTTGTTCTAGTTCAAATGTTTTGTCTTGTTCTAGATACTTTAAAAGACTTAAAGATTTTAAGATTTTGTTACCATCTGAACTGGATAAATTTTGGTTAAAAAAAGATTTTAATAAAAAAATAAATAAAAAGATAAGCTTATTATATGTTGGAAGATTTCGACAAGAAAAAGGTTATTTAAGTTTAATTAGTATATTTAAAAAAATGAATAAAAGACTTGAAGATTATCATTTAAGTTTGACTTTAGTAGGAGCAGAAAAAAAAGAAAGATTAAAAGACAAAAATATAAGAATCATAAAACAAGTTAATAATAATAAAAAACTTAAAAAAATTTATGACTCACATCAAATTTTTATATTGCCCTCTTATACAGAAGGGTATCCTCAAGTTATTTTAGAAAGTCTTTCAAGAAAAAAACCAGTGATAATTTTTAATGAAATTAAATTTTTAAAAAAAATTTATCCAAAAGGACTATTTGTTTCAGAAAGAAATGAAATTGATTTTACAAGAACAATTAAACACATATTATCTCACTATAAAAAGATTATAAATGAAATTAATAAAATAAATTTAACTTCAAAAAATAATTTTAAACTAAACCTGATAAAACAATTACAACTTTAACATGAAAAATTTAAATTTAGATAAACAAATTTTATTTAACTTCTTAATATTTTTTTTCCCAATATCATTTTTAGTTGGAAGAGCCATTGTAGAATTGTTGTTATTTGTTTTTTTTGTAACCACATTATTTTATTGTAAGAAATGGAAAGATTATTTTTTTGATAAAAATTATATAACTATTTTATTATCCCTATATTATCTATCAGTTTTTTTTAGCACTTATATCAATATAGAAATTTTAGGTCAAACTACAGATCAAAACTTACTATTAAAATCTTTAATTAACTTTAGGTATGTTATCTATATAGTAAGTATTTGGTTTGTTTTTCAGGAAATTAAATTAGACAAAAGATTTTTTTTAATAACTATATTTGTTTATTTGATTTTTCTAGTTGATGGTTATTTTCAATTTTTTACTGGTGAAAATTTACTGGGTTATAATATGGCTGGTGGAAGAATTACAAGTATTTTTAAAGATGAATATATTTTTGGAAGTTACATCCAAAAAGTAATCCCAATAATGATTACTTTATTTTTTTTAACTTTTAAAAAAAATATAACTGATAAATCTATCTATTTTCTTTTAGTTTTAGTTTTAAGCACAGTTATTATTTTATTATCTGGTGATAGAGCTGCTATACTTCTTTTTAGTTTTTTTTTAGCCATAAGTTTTATATTTATAAAATCTTATAGAAAAGTATTTTTAATTAATCTTTTATTATCAGGAGTCATATTGTTTTCTATTGTCAATTTTGGAGTAGGAAAAAATCTTGCTGCTTTAGATGCAAGGTATAATCCAAGTAGCAAAACGAATGCTCATTATAAACAAACAATTACCTCTCACCCAATATTTAAGCATATTCCAAGAGATTATATTGGTCACTTTCTTGTAGTTAAAGAGATGACCAAAGATAATATATATTTTGGAAAAGGTATAAAATCATTTAGATTTATGTGTAGGGGTAAGCTTGGAAATTTATACCCCGTTGACGGAGGAGTTTGCTCTACTCACCCACATAATTATTATTTACAATCTTTGTCTGCTGCTGGTTTATTTGGTTTATTTTTTTTATCCTCAATATTTGTTTTAATCTCAATTAAAATGTTAAATATTTTTTTTGGACTATTTAAAAAAGAAACTCAAAATGAGCTAATGATTGTATCTACAATTACTGTTTTTGTTTATCTATGGCCCTTGATTCCTACCGGTAATTTCTTCAGCAATTGGATTGCAGGATTTAAATGTTTTGCATTAGGATTGTTTTTATTTATAAACTCAAAATTTAATAGTGAAAAAAATAAATGATTTTAAGTTTTTTTTTAATATTAATATTTTTAAACATCTGTCTTTGTTGGAATTATCAATATTTAGCTGATAAATTAAAAATATTTGATCATCCAGACAATAAATTAAAAATTCATAAAAAAAAAACACCTTTATTAGGAGGTTTTTTTATAATTTTTAACCTGTTGATATTGATCACAATTGACCAAAGTTTATATGAAATTTTTCCTTTTGAAAAAAAAAGAGAAATTATTTCATTTATTTTTTTAATATTCTCATTTTTTTTTATAGGACTTTATGATGATAAATATAAAATCTCATTCAGTATAAGAATAGTTTTAGGTATTTTATTTTCTTTAATGGCCTTATTGATTAATCAAAATTTAAAAATTGATGAATTGTTATTTTCATTTTATGAACATCCAATCTTACTTAAAAATTTTAGTTTAATTTTCACATTGTTTTCAATTTTAGCTTTTATACATGCCACAAATATGTTTGATGGAATAAATTCTCAATTGATAACTTATTATTTAATTTTAAATACTTTTTTATTTTATATTTCAAATTACAATTTAAACTTTTTACTCTTTTATCCTTTATTAGTATCATTATTTATTCTTAATTTTAATGGTAAAATTTTTTTAGGAGATGGAGGATCTTATAGTCTTGGAGCAATGTATAGTTTTTTTATAATTTATGAGTACACCACTTTTAAGAATATTGTTTTTGCTGACGCAATATTAATTTTAACGCTAATTCCAGGTTTGGAGTTACTAAGGCTCTCTGTTTATAGATTATCAAAAGGTCGAAATATTTTTTCAGGTGATTTGGAACATGTTCATCATTTATTTTTAAAAAGGTTTAATCAAATTAAAACAAATTTTATAGTTTGTTTTTTAATTCTTGCTCCAATAATTTTATTATTATTTTATAAAACTTATTTATACTTGATACTACTTATGAGTATATTATCTTATTTTTTAATCATTTATTTCCTGAAAAAAAAATAAATACATGAATATTTTGATTACAGGGGGTGCTGGATATATAGGAAGTACAGTAGCAAATCTACTACTTGATAGAAAACACAAAGTTTCAATTATTGACAATTTATCAACAGGTATAAAAAAAAATATTCCAGATAGATCTATTTTTTATAAGTGTGATATTTCTGATAAAAAAAAGGTTAGAAAGATTTTAAAAAAAAAATTTGATGTTGTGTTGCATTTTGCAGCTTTCACAAATAATGACGAGTCAATTAAAAAACCAAAAAAATATTTAATTAATAATTATAAAAAAGCTAAGTTTTTTTTAGAGTTATGTATTGAGTCAAATATTAAAAACTTTATTTATTCATCAACAGCAGCTATTTATGGAAATAATAAAAAAAGAATTAAGGAAAATCAAAAAACAAGCCCACTTTCACCTTACGCTAAGTCCAAATTAAAATTAGAAAAATTTTTTTTTAAAAAAAAAAAAGATATAAATTTTATCATTTTGAGATATTTTAATGTTGGTGGAATTGAAAAAAAACTAAGATGTGGGTTTAATATTAATAACAATACCTTAATTTCAAACCTTTGTAGATCAGTCATCAATGAAGAAACTTTTTTTATTTATGGAAAATCTCATAACACAATAGATGGAACTGCTATTAGAGACTATATTCATGTTATTGATTTAGCAAAAATTCACTTTGAGTTTAGTAAAAAAATTTTAAAAAAAAAATATTCTGACGTTTTCAATTGTGGTTATGGAAAAGGTATTTCTGTTAAAAAAATGTATAATATATTTTCTAAAGTATCGAAAAAATCACCTAAAGTTATATTTAAAGGTAAAAGAAAGAAGGATATTTCAGTTTCTATTTCTGACATAACAAAATTAAGCCATGAAATTGATGTTAATTATAAAAAAGCAAAGTGGTTAGATTTGGCAAAAACCTCAATAGATTGGTATAGAAATAATAAAGAAAATTGATTTAATTTTTTAAAATGAAACATTTTTATCTTTTTTGGAACTTGCTTAATAATAGTCAAAAATTATATTTTTTTTATATGGTTTTTTTAATGTTAGCACAAGCCATGCTAGAAGTATTGAGTATTGCATTGATTATACCATTTACAGCTTTAATTTTAAATCCAAATCAAAAAACAGATTTATTTATTTTAGATAATTTTAGTTTTTTAATAGAAGGTTATGAGCGGGAAAGTTTATTACCAGTTTGTGCTATCATACTTTTTTTAGTCTTTGTAATCAAAAATATTTCTTTAGTATTTATATATAATTCAATTTTTAAATATGTTAAAAATGCTAGAGCAATAATTTCTACTGAGCTCCTATCTAAATATTTTAAACAAAACTACGAATATTTTGTTAAAAATTCTTTCTCAAAAATTCAAGCGAATTTAACAGGTGAAATAGAAGCATTACTTAAAAGTTATTTTATTCCAGTCCATATTATTCTTAGTGAAGTTATAATTTTTGTATCAGTATTTTTATTATTAATTTTAACAAACAATGCTCAAGGAGCATTAATAGTATTACCGATTTTAATAATAGTTGGTTTTATAGTTAAAAAGATAAGTAAAAATATTAAAATAATTGGAAATGATCGAAAACAAAACAACAGAGATAACGCAAAAATTACACATTATATTTTGCTTGGTGTAAGAGAAATTTTATTAATAGGAAAAACCAAGAAAATTTTAGAATATTATAATAAATTACAGCTTAAAATAGGAAGTGTTGAGACAAATTTACAAGTCCTAAAATTATTACCAAAAAATTTAATTGAAGTTTTTGGTTTATTAACCTTTTTATTGTTAATCATTTATCTATTTAACCAAGGCAAAGAAAATGATGAAATTATTACTATTCTTACTTTCTATTTTGTAGTTGCGTATAGAATTTTACCATCAATAAATAAAATTTTTTCAAATTATCAATTAGTTCAGTTTTCTAAAAACGCGGTCATTAATATTTCAAATGATTTGAATCTTGAAGACAAAATTCTAATTAACAATGACAAAGTTGTTAAATTTAATTTTAAAAAAAATATTGTTTTATCTAACTTAAGTTTTGAATATAGAAAAAATACTAGAATATTAGACAAGATTAATTTGGATATTAAAAAGAATGAAATAATAGGTATTAAAGGTGAAAGTGGATCAGGAAAAACAACACTTCTTAATATTATTTCAAAATTATCTTCACCAACAAATGGAAATATAATCATAGATGATAAAATTTTAGAAACCAAGAGTGATGTTAGAGCTTACCAAAATCTTATCTCTTTAATTTCACAAGATACCTTTCTTATTGAAGGGTCAATTAAAGAAAATATACTTTTAGGGACAGAACAAGATTTTGACAAAAAAAAATTTCAGTTCTCTTTAAATTTTAGTATGGTTCAAGATTTTTTAAATTTATTACCTGATGGAATTGACACTTTAATGGTTACAAATAGTAAAACTATTTCATCTGGACAAAAACAAAGAATAGCTATTGCAAGACAGATATACGCAGATAGAGAAATATTAATCTTTGATGAGGCAACAAATGCTCTCGACGAAAAAAATGAGAAAATTATTTTAGATAATATAAAAACCTTGAAATCAAAAAAAACAATTATTCTTGTTTCTCATAATCCTGAAAATTTAAAGATATGTGACAAAATATATTACCTAAAAGATGGAAACTTAATAAAAAAAAAACTTTAAATTGGTTGGTGGATAGATCATGATTATAAAAATTTATGAATAATATAAAAAAGCTTAAAATAGGTATCATTGTTGATGATGTAGATCAGCCTTTTTTAATAGAGGATCTTTATAAAAAAAGTTTACAAAGCAATTGTTATTCAATAGTTTGTTTAATTATTCAAAAATCAAATAATCTTAAAACAAAAAATTTAATTTCTAAATCTTTCAAATATCTTAAAAAAAATGGCATTCAAAGACTAATAGATAATATAATTTTTAAATTAGTTGATCGAATAGAAACACAGATTATTAAAAAAAAAAATAAATTTAATGATTTTTTTTTAAAGCAGCCAATTTCTAAATTCGAGGTTCAGAAAATTTATGTTACTCCGACTATTTCTAATTCAGGTTTGTATTATTCTTTTAAAACTGAGGAAATCAATAAGATTAAAAATCTCAATTTAGATCTTTTGGTTAGAGGTGGAACAGGTATTTTGAAAGGCGATATTTTGAACATATGCCCTTTAGGTGTTATTTCTTTTCATCATGGAGATAATGATTTTTATAGAGGTGGACCACCAGGATTTTGGGAGGTTTATAATCGTGAGCCATCAACAGGTTTTGTGATTCAGCGTCTTTCAGAGGTGTTAGATGGAGGTGAAGTGATTTTTAAAGGACATATTCCAACTTCTTTTTTTTATAAATTAAATGTTTGTAAATTATTTTTAAAATCTAGTATTTTTTTTCATAAAACATTAGAAAAATTATCTAATAATAAAAATAATGTAAATCTATATCCAAAAAAATATGATGGATTTAAAATCTATAAAATACCAAAAACATATCAATCTTTACATTACATTTTAAAAACGTTAAGTCTTGTATTTAAAAAAATTTTTAACAAATTTTTTGGACGTGTATTAAAATGGAACGTTTGTTACCAATTTACAGATAATTGGAAATCTCCTCTTATTAAAAAATCTACAATTATTAAAAATCCTAAGAATAGATTTTTAGCAGATCCATTTCTAATAAGTTATAATAACAGGACTGTGATTTATGTTGAAGATTATGATTTTATAGTCAATAAAGGAAAAATTTCTGCTTATGAAATCACTTCAAAGGGACACAAGGAAATTGGAGTAGCTATTGAGGAAAAATTTCATCTTTCATACCCTTTCTTATTTAAATCCACTGCTGGTTTATTTATGATCCCTGAAAGTCATCAATCAAAAGATATTAGAATTTACAAATGTGTTGAATTCCCCATTAAATGGAAACTGCACGGAATACTAATGAAAAATATTAGTGCCGTAGATACTAATATTTATCAGTTTAATAATAAATATTGGCTATTTACAAGTATAGACTCCTCCAAATTAGATGAGCACTCGTCTGAATTGCATATTTTTTATGCTGATAACATTGACTCAAATTCATGGAAACCACATTCATTAAATCCCGTTGTTTTTGACTCTAAAAAAGCAAGGAATGCTGGAATGATCTATTCTAAAGAAAGTAAGCTTTATAGAGTTTTTCAAAAACAAGACTTTGACAAGTACGGAGCTGCTTTAGGTGTAGCAAAAATTAAATCTTTAACTGAAGATAAATATGAAGAGGAGGAAATCATGAATGTTAAACCTGATTTTTCAAAAAATATATTAGGCATACATAGTTTTTCTTTTAATTCGGGCGTTCTTTTAAATGATTTTGTAAAATATGAAAAATATTAAAATGACATTTTTAAAAACAAAGAAAAAAAAAATAATTTTTATTATAATTTTATTTTTGTTATCTGGAGGAATATATCTTTCGATCATTATAAGTGATTTAGTGAGATATGGTTATGATAGACAGAGTAAGATTATAGAGACAGTTAAAAAAGTAATACCACGACATTATGTAAAAAAAATCAAAGATAATATTTTTGTTATTTCAAATCTTAAAGCAAAAAATGATACCCTAGAACTGCAATTGAGAAAATATGAACAAGGTTATGAGGGTCAAAAATTCGACAATAAACGGATTAAATTGAATGATCAAGAATACGATGTAAATTTTTTCTTCTTACCATTTAAAAGATTGGATACTAATTTAGGTTGGAAAGCTAAATTAAATTCTTTAAGAGCACATTATTTAGAAATTTATAGTGGAAAATTATTTGCAATATCAGGTAGTGGAAAAATTGTTTATTGTGATAAGAAAAATCTCATAACAGATAATTTAGATTTCAAAAATTTACCCAATAATATTAATGAAATTTTAAAAGAAGATAACTCTACATTGATTGGAATAAGAGACCTATTTATTTCAGATAATAAAGTTTTTATTTCTATGATGGTTAAAAATGAAAATGGAATTACTATTAATTTATATTACGCTGATTTAAATTTAAAAAAAATTAATTTTGAAATTTTCTTTGAAACTAACGAATATTGGGAAAAATATAATGTTTTTTCAGGAGGAAGAATAGAAAAATTCAAAAATGAAAAAATTTTGTTCTCAATAGGTTTCTCTAGAAATTACGAGTCTCCACAGAACAAGGACACTCTTCTTGGCAAAATAATTTCAATTGATTTAAATACAAAAAATCATGAATTAATTTCATATGGCCACAGAAATCCCCAAGGTTTATATTACCATTCTAATGAGAAAGTAGTAATTAATACCGAACATGGTCCAAAAGGTGGAGACGAAATAAATTTTAATTTTTTAAATTTAGAACAAGATAAAAATTTTGGATGGCCAAAAGCTTCGTATGGCCAAGCTTATAAAGGAGAGGAAGATTTATTTGAAAAAGATACATTTAAAAAGAGCCATAGAGAGTTAGGATTTATTGAACCTTTAAAATATTATGATCCTTCAATTGGAATTAGTGAAATAATTTATTTAGAAAAAAACTCTTTTTGTATGTCAAAATGTTTATGGACTTCATCTCTAAGGGCCCATTCAATATATAACTTAAATATTAGTGAAGATTTTACTAAATTATCAAGCAATGGAAGAATTTTTCTCAAAGGAAATAGAATTAGAGATATTGAATATGACAAAGATTTAGATTTAGTAATTTTATTAAGTGAAAATATTCCAGCAATAATAACTATTAGATAGAGTTAAAATTAGAAAAATTGGATAATTTTAGATAAATTTTTAATAATTATTGCTTTAATAGTATTAAACTTAAATTTTCTCATAATAGTTAAGTCTTCATTCATTTTTATAAAAATATTTCTCATATTTTTATTGCTAA
This sequence comes from Pelagibacterales bacterium SAG-MED11, assembly GCA_014654265.1. Classification (GTDB taxonomy): domain Bacteria; phylum Pseudomonadota; class Alphaproteobacteria; order Pelagibacterales; family Pelagibacteraceae; genus Pelagibacter. The sequence continues at coordinate 110,415 of JACWDI010000002.1, read as the reverse complement.
TCCCTCCAGATCTCATTTTCACAGTGAATTTATTTAAATAAAAGATTTTAAGGTTACTTTTTTTGAATAGTTTTATTATAAAATCATAATCTGCTGAAATCTTAAAACTCTCATCGTAATATCCTATGTCTTTTAGTAAACTTTTTTTGATAAATAAAGTTGTGTGAGGAGGCATCCACCCATTATAAATTTTTTTATACAAAATATCATTTGATTGGACCCCCTCTTCAAGGTTTGATTTCCATTTTCTAACAATTTTATTTAAATCGTTTTTTTTTGTATAATAAATATTAGAAAACAGAACATCCAAATTTTCATCTAAAAATTTTTGTGAAATATCTGAAATAACGTCTTTGTCGATTAATTCATCATCTGAATGTAAAATACCTATTATGTTTCCATTAGATATTTTCATACCCTCATTTATCGCTCCATAAATACCTGAGCTTTTTTGCTGATAAACTTTTACAGTTTTTTTTGCATATTTTTTTATAATAGAAACAGTTTTGTCTTTTGAATTTTTATCCAAAACTATATGTTCAATATCACTATAAGTTTGTGATGAAATTGATAAACAACAATCTTTTATTGTTTCTTCACTATTGTTAGTACATGTTATAAGAGATACTTGCATTATACGAATAAAATGAATACAGAATATATAATTTAAAAAATAATCCAAATGAAAAAAAAAATAGCTTTAATTTTTGGAATTACTGGTCAAGATGGTGCTTATTTATCTAAACTTTTATTAAAAAAAAAATACAAAGTTTACGGAGTAAAGAGAAGATCATCAATAATTAACACACAGAGAGTAGATGACATATACAAAGATATAAATTTAAAATCTGATTTTGTACTTTTTTATGGAGATTTGACCGACTCCTCATCAATTCTAAATTTAATTAAAAAAACTCAACCTAATGAAATTTATAATCTTGCTGCACAATCTCATGTGCAAGTATCTTTTGAGGTACCAGAGTATTCTGCAGACGTTAATAGTCTTGGGACATTAAGAATTTTAGAAGCAATTAAAAATTTAAATCTAGAAAAAAAAATAAAATTTTATCAAGCAGGGACTTCAGAGATGTTTGGTAGAACAAGAGAAAAATTTCAAAACGAAAAAACACCTTTTTATCCAGCTAGTCCATATGGCGTCTCGAAATGTTTTGCACATTGGATTACGGTCAATTATAGGGAAGCTTATAATATTTTTGCATGCAATGGAATTCTATTTAATCATGAAAGTCCAATTAGAGGTGAGACTTTTGTTACAAAAAAAATTATTCAAGGATTAATTCGTATTAAACACGGATATCAAAAAAAATTATTTTTAGGAAATCTTTACTCCAAAAGAGATTGGGGCCATGCTAGAGACTATGTTGAGGCAATGTGGAAAATGTTACAGCAAAAAAAACCAAATGATTATGTTATTGGAACTGGTAAAACGTTTACGATTAAAGAATTTGTTAATAAATCTGCAAAAAAAATTGGACTTAAGATTAAATGGGTAGGCAAAGGTATAAATGAAAAGGCGTTAAACATTGAAAATAAAAAAGTATTGATTGAATGTAAAAAAAGATATTTTAGACCGGTAGAAGTTAATTATTTAAAGGGTAATGCTCAAAGGGCAAAAAAATTATTAAAATGGTCACCCAAGATATCAATAGATAGTTTAATTGATGAAATGATAGAGCATGAATTAGAAAATTTATAATGATAAACATTGATAGCAAGATATTCATAGCTGGACATAAGGGTATGCTTGGCTCTTCTATATTACGAATACTAAAAAAAAAGGGTTATAAAAATTTAATTACAGTAGAAAAAAAAAGTTTAGATTTAAGAAATCAAGCATCAGTCCAAAATTTTTTTAAAAAAAAAAAAATTAGATGCGGTCATTATTGCTGCTGCAAAAGTAGGTGGAATTAAAGCAAATATAAATTATCCAGCAAATTTTATTAATGATAATTTACAAATTCAAACAAATTTAATTTCTTTGAGTCATGAAAACAAAGTAGAAAAATTAATTCTTTTTGGATCTAGTTGTATTTACCCAAAAAATTTAAAAAAACCTATAAAAGAAAATCAAATAATGACTGGAGTCTTGGAAAAAACTAATGAAAGTTATTCAATAGCAAAAATTGCAGGAATTCAAATGGTTCAATCTTTTAATCAACAATATAAAACAAAATATGTTTGTTTAATGCCATGCAATTTATTTGGCCCAAACGATAATTATGATTTAAATAATTCTCATTTTCTACCTGCACTTATTAAAAAAATATATTTAGCTAGTAAAAAGAAAAAAAATAAAGCTGTAAATTTATGGGGCACAGGCAAGCCTCTAAGAGAAGTTTTATATGTTGATGAAGTAGCTAAAGCATGTGAGTATTTCTTAAGAAAGAAAAATTCCTCTTCTTTGATTAATATTGGCTCTCCAATAGAGATGTCAATTAAAAATTATGCCATTAAAATAAAAAATAAAATAGATCCATCTGTTTTAATAAGATTTAATAATAAAAAAAAACTTGATGGGGTTAAAAGAAAAAAATTAGACGTTTCTTTAGCAAAAAAAAATGGATGGTCAAGTAAAATGAATTTTAAAGAGGCTCTGGATAACACCATTAAAGATTTTAAAAAAAATTTGTAAAAAAAATTACTAAAATGTTTTATGATTATTCTTGAGTTATTAGTTTTTTTGGTAGGTATAATTTTTCTTTCACTATCATTTTCAGGTTTAGGAAGTTTATTTACTTTAAAACTTAAGAGTGATTTTTTTTTAGATATTTTTTGTGGACTTATAATAACTTCATTAATTGTAACGTTTGTTCATTTCTTTTTTAAAATAAATTTTATCATAGCTGGAGGTATTTTTTTAATTGGAATTATTTTATTTTTTTTGAAAAAAAATATCTCAATTTTTCTGGAAAAAAAAGATTTATTACCATATTTCATAATTGTATTTTTACTTTTACCAATTTTTATTTCTCAAAAATATCACGAAGATTTTGGATATTATCATCTTCCTTATTCACTAGCATTTATAGAAGAAAAAATAGTTTTTGGTTTTGCTAATATAGATATACCTTATGTATATAATTCTATATGGTTGAATTTATATCCAATTTTTTTTATTGAAAATAAAAATTTTGACTTTTTAACATTACCAAGTTTTTTATTATTTTTAAGCTTTATAATATTTTCAATAAAAAATATCATTGAAAAAAAAGATCAAATTAAAAATAGTGATTATTATTTAATTGTTATTTTGTTTTATTTTTTGTTAAAATTTACAAGAATATCAGAATTTGGTGTTGATTTTCCTGCAATCATTTTTTCAGTTTTAAGTATTTATTATTTTATCAAATTTTATGAAACTAAAGAAAATTTAGATAAAAAATCTTTCTTTTATTTTAATTTGTTTTTTGCAATATTTGCAATTTTGATTAAACTTAGTGCAGCTTTAATTATAATTTTACCAATATTTCTATTTCTTACAAATTTCAAAGATCTAAAATTTTATATTCTAAGTTTAAGATTTTTAGCAATTTCATTTTTATGCATTATTTTTTTTGTTCAGCAATTTATTTATACAGGCTGTTTTCTATTTCCAACTACGTTAACTTGTTTAAATGTATCTTGGTTTAACCCTGAACATATAGACTTATCTAAAAGACTTGAACTAATAAATAAAAGTTATTCTTCGGCAAAAGGCATATATTCCCCTGAAGAATATTTGAGTAATTTTAATTGGTTTTTAATTTGGATTAAAAGAAATTTTAAAGAAATATTAGAGCATTTGATGACTATGATTTTACCAATACTAATATTTGTTTTAGTTTCAAAAAAAAAACTGGGAACAATTTTAGTTTTTGAAAAAAAATTAATATTAGTTTTTTTTATTATTTTGAGCTTAATTTTTTGGTTAAATTATTCACCAGTTTTAAGGTTTGCAATACATATTTATATAACTTTAATATTTTTGTTTTTTTCAAAAATTTTAATTTCAAAAGAGTTTTCAAAAAAAAAATTTATAATATTTATTTCAGTTTTCTTAGTATTTAATTTTTCAAAAAATATTTTAAGAATTAGTGATACAGAAAAAATTTTTTTAGGAATACAGAAAATAGAAAATGAATATCTTTTAGATACTAAAACTAGTAATAAATATGCTAATATCTATTATCCTGATTTTGAAAATAATAAGAAAAATGGATGGCAAGGAAGACTTTGTTGGGATACTCCATTTATTTGTTCTTATAATAAGCTAGATGTTAGTAAAAAGAATGGATATCTAGTAGTAGATAAATTAAAAAACTGATAATGATTAACAAAGACTCCTTTAAACTTTCAGTAATAATCCCTTGTTATAATGAAAAACAAACAATAGATAGCATTATAAAAAAAGTAATTCAAAGTCTAATAAATTATAAATTTTTAAATTACGAAATTCTCATCATTGATGATCACTCTAAAGATGGAACAATTGAGGTATTGAAAAATTTAAGCCAAGAAGAAAAAATTAGTATTTATTTTCATGAAAGTAATTTGGGTAAAGGTGCTGCAATTCAAACAGCACTTAAATATGTTACTGGTGATTTAATTATTATTCAAGATGCAGATCTAGAATATGACCCCTTTGACTACAACAAATTATTACTACCTTTTTTTGAAACAAATGCAGATGTTGTATATGGTTCTAGGTTCCTAGGTGGAGGCAAATATGTTAGGATTCATTTTTTTTGGCACTATTTGGCAAATAAAATTTTAACTTTTATCTGTAATCTGTTTATAAATTTAAATCTTACTGATATGGAAACTGGTTATAAAGTCTTTAAAACAGATGTTTTAAAAAGTATTTCTCTCAAGGAAAAAACTTTTTCATTTGAACCTGAAGTAACTATTAAATTATCTAAAAAAAAATATAAATTTTTTGAAGTTCCAATTAGCTATAATGGCAGATCATACCAAGAAGGAAAAAAAATTGGACTAAAAGATGCATTTATTGCACTAAAAACCATAATTTTTTATTCATTGAAGCCTTAGATGTCGTTTAATTTATCTTTGACTAAAATGTTTCTTTGGGTATAACTACCCTCGCCTGGTGATTATAGCGAAGAGGTAATACCCGATCCCATCCCGAACTCGGAAGTCAAGCTTTTCAGCGCCGATGGTACTTTGTCTTAAGACATGGAAGAGTAGGACTTTGCCAGGCTAAATTCTAAAATTATGAAAATAAAAAGCTCACTTAAATCTATCAAAAAACGAGATCTAAATTCTAAGCTCGTTAGAAGAAGAGGCAGAGTTTATATTATTAATAAAACTAACCCCAAATTCAAAGCAAGACAGAAATAATTTTTATGGATAATGAGGACCATAAAAACACTTGGAATAATTTTACAAAGTTTATATTGTGGGGAACCGTCGCAGTAATTGGTGTTTTAGTTTTAATGGCAATATTCTTACTGTAAGATCAATGTATGAGAATTGCATCTATTTTAGAAAATCTAAAGACTGAAAAAAGAATAGCAATTACTCCTGAGATTGCAAAAAAATATATCTCACTTGGTATTGAAGTTTCTTTGTCCGAAAATTATGGAATTCATCTTGGAATTAAAGATGAAGAATATAAAAAATTAGGAGCATCAATTTTAAAAGATGAAAAAGAAATAATAACGAATACAGATATCCTTGCTCAATTAAGTTTATTAGATGAAAATAAAAATTCTTTACTAAAAGAAAATCAAACGTTTATTGGTGTCTTAAATCCATATGATAATAAAGATAAAATAAGTAATTTAGTAAAAAAAAAATATTAATATTTTTTCACTAGAATTACTTCCAAGAATAACAAGAGCTCAGTCTATGGATATATTATCTTCACAGGCAAATCTTGCAGGCTATAAAGCAGTAGTAGAGTCTTTTGCTAATTTTGAAAAAGCAATTCCAATGATGATGACTGCAGCAGGTACAATCCCAGCAGCAAAAGTATTGGTGGTTGGTGCTGGTGTTGCGGGTTTACAAGCAATTGCAACTGCAAAACGAATGGGAGCAATTGTGTTTGCAACAGATGTAAGAATGGCCTCAAAAGAACAGGTCGAAAGTTTAGGGGGGAAATTTTTAACAGTTGAGGGTGCAGAGAATTTAGAGACTGAGGGAGGTTATGCAAAAGAGGCATCAGATGATTTCAAAAAAAAACAAGAGCAATTATTATCAGAAACATTAAAAAAAATAGATATAGTGATTTGTACAGCTTTAATTCCAGGAAAAAAAGCACCAGTAATCATTAAAGAAGATATGATTAATAATATGCAGTCTGGTTCAATCATTTATGATCTAGCAGCTATTCAAGGTGGAAACACAGCCTATACTAAGGTTGATGAAGTTATAGATAAAAATGGTGTTAAAATAATGGGGGAAAGTAATATTTTAAATAAACTTCCAACCTCTGCATCAAACTTATATGCAAAAAATGTATTTAACTTTGTCTCAAATTTATATGATAAAGAAAATAAAAAGATAAATATCAATTTAGACGATGAAATAATTGAGAAAACTTTAATAAAATAAAATTATGGAAATAGATCCTTTTATATTCAGATTAAGTATTTTTATCCTTTCAATTTTTATTGGATACTATGTAGTTTGGAGTGTAACTCCATCACTACACACACCTTTAATGTCTGTTACTAATGCTATCTCCTCAGTCATTATTGTTGGGGCAATTATCGCAGGATTAGCTGGAAACTCTGATTCTATATTTAACACTTCAAGTATCTTTGGTTTTTTAGCAATATCATTAGCAGCAATTAATATTTTTGGAGGCTTTTTGGTAACCCAAAGAATGCTTGCAATGTATAAAAAAAAGAAAAAGGATAAATAATGTTATCAGCAAATTTATCAGCAATTTTTTATTTAATTTCAGGAGTATTGTTTATTTTAGCTTTAAGAGGACTTTCTTCACCAGAAACTTCTAGACAGGGAAATTTCCTTGGAATTTTAGGAATGATTATTGCAGTCACAGTTACTTTTTTATCAATTGGTAATTTTTCAACTGGACTAGTGGTTGTTTTAATCTTTCTTTTAATAGGAGGACTAATTGGTGCCTTTATAGCTTATAAAATTCCAATGACAGCAATGCCAGAACTAGTTGCTGGTTTTCATAGTTTAGTTGGACTTGCAGCTGTATTTGTTGCAATAGCTGCTTTTTTGAATCCAGAAGCGTTTGGACTAGGATCTCCTGGTAACATCAAACTTGGAAGCTTAATTGAAATGTCAATTGGAGCGGCAGTTGGTGCAATAACTTTTTCAGGTTCAATTATTGCTTTTTTAAAACTCCAAGGAATAATGTCAGGATCACCTATAACATTTAAAGGACAACATCCACTTAATGCTTTAATACTAATTTCAATAATAATAATTACTTATTTGCTTTGTTCTACTCAATCATCGAATCTATTTTGGATACTATTGGCTATTTCTTTCTTAATTGGTTTCCTTTTAATAATTCCAATTGGTGGCGCAGATATGCCAGTAGTAATTTCTATGCTTAACTCTTACTCTGGTTGGGCAGCTGCAGGAATTGGATTTACTCTAGAAAATACTGCTTTAATAATTACTGGAGCTTTAGTTGGCTCTTCTGGAGCAATCCTATCGTACATAATGTGTAAAGGAATGAATAGATCATTCTTTAATGTAATCTTAGGTGGGTTTGGTGCAACTGAACAATCAGCTTCAGCACAAAATAAAGAACAAAAACCAGTAAAAAGTGGAAATGCAGATGATGCTGCTTTTCTAATGAAAAACGCTTCATCAGTCATTATTGTTCCAGGTTATGGTATGGCAGTGGCTCAAGCTCAACATGCTTTGAGAGAAATGGTAGATACACTTAAAAAAAATGACATTAAAGTTTCTTACGCAATTCATCCAGTTGCTGGCAGAATGCCAGGTCATATGAACGTATTACTTGCTGAAGCAAATGTACCTTACGATGAAGTTTTTGAATTAGAGGAAATTAATAATGATTTTGCTAATGCAGATGTTGCATTTGTTATAGGAGCTAATGATGTTACAAATCCTGTAGCAAAAACTGACCCTCAAAGCCCAATCTATGGTATGCCAGTTTTAGATGTTGAAAAATGTAAATCAGTATTGTTTGTAAAAAGAAGTTTATCACCAGGATATGCTGGAATTGACAATGATCTTTTTTATAAAGAAAATACTTTAATGTTGTTTGCAGATGCAAAAAAAATGACTGAGGATATAACTAAAAATTTATAAATTAATGAGTATTAAAGTTTTTTGTGATATTGCTGATTTAAAAAAGATTAAAAGATTTAATAGTAATAATTTTGTGAAAGGGTTTACTACAAACCCTAGTTTAATGCGGAAAGCAGGAGCAAAAGATTATAAATCTTACTCAAGACAAATACTTAAAGTTTGTAATACAAAACCAATTTCATTTGAGGTCTTTGCTGACAGTCCAGAATTAATGATCAAGCAAGGTGTTAAGATAAATAAATGGGGTCAAAATGTTTATGTAAAAGTCCCTGTTATAAATTCTAAAAAAAAATTTACTGGCAAAGTTATAAGAGAATTAAATAGTAGAAATATCAAACTTAATATTACCGCTGTTTACACAGCTAAACAAACAGCTAAAATTTTAAAGGTGATAAATAAAAAAACAAAAGTAATTATTTCTATTTTTGCTGGGAGGGCAGCGGATACAGGCAAAGATCCAGTGCCTGAATTTATTAAGAGTATAAGAATTGCAAAAAGTTTTAAAAATGTCCAAATTTTATGGGCAAGTGTGAGAGAACCTTATAATTATATTCAAGCAAAACAATTAGGTTGTCACATAATAACTATACCTCCATCGATCATTGAAAAAATACAAAAATTTGGAAAATCTTTTGACCAACTTACACAAGAGACAGTCAAGAATTTTTTGATTGATAGTAGAAAGTCTAAATTTAAACTTTAATTATATTTTTTCCCTATAAAAATTAAATTTGATTTGAAGAATAAAAATTTAATATATCTAAATTCACCTTTTATTTTTTTACTTTCAACAAAATTATTAAAATCTGATTTAGATAATAAATTTAAGTTTTCTTCTTTTGAAAAAAAAGTAAGTCCTATATTTTTTAAGATTTTTCTATGAATATTTTTTGGAAGCCAATGAATTAAAGGAATTTTAGTGTGAAATTCTAAAGGATGATATCTGTAAGGGGTAGAAATTATTATCATTTTTTTACACAACTTAATCATATTATCAAACATTAGTTTTTGATTATCATAGTTTCCTACATGCTCTATTGTTGCATTAGATATAACAAGATCAGACTTAAAATTTTCTATTTCATATTCTGAAAAGTTTTCAGTTATCGACTTTTGAAGATTCTTTTTAAAAAAAGACGAGGTAATTAATTGATCTGAGATTGAATTAAAATTTTTTATATTTTTCAAATTTTTAACAATAAAGTTACTACTCTTGTTTTTAGTATCATTAGTTGTTCCAATATCTAATACCTCATTAATATTATACAAAATAATTTGATTATTTATGATGTCGACAATTTCCAATCTTTTCTTTGTAATAATTTTATCGAAAATCTTAAGATGATTACTAGAATATATTTTATTGTTCTGCATAAAATTTGGTTGCGGGGGACGGATTTGAACCGCCGACCTTCAGGTTATGAGCCTGACGAGCTACCAGACTGCTCCACCCCGCGGTATATTTAAATTCTATTTTTTAACTTGTTAAGTTTTTTAACTCTTTTAATATTTTCTTGTAGTATTCTTTTTTTCTTTTCAGAAGGCTTCTCGTATGTATTTTTTAACTTTATTACTTTAAAAAAACCATCTCTTTGGAGTTTTCTTTTTAAAACTCTAAGAGCTTGTTCAATATTGTTATCCTTGACTTCTATTTTAATAACTACCTCCAAAAAAATGGTTAATTAACATTTTTATATTTTCATGTCTATAAATTTTATTCAAAATAACGTTTTTATATTGATTGTTTGAGTTTCTCTTTCTCTTTTTTTTCTCTTTTAATTCTTCTTTCAGCTTTTTCAGTTGCATTAATTAAATCTTTTTGAGAAAATAAATTTATAGCTACAGGATCTTTGGCGTCTAAGTTGTTATAATTCCAATAACTTTTATTTCTGATTGATGTTACAGAATTTTTTGTAATACCTACTAATTTTGCAATTTGAGAGTCTTTTAGAATATTATGATGTTTTATTAACCATAAAGCTGAGTCAGGCTTATCTTGTCTTTTTGATAATGGGACATATTTCTTAATTTTTTTTTCTGAGTTTGATATTTCAATATCGGTATTTTTAATTTCTAATGGTCTTGATTCATCTTTGGATGATAGCTCTATCTCCTCTTTTGATAATTGTCCTGAAATAATTGGATTATATGCTTTAATACCTTTTGCAACTTCACCATCAGCAATGCCCTGAACCTCAACCTCGTGAAGTTTACAAAAATCTGCTATTTGTCTGAAAGTTAAAGTTGTATTTTCAACTAGCCATACAGCTGTCGCCATTGGCATTAAAGGAGCATTTGACATCTAATTTTTATTTTCTGATCTGAAGTTTTGAAATTTTTTGTTAAATTTACTTATTCTACCTTTATCCATAAGTTTTTGCTTACCACCGGTCCAAGCTGAATGAGACTTTGGATCAATCTCTAATTTAAGAAGATCACCTTCAGCGCCCCAAGTTGATCTTGTTTCAAATTGTGTTCCATCTGTCATCTCAACTTTAATATTGTGGTAATCTGGATGTATTTTTTTTTTCATGTCGAGACTTATAGCAAAAGAAATTTTTAAAACAATTAAAAGTTATCTAGTTTTTCAATTAATTTACCATTAATTTCGACAGAAGATGCTAAAACTTTTATATTTTTGATGTTAGCTAGATCAATTTCATTAACAATTCCACCTGCTTCTTTTACAATTATTATTCCAGCTGCAATATCCCATAAATTCAAATTACTTTGAAAATATCCATCAAATCTACCTGAAGCGACATAAGCCATATCCAAAGCCGCTGATCCTGTTCTTCTATATGTTAAATCTAATTTATTCTCAATTTTTCCAGTTGCAAACAAACATTCATTAATATTATTTTTCTTTGAAACTCTTATTCTTTGATTATTAAAAAAAGCACCTTTATCTTTTTCAGCGTAAAATAATTCATTTTTAATAGGATCAAAAATTAAACCACTAATAATTTCATTTTTAAATTGTAATGCAATTGAAATTGCAAAATGAGGTATACCATGTAAAAAGTTAACTGTTCCATCTATTGGATCTATAATCCAGGTATAAGATTGGTCTTTATTTTTTTCGATACCATTTTCTTCACTTAAGATTGAATAATTTGGTCTAGCTTTCCTAAGTTCCTCTATTACTGTTTTTTCAACTTTAATGTCTGAGTTTGTAACAAAATCTTGGGGGCCTTTTTTTGAAACTTGCAATTTTTCTAATTCACCAAAATCTCTTATCAATACCTTTGAGGCTTTTTCACTTGCTTTAATCATAATGTTTAGATTTGCAGAGATAGAATTCATTGAATTAAATTTTTTTTATGTATTCTAAGTTCCTTGTATCCACAATAATATCATCCCCAGACTCAATGAATGGAGGAACTTGAATATTCAAACCATTTTCTAAGGTAGCTGGTTTATAAGAGGAAGAAACAGTCTGACCTTTCAAAGCCACATCAGTATTTTTTATTTTACAGGTCACTTGATTTGGTAAATCAACTGAAATAGGTTTATCATTATAGAAGCTTACAGATACCTCTAGGTTTTCAATAAGTAATTTTCCTTTTTCACCTACCAAATTTTTTTTGATTTCTATTTGCTCGAAAGATTTAGGTTCTATAAAAAAATAATTGTTTTCATCTTCGTACAAAAAATTATAATTTATTTCTTCTAATGATGCCTTTTCAACAGTTTCGCTTGATCTAAATCTCTCATTAACTTTTGTATTTTTATTTACACTTTTCATCTCAACTTGTGCAAAAGCACCACCTTTACCAGGTTTTACATGTTGAGTCTTTAGAACTTGCCATAAATCCCCTTTGTATTCTAACAACATACCCACTCTGATTTCACCTGCATTAATTTTCATGTTATTTTCTTAATTGCATCCTTAGGTTTTAGATTTTTATTTTTCCAAATGTAGCCTGAGATAGCTAAAAAGTTTGCTTTATTCAATAAGAGATTTTTGTAATTATGTAAATTAATACCGCCTATCGCTACAATTGGAGTTTTTGTGATCCTTCTTGCTTTTTTAATTAGATTTATTGACGCTTTATATTTAACTTTTTTAGTTTTTGAAGAATAGAATGCTCCAAAAGCTATGTAGTCTGCTTTATTACTTATAGCAATTTTTGCTAATTTGATTGAATTATGACACGTAATTCCTATTATTTTATTTCCAATCAACTCTCTTGCTTCAGTAATTTTCATATCATTTTGACCTAAATGACAACCATCTGCACCAAGTTTTTTTGATAGCCTCACATCGTCATTAATTAGAAACTTAACATTATATTTTTTACATATTTTTTTTATTTTTTTACCAATTAATAATTTTTTTTTGAAATCATAATTTTTTAATCTAAGCTGAAAAAAACCAACTTTTTTGTACTGTAGAACTTCAATTAAATTATTGTAAAAGGATTTATTTATTTTTAATGGTGAAATGAGATAAATAAATTTTTTATTATTAAATCTCAAGATTGTTAGACCATTTTCCTTGAGCAGCTAATGTATTCATTTTTGCTCGGTGGTTAAAAATCTCTTGAGTGCCTTTAACATTTTGTATGTTTTTGGACCAAAATTTTAAAGCACTTTGTTGAAGGGCTCTACCATAAGAATAGCTCAGTATAAAATTAGTTTTATTGTACTTATTTATTAAATTCAAATTTTCTGTTGCCTCTATTTCTGATTGGCCTCCAGACAAAAAAGCAATACCAGGAACTTCAGATGGTACAGAATTTTCTAAACATTCTAAAGTTAATTTTGCTACTTCTTCATTAGAAATTTTATCCTTAGATTTATTTCCAGCAAGAATCATATTAGGTTTTAATATAATTCCTTTCAAATCGACTTTATGTAAAATTAATTCTTCAAAGCACTTTTTGATTACTTCTGATGTTTTTTGATAACATTCTTTCGCAGAATGCTCACCATCCATTAAAACTTCAGGTTCAACTATTGGAACCATATTACATTCTTGAACTAATGCAGAATATCTTGCTAATGCATGTGCATTAGCATGTATTGAAAGTTTGCTGGGAAAGTTTTTAGATATACTAAAGACACCTCTCCATTTTGTAAATTTTGCTCCTAAATGATTATACTCCTTTAATCTTTCTCTTAACCCATCTAAGCCCTCAGTAATTTTCTCATAAGGAGATCCTGATAAAACTTTAGCTCCAGTATCTACTTTTATACCTGGATAAGAGCCCATCTTTGAAATTAGTTCTGGGATCATATTTTTTTTTGAACTTTTTTGTTTTATAGTTTCATCATATAAAATTACACCTCCAATGCATTCAGTCATACTTGATGAGTTAAATAAAGTTTCTCTAAACAACAATCTATTTTCTGGAGTTGAAGTAACATTTACACCTTCCAATCTTTTGGTCATTGTTGCGGTACTTTCATCTGCAGCCAAAATACCTTTTCCTTTTTCAAGAATTTTAAGTGCTATATTATTTAGTTCTGACATGTTATTTTAAAGCTTTTATACCAGGAAGCTCTTTACCTTCAAGATATTCTAAAAAAGCTCCACCAGCAGTTGAAACAAAATTAAAATCTTTAATTGCATTAATTTGATTTATAAGAGCTACTGTATCACCACCTCCAGCAACAGAATAAATTGATATATCGTTATTTTTTTTAATGATTGCTTTTGCGATTTCATAACTACCTTTTGCAAAATTTGGGTTCTCAAAATACCCCGCAGGACCATTCCACAAAACTGTTTGACTATTTTCAATAATATTTTTAATTTTATTTATAGTCTTAATACCGATATCTAAAATAAAATCATCATATGATACATCGTTAAGTTCTTTGGCTTGTGAATTGTCATCAAGATTTTTTCCCACCATAACATCTTCAGGATAATAAATTGAACAAGAATATTTTTTTGAAGTTTCAAAAATTTCATTAATAATACTTTCACAATTTTCCTCTTTAACTGATTTTCCGATTGGTTTTCCCTTGTTTTTCAAAATATTATTGGCCATTCCTCCAACAATAATAACATTATCAAATTTAGGTATTAAATTTTTTATTAATCCAATTTTTGTTGAAATTTTTGAACCCCCAATTATACAGGTAATTGGTTTTTTGATCTCTGAAGTAACTTTTTTCAGAGCATTTATTTCTGTTTCAAATTGTAATCCAGCAAATGATGGTAAAAATTCAGTAATTTTACATACTGATGCATGAGCTCTGTGGGAACAAGAAAAAGCATCATTCACATATAAATCTGCAAGTCCAGCTAAATGCTTTGAAAAATCCAAATCATTTTTTTCTTCTTCATAATAGAATCTTATATTTTCTAAAAAAATTATTTGATCCTTAGGATCTTTGAATAAATTTTTTTTATTTAATTTAAAAACATTTTCATTTATTAATTTAATTTTTTTGTCAATTTTTTTTTCTAAATATTCACAAATTGGTTTTAGAGAAAGGTCTTTATTTATTTTTCCTTTTGGTCTTCCTATGTGAGAAATAACGATGATTTTAGAATTCTTTTTTATTAAGAAATTAATTACTGGTAGTATCTTATCAATTCTCGTTGGATCTGTAATAAAACCATTTTTTAATGGAACATTTAAATCTAATCTTAATAAAACATTTTTATTTTCAAGACTCTCTTGCTCTCTGATATTTTTCATTAAGAAATTTTATGAAGATATTCTGCTATATCGCACATTCTATTTGAAAAGCCCCATTCATTATCATACCAAGCAGAAATTTTACCCATTTTTTTACCTACAACATTTGTTAAATTTGTATCAACAATTGATGAAGCAGGATTATGATTAAAATCTATAGATACAAGTTTTTCTCTTGAGACTTCAAGAATTTTATTTTTTTTACTAAAATCTTCAAATGCAGAATTAATTTTGTCGATATTTAAATCCTTTTTTGTACAAAAAACTAGTTCAACTAAAGAAACATTTGGAGTAGGAACTCTCATTGCAATACCTTCTAATTTTCCTTCTAGAGAAGGTATAATTTCTCCAATTGCTTTAGATGCACCAGTCGAGGTTGGCACAATTGATTGGCTAGCAGATCGAGCTCTTCTAGGATCTTTGTGAGAATTGTCTAAAATTCTTTGATCACTTGTAAAAGCATGAATTGTTGTCATAAAACCTTTTTCAATTTGAAAATTTTCATTTAAAACATGTGCTAAAGGTGCAAGACAATTTGTTGTACATGACGCAGCTGAAATAATTTTATCACTTTTTTTTAATTCTTTTTCATTTACTCCAAATACAATGGTTTTATCAGCATTTTTGCATGGAGCTGAAACAATGATTTTTTTCGCTCCATTACTTAAATGAGCTTCTAATTTGTCTTTAGAATTAAATTTACCTGTACATTCAAAAACATAATCCACATCATGTTTTTTCCAATCGATATTTTTTAAATCTGTCTCTTGAGTAAAAGCGATTTTATTTTTGTTAATAATCAAATGATCATCATCAAAATCTAATTCAGCATTAAACTTTCCATGAATGGAGTCATATTTAAGAAGAGCTGAACAGGTTTTAGAGTTTGTTCTATTATTTATATGTTTAATTTCTATTTTCTTATTATTACTTTCTATAATAGATCGGACAATCATTCTTCCTATTCTACCCATTCCATTAATTCCAACTTTTATTTTCATAATTTTTTTTTAATTTTTTCTGTAATTCTTTCCAAATTTAATCCAAAATGATCGTAGATTTTTTTATATGGAGCACTTTTTCCAAAATCATCTATCCCAAAATTTAATCCATTTTTGCCTGTATATTTTTTCCAATAATAAGTTTCGGAAGCCTCTATAGACACAACAAATTTAGTTTCACTTAAAATTTTATTTTTATAGCCTTCACTTTGTTGATCAAATAATCTGTGACAAGGCATTGATATTATTTTTGAATAGATACCATCTGTGGCTAATTTATGACTAACATCGCATGCCAAACTAGTTTCTGATCCAGTTGCTAATATTGTTACACTTATATTGTTTCCAGTTCTTAAAATTTCATAAGCTCCTACAGATGACTCATTTTTAGAAGAATTTTTAACTCTGACAGGACTCATCCCTTGTCTGGTTAAAGCTATAACACTTGGTGTATTTTTACTTTCAAGTGCCAATTGCCAACATTCAAAAGTTTCAATAAGATCTGAAGGTCTAAAAACATTCAAATTTGGAATTGATCTAAGACTTGCTAAATGTTCTATAGGCTGATGAGTAGGGCCATCTTCACCTAAACCAATAGAGTCATGTGTAAATATATAAATAACTCTTTGTTTCATCATTGCGGCTAATCGAATTGATGGTTTACAGTAATCACTAAATATTAAAAAAGTTCCACCATAGGGAATTAAATCACTATGTAATGCAATCCCATTCATAATTCCACACATGGCATGTTCTCTTACTCCATAATGAATATAATTTCCTGAAAAATTACTTGGCTTAATTGTCTTATGAGATTTTGTTTTAGTATTATTTGAGCCAGCTAAATCAGCTGAACCACCAATTAAATTTGGTAATTTAGCCACAATGTCTAAAAACATTTCAGAAGTTTTTCTTGTAGCAAGTGGTTTTAAATTTTTTAGATATTCATTTTTTTTCTTTTCAATTAAGTTTTTAAGTGGACCGAGACTACTATTTTTTAAAATTTTCTTATATTTAATCTCGTGTTTTTTTGCTTTCTGTTCAGCTTTTTTTCCAATACTATTCCATTCATTTAATAAGTTATCGGGTATTTTAAAAGCCTCATGATTCCATTTCAGTTTTTTTCTAACTAATTTAATCTCGTCTTCACCTAAAGGGCTTCCATGAGAAGATGCTTTGCCACCTTTATTGGGAGACCCATACCCAATAGTTGTTTTGCAAGAGATTGCTATAGGTTTTTTTGATTTTTGAGCTTTACGTAAAGCTTTTGAAATTTCTTTAAAATTGTGACCATTAATTTTTAAATAGTCCCAACCATAACTTTGGAATCTTTTTTCATGGTCGTCAGAGACTGCTAAACTAGTAGGGCCATCTATTGATATTGAATTATTATCAAAGAGTAAAATTAAATTTTTAAGTTTTAAGTGGCCAGCAAGACTTAATGCTTCATGACTTATTCCTTCCATCAAACAACCATCACCTGCCAACACATAAGTTTTATGTTCAATTTTATTTTTTCCAAATTTTTTTTTCAAAATTTCTTCTGATATCGCAAATCCTACTGCGTTTGATATTCCTTGGCCTAAAGGTCCAGTGGTGGTTTCTATTCCTGTATTAGGGTGATATTCTGGATGACCAGCACAAATAGAGTTTAATTGCCTAAAATTTTTAATGTCATTTAATGAAACACTTTTATAGCCTGTCAAATAAAGAAGAGAGTAAAGCAGCATAGACCCATGACCTGCAGAAAGAATAAATCTATCTCTATTTATCCAACTAGGGTTTTTTGGATTAAAATTTAAGAAATCTTTATAAAGCACTGTAGCAACATCTGCCATCCCCATAGGCATTCCAGGATGACCTGAATTTGCTTTTTGAACAGCATCAATCGACAAAAATCTAATGCAATTAGCTAATTCTTTATATTGTTTACTCAAAAAATTATCCTGTCTAGACTAAGAAGATTCTATTTAATAATATAATCATATATATATGAAATCTGTGATCGAAAAAGAAAAAAAACTTAATTTAGCCTTAACAAAATTAAAAAATATAAATCTTCAAAATCCCGATATAAAAAAGAATATTGAAAATTTAAGTAATCAAAAAAATCAATTAGAAATTGAAAAACAAGAATTAGAGGAAAAATATAAAAGTTTAATTAATGATTATAACGATTTAACAAAAAAATTAGACAAATTTCAAAATCAAGAGAGAATTGATCAAAAAAAACAAATTGAATTCTCTGAAAAAATTGATGAATTAAATCAAGAAACAGATACTTTGTTAGATGAAATAGATAAATGGCAAACGTAAGTATTAAATTTAATGGTAAAGAGTTTTTATTGTCCTGTGAAGATGGTCAAGAAGAACATTTAGAGGAACTGTTAATCCAAATAAATAAAAAATTCAATAATTTAAAGAATGATCTTGGAAATTTAGGTGAAAACAAACTTTTATTAATTACTGCAGTAAAAGTGATGGATGAATATTATGAAACTAAAAAAAAAGTTGAGGAAAAAAAAGAAGAATTAAAAAATCTTTCGAATAAATTTAAAGAACTTAAATCCTTAATTTATGAATACAGGGACAATAAGGAACAGGAAATTTTGCAATTAAATAATGATCATAATAAATTAAAAGATGAAATTGAAATAAATCAAAAGAATTATGAAAAATTGATTGATGAAGCTGCTGATGAAATTTCAAATTTTGTTGAAAAGGCAAACTTAAAAAATTTATCCTAGTAAATTCCTGTGAATAAATCTGAAATTAGAAAAAAGATATTAAAAATTAGAAAACAAAAAAGTTCAAAAAGATTAAATATTAACTTTCAATATTTATTAAAAATTCTTAAAAAAAATAAAAATATTGGTAAAGTTATTGGTGGATATTATCCATATAACTATGAGGTTGATGCAATTGAAATTTTAACAAATTTAGAAAAACAAAATTACCAAATTTCTTTGCCTAAAATTAAAAAAAATTCCCAGATGGATTTCTTTTGCTGGTCATTTAAAGATCCACTTGAAATTAATAAATATGGAATTCCAGAACCAACTTCAGATAAGATGATAGTTCCAAATATTTTGTTAGTACCTCTCGTTGCTTTCGATAAAAATTGCAATAGAATTGGTTATGGTGGAGGATTTTATGATAGATATATAAAAAAAATAAAAAAGATTAAAAAGATTGTAACAATTGGGTTAGCTTATTCTTTTCAAAGAATAAATCAAATACCAGCAGATAAATATGATGTAAAATTAGATTTTATAGTAACAAATAAAAAAAATTAAATGAGAATACTATTTTTAGGAGATGTGGTTGGAATTACTGGTTGTTTAAAAATTCAAAACAATCTTCTAGATCAAATAAAACAAAAAAAAATTGATTTTGTAATTGTAAATGCTGAAAATGCTGCCAAAGAAGGTGTGGGATTAACCAAAGAAATTTGCGAAGATTTTTTTAAAAGTGGTGTTAATGTTATTACTACTGGAAATCATGTTTGGGATCAAAAAGAAATCATGAATTTTATCGATAAAGAAAATCGATTACTTCGTCCAAAAAATCTATTTGAACCTGCACCAGGTAATGGATTTGGAGTTTATACGACTCAAGAAAATATAAAAATAGGTGTTCTAAATTTAATGGGTAATGTTTTTATGAAAAAGTGTGATGATGTTTTTGAAATCTCAAAAATATTTACTGAAAAACATAAATTAAAAAAAGATTATGATTTTCTTATAGTTGATTTTCATGGGGAAATTACAAGCGAAAAAAATGCAATAGGACATTTCTTTGATGGAAAAGCAACTCTTGTAGTTGGAACTCACACACACATACCAACTAATGATGCTAGAGTTTTAAAAAATGGTACAGCCTACCAAACAGATGCCGGAATGTGTGGTGATTATGATTCAGTGATTGGGATGAATAAAGATAATTCAATAAATAGATTTTTAAAAAAAGATTCAGTTAAACATTTTCCTGCTAATGGTGATGCTACTTTAAGTGGTGTGATAGTAGATTGTAATAAAGAAACTGGCTTGGCCAATAAAGTAGATAGTTATATTTTTGGTGGTCAATTAAAGGAAACTTAATTTAACTTATGGCGGGACACTCACATTGGGCAGGAATTAAGCATAAAAAAGGTAAGGCTGATAAGCAAAGATCTAAAATTTTTTCAAAATTATCTAAAGAAATAACAGTAGCAGCAAAACTTGGGGATAAGGATCCAGTGATGAATCCTAGGTTAAGATCAGCAATCCAGGCAGCTAGATCTGCAAATATGCCTAAAGATAATATTGAAAGAGCTATTGATAAATCATCAATTAATAATGAGTTAAACTTTGAGAGTTTAAGATATGAGGGTTTTGGTCCCGAGAAGGTGGCAGTAATTGTGGAAACACTTACTGAAAATAAAAATAGGACTGCATCAAATATTAGGACTATTTTTCAAAAAGCTGGCGGAAGTCTTGGCACACAGGGTTCTGCCTCTCATAATTTTACTCAATTAGGTATAATTAAAGTAGATAAATCAGAGATAAATGAAGAAGAAATTTTTGAAATAGCAATAGAGGCTGGTGCTCAAGAATGTAAATCAGAAGATCTTTATCATGAAATACAATGTACAGTAAATGATATATATAATGTAAAAAAAGAATTGGAAAAAAAGATAAGTAACTTTATATCAACTGAAATTGAATGGATACCATTTAATAGTGTCCAGATATCAAAAGAAAGAACTGATGATTTAGTCAATTTTTTTGAGACACTAGAGGAAGATGACGATGTACAAAATATTTACTCAAATGCTAAATTTTCGAAATAGATTATGCTAATTATTGGTATAGATCCTGGTATATCTGGATCAATTTGTTTTTTTGAGAATGGTAAAATTCTAGATGTTCTTGAAATGCCTACAATGACTGATGGAAAAAAAAATAAAAAACAAGTTAATGGTGCTCAAATTTATAACGAGATTTCAGCAAAAATTAGAGGAATTGAAAAACAAAATCTTAAAGTAATAATTGAACAAGTTTCAGCAATGCCGGGACAAGGGGTGACAAGTATGTTTAATTTTGGACAATCTTTTGGTATTTTAAAAGGAATATGTTCTGCCATGCAATTACCAATGTATTTTGTAAGACCAGCTAAATGGAAAAAATATTTTGGCTTAATTAAATCAGAAAAAGATGCCAGTAGGACTAAAGCTATAGAGATGTTTCCATATTTTTCCTCCCAACTTTCAAAAAAAAAAGACTCAAATAAAGCAGATGCAATATTAATTGCTAGTTTTTATTACGAAACGTATAAATTAGAGGAATAATCTTCAAAATTAAAGACAAATTCATGACACAATTAAGTGTGAGAAGGCATTATGGAAGCTGATATTTCATCTCAAGCAGTAGGATTAGCGTCAAACACTGACTTTTCTCTGTTAAGTCTTTTTATACGAGCAGACATTATAGTTAAAAGTGTAATAATTATACTTATAGTCTGTTCTATTTACTCTTGGGCAGTAATCATAGAAAAGTTTAGATTATTCAAAAAAATAAACCAAACCACAGAAGAATTTGAAACAAAATTTTGGAATTCTAAATCAGCAGAATCATTTTATAACAACCTTCCAGGAAATATTGAAGATCCAATGGCACTAGTTTTTAAAGATGCTATGCAAAACTTATTGAAAAGAAAATCGAAAATAGATTTACATGAAAGAATGACAACAATGCTGGAAACAGGAATAGAGAAACAAATGTCAAAGATTGGCAAAGGTTATACTTTTTTAGCCACGGTTGGTTCTACAGCTCCCTTTATTGGTTTATTTGGAACAGTCTGGGGAATTATGAATTCATTTCAGTCTATTGCAATCTCGAGAAATACAAGTTTAGCTATAGTTGCCCCAGGTATTGCGGAAGCATTATTTGCAACTGCTTTAGGATTATTGGCCGCAATTCCAGCAGTTATCGCTTATAATAAGTTTAACAATGACTCAATTTTATATTCTAAAAAGTTAGAAAATTTTTCAAAAAGATTTTTAACTATAATTTAAAAATGGCTTTTAAATTTAATCGTTCATCTAAAGAACCAATGAGCGAAATAAATGTAACTCCATTTGTAGATGTAATGTTGGTACTTTTAATTATTTTTATGGTTACAGCACCTTTATTAACTGTTGGAGTTCAAGTTGATTTACCTGAAAGTTCCGCTGATTCTTTACCTGAGGAGGCTGAGCCTTTAACTTTAACTATTAATTCTAAAGGTGAAATCTTTATTCAAGAGTCGAAAGTTGAATACGAAAAGATTATTGCAAAAGTTTTAGCTGTTTCAAAAAATAGGACTGATACAAGAATTTATGTGAGGGGCGATAAAACAATTAACTATGGAAGAGTACTTGAAATAATGGGCTTATTGTCTGGCTCTGGTTTTACGAAAGTAGCACTTATATCTGAGCCATATAAAGAGAGGTAAACAAAGTGAATAGAAGCATAATCATCTCTTCTGTTTTACATCTAGTATTAATTATGATTACAGCACTCAGCTTACCTTTTCTGGCAAAAAAGCCTATTGATTTACCCCCTATAGTGTCTGTTGAGCTTATACAAATCACAGATAAAACAAATATTCCATTTGCTCCAAAAGCAAAAAAGATAATTGAAAAGATTAAAGAAAAAGAAAAAAAGTTAGTTTCTGAACAAGCTCCACCAAAAAAAGTTAAAAAAATAAAACCTGATTCAGTCCCAATGCCTGACGATAAAGTAAAAAAAGTTGAAAAAATAAAAGAGGATAAACAAAATCCAGAAAAAATTGATAACGAAGTTAAACAAGTATCTGAATTTGAAAAAAAAGAACTGTTTGATCCAAATAATATAGCAGCTTTAATTGATAAATCTAAAATTGAAACTTCTGAAACAACTAAAAAGACTGACAAAATAACGCAAGATCAACAGAAGAGTGTTGAAAATATTGGATTGTCTTTAAGTGAGGAAGATGCACTAAAAGCACAAATATTTGGATGTTGGAGCATACCTCTAGGCCTCCCTTATAATGAAAATCTACTAGTGAGAATTAAACTTCAATTAAATCCTGATGGTACAATTTCTCAATCAGAAATACTAGATCATGCAAGGATGAATAAACCGGGTCAAGGTTTTTATAAAGTTTTAGCAGAAAGTGCTTTAAGGGCAATTAAATTGTGTCAGCCTTTAAGAGTGCCCACAACTGGATATGAAAGATGGAAAGAATTACAACTTAATTTTGATGCAAGGGAGATGCTAGAAGGCTAATATACTTTTATGAACAAATATTTAATTTTATTTTTAATATTATTTATACCGACAAACTCTTTAGCATTAATAGAAGTTGATATCACTAGAGGAAATTTAAACCCACTTCCAATAGCAGTTTCTCCCTTGTCAATTGATAATGAGTCAAAACAAAATTTTGAAAAAATTCTGAAGAAAAAAAATATAGGTTCAGAAATTTCTTCAGTAATTGAGAACAATTTAAAAATTTCAGGATTATTTAATCCTTTAAATAAAGATGCTTTTCTACAAGCCCCCGATATAGCAAATTTGAAACCAAGATTTGAAGACTGGAATTTAATTAAAGCTCAAGCTTTAATTACTGGAAAAGTAAGTTTTGTTAATGAAAAGTTAAGAGTTGAATTTAGATTGTGGGATGTGCTTGCAGGTAAAGAAATGATGGCACTTGCTTTCACAACTGTACCCAATAATTGGAGACGTGTTGGACATATTATTACTGATAAGGTTTATGAACGTTTGACGGGAGAGAAAGGTTACTTTGATACTAGAATAATTTATGTAGCTGAAGAAGGTCCAAAAACTAAAAGAATTAAAAAACTCGCAATAATGGATCAAGATGGAGCAAACAACAAATTCTTAACATTAGGAAATGAGCTTGTCTTAACCCCTAGATTTAATCCAACCAGTCAAATGGTTACTTATTTATCTTATTTTAGAAACTTACCAAGAGTATATTTGTTAGACATAGAGACAGGCATCCAAGAAGTTGTTGGAGATTTTCCAGGAATGACATTTGCACCAAGATTTTCTCCAGATGGAAAAAAAATAATAATGAGTTTTGCAAAAGACGGAAATTCAGAAATTTATACAATGGATTTAGAAAATAGAATTGTAGAAAAAATTACTAATCATCCTTCAATTGATACTTCACCATCATATTCACCTGATGGAAAATATATTTGTTTTAATTCAGACAGAAGTGGATACCAGCAGATTTATGTAATGAAAAGTGATGGAAGTAATGTAAAAAGAATTTCATTTGGCAAAGGTCTGTATGGTACTCCTGTTTGGTCACCACGGGGAGATCTAATTGCTTTTACAAAATTACATAAAGGTAAATTTTATATAGGAGTTATGAGAACTGATGGAAAAGGTGAAAGATTATTAACAGAAAATTTTTATCAAGAAGCTCCGTCTTGGTCGCCTAATGGAAGAGTTTTAATCTTTTATAGAGAGACTAAAACAGACACCAAAGGAGAAGGTTTTTCTGCTAAATTATGGTCTATAGATTTAACAGGCTATAATGAGAGGTTAGTAAACACTCCGACAGATGCATCAGACCCATCATGGTCATCTTTATTAAGTAATTAACCTAAAATATCTTGATTTTTATACTTGAAACATCTAATTAGTTGTGAAAAAGTTAACTATAAGAAATATTGACCAAGGAGCATTAATGAAATTAAACAAAATTCTAAAAAACGCTTTTTTAGTTACACTAGCGTGTTTAGCATTATCAGCCTGCGCAACATCAAAAAAATCATCAGGACAAATGCAAGGTGATGTCTACACTGGTACAGACACAGTTGAATACCTAGCATCAGGAGTTCCTGATAGAGTTTTCTTTGCAACAAATGAGTCAGTGTTAACAACTGCCTCAAGAGAGACTTTAAGAAAACAAGCTGCGTGGTTAAGAAAAAATTCTGATATTACTATAGTCTTAGAAGGACATGCAGATGAAAGAGGAACAAGAGAATATAACTTAGCGCTTGGTGAAAGACGTGCTAACGCTGCTAAAGATTACCTAATGACTTATGGAATTTCTTCCGACAGAATTTCAGTTTTAAGTTATGGAAAAGAAAGACCAGTAGACTCAGGTTCTAATCCTCTATCTTGGTCAAAAAATAGAAGATCTGTTTCAGTAAAAGCAAATTAATTTTAATATTTAAAGACCCTTGATCATTAATTTTTCAAGGGTCTTTTTTTTGCCATTATTTTAATCATAAGTTTAAACATGAAATATTCATTCAGTATAAAAACTGTAATATTTACTTTTATAATAAATTTTTTTTTAATATTTAATTCTTTTGCAGATAATCATAATATTTATGAGATATTAGACCAACTTCAAAAAGATATTAAAACTTTAGAAAAAGCTGTGTATTCAGGAACAGTAGAATTAGAAAATAAAAGTATTGATAATTCAAATATCAGTTCAGTGGATAATTCTGAAGATGTTTTAACAAGACACCTGTTAAAACTTTCAGAAATTGAAAATCAATTTCAACAACTTACAAATAAATTTGAAGAAATTAATTTTAAACTAGATAAATTATCAAATAGAATGTCAAAGGTTCAAGCAGATAATCAAATTAGATTTCAAGACTTAGAGGCAGGATTATATTCTGGAGAAACTACTAAAAAAATTACAAAAAATAATGATAATTCTAATGAAATTTTACCTGGTAGCTCTGAGCCTCAAGATCTAGGCTCTATATCTTATAAAGACTCCACACCAAGTGACACTTCGCAGCAAACACAATCAATTGATACTACTGCTTCTATTGTAACTGAAACATTTCAAGCTGAAGAAAAAATTCTTCCAAATGAATCGCCAGATAAGCAATATAAGTTTGCAACAAGTTTTTTAAAAGTTGGTGATTATTCAACAGCAGAAAGAGCCTTTAGAGAATTTGTTAATACAAATCCAGAGCACAATTTGGCAGGAAATGCACAATATTGGTATGCAGAAACATTTAGAATTAGACAACTTTATACTGATGCAGCTTCAGCGTATTTAGAAGGATATCAAAAATATCCAAAAGGAGAAAAAGCTCCTATAAATCTATTAAAGCTTGGTGTATCTATGGTTCAAATAGGAGAAAAAGATCAAGGTTGTAAAATGATTAACGGGGTAGAAAAACAATATCCTAATGCTAATCAGTCTGTGATCCAAAAAGCCAAATATGAGTCACAAAAATTTGAGTGTAAAAATCAAAATTCCTAAGTTTTTTAGAGATAAATTAAAACATAAAAAAGTAAACTTAATATATAAAAGTTTCGAAAAATCTTTAAATATTGTTGAAAATTTTGGGGTAGCTGTATCTGGAGGACCCGACAGTCTAGCTCTAGCTTTTTTAGCTAAAATTTACTCTTTAAAGAGAGGAATTAGTCCAAAATTCTTTATTGTTGATCACAAGCTTAGACCAGAGTCAACCTCGGAAGCAAAAGCTGTTCAAAAGATTTTAAGAAAAGTTTTTATAAACTTAGAGATATTAACTTGGAAAGGTAAAAAACCCAAAACTAATATTCAGTCTATTGCAAGAAAAACTAGATACAAATTGATGAATGATCGATGTGAAAAATATAAAATTAAAAGTTTGTTAGTTGGGCACCATCAAGATGATTTAATAGAAAATTTTTTTATAAGAATGGTGAGAGGCTCGGGATTAAAGGGCTTAGTCTCAATGGATAAAAAAAGTAAAATTAATAACATGAATATATATAGACCTTTAATTGATCAAAAAAAAGATGATTTAGTCTTAGTTTCTAAAAAAATATTTGATTTTTATGTAAAAGATCCATCAAATAATGATGAAAAATTTCAAAGAATTAGGATTAGAAAGTTAATTGAAGAATTAAGAAAAGATGGTTTAGATAGGAACAAATTTTTAGCAACTATCAAGAATTTAAAATACTCGAATAATGTAATAAATTTTTATGTAGCTGAAAATTTTAAACAAAATACCTTTTTTTCAAATAAAGATAAAAGACTAATTTTAAATAAAAGTTTTTTTTTTAAATCCTACGAAGTAGTTTTTCGAGGACTTTCAGAATCACTAAAACAGATTGGTGGGAAATACTATTCTGTTAGAGGAAAAAAATTAGAAAAAATGATCTACGATATCCAGAATAATAGGCTATTTAGAGCAACATTGGGTGGTTGTATTGTTGAAAAGGTCAATCACACAATAATTATCTCAAAAGAAGGATAAATATTAATGGTTTATACCAAATTGCCACTTGTTAAATTTGTAATAATTCTTATTTTATAGTCATGAACATAAAAAATATAGCTATGTGGGCAATTATAGTTTTTCTAACTATTGGTCTTTATAATATGTTTAAAAATCCTCAGTCAAATGTAAGAGGAGCTGACAAAGTAATATTTTCAGAATTTTTGACTTCAGTTGATAATGGTGAAGTTTTAAAAGTAGAAATTCAAGGTAACAATATCAAGGGAGTTTATTCTAATGGGAATAGTTTTACAACTTATTCACCTAACGATCCTAATTTAATTGAGAAACTTTCAGAAAAAGGGGTAAGTATTTCTGCTGCACCTTTAGAAGAAAAAATGCCCTCTCTTTTTGGTGTTTTACTTTCATGGTTCCCTATGTTGTTGTTAATTGCTGTTTGGATTTTCTTTATGAGACAAATGCAGGGTGGCAAAGGTGGAGCCATGGGTTTTGGAAGATCTAAAGCAAAAATGATGAATGAGTTAAAAGGAAAAGTCACATTCAATGATGTTGCAGGTGTCGAAGAAGCAAAAGAAGAAGTTGAAGAAATTGTAGAGTTTTTAAAAGATCCAAAAAAATTTAGTCGATTAGGTGGAAAAATTCCAAGAGGAGCTTTATTAGTTGGACCTCCTGGAACAGGAAAAACATTACTTGCAAGGGCAATAGCTGGAGAGGCAGGTGTTCCCTTCTTTACCATTTCAGGATCAGACTTTGTTGAAATGTTCGTGGGAGTTGGAGCTTCAAGAGTAAGAGATATGTTTGAACAAGGAAAAAAAAATTCTCCATGTATTATTTTTATTGATGAAATAGATGCTGTAGGAAGAAGCAGAGGAGCTGGTTTAGGTGGAGGTAATGATGAAAGAGAACAAACACTTAATCAGCTTTTAGTAGAGATGGATGGCTTTGATACTAACGAAGGTGTTATAATAATTGCAGCAACAAATAGACCCGATGTACTAGACCCAGCTTTATTAAGACCAGGAAGATTTGATAGACAAGTTGTTGTCTCTAATCCAGATATAATTGGAAGAGAAAAAATTTTAAAAGTGCATGTGAAAAAAATAAAAATGGGCCCAGATGTAAATTTAAGAACTATTGCAAGAGGAACACCAGGATTTTCAGGAGCTGATCTTGCTAACTTAGTTAATGAGTCAGCTTTATTAGCAGCAAGAAAGAATAAGAGAATTGTAACAGTTAATGAGTTTGAAGAAGCAAAAGATAAAGTTATGATGGGAGCTGAAAGAAGATCAATGGTCATGACTGAAGATGAAAAAAAATTGACAGCATATCATGAGGGAGGACACGCTTTAGTTTCTTTTAATATGCCAATTTATGATCCAATACATAAAGCAACAATAATACCTAGAGGTAGAGCATTAGGTATGGTTATGAATTTGCCGGAAAGAGATAAACATGGTCATTCAATCAAATATTTAAAAGCTAGATTAGCAGTATGCTTTGGGGGTAGAGTTGCAGAAGAAGTTATTTTTGGAAAAGATAATATATCAACAGGAGCTGGTGGGGGTAGTGGATCAGATATTAATCAAGCTACTCAACTTGCTAGGGCAATGGTAACAAAATATGGAATGAGTGAAGCAATGGGACCTGTAGAGTATGGTGAAAACCAAGAAGAGGTTTTTTTGGGTAGATCTGTAACTCAAACACAGTCTGTTTCAGAGGAAGTTGCTCAAAAAATAGATAAAGAAATCAGAAAATTAGTTGATGAAGGATACAACAAAGCCAAAGAAATTTTAACTGAAAAAGTTGATGATTTACACAAGATAGCAAAAGCTCTTATAACTTATGAAACTTTAACTGGTGAAGAAATTGAGAACATAATTAATAAAAATATTTATCCTGCCGATAAACAAGATATAAAAGTTGAAGATGATAAAGGTTCAGCAATGGGTGCATTGGGCCTTAAACCTAAAATTGTTCATTAATCTTTAATGTCTAGATATTACACAAGGGTGTGTAATTTCTACTATGGTTCTAAATCAAAAGCTTTAATTAAAAAGGCAAAGACTCTGCCATTGAATGGAAATAATCTTATTTCTTTTGATGAAATTGAAATAATTTCAAGAAAATCAATCAAAAAATTATCTATTAATAAGATTAATGATTTACCAAACCTAATTAAAAAGATTGTAAAAAAAGATATTAAACTTATTACAAAAAATAAAAGAAATTTTAAAAACTTAAATTTTAAAACTTTACCAAAAATTATGGGAGTTTTAAACATGACACCAGATAGTTTTTCTGATGGAGGAAAATACAACAGAAATTATTTAGCAAAAAGACGATTAAACTATCTATTTGATTGTGGCGCTAATGTAGTTGATATTGGTGGGGAGTCTACAAGACCTGGTTCAAAACCTGTAAGTTCTAAAATTGAATGGAATAGAATTAAGTATATTTTAAATAAGTTCAATAAAAAAAATTTTTTATCTCTAGACACAAGAAAATCAGAAATAATGGAAAAGGGAATTAATTTGGGTGTAGCTTTAGTCAATGATGTTTCAGGTCTAAATTATGACAAAAATTCTTTAAATGTTTTAAAAAAATATAAAATACCTTTTGTATTACATCATTCTCTAGGAAATCCAGATGTAATGCAAAATAATCCAAAATATAAAAATGTATTATTAGATATTTATGATTTTTTTGAAAAAAAGATTAAATATTTAAGAATAAATGGAATTGACCACAATAATATCATCTTAGATCCAGGTATAGGATTTGGAAAAAATTTGAAACATAATTTGAAATTAATTAAAAATATATCGATTTACCATTCCTTGGGATTGCCTATATTGCTTGGAATATCAAGAAAGAGGTTTATTAAAGAATTATCTGGAAAAAATGATAGTTCATCAAGAGTAGGAGGAACAATTAGTTCAAGCATTTATGCTATGATGCAAGGTGTTCAACTATTACGGATTCACGATGTTAATGAAATTAATCAAAGTCTTAAAGTCTTCAAAGAGTTAATTAAATAATAATGAAATATTTTGGCACAGATGGAATTAGAGGGCATGTGAATAGTAAAAATATAAATGGTAATATGTTTTTCAAATTTGGCCTAGCAGCAGGTAAATATTTTACAAATTTAAAAAAAAAAAAACAAATTGCGATTATAGCTAAAGATACAAGGCTTTCAGGTTATGCACTTGAACCTGCTTTAGTTTCTGGTTTAGCCTCAGCAGGAATGCATGTTTTTACCTTAGGACCTTTACCAACCAACGGACTAGCAATGTTAACAAGATCTATGAATGCTAATTTAGGAATTATGATAACGGCATCTCATAATTTATATTATGATAATGGGTTAAAATTATTTGGCCCTGATGGACTAAAATTGTCAGACAAAATTCAAAAAAAAATTGAGAATTTAATTGATCTTAAGGTAAAAAAACATTTATCTAATCCACAATTTTTAGGAAGAGTAAAAAGATTAGAGACTGGCACAGATGATTATTTAGCTATACTCAAGAAAAAAATCCCTAAGACCTTAAAATTAAAAAATATGAAAATCGTATTAGATTGTGCGAATGGAGCTGGATATAAATCTGCACCTAAAATGATCAAATCTCTTGGAGCTAAGCTGATAATAATTGGAGATAAACCAAATGGTTTTAATATTAATAAAAACTGTGGATCTACTTTCCCAAATACATTGCAAAGACATGTTAAGAAATATAAAGCTGATTTAGGCATTTCTTTAGATGGAGATGCAGATAGAATTATAATGTGTGATGAAAAAGGATCTATAATAGATGGTGATCAAATTATAGCGGCATTAGCTGTTTTGTGGAAAAAAAAAAAAATCTTAAAGGGAGGCGTAGTAGGAACTTTAATGTCAAATTATGGTTTAGAGGACTTTTTTAAAAGAAAAAAAATTAAATTCATTCGAGCTAATGTTGGTGACAGATATGTTAAAGAAATTATGCAAAAGAAAAAGTTTAATTTAGGAGGAGAACAATCAGGACATATAATTCTTGGAAAATTTGCTACTACAGGTGATGGTCTCTTAGTTGCCCTTGAAATTATTCAAGCATTAGGTAAAAAAATAAAAGCAAGTAATTTTTTTGATGTATTTGAAAAAATACCTCAAGTATTGGTAAATATTAAAATTAAAGATGAAAACATATTAAAAAAACTCTCGGTGAAAAACTCAATAAAAATTGCTAATAAATTAATTAAAGGTCATGGTAGAATTCTTGTTAGAAAATCTGGTACAGAATCAAAAATAAGAATAATGGGCGAGAGTAAAAATACAGTTTTACTTAATAAATGTATTAAAACTATTACTAAAACAATTAATTAAATTGAAGCCAAAATCTAAAATTTTGATTATTGCAGGATCCGACTCCTCTGGTGGAGCAGGAATTCAGGCAGATATTAAAACAGTTACAACTATTGGCTCATATGCTATGACTGCCATAACTGCAATTACAGTGCAAAATACTCAAGGAGTAAAATCAATAATACCTATTGACCCCAATGAAATAAAAAATCAAATAATCTATACTTCAAACGATATTAAACCTGATGCGATTAAAATTGGTATGCTTCATTCATCTGATGTTATTAACAAGGTCATAAATTCTCTGAATATTATCAAAGTAAAAAAAATAATCTTAGACCCAGTTATGGTAGCAAAAGGTGGCGCAAGATTAATCGATTATAAAGCAATTCAAACTTTAAAAACAAAACTTTTAAAACAAGTTTCTTTGATTACTCCAAATATTCCAGAAGCTGAGATTTTAACTGGTGTAAAAATTGGCAACAAAGAAGATATGATATTAGCTGGAAATAGGTTGATGAATTTAGGAGCTAAAAATGTTTTAATTAAAGGTGGGCATTTAAAATCTAAAAATGTACAAGACATTTTTATGAATAAATCAGATTTGAAAGTTTTTATAAGTTCAAGACATAAAACAAGAAATACTCACGGTACTGGATGTACTTTATCTAGCGCTATAACAACTTTTTTTTCATGTGGAAAAAGTATTAAGAAAGCTTGTGAGCTTGGAATTAAATATGTAAATTCTGCAATATTAACTAACCCAAAATATGGAAAAGGACATGGTCCAATTAACCATCTCAATTCAATGCAAATAAATAAAAGATTTAGATAATGAGGAATATAGTTGTTGTTGGCTCCCAATGGGGGGATGAAGGTAAAGGTAAAATAGTTGATTGGCTTTCTGAACAAGCAGATGTAGTAATTAGATTCCAAGGGGGTCATAATGCTGGCCATACATTAGTTATTGATGGAGTGACTTACAAACTTAGATTATTACCGTCAGGAATAGTCAGAAAAAATAAAATTTCAATAATTGGAAATGGTGTTGTGGTGGATCCTTGGGCTTTACTTGATGAAATAAAAGAAATTAAATCAAAAGGCGTTCAAGTAGATGTTGATAATTTTATAATTTCTGAGTCAGCAAATTTGATATTGCCATTTCATAGAGAAATGGATGAAATAAGAGAAGATGCTGCAGGTAAGGGAAAAATAGGAACCACTAGAAGAGGCATTGGTCCAGCATATGAAGATAAAGTTGGAAGAAGATCTATTAGAGTAATGGATCTAAGATCTGAAAAAAACTTAGATCAAAGACTGGAGTCAGTTTTATTGCATCATAATGCAATTAGAAAAGGATTAGGTAAAAAAATCTTTATGAAAAATCAGTTAAAAAAAGATTTATTAAAAATTGCTCCAGAAATTTTAAAATTTTCTCAACCAGTATGGTTAAAAATCGACCAATTTAAAAGACAAAAAAAAAAGATTTTATTTGAAGGAGCTCAAGGTATTTTATTAGATGTTGATCATGGGACATATCCATTTGTAACTTCCTCTAATACTGTTGCATCAAGTGCTGCAACTGGAACTGGTTGTGGACTAAATTCAATAAATTATGTTTTGGGAATAACTAAAGCATATACAACAAGAGTAGGTGAAGGGCCTTTCCCAACAGAACTTACAGATGATATCGGAGAGTTATTAGGAACTCGGGGTAAAGAATTTGGAACAGTAACGAGTCGTAAAAGAAGATGTGGTTGGTTTGATGGTGTTTTAGTTAGACAAACTATTAAAATTTCAGGAATTGATGGAATTGCACTTACAAAATTAGATGTTCTTGATGAGCTAGAGGAGATAAAAATGTGTATTCAATACGAACTTGATGATAGTAAAATTGATTATTTACCTGCGGCTGTTGAAGATCAATTAAAGATTAAACCTATATACAAAACTTTTTCTGGATGGAAAACATCTACAAAAGGAATTAAAAATATTGATGATCTGCCTCAAAATGCAAAAAATTATATTTTTGCAGTTGAAGATTTTATTGGAACAAAAATTTCGAGTATTTCTACCAGCCCCGAAAGAGAAGATACAATATTAATTGAAAATCCCTTTGAAGCTTAATTAACTGGAAGTAAATTTTTAGACTTGGCTAATAACAGCATGTGTTTTTGCAATTTTTCAAAAGCTTTATTTTCAATTTGTCTTACTCTTTCTCTACTAATCTTGTATTTTTTACTTAAATCTTCAAGAGTAGTTGGATTGTCATTTAATCTTCTAGAGTATAAAATTTCTTTTTCTCTTTCATTTAAAACTTTAATAGAATTTTTTAATAAATCTTTTCTCTGCTCCATTTCTTCTTGGTGCGCAAATTTAAGATCATGATCTAATTCTTTATCAAC
The DNA here is from genome assembly GCA_014654265.1 of Pelagibacterales bacterium SAG-MED11. Taxonomy (GTDB): domain Bacteria; phylum Pseudomonadota; class Alphaproteobacteria; order Pelagibacterales; family Pelagibacteraceae; genus Pelagibacter. Next base: position 76,477 of record JACWDI010000002.1, on the reverse strand, counting down.
TAACCAATCTTGCCATTCATCACCATCTTCACCTACTTGGGCATTAAGTGAAAATTCTTTACCTGATAAACGTCTATTCATAGAAATAACCTCATCCTTGCTTACATCAAGTTTGTTAGCTATTTCGTTTACATGTTCATTTCTTAAGTCACCTTCTGATTGAGGTGCAATTTGGTTTTTTAATTTCTTTAAATTAAAAAATAATTTTTTTTGTGCAGAAGTTGTACCAATCTTAACCAAACTCCAAGATCGCAAAATATATTCTTGTATAGATGCTTTTATCCACCACATAGCATAGGTAGCAAGTCTAAAACCTTTTTCTGGTTCAAATTTTTTTACAGCTTGCATCAGACCTACATTTCCTTCCGAAATCATTTCATTTACAGGAAGACCATAACCTTTGTATCCCATTGCAATTTTTGCTACTAATCTAAGATGACTTGTGACTAATTTTTCTGCTGCTTTAACATTCCCATTATTTTTCCAATTTTTTGCGAGCATATATTCCTCTTCTGCATCCAACATAGGAAATTTTTTAATCTGTTCCAAATATACAGAAAGACCTCCCTCATTACTTAGAGTTGGTAGATTATTTCTTATAGTTGCATTCATAAACAGTTTATTTAATTAATAATTTATTTTTTTCAATAATTCATTTGTTAGTATTTCTTAGCATTTTTAGAATTATTTCAAGTTCTTGTGGCAAAATTGAGTTAAAAATCATTTCTTTATTTTTTTTTGGATGAATAAAACCAATAGTTTTAGCATGAAGAAATTGACGTTTTAGATTAATTAGTTTTTTTTCCAATGTGACATTAATATTTTTAATTTTTTTAAATTTCTTTTTATATTTATCATCACCAACAATGCTATTACCCATGAAATTCATGTGAACTCTTATTTGATGAGTTCTACCAGTTTCTAATTTACATTCTAATAAACTCAAAGTTGGAGTATATTTATTTTCAAAGATTTCTACTGTTTTATAATTTGTAATTGCCTTTTTTCCTTTTGTTCTACTCACCTCCATCATTTGTCTATTTTTAGAACTTCTAGTAATAAATGTTTCTATTTTTCCCTTTGAAGGTTTTACCTTCCCCCAAATTAACAATTGGTAGACCCTAGTAATTGAATGTTTACTAAATTGAATTGAAAGATTTTCGTGTGTTTCATTATTTTTTGCTATAACTATTAAACCAGATGTATTTTTATCAATTCTATGCACTATTCCTGGTCTTAATTCATCACCAATATTTGACAAAGAATTTTTATCATAGTTTATTAACGCATTAACAATAGTCTTATCAAAATTTCCTGCTCCAGGATGCATTACAATTCCTGCAGGTTTATTTATAACAATCAAATCTTCATCTTCATAAATAATATCTAACTTATATTTGTAGGGTGTAAGTGAAGCCATTTTTGGCTCTGGAATAATTAGCTCTATAGTATCACCATAAGAAACTTTCTTTGATGGATCTATGTTAATTTGATTATTCAACTTTAATTTCTTATCTAAAATTAAATTTTTAATTCTTGTTCGGCTTATTTTATTTTCATTTTTATTGATAAAAACATCAACACGAAGGTTTTTATCAGCATCTTTTACAATCAAATTTATTTTTTTTTTCATAAAATAATATATTAATATTATATGCGCTTGTAGCTCAACTGGATAGAGCGCCTGACTTCGGATCAGGAGGTTCTGGGTTCAACTCCTAGCAGGCGCACCATTTATTCTCCCATATTTATTAAGGTTCCCTTAATTCGCGCTTTTAAAAAAGAATAGTAAAATAAAATAATTCCAAATGTTAAATAAATTAGATTTAATAAATAAGCTTGTTTTAAATTTTCGTAATTAACAAAATTATTTAAAAGAATGTTTCTTGTTTCATCAAAAATATAGACTAAAGGTAATCCTTTGGCAATTATTTGAAAAAAATTAGGAAGGATCTCTATTGGATAATATATACAACCGAGAGGAGCTAATAAAAATAAAGATGACCAAGCAATATTTTCAAAAGAAGGACCAAATCTCATAAGACCAGCACTAACAAACAAACCAAGTGTAATTCCAAAAATATACAAACTTAAAAATAATAATAATAGTGGTAAACCTAATTTAAGAATTGAAACTCCAAACAATGGAGAAGTTAAAATAATTGCTGGTACTAATCCAATTAAAGTTCTTATCAAAGCTGTAAAAACTAGTGATACTATTATTTCTTTAAGTTTAAGAGGAGCTATAAAAAGATTTGTAAAATTTCTACTCCATATTTCCTCTAAAAAAAGCATATTAAAGCTAATGCTAGATCTGAAAAGAATATCATAAAGAATTGCACATGTTAGAATTACCCCAAGCGTATTACTGTAATAGTCACTATAGATAGAAAAGAACTTAGAAATGAATCCCCATAGTATAATTTGTATAGTTGGCCAATAAACTAAATCTAAAATTCTAGGTAAAGACCCTTTAATTAAATAGAAATGTCTTAAAAAAAGACCATACATTTTATTAAAATTCATATTCTTTCTCTTGTAATTTTCAAAAAAACTTCTTCCATATTTTTTCGTCCATGTTTTTTGATTAACTGTTCTGGTTTACCACTGTCAACTATTGATCCTTTATTCATCATCAGCACTGAAGAACATAATCTTTCAACTTCAGACATATTATGTGATGCTAGTAATATGGACGCTTTGTTTTCTTTTTGATAACTTTCTAAAAAACTTCTCACAAAATCACCTGTCTCAGGATCTAGAGATGCCGTTGGTTCATCTAGCAGTAAAACTGCAGGATTATTAATTATTGATTTAGCAAGACTGACTCTATTTTTTTGACCTGAAGAGAGCTCTCCTGTAAGTTTATTTATTATTTCACTCAATCTAAGTTTTTCTATGAGTTTTTCTATTTCTTTTTTCAAGTTTTTAACATCATAGAGTCTTCCATATACTTCAAGATTTTGTTTTACTGTTAATTTTTTTGGAAGTTCAATATAAGGTGATATGAAGTTAAGATGGTTTAATAAATCAACTCTTTTTTTTTCAATTTCAATTCCCTTTATTAACACTTTACCATTTGATGGTTTTAATAATCCTAAAATCATTCCAATAGTTGTTGTTTTTCCACATCCATTAGGACCAAGTATTCCAATAATCTCATTTTTATTAACTTTAAAAGAAATATCTTTAACAGCATCTTTATTATTATAAATTTTTGATAATCCAATTACTTCCAATGGAATTTGCATTAGAATTTTGAAGCTCTTAACAATCTATCATTGATAGCTATACCTAATCCTTTGTTAGGAATCTTTCCAACGACAATAGATTTAAATTTACTTTTTTTTATTTTTCTGAGAGTTGTATATAAATTTTTTGCAGCCTCTCTTAGATTACCTTTTTTTGATAAAAAATAATAGTTTGGTTTTACTTTTTTAATTTTTTTGAATAATATATAGGCCTCGTTATCTTTTGCCTTTTTTACATTCATCTTTAATGGAATTCCAGGAGAATAGTGAAGCTTATATTGACCTGGAGCAGTAATCTTTAATGGATTATTTTTTACTTTTACTTTTTGATTTAATGCTTTTTCAATATTACTAATTTCTAAACCTCCTACCCTTAAGATTTTTGGTTCTTTTCTAAGATCGATTATTGTAGACTCTAGACCTATTTTAGATTTTCCACCTTCTAAGATATATTTAATTTTATTTCCAAAATCCTCTTTTATGTCTGCTGATCTTACAGCACTTACCTCTGAGGATAAATTAGCACTTGGTGCTGCCAGAGGAAATTTCAGTTTTTTTAATAAAGCTCTTGTAACAGGATGTTTGGGAAATCTGATAGCCAAAGAGTTTCTTTTGTTGGTTGCAATTTTAGAAATTCTTGAACTTTTATTTAAGTTTAAAATAAATGTAATTGGACCTGGACAAAATTTTTTATATAAGTCCAAAAATCTATTATCAAAATTACAATCTGTTCTTAATTGTATATTGTTGTGATAATGAACTATAAGAGGGTTATTTTTTGGTCTTTTTTTTAATTTATATATTTTTTCACAAGCTTTATTTGAGTATGCATTTCCTGATAAACCATAAACAGTCTCGGTAGGTATGGCTACACACTCATCTTTATTTAAGTGTTTTATAGCTTTTTTAATATTTGTAAGATTAATTTTCATGTATTATCTCAGAGTATTATATGAAAGATAAAAATTTACCAAATGATTATAGTTCCCTATCTCTAGAGGAACTAACTAATGAAGCAAATAAAATGATCGAATATTTAGAAAACCAAAAAGATCTGGAAAATTCTATGGAAAACTATCAAAATCTTATTAAACTTAACAATATAATTGAGAAGAAGTTTCAAAGAAATATAAAAGATATAAATATAAAAACTAAAGAAAAGATTACAAAGATTTTTAATGAAAAAGATGCAAAGTACACTAAATAAAATAGCTAAAGATACTGATTTTTTTTTAAAAGGTTTTATAAAAAAACAAAAAAAATCTGAATTAATAGTACCAATGAAATATGGTTTATTTTCTGGTGGCAAAAAAGTTAGATCAAAAATTCTGATTGATGCTGGGTTAATATTTAAAATAGACTACAAAACATTAATAATGATAGGCTCTGCTATTGAGTGTATACATGCTTACTCTTTAATTCATGATGACTTGCCTTGCATGGATAATGATACAATTAGAAGAGGTAAACAATCGACACATATTAAATTTGGTGAATCAACAGCTGTTTTAGCTGGAAACTCACTTTTAACTATGGCGTTTGAAATTTTGACTCATAAAGATTTAAATACTTCTCAAGCTATAAAAGTTGATCTTGTAAATAAACTTTCAGAATGTGCAGGCCATATTGGAATTGCTGGGGGACAATATTTAGACTTAAGTTATGAGCATAAGAAAGTATCTAAAAAAAAGAATCCTTGAAATGGAAATAAAAAAAACTGGTAAATTATTTAGTTTTTGCTGCTCAGTACCTTTAATTTTAAAAAAAAAAAATAAGAGTGAAATTAAGAAATTCGAAAATTTAGGTTTAGACATTGGATTATTATTTCAAGTTGCTGATGATTTAATTGATCATAAAGGCAATTTATTGACAGCAGGAAAAAAAACTGGAAAAGATAAAAAGAAGGGCAAAGCAACTCTAATTAGTTTACTAGGACATAAAAATACTATTAAATATGCAAATAAATTAATTTTTAAAATTAATAATAAATTGAAAAAATATGGTTCAAAATCAAAAGATTTATCAGAGACCTTAAATTATATTTTGAATAGGAATAAATGAAAAAAGAATATGAATTTTTAAATCAAATAAATTTTCCTTCAGATTTAAAGAAGATACCTGAGTCGAAGTTACAAAAAGTAGCTGATGAATTAAGAGAGGAAATGATTGATGCAGTATCCGTTACTGGAGGTCACTTAGGAGCAAGCCTTGGAGTTGTTGAGCTAAGTGTTGCGCTTCATTTTATTTTTAATACCCCTAATGACAAATTAATTTGGGATGTAGGGCATCAGTGTTACCCACATAAAATTTTGACTGGAAGAAAAGATAAAATAAGAACATTGAGGCAAGGAGGCGGCCTATCGGGCTTTACAAAAAGATTAGAAAGTGAATATGATCCTTTTGGTGCAGCACATAGTTCAACTTCAATCTCCTCAGCCTTAGGTATAGCTGAAGCTAATAGACTTTCAAATAAGTCTGATAATGTTATTGCAGTTGTTGGTGATGGAGCCATCAGTGCAGGTATGGCTTATGAAGCCATGAACAATGCTGGCGCAACTAAAACTAAAATGATTGTCATATTAAATGATAATGACATGTCTATAGCTAGACCTGTTGGAGCAATGGGCACTTACTTAGCTAAAATTTTTTCAGGTAAAATTTATTTTAGTCTGAGAGAAACTATAAAATTAATTACATCTGCTTTTTCAAAACGATTTAGCGCAAAAGCAGGCAAAGCTGAAGACTTGCTTAGATCTGCTGTAACAGGTGGTACGTTATTTAGTTCACTAGGATTTTATTATATTGGCCCAATTGATGGGCATGATTTAAGCTCTTTAGTTCCAATCTTAAGAAATGCTAAGGACTCAAAGCATGAGGGACCGATTTTAATTCATATCAAAACAAAAAAAGGAAAAGGATATTCATTCGCTGAGCAAGCAAAAGACAACTATCATGGAGTTTCAAAGTTTAACGTAAAAACTGGAGAGCAAATTAAAAGCATCAACAAGACACCATCATATACTAAAGTATTTGCAGATACTTTGATCCAACATGCAAAAAAAGATAGTAAAATAGTTGCTATTACCGCTGCGATGCCTGATGGGACTGGTTTAAATAGTTTCCGTAAAGAATTTCCAGAAAGAACTTTTGACGTAGGAATTGCAGAACAGCATGCAGTTACGTTTGCTGCTGGTTTAGCAACTGAAAATTTTAAACCTTACGCAGCAATATATTCAACATTTCTTCAAAGGGCTTATGATCAAGTTGTTCACGATGTAGCCATTCAAAGTTTACCAGTACGATTTGCAATAGATAGAGCAGGTTTAGTAGGTGCAGATGGACCAACCCATGCAGGAAGTTTTGATACAACTTACTTATCGACATTGCCCAATTTTGTAGTTATGGCAGCTAGTGATGAGGCTGAATTAGTAAGAATGATAAATACCTCAACAGAAATAAACGATAGACCCTGTGCATTTAGATATCCAAGAGGTATTGGATTAGGTTCTGTTTTACCTTCAATTAACGAGAAGATAGAGATAGGTAAATCAAAAATTATTAAAGAAGGAAAAAAATTAGCTATCTTAAATTTTGGAGCAAGATTAAATGAAACTTTAAAAGCAGCTGAAAATTTAAAAAAAAAAGGAATAGACATAACAATTGTTGATGCAAGATTTGCAAAACCTTTAGATGAAAATTTACTTTGGCAACTTGCAACCACACATGAAGCTATAATGACTATTGAGGAAGGTTCTATAGGTGGATTTGGTTCTCATGTCGTTAATTTTTTAACCAAAAAAGGTTTAATGGATAATAATTTAAAATTTAGATCAATGAATTTACCAGATATTTTTATTGATCAAGATACACCTGAAAATATGTACAAAATAGCTAATCTAGACTCTGATTCAATCGAAGAAAAAGTTCTTGATCTATTGAATTCTAATATTGTTTTACAAAAACAAAAATAATTTACATTAACCGCACTGAGCTTTATTCATTAAGTAATGATCTAATAAAACACATGAAAGCATAGCCTCACCCACTGGGACCGCTCTTATGCCTACACATGGGTCATGCCTTCCTTTTACAGATATGGTAGTATTTTTTCCAAGTTTATTTACTGTTTTTCTACTCTTTAAAATTGAAGAAGTAGGTTTCACTGCAAATGATACAATTATTTCTTGTCCAGAAGATATACCTCCAAGTATTCCTCCTGCATTATTTGAATTAAATTTTAACTTCTTTTTAGTTTGTGAAATTTCATCAGAATTTTCTTCTCCAGATAATTGAGCAGAGTTCATTCCTGAGCCAATATTTACTCCTTTAACAGCATTAATACTCATCATAGCTGAAGCAATATCAGAATCTAATTTTGAGTAAATTGGTGCACCTAAACCAGCTGGAATTCCATTAGCTCTTACTTCAATTATTGCTCCACAAGAAGACCCTGCTTTCCTAACATTTAAAAGATATTTCTCCCATATTTTTAACATTGACTTATCGGGACAAAAAAATGGATTTTTATAGATTATTTTATCATCCCATTCTGTTGTATCACAGCCAAGAATTCCAAGCTGTGTTACTGCAGCAGAAATCTTAAATTTTTTACCTAATTTATTTTCCAAAACTTTTTTAGCAATAGCACCTGCAGCAACTCTTGCTGCTGTTTCTCTGGCGGATGATCTTCCTCCTCCTCTATAATCTCTAATTCCATATTTTTTGAAATATGTAAAATCTGCATGCCCAGGTCTAAACTTATCTTTAATATCCTTATAATCGTTTGAACGCATATCTTCGTTATAAATTATCAGTGATATGGGAGTTCCAGTTGTTTTGCCTTCAAAGACCCCAGAAAGAATTTGAACTTTATCTCCCTCTTTTCTTTGGGTGGTAAATTTTGATTGTCCTGGTTTCCTTTTATCTAATTCTTTTTGAATATCTTGTTCTTTTAGTTGAATTAAAGGAGGACAACCGTCAATAATACAGCCAATAGCTGGCCCATGGGACTCTCCCCAAGTAGTGAAACGAAAAAACTTTCCAAATGTATTAAATGACATTATTTATATTATATAGATTATTTTGTTAAAATTATGAATCAAAAAAACTCACTAGGCCTAAATAAATGCTTTCTTGATCTTGATGATCCATTTCAACTATTTGAGGAATGGTTTGAAGTGGCAAAAAAGAGAGAAATGAATGATCCAAATGCTTTGGCTTTAGGGACTGCCAGCAAAAATGGAGTTCCATCAGTTAGAATGGTTTTACTTAAAGGTTTTGATAAAGATGGTTTCATTTTCTACACAAATTTAAAAAGCCAAAAAAGTAAAGAATTAAAAGAAAATCCAAATGCTACAATGTGTTTTCATTGGAAAAGCTTATTAAGACAAATTAGAATTGTTGGAAAACTAAATCAAGTAGATGATAAAATAGCAGACGATTATTTTAGCACCAGGGCTTATGAAAGCAGAATAGGAGCGTGGGCCTCTAAACAAAGTAGTATTTTAAAAAGTAGGGATGAACTTCTAAATAATTTAGAAAATTTCAAAAAAAAATATAATGATAAAGACAAAGTACCAAGGCCAGATCACTGGTCTGGCTGGAATTTAAAACCATCAAGTATCGAATTTTGGTTAGATGGAGATAATAGAATACATGAAAGGCTGAAGTATACTCTAGACAATAATAATAATTGGGAAAAAAGCCTTTTAAGTCCTTAAAAATTTCTCGATAAACTAAAAGAAGTTAAATTTTCAAGAATATTTTTTTCGTTAGAGTCTTTAAATACCGATAAAGAATTTGAGGCTAGGTTAATATAGTGCTGGGCTTTTTGATAGCACGCTTTAATTATATCATATTTTTTTATTAAGGATAAAGTGTAATCTAAATCATTCTTATTTCTTAAACTTTTAGAAAAAATATCTTTCAGTTTTTCTCTCTCTTGATTATCAGCTTTTTGAAATAATAAAATTATAGGAAGGGTTATTTTACCTTCGTAAAAATCTTGTCCAATTTTTTTTCCAAACAATTTAATTTCTGAATTATAATCCAAAGTGTCGTCAGCTATTTGAAATGTTAAGCCCAGATTTCTTCCGTAAAATTCTAAAGCTTCCTTTTCTTTAGTTTGCATATCAGATAATATAGCTCCTACCTTAGTAGCTGCAGCAAACAACTCAGCAGTTTTTGCTGATATAATTTTTAAATATGTTTCCTCTAACATATCAACTTCTCCCTGATGTTGTAGTTGTAATATTTCTCCTTGAGCAATTTTTGAAGAAGTTGAAGATAGTAACTTTAATACTTCTATATTTCCATCCTCCACCATCATTTCAAAACATCTACTTAGCAAATAATCTCCAACCAATACTGAGGAGTAATTATCCCAAACTTTGTTTAAGGTTTTTTTACCTCTTCTTAAGGCACCATTATCTATAACGTCATCATGCATTAAAGTGGCAGCATGAATTAGCTCAACACAGGCTGCAAGATTAATGTCTCTTGTACCTTTTGAGTAACCACACATTTTAGCTGAACCTAAGGTTAATAAGGCTCTTAATCTTTTGCCGCCAGTTTCAAGATGGTATTCAGTCATTTTTTGAACTAACTCAACTTTACTTACAAGTTTTGACTTTATCTTGTCCTCTACGAGTAGCAATTTATCTTCAACTGAGTCTTTAAGTTGAAAATAAGAATTATTAATTTGGTTTTTTAGCTGAATTACAGTTCCCATTTATGTGAACAAACTAGTATAATAAGTTTGTATTTATTACTTATCAATTGACGCACCTGAATCTTCAATTATAAGATGTCTTTATATTCAATTAAAAATTCTATAAAGGTTAAAAATGTTCTCTTTTTTAAAAAAGAAAAAAATTATCCCACATATAAAATTAAGTGGAGTAATAGGAAATGTTGGAAAGTTTAAACAAGGTATCGATTTTTCAGGTCAAGAAGAGATTATTTCAAAAGCTTTCTCCTTAAAAAAAGCACCATGTGTTGCAATTACTATAAATTCACCAGGGGGTTCTCCTGTCCAATCTCATTTGATTTATAACTTTATAAGACAGAAGGCCAAAAAAAATAAAAAAAAGGTTATTGTTTTTGCTGAAGATGTTGCTGCTTCAGGAGGGTACTTAATTGCATGTGCTGGAGACGAAATATATGCAAACTCAAGTTCTATTATTGGTTCTATTGGAGTGATTTATTCTTCTTTTGGTTTTACAGAACTTATAAAGAAAATTGGAGTTGAAAGAAGAGTTCATACTGCAGGTAAAAATAAAAGTACTCTAGATCCTTTTCTTGATGAAAAAAAAGAAGATATCGATAGACTTAAAAATATTCAGTTAGATTTACACAAAGATTTTATTGATGTTGTTGAAAAAAGTAGAGGCTCAAAATTAAAAAAAACAGAGGTAGAGCTGTTTTCAGGAGAATTTTGGTCAGGACGTAGAGCCAAGTCTCTTGGTTTAATAGATGAAATTGGTGATGCTAATCAAATATTAAAAGAAAAATTTGGAGAAGATTTAGTAATTAAAAAATTTGAAAAATCAAAAGGGTGGTTAAGTAAAAAATTATCATCATCGAATGATCATGTCGATCAACTCGCAAATATATTAGATGAAAAATCTGTATGGCAAAGATATGGTCTCTAAAAATAGTAAAAAAAAAGTAAAGTTCCAAACTTTTCAGGATACAATTTTAAATTTACAAAAGTTTTGGAGCAAACAAGGTTGTATAATTTTACAACCTTATGATATGGAGGTTGGAGCTGGAACATTTCATCCTGCAACGACCTTAAGATCTCTTGGCCCTAAACCATGGAAAGCTGCTTATGTTCAGCCTTCAAGAAGACCGACAGATGGAAGATATGGAGATAATCCAAATAGACTTCAGCATTATTATCAATTTCAAGTAATTATAAAACCATCTCCATCAAATATAAAAAAACTATACTTAAATAGTTTATCAGTAATTGGTATTGATCATAAAAATCATGATATCAGATTTGTTGAAGATGATTGGGAGAGTCCAACATTAGGGGCTGCTGGTCTGGGTTGGGAGGTATGGTGTGACGGTATGGAAATAACCCAATTTACATATTTCCAACAAATGGCTGGGTTTGAATGTAAACCAGTTTCAGTTGAAATAACATATGGCTTAGAAAGAATTTGTATGTTCACTCAAGAAAAAAAGAATGTTTATGATTTAATTTGGAACAATGACAATGTTGAATATAGGGAAGTTTTTCATCAATCAGAAAAAGAATTTTCTGCCTATAATTTTGACCATGCGAACACAGAAAACCTTTTTAAAATGTTTGATATGTTTGAGGGTGAGGCTAAATCATTAGTAGAAAAAAAAATTTCTTTACCAGCTTATGATCAATGTTTAAAAGCAAGTCATATATTTAATATATTAGATGCCAGAAAAGCAATTAGTGTTGCTCAAAGAGCAGAATATATTGGAAGGATAAGAGAAATTACAAAGTCTGCTGCTGCAATATGGATTGATACTCAAATTTGAGATGGCAGAATTTTTTTTAGAGTTATTTAGTGAGGAAATTCCAGCAGGACTTCAAAAAAACTTGCGAAATAAACTTTTAGAAGAATTTCAAAATTTTTTTTTAGAAAAATCAATTAAATCAAAAAAATGTTTTTCATTATCCACACCCAATAGATTAATAATAGTTTTTGAAAATTTAGATAAACAAATCAAAATAGCCTCTGAAAAAATAAGAGGTCCAAAGACTAGTGCTCCTGAAGAAGCATTAGAGGGTTTTATTAGGTCAAACAATATAGAAAAAAAAGATCTATTTAAAAATGAAACTGAAAAAGGTCAGTTTTATTTTTATAAAACAAAATCTAAATCATTAAAAACAAGTGATTTATTGATCGAGTTTATTCCTAAATTACTTGAAAATTACCAGTGGAAAAAATCTATGAAATGGGGAGAATTTGATCTCAATTGGGGAAGACCTTTGAAATCAATATTGTCTTTATTCGATAAAAAAACACTTAATTTTGAATTTCATCATTTATCATCTTCAAGTTCTACTTATATTGATAAAGATTTTGAGGAAAAAAAAAAGAATTTTACAAACTTTAAATCCTATGAAAAATATTTTAAAAAACAAGGATCACTTATAGATCAAGATAAAAGGAAAGAGTTTATAAAAAGAGAATTTTCAAAAATACTTAATAAAAGAAAACTAACTATTAAAGATAACCCAAAATTATTTGATGAAGTAATAAATATAGTAGATAACCCAAATGTTTTATTGTGTAGCTTTAATAAAAGATTTTTATCTATTCCAAAAGAGATTTTAACTTTAACTATGCAATCTCATCAAAAATACTTTCCAACCTTTGATAATAATGGTGTGATTACAAATGAATTTTTAATTGTCTCAAACAAAAAAGATCAAAAAGGACTGATAAAGATTGGAAATGAAAGAGTTATTGAGGCAAGGCTTAGTGATGCAGAATTTTTTTGGAATAAAGATAAAACTCAAAATTTAGTTAAAAAAATTTCTGAATTAAAATTAATGAATTTTTTCAAAGGATTAGGAACATATTTTGACAAAGTTCAACGATTGAGAAAATTGGGTGGAATTATTTCTGATGAGTTGTTGATTAGTAAAGAAAAAGTAGAATTGTCAGCTTCAATTTGTAAAACAGATTTAACTTCCAATTTAGTCGGAGAATTTCCTGAGCTTCAAGGAATTATGGGTGGATATTTTGCCTTACACCAAGGTTTTGATAGAGATGTTTCATTAGCAATAACTGAACAATATTTACCAATTGGTTTGGATACTCAAACTCCCAAAAAACCTTTTAGTGTTGCTTTATCTGTTTCAGATAAAATAGACACTTTAGTTGGTTTTTTTGGAATTAACGAAAAACCTACAAGTTCAAAAGATCCATTTGCATTAAGACGCACTGCGCTTGGTATTATTAGAACAATAATTGAAAATAAAAAAAATTTTAAAGTAAATGATCTATTAAGTTATTCTACAAGTTTATATCAAGAACAAGGTTATAATTTAAATAATCAAAATTTACAGAAAGAGTTACATAATTTTTTAAAAGATAGATTTAGATATTACATGAAAGAAAAAAAAATCCGTCTTGACATAATTGAAGCTACTATCTCTTCTTTTTCACTAAATAATTTATTCTCATCTTATGAAAAAGCGAACCGACTAAATAAGATTATTAATAACCAACAAGGAATAGATATTATCTCAAGTTATAAAAGAGCATCAAATATATTAGATAATGAATTGAAAAATAGTGAAATAGAAATGACCAATACAACTGATCCTGGTATTTTTAAAACAGATATTGAGAAAAATTTATATAAAAAGATTAATGAGATTAAAAAATACTATTCAAATATTAATAACGATGAAAACTATGAACAATCATTAACGATTTTGGCAGGTGCAAAGAAAGATATTTTCGAATTTTTTGACAATGTCAAAGTTAATGAAGAAAATGAAACTTTACGAAAAAACAGATTGGAACTTATTAATATGTTATGTAAAACATTTCAAAATTTTATAAACTTTCAATTATTGAAAATAAATAATGAATAAACTAATTTTAAATTTTAAATCGAAAGATACACAAAAAATTAAAAATCCTAAAAATTTTTTGGGTGGAAAAGGTGCTAACCTTTCAGAAATGGGAAGAATGGGACTTCCAGTACCACCAGGATTTACAATTTCTACTAAGGTTTGTGAAGTTTTTTATAAAGATAAAAAGAAATTAAATTCTAAATTAATTAACCAAATTAAAAAAGAGTTAAAAGTAATTGAAAAGGACGTATCAAAAAAATTTGGAGACTTAAAAAATCCACTTTTATTATCTGTAAGATCTGGGGCTAGAGTTTCGATGCCTGGCATGATGGATACAATTCTTAATCTTGGTTTAAATGATAAAACCGTAATTGCTTTAGCAAACAAGACTTCAAATGGTAGATTTGCCAAAGATAGCTACAGAAGATTTATTCAAATGTATGGTAACGTTGTAATGGGTGTTGAAGGTTACCATTTTGAGGAATTAATAGAAAATTATAAGCTAACCAAAGGAGTGTTACTAGATACTGATTTAGATGAAGATGATTGGGATGGACTAATAAAAGATTTTAAAAATGTTGTTAAAGAAAAAACAAATAAAGAATTTCCGCAAGATGTTAATCAACAATTACTAGGTGCAATAAGTGCAGTATTTCTTTCTTGGGAGAGTAAAAGAGCAAAAGTTTATAGAAAATTAAATCAGATACCTTCTGAATGGGGAACTGCAGTGAATGTACAGTCAATGGTATTTGGAAATATGGGAAATGATTGTGCTACTGGTGTAGTTTTTACAAGAAATCCTTCTGATGGATCAAACGATATTTATGGAGAATATTTGATTAATGCTCAAGGTGAAGATGTTGTTGCTGGGACAAGAACACCACAGTACATAACAAAAAAAGCAAAAAAAGAAGCTAAAGTTAAAGAAGCATCCATGGAAGAGTCGATGCCTAAAGTTTATTCGGAATTATTTAAGATCTTAAAAAAATTAGAAAAACACTATAAGGATATGCAAGATGTAGAATTTACTGTTGAAAATAAAAAACTCTGGATTTTACAAACTCGTTCTGGGAAAAGAACATCAAAATCAGCTGTGAAGATAGCAGTAGATATGGTTAAAGAAAAATTAATTTCAAAAAATCAAGCTATATTAAGGATTGACCCAAACTCTTTGGATACATTGCTTCATCCAACTTTAGATGAAAAAAGTTCTATTCAAGTAATTGCAAATGGTTTACCTGCATCACCTGGTGCTGCAAGTGGTAAAGTAGTCTTTTCTTCAGAAGAGGCACAAAGACTTAATGACATGATGCAAGACACTATTTTAGTAAGAGTAGAAACGTCTCCAGAAGATATTCAAGGAATGCATGCAGCTAAAGGAATTTTAACAGCCAGAGGTGGAATGACTAGTCATGCAGCAGTAGTTGCAAGAGGAATGGGTAGGCCTTGTGTTTCTGGCTCTAGTGAAATTGATATCAACTATGAACAAAAAATTTTTAAAACTTCATCTGCAGAAGTTAAAGAAGGGGATGTAATTACCATAGATGGTTCTACAGGAAGAATAATCCTAGGAGATGTTCCCACCGTAAAACCAGAAATTTCAGGGGATTTTTCAAAACTAATGAGGTGGGCAGACAATGTAAGAAAATTAAAGGTAAGAACAAACTCTGAAACACCCTTAGACACCAAAACAGCTAGAGATTTTGGAGCAGAGGGGATTGGACTTTGTAGGACTGAGCACATGTTTTTTGATGAAGAGAGAATTTTATCTGTGAGAGAAATGATTTTATCTAAAACCCAAGAAGATAGAGCTAGAGCTCTTAAAAAGCTTTTACCACATCAAAAAAAAGATTTTATTGAAATATTTAAAATCATGCATGGACTTCCAGTAACAGTTCGTTTACTTGATCCCCCTCTGCACGAATTTTTACCGAAATCTAATAGAGAGATATTAGAAGTAGCGAATGTTGTTGGGACCAATGCAAAAGAAGTTGAGACAAGAATCGAGGAATTACACGAGCAAAACCCAATGCTTGGTCATAGAGGTTGTAGATTAGGGATATCTTTCCCAGAAATTTATGAGATGCAGTGTAGGGCAATTTTTGAAGCATTATCAGATTTAAAGAAAAATAAAAAAATTTCCGCATTTCCAGAAATAATGATCCCACTTGTGTCAACAGAAGTAGAAATAAAAATAATGAAGGATCTTGTAATTAAGATAGCAAAACAAGTACAAAAAGAAAATAAAATTAAAATTGATTTTTTAGTTGGTACTATGATTGAATTACCCAGAGCTGCCATCAAAGCAAAAGACATTGCAAAACATGCTGAATTTTTTAGCTTTGGTACAAATGATTTAACTCAAACTACTTTTGGGATTAGCAGAGATGATAGTGGTAAGTTTTTAAATGACTATATTGAGAATAAAATATTCACAATAGACCCATTTGTCTCTATTGATGAAGGTGTAAAAGATCTTGTAGAAATAGCAGTAGCTAAAGGTAAAAAACAAAATAAAAAAATTAAATTAGGTATATGTGGCGAACACGGTGGTGATCCAGAGAGTATATTTTTTTGTTCAAAAGTGGGACTAAATTATATTTCCTGTTCTCCTTATAGAGTCCCTATTGCAAGACTTGCAGCAGCTCAAGCTGAAATAAAAAAATAAATTAATAATAAATATCTTTTATTGTAATAACTATTTTTTTCTTAAAACCGCCAAAGAGCTTGTAGTTTCTAAAAACATAATTATTATTTTTTTATCTTTAGAAATTATCATATCTCTTACTCTTTCATTTAAAGGGATAAATTTATGGTTAATAATTTTAACTCGTTTTTTATTAAGTTGAATATAATGTATACCTAAATCCTGTTCTTTAATTTCATTACCCATTGCACCAATTAAAAACTCGCTATCATTTTTGTTGAAAGGAATTACTTCACTTATACCTATAGAAGGATCAAAATATTTAATAGGTTCTTCGAATCCATACTTCCTATGAGAATTGTTTAATGGTGCCTCTGATAATATTTCTTTTGAATAATGTTTGTAATAGTGTTCGCCGTAAGAGGATATTGGCCAACCAAAGTTTTTTATATTTAAAAATGGCTTATGATTTATATTAATCTCATCTCCTCCTTTAGGGCCATGTTCAGTCGATAATACAAAATTAAAATTTTTACTATAATATAGCCCTTGAGGGTTCCTATGACCCATAGAAATAACTTCAGCTTCGTTATTTTGGATGTTAATTTTTAAAATCTTTCCATAATTACTTTCCTTGTTTTGTGCCAGAGGTCTATTTCTAAAATCTCCTGTGGTAAATAAAAGATGAAAATTATCTATTTTAGTAATCCTTCCTCCTGCACCTTGATGTGCCCAAAATCCATGATTATTATTTTTGTCAACACAATTGGATGTTTGGTAGAACAACTGAAAATCTAAATATGTCTCACTTAATTTAGAAGTAATAATTTTTAAATCATAACAGTTATCTTTTTTATTTCCTATATAAGCTACATAAAGAGTGTCCTTATCTATGAAAATATCTTTAATTCCATATTGTTCATGTAAGTAAAATTTTTCATATTTAATCAATGAATTAATATTAGAGTTAATTTTTTGAAAATTTATTAAGTTATCTATTTCGGAATACGCGAAAATCCCATCGTATGTTGCCAATAACAATTTTTTATCTTTGTTATAAAAATCAATATACCCAGTACCAATAGCTCTTCGGTTTCCAATAAATAATATATCATTAGTTGTATATTTGGAAAAAAAGTAATTATCAAAACCAGCTAGCTCTTTATCATTAACGACTTTTTTAAAGTTAATTTTTTTTTGATTTATTAAATCATTTATATTTTTATCGTTTTTAAATAAATTTTTTTGAATTTCAGCAATTTGAGTATTTCTAGTTTTTAATTGCTGCATCATGCTTGAAATTTCATTTTTTTTTGATGCTGAACTTTTTTGGTTAAGAAGATAACCAAAGATTAATAAAGAAATTAAAAAAGTTATTATAATTATATAGATAAAATTTAATTTGATTTTCATTGAAGATTTCCTATACCTTAAAGTAAATTTTTTCTAAATAAATTTTTAAAATCATCAGCGACAAAAATACTTTTTTATGGGGGCGTTCTGTTGCCAGGTGCCCCGGACCCCGTTTACTTAATTAACAAAGTTAATTAAGCAGCAATTGCGTAACTTTCGTTAGCAGTTATAAATTAGCCCTTTACGGAGGAGCAATTCCGAACAAAAGAATAGCCTTTAGTCATCCGTCGATTCTGGTTCACCCCCATAAGTTGTAAATGGTGGAGGTGGTGGGTACTGCCCCCACGTCCGCGATGGTTATTACGAAATTCGTTTATCGTCATAGTTGGAAAACCAACCTTATTAATATAAAAGGAATCACAAGAGATTCAATAACAATCATGAAATTAACTAAAGAACAATCAGCAGAAATAAAGAATCAACAATCTCAAAGCAATTCGACTAAAAGAGTTACAGTTCAAGAGCTAGAAAAGATACTTTATGAAGCTCTTCCAGCATTAGATCATGGATTTGTAAGAGTTGTTGATTATATGGGTGATGATACTTCAATAGTACAATCTGCTAGAGTTTCCTATGGTAAAGGAACAAAACAAGTTTCTACAGATAAAGGTTTAATAAAATATTTGATGCGTCATTGGCATAGTACTCCATTTGAAATGTGTGAAATAAAATATCATGTTAAATTACCAATATTTATTGCTCGTCAATGGATAAGACATAGAACTGCTAATGTTAACGAGTATTCTGCAAGATATTCTATTTTAGATAAGGAATTTTATTTACCAACGTCTGATAATCTTGCTGCACAATCAACAAGTAACAGACAAGGTAGAGGAGATGTACTTGAGGGACAACAAGCTAAAGAAGTTTTAGAACTTTTGAAAAATGATGCTGAGAGAACTTATGATAACTATGAGACAATGCTCAATGAGAGGTACGACGGATCAACCATTGATGAAAATAAAAAAGGTTTAGCTAGAGAATTAGCAAGGATGAATTTGACTTTGAATACATATACCCAATGGTATTGGAAAACAGACTTGTTAAATTTGATGAATTTTTTAAGATTAAGAGCTGACAGTCATGCTCAATATGAAATAAGAGTTTACGCAGATATAATGTTAGACACTGTAAAAAAATGGGTCCCAATTACTTATGATGCTTTTTTGGATTATAGAGTTGGTGGAACAGAAGTTTCTGCAAAAGGAAAAGTTATTATCCAGAAATTAATTAAAGGTGAGTCCATTTCGATGGAAGACTCTGGTCTTTCAAAACGAGAATGGAATGAATTAATGGAAGCTTTTGATCTTAAAGATAAGTTGATTTAATCTTATTAGCAAAATTTAAGTATATTTTAGAAACTTCATTAGTAGGATCAGACTCTACAATAGGCATGCCCTCGTCTCCTGATTTTCCAACCTTAGGATCTATTGGTATTTCTCCTAAGAACTCTTTTTTAAATTCATCAGCAGTTTTTTTGACACCACCTTCACCAAAAATTTTATACTTTTTTCCATCATCACCAGTAAAAAAGCTCATGTTATCAATTAAACCTAAAATTTTAACTCCTAATTTATCAAACATTTTAATTCCTCTTTTGACATCAAGTAAGGCAACTTCCTGAGGAGTAGAAACTATAATTGCACCATCCATTTTAATATCTTGTGCAAAAGTAAGTTGAGTATCTCCTGTACCAGGAGGCATATCTACAATTATAAAATCCAAATCTTGCCAATTTACTTTTTGAGTAAAAGTTTTAATTGCACTGGTTACCATAGGTCCACGCCATATCATTGGAGTCTCTTGATCTGTAAGGAAACCAATTGACATACACTGAATATCATATTTTTTAATTGGTTCTAATTTTTCACCATCGCTTTTAGGTTTTTCATTAATACCAAGCATCTTAGGAATAGACGGTCCATAAATATCCGCATCTAGCAAACCTACTTTGCAACCAATATTTTTAAGTGCTAATGCTAAGTTTGTTGCAAAGGTAGATTTTCCTACACCTCCTTTTGCACTTGAAATTGCTATTGTAAACTTTGTTCCTTTAATGGGGTTTTTCTCAAGCTTTTTACCGCTCATTTTTTTTCGCATTGCGTCACTTAATTCAGGCTTTTCCTTTGGCATATTTAGATCTTAACTTGTTTTTCTATATAAAGACACTATATAGAATGTCTATGTCAGACGATTTTCAACAAAGAGGTGGCAGTCCTTGGGGAACTCCCCCAGGAGGAGGCGGAAGTGGTAATGGATCAGGAAGAGGCCCTACACCTCCAGATATTGAAAAAATTATTAGAGAGTTTCAAGAAAAAATAAAAAAATTTTTACCAGGCGGAAGTTCTTCTGGTGGTAAACAGGCTATTTTAGTTTTAATTATTTTAGGTTTTGTATGGCTTGCAAGTGGCCTTTATAGAGTTTTACCTGATGAACAAGGTGTAGTTTTAAGATTTGGAAAATTTGTAAAAACAACTCAGCCTGGATTAAATTATCATATACCTTTTCCAGTTGAGTCAGTACTTACTCCAAAAGTCACCAAAGTTAATAGAATTGATATCGGCTTTAGGTCTGAAAGAGATAGTGGATTTTCCTCTTCAGGTGGAGTTGCTGATGTTCCTCAAGAAAGCTTAATGTTAACAGGAGATGAAAATATTGTTAATATAGATTTTTCTGTTTTCTGGGTAATCAAAGATGCTGGAAATTTTTTATTTAAAATTCAAGATCCTGAAGGAACTGTAAAAGCAGCAGCCGAGACAGCAATGAGAGAAGTAATTGCTAGATCAGATATTCAGCCAATTTTAACAGAAGGAAGATCCCTAATAGAGACTGACACTCAAGAGATTATTCAAAAAATTTTAGATGAATACACTAGTGGTATTCAAATAACTCAAGTTCAAACTCAAAAAGCTGATCCACCTGATCAAGTAATTGATGCATTCAGAGATGTACAAGCTGCAAGAGCTGATATGGAAAGATCTAAAAACGAAGCTGAAGCGTATGCAAATGATGTAATACCAAGAGCTCGTGGGGAAGCGCAAAAAATTCTTCAAGCAGCAGAAGCATATAAAAAAGAAGTTGTTGCAAAAGCAGAAGGTGAAGCAAGCAGGTTTTTAGCAATTTATAATGAATACAAAATGGCAAAATCTGTAACTCAAGAAAGAATGTATCTAGAAACAATGGAAAAAGTTCTAGCAGATATAGATAAAGTTATCATAGAAAAAAACGCAGGATCAGGAGTAGTTCCTTATCTTCCGTTACCAGAACTAAGTAAAAAGAAAGCGACTAATTAAAATGAATATGGGAAAAGTTATTGCTGGGATAATTGCTTTGCTTGTTGCAACAGCATATTTTTCAATCTTTATAGTTAAAGAAGTGAACCAAGCTATTGTTTTGCAATTTGGTGATCCTAAAAGAATAATTTCAAAACCAGGATTAAATTTTAAAATTCCATTTATCCAAAACGTTGTTTTTTTAGATAAGAGAATTTTAAATCTAGATACCCCACCAGAAGAAGTAATTGCATCTGACCAAAAAAGATTAATTGTTGATGCTTTTGCAAGATTTCAAATTGTAGATCCTTTAAAATTTTATATTTCAGTTGGAAATGAGAGAGTTGCAAGATCAAGATTAGCAACAATTATAAATTCGAGAATAAGAAACGTTTTAGGTCAACAAGAATTACAAACGCTTTTATCAGAAGATAGAACCAAGCAGATGGCCTTAATACAAGAAGGTGTAAATAATGAAGCTGAAAATTTTGGAATTAAAATTAATGATGTGAGAATAAAAAGAGCTGACCTTCCTCAAGCAAACAGTGATGCAATTTTTAGAAGAATGCAAACTGAAAGGGAAAGAGAAGCAAAAGAATTTAGAGCAAGAGGAGCAGAGATGGCTGTAACTATTACTTCAACTGCAGATAAAGAGGTTACCGTAATACTCGCAGATGCTCAAAAAAAATCAGAGATAATGAAGGGTGAAGGAGATGGTAAAAGAAATAATATCTTTGCTGGTGCTTTTGGCCAAGACCCTGAATTTTTTGCATTTTATAGAGCTATGCAAGCTTATGAAAAAGCTTTAATTGGAGGAGAGACATCACTGATTTTATCTCCTGATAGTGAGTTTTTTAAATTCTTTGGAAATATAAAACCTAAATCAAATTAAATTTTCAAATGAAGGAATTGATCATTGCATTTGGTCTATTCTTATTCATTGAAGGTATTTTATATGCCATATTTCCATCAAAAATGAAAAATATGTTAAAGAAGTTAGAATTAGTAAAGGTCAGTCAATTAAGAACTGGAGGATTAATCTTTGCTATAATAGGTTTTATTATTATTTATTATACAAAAAATTAAATGAAAAAAATCAAAACATTCTTATTATCAATAATATTAATCTTAAATTTTCAATCCATTTCTTTTTCAAAAGATTATCCAGGCTCATTTGCGGATTTAGCAGAGAAGCTAATGCCATCAGTAGTTAATATTTCAACAACAACAATCGTTAAAACTCAACCAAATCAATTTCCTTTTCAATTTCCTCCGGGATCACCATTTGAGGATATGTTTAAAGAATTTGGAACACCACAAGAGAGACCATCTGCAGCATTAGGCTCTGGTTTTATAATTGATGAAAAAGGGATAGTTGTAACGAATAACCATGTAATTCAAGATGCTAAAGACATTATTATTAGAGTTAATGGAGACAAGGAATTTAAAGCAAAGGTGTTAGGGTCAGACCCTTTATCTGATATTGCTGTGTTACAATTAGAAACTGATGAAAAATTTATTCCAGTTAAATTTGGTAATTCGGATAAAGCAAGAATTGGTGATTGGGTAATTGCAATTGGAAACCCTTTTGGACTAGGTGGAACAGTAACCTCTGGGATAATTTCAGCAAGAAATCGTTCTATCGGTTTAAGTAGATATGAAGATTATATTCAAACAGACGCTTCTATTAACCAAGGTAATTCTGGAGGTCCACTTTTTGATATGAATGGAGATGTCATTGGAATTAACACAGCTATCTTAGGAAGAAGTGGATCAATTGGAATTGGTTTTTCTATACCATCAAATAGTGCAAAAATTGTAATTGATCAATTGATTAAATTTGGTGAAACAAAAAGAGGATGGCTGGGAGTAAGAATTCAAGACGTTACAAAAGAAATTGCAGAAGTCGAAAAGTTAGATAAACCAAGAGGAGCATTGGTTGCTAGTGTAGCTGCAAACAGTCCATCTGATAAAGGAGGTGTTAAAGCTGGAGATATAATTTTAGAATTTGACGGACAAAGAATTCAAGAAATGAAACAACTTCCGATGATTGTTGCAAGAACAGAAGTAGGTAAGAAAGTTGAAGTAAAAATTTGGAGAAATAAAAAAGAAATTACGAAAATAATTACTTTAGGAAGATTAGAAACTTCAGAGGATTTTAAGGTCGCTGAACAAAACTCAGAACCAAAAGATTTAAGAATTGAAAAATTAAAAATAAATGTAAGAGAAGTTTCAAAAGAAGATATAAAATCAAGAAATTTACCAAATCAAACTCGTGGATTGGTTGTCACAAAAATTGATAGTAATAGTCCTTTATTAAATTCTATAGAATTGAATAGTATAATTTTAGAAGCTCAAAAGAAAAAAATAAGAAATGTGAATGATTTAAATCAAGCAGTAGAGAAAGTTCTAAGTACTAATCAAAAAACTATATTATTAGTTATTTACAATAATCAAAATCAAAGAAGATATATAGGTGTTAAATTAAACTAATTTATGGATTTAAAATCCAAAATTATTTTAATTTACGGACCTACGGCATCTGGTAAATCTAATTTTGCAGTTAAACTAGCAAAAAAAATTGATGGTGAAATAATAAATGCAGATAGCATGCAGGTATACAAAGAACTTAAAGTTTTGTCTGCTAGACCTTTTAAAAAAGATTATCAAAAAATTAAACATCATTTGTATGGTTTCCAAAGTGTAACAAAAAATTTTTCCACAGGGGATTGGTTAAAATTAATTGATCAAAAAATTTTAAATTTAAAAAAAAGGAAAAAAGTCCCAATTATAGTTGGTGGTACAGGTTTGTATTTTAAGGCATTAACCGATGGCTTAGTTAATATTCCAAGCGTTCCAGTAAAATTTAGAGAAAAGATTAGATCGTTACATAAAAAGATTGGACCTAAAAGATTTTTTTCAAGGTTAATAAAGTTAGATCCCCTAGTTAAATATAATCTCAATTACTCAGATACTCAAAGATGTATAAGAGCTTACGAGGTTAAGTCATTTACTAAAAGTTCCATTTATGATTGGTTTAAAAAAACTAAATCTAATTATGAAAAGAAAGATTTTTATAAGATTTATATAGATTTTCCTAGAAATGAGCTTTTAGATAGAATTAGTTTAAGAGCTAAAGAAATGATCAAAAAAGGAGCCGTGCTGGAGGTAAAAAGGTTTATTAAAATAAAAGTTCGTAAAGATAAGACAGCCCACAAAGCTATTGGAATTAATGAGATTAATCAATATATCCAAAAAAAAATTGGAATTGATCAAGTTATCGAGAAAATATCAATAAAGACTAGACAATATGCTAAAAGACAAAGCACTTGGGCTAGAGGCAACATGCAAAATTGGATCAAAATGAATCCCGCTGTCCTAAAGAAATTCTTAAAAAAAATTTAGATATCTCTTACTTAGCCTTGACCAATCAGCACAACTTCAGCTAGATTGGCTGAATGTCCAAATTATATTCAGGCGCTGAAATAGTATTTAAATGTCTTGAAGATCAAGATGTTAAGTTTATTTTTGGATATCCAGGTGGAGCTGTACTACCAATTTATGATGAACTTAAAAATCATTCAACTATTAAACATATCTTAGTCAGACATGAACAGGGTGCAGGACATGCAGCAGAAGGCTATGCAAGATCTTCAGGTAAACCTGGAGTAGTTCTAGTAACATCTGGTCCAGGTGCAACTAATGTTGTCACAGCTTTAACTGATGCATATATGGACTCTGTTCCTTTAGTATGTATATCAGGACAAGTACCAACTCACTTAATTGGAACTGATGCCTTTCAAGAATGTGATACAACAGGAATTACCAGACCATGTACAAAACATAATTGGTTAGTTAAAGACATTAAAGATTTACCTAAAATTATGCATGAAGCCTTTCGAGTTGCAACTACAGGAAGACCAGGCCCAGTACTAGTTGATATACCTAAAGATATTCAATTTGCTAAAACAAATTATTCAAAACCAAAAATAGAAAAAAAAATTAATGAAAAATTACATAATAAATTTTCACAAGATGAAATTAATGAATTAATTAATTTAATTTCAAAAGCAAAAAAACCAGTAATTTATACTGGTGGTGGTGTTATTAATTCTGGTCCAAAAGCAAGTGAGTCTCTGAGAGAGTTTGTTAGATTAATTGGCTTTCCAATTACATCTACATTGCAAGGACTTGGCGCGTTTCCTGGTGATGACAATCAATTTATAGGAATGCTAGGAATGCATGGAACCTATGAAGCAAATAATGCAATGCATGATTGTGATTTATTAATCAATATTGGAGCAAGATTTGATGATAGGATAACAGGAAAGATAGATGAATTTTCACCAAGATCAAAAAAGGTACATATTGATATTGATCCATCATCAATTAATAAAATTATAAAAGTAGATTTAGCAATAGTTGGTGACGTTAATGAAGTTCTTAAAACTACAATTAAAAAGATCAATAAAAAACAAAATGGTTCTAAGATATCAAATAAGCAAAATATTTCTAAATGGTGGGAACAGATACAAAAATGGAGAACAAAAAATTCTTTAGGTTTTATTAATAGTGAAAAAACTATTAAACCTCAACATGCTGTTCAAAGACTATATGAATTAACAAAAAACCAAGATACCTTTGTAACTACAGAAGTTGGTCAACATCAAATGTGGGCTGCACAACATTACAAATTTAACAAACCAAATAGATGGATGACATCTGGGGGACTTGGAACTATGGGATATGGTCTTCCTGCAGCTGTAGGTGTTCAAATCGCCCATCCAGATAAACTTGTTATTGATATAGCTGGAGAGGCTTCAGTTTTAATGACTATGCAAGAAATGTCTACAGCAGTTCAATACAATTTACCTATCAAAATTTTTGTTTTAAATAATCAATATATGGGAATGGTTAGACAATGGCAGGAGTTATTACATGAAAAAAACTATTCTGAAAGTTATTCAGAAGCCTTACCTGATTTTGTAAAATTAGCTGAGGCTTATGGATGTAAAGGAATTAAAGTTGATAATCCAGATGAACTTGATTCAAAGATTAAAGAAATGATTGATCACAATGGCCCTGTAATATTTGACTGTCAGGTTGACCCAAATGAAAACTGCTTTCCAATGATACCTTCTGGAAAGCCTCACAATCAAATGATTTTAGGACCTAATGATAAAGAGGAAAATAAGATTACAGGAAAAGGCAAAGCATTAGTTTAATGGCAAAAGCAAAATCAGCATATAGTATACCAACTAAGATAGGTAAATTAGACACACACATTTTTGTTGTTTGGGTTGATAATGAATCTGGAGTATTAGCTCGAGTGGTGGGCTTGTTTTCTGGTAGAGGTTATAATATTGAGTCTTTGGCTGTAGCGGAAGTTGACGCAAAAAAAAACATTTCTAGGATTACAATTGTAACTACAGGAACTCCTCAAGTAATAGATCAAATTAAGTTACAATTGAAAAAATTAGTCCCTGTTCATAAAGTAGCTGATTTTAAAAGAGAAGATAAAAAAGTAATATTTAAAGAAATGGCTCTACTTAAAGTTGTTGGAAATAAAAAAAAGATAGAAAAAACACTTAAAGCCTGTAAAAGCTTTAATCCAGTTATATTGGATAAAACTAAACAATCCATTGTTATCCAAATAACTGCTTTAAGGCGAGAAATTGACAAAATGAGTAAAAAATTAAAACCTTTTGGCTTAACTAGCACATCAAGAACTGGAGCTATAGCTATGACAAGAGGGGCAGAAGTTTTTAAATAAATAAATTGGGAGAAACAAAATGAAAATGTTTTATGAAAAAGATACAGACGTCAACTTAATCAAAGATAAAAAAATTGCTATTTTTGGTTATGGTAGCCAAGGACATGCGCATGCGCTAAATTTAAAAGATAGTGGTGTAAAAGAAGTTGTAGTTGCTTTAAGAGATGGATCTTCAAGTAAGGCTAAAGCAGAATCTAAAGGTTTAAAAGTTATGAATTTATCAGACGCATCAGAATGGGCAGATGTAGTAATGATATTAACTCCAGACGAATTACAGGCCTCAATTTATAAAAATCATATTGAACAACGTGTAAAAGAAGGAACATCAATAGCTTTTGCTCATGGATTGAATATTCATTATGATTTGATTAAAGCTAGAAAAGATTTAGATGTTTTTATGGTTGCGCCAAAAGGTCCTGGACATTTAGTAAGAAGCGAGTACGAAAAAGGTGGAGGAGTTCCATGCTTATTTGCTGTACATCAAAATGGTTCTGGTAAAGCTAGAGATTTAGCAATGTCTTATGCTTCAGCTGTTGGAGGTGGAAGATCTGGGATAATTGAAACAACTTTTAAAGATGAAGTTGAAACTGATTTATTTGGTGAACAAACAGTTTTATGTGGTGGATTAGTAGAACTAATTAAAAATGGTTATGAAACTTTAGTTGAAGCAGGATATGAACCTGAGATGGCATATTTTGAAACAGTTCATGAAGTAAAATTAATTGTAGATTTGATTTATGAGGGTGGAATTGCAAATATGAATTATTCGATTTCAAACACTGCTGAATATGGTGAATATCAAACAGGACCAAGAATTATCAATAAAGAAGAAACAAAAAAAAGAATGAAAGAAGTTTTAAGCGAAATTCAGTCTGGAAAATTTACTAAAGATTGGATGGATGAATGCAAAAATGGTCAAAAAAACTTTCTTGCAACAAGAGCTAAATTAGCTGAGCATCCAGTTGAAAAAGTTGGAGCAAACTTAAGAGCTATGATGCCATGGATAGGTAAAAAGAAATTAGTTGATAGTGATAAGAAGTAAACTTTAGCTCCATATTGGGGCGAAAATTATTATTTTATTTTGCAATCTATACGAGAGGTTGTATATTTCTTAAATAAAACTTTTATATGCCTAAAAAAGATAAAGTATACATTTTCGATACAACGATGAGAGATGGTGAACAATCACCAGGTGCCTCTATGAGTGTTGAAGAAAAAATTCAAATTTCAAGAGTTTTTGATGAGATGGGAATAGATATTATTGAAGCTGGTTTTCCAATATCATCTCCAGGTGATTTTGAAGCTGTAAGCGCAATTAGTAAAAGCGTTAAAAATTCAATTCCCTGTGGATTAGCAAGAGCTACTAAAAAAGATATTGATGCATGTCATGAATCGTTAAAGTTTGCAAAAAGATTTCGTATTCATACTTTCATTTCAACTAGTCCTGTTCATATGAAACACAAACTTAATATGACCAATGATCAAGTATTGGGGGCTATAAAAGAGAGCGTAACTTACGCAAAGAAATTTACTGATGATGTAGAGTGGTCGTGTGAAGATGGAACAAGAACAGATTTAGACTTTATGTACAAAACTATAGAATTAGCGATTAACTGTGGTGCAACTACTATTAATATTCCAGATACTGTAGGTTATTCAATACCTGAAGAATTTGCAAAAAAAATTGAGTCAATAAAAAATAATGTTCCAAACATTGATAAAGCAATTATTTCTGCTCACTGTCATAATGATCTTGGATTAGCAGTTGCTAATGCATTATCTGGTTTATCCGCAGGGGTAAGACAAATTGAATGTACAATAAATGGTATTGGTGAAAGAGCTGGTAATGCAGCACTTGAGGAAATTGTAATGGCAATTAAAACAAGAGATGATTTATTACCTTATGAAACTGGAATAAAAACAGAATTAATTAGTAAAGCTTCAAAAATAGTTTCTAATGCTACTGGTTTTCCAGTCCAATATAACAAAGCAATAGTTGGAAAAAATGCATTTGCACATGAGTCTGGCATTCATCAAGATGGAATGCTTAAAAATAGAGAGACTTATGAGATAATGACTCCTGAAAGTGTGGGTGTTAAAAAAACATCTTTAGTTATGGGTAAGCACTCAGGTCGACACGCGTTTAAAGATAAATTGAGTGATCTTGGTTATGCTGAAGTTACAGATGATGTCGTCCAAGCTGCATTTGGAAAGTTTAAAATACTAGCAGACAAGAAAAAACATATCTACGATGAAGACATTGTTGCTTTAGTTGATGACAGTTTAATTATTGATAATAAGATTAACGCAATTAATCTTAAATCTTTAAAGGTATTCGCTGGAACTGGTGAGCCTCAAAGAGCAGAGATGACTTTAGATGTTTTTGGCGATATCAAAGAAACATCTCAAACTGGAGATGGACCAGTAGATGCAATTTTTAAATGTATTAAAGATTTATATCCTCATGATGTAAAATTATCTCTTTATCAGGTTCACGCCGTTACTGAAGGGACTGATGCTCAAGCAACAGTAAGTGTCAAGATTGAGGAAAATGATAGAACAACAGTTGGACAATCTGCTGATACTGATACATTGGTTGCATCGGCTAATGCTTACTTAAATGCTTTAAATAAAATGTTAATTAAGAGAGAGAAAAAATCTTTATATAAAAATATTGAACCAAAAAAATTGAAGGAGAGTATATAATGGGAATGTTTGATAGTGTTAAAAAAGTTTGGAGCCAGGATATGGCTATTGATTTAGGAACAGCTAATACTCTTGTTGTCGTAAAAGGTCAAGGGGTAGTATTAAATGAGCCTTCAGTGGTGGCTATAGTAGATCAAGGTGGAAAAAAGCAAGTTTTAGCAGTAGGTGATGAAGCAAAAACTATGCTTGGAAGAACTCCAGGAAATATTCAGGCAATAAGACCTTTAAGAGACGGAGTAATTGCTGACTTTATAGTAACCGAAGAGATGATAAAACATTTTATAAAAAAAGTTCACAAAGGTAGAACTTTTGCAAATCCAAGAATTTTAATTTGTGTTCCTACTGGTTCAACACCAGTTGAGAGAAAAGCTATTCAAGATAGTGCACTTGCAGCTGGTGCAAGAAGAGTACAATTAATTGAGGAGCCTATTGCTGCTGCAATTGGTGCAAACTTACCAATATCAGAAGCTACAGGTTCAATGGTAGTTGATATTGGAGGGGGAACAAGTGAGATAGCTGTCATGTCTTTAGGAGGATTGGTTTACTCAAAATCATTAAGAGTTGCTGGAGATGCAATGGATGCAGCAATGGTTAACTATATGAGAAAAGAGTATAATTTAATGATCGGTGACAGTACTGCTGAAAAAATAAAAAAAGAAATTGGAACTGCAATACCAACAAACAACAACACCTATGCTGTTAAAGGTAGAGATTTAAGATCAGGGACCCCAAAAGAAGTTAATATAACTGAAGAAGATACTGCAG
Source organism: Pelagibacterales bacterium SAG-MED11 (assembly GCA_014654265.1). Taxonomy (GTDB): domain Bacteria; phylum Pseudomonadota; class Alphaproteobacteria; order Pelagibacterales; family Pelagibacteraceae; genus Pelagibacter. The sequence continues at coordinate 46,071 of JACWDI010000002.1, read as the reverse complement.
AAGCATTGAACGATATTTTAAAAGAGATGGTTAATGGCATTAAAGATGCATTAGAAAGTACACCCCCTGAATTATCTGCGGACTTGGTTGATATGGGTTTAACTCTAACTGGAGGTGGTGCTTTATTAAAAAATATAGATAAAAGATTCTCTAAAGAAACTGGTTTACCAGTGCATATAGCAGATGATCCTTTATCTTGTGTTGCAGTTGGAACTGGAAAAGCTCTTGATCAAGAGCAAACATTCTCGACGATGTTGACTGAATACTAAGAAAGATGGCATCAAGCAGAGATGATTTTATAATAGCAATCAGATCTGCTTTTTTAAAAAAAAGTACCCAGCAAAAATTTTCTTTACTTAGTTTAGTATTTGCTTCCATTTTTATAATTGTATTATCAAATCTAGATTTTAAAGCTGTAAGATATCTTAAAATAGGAATTAATGAATTAGTTTACAGATCTTCTTTTGTAGTATCAATTCCAGAAAACTTTATTAAGGATACATTTATAGAAGTAACTGACTATACAACTTTTTTTAATGATTATAAAAAAAAAAGATTAGAATTAAGTAAATTAAAATCAAACTTCGTCTCTAGTGAGATAATTCAAAATGAAAATAGAGAATTAAAAGAGTTAATCAATGACTATGTTTCAACTTCAGATAAAATTTTGGCAAAAATTATAGTTGATCATGAAAGTCCTTTTTTAAAAAGTATAATTATTAACAAAGGTAGTAAAGATAATATCAAAATTGGCACTAACATATATGATCAGTCATATTTAGTGGGTAGAGTAATAGAAGTTAATTATAAGACCTCAAGAGTATTATTATTATCTGACCTAAATTCTAATGTTCCTGTTACAATCGCACCTCAAAATATTCAGGCAATAGTTACAGGTACAGGAGATAATTATGGTCAAATTAAATATATTAAAGATGGCCTTTCTGAGGAAATTGAGGAAAAAAGTATAATTTATACCTCTGGAACAGGGGCAATTTTTAAAAGTGGAATTCCAATAGGAACACTGAAAATTATTAAAGAAAATTCATCAACTGAATTTAGTGTAGAATTTTATAGTGATTTTTCTCAACTTAAATATGTTTTTGCTGAAATAACAACTACATTTGAGATACCAGACCAAAATACTATTGAACCTGACAATGAAACTAACAATACTTTAGATGCAAAACTAAAAATTTTAGAAGATGAACTTAAAATTTTTCAGGAGACTAATTCTAAATTTTTAGAAGAAAACATAGATTTAAAAAGTGAAATAAATAATCTTAACAATAAGTTATTGATATTAAATAATGAATTATCATCTAAAAATATTACAATTAGCCAGTTTAATATCGATAAAACAGAATTAGAATTTTTAAGACTTAATTTAGAATTTGGGCATAAGTGTCGCAAATCTAATAAACTTTTTCAAAAATCTATAGGTTTTGAACCTGGAAGTGACGAATATAAAAAGTGTGTTTTAAACAAGGGAACAATAATTAATGACTAGTTTAAAATCTAAAGGTTTTTTCTCAAAATTTTACGCTTGGTTGCCGATAGTTGTTTTATATGTGTCTGTATTAAATGAATTTGATGTTAATTATTTAGACCTTGACTTTTTCTCTTTCAACTTTCCTTTTATTTTAATTTTTTTTTTCACATTAAAAGATTTTAAAAACTTTGATTATCTTTTAGTTTTTTTGGCAGGATTGATTAATGATACTGTTGTAGGTTTACCTCTTGGTTTAAGCAGCTTATCTTTCATGATAATTTGTATAGCAACATCATATTTTCGAAATATTACAATTAGACCTAATCAAACAAAAGATTGGTTTTATTTTTTATTTGTTATAATTTTAGTTAACTCTTTGAATTACTCAATTTTAACATTATTTTTTTCATATAATTTAATATTGTGGGGTTACGTGGTTAATACTTTTTTTACTTTCTTATTTTATCTTATTTTTCTTACAATATTTAAATTTTATCTAAAAGGTATAAATGATTAATTCATCTAGTGATAATGTAAAAAAACTTAATTCTATAAATAGAAGAATGTTTATTACTGGCTCAGTAAAGTTTTTTATAATGATTGGATTAATAAGTCGATTATTTTTTTTACAGGTTAAAGAAAATAAGAAATATTTAACTCTTTCAGATAAAAATAGAATAAGAGAATGGAAGTTAGCTCCTGTAAGGGGAGAATTTCATGATTATTTTGGAAATGTTATTGCGGGTAATTTTGAGGCATATCAATTACATATTATTCCAGAACAAGTAGAAGATTTTAGATATGTAATTTATAGAATAAAAGATTTACTAGAGTTGAGTGATAAAGAATTTAAAAGAATAATAAAAAAGAAAAATGAGATTAAGTCATGGGAAACTTTAATTGTATCAGATAATCTAAGTTGGAAAAAATTCTCAAAAATTAACAATCATCTTTATGATCTAAATGGTGTTAAGCCAGTTATTTCTATTTCTAGAAATTATCCTTTTGGATCTAATTTTACGCATGTTATCGGATATGTAAGTCAGGCAAATGAGCAAGATATTGAAAATAATGAAGTGATAAAGAAAAATTTTGTACCTGGTCTTAAAATTGGAAAAGTAGGTTTAGAAAAATCTTTTGAAAAACAACTTATTGGCTCTAATGATATTGAGAGATATGAAGTAAATGCTTATGGAAGAAGAATTAGTCAGTTAGAGTTTCAAAAAGGAGAGAAAGGTAAATCTCTCAGGTTAACAGTGGATACTAAAGTCCAACAATTATCCAATGAATTACTAAAAGATCAGGCTGGATCTATCTGCGTCATGGATATTTATACAGGTGAGGTAATTGCAATGCATTCTTCTCCTTCATTTGATCCTAACCTATTTGTTTTTGGCATAAGCCAAGATGATTGGCAAATTATTCGTAATGATCCAATGAAACCATTGGTTAATAAAACTTTACAGGGAAATTATTCTCCTGGGTCAACTATTAAACCTATTGTTGCTTTATCAGCTTTAGAGAATGGAATTATTAATACTAATTTTACTGTTAATTGTAGGGGGCATAAACATCCATTAGAGCTCTACGGTCAAACTTATCATTGTTGGAAAAAGGAGGGGCATGGATTTGTGAATTTAAGAAATGCAATGAAACAATCGTGTGATAACTATTTTTATGAGATAGCAAGAAAACTTGGAGTAGATCGATTAAGTGAAACTGCTAAAAAATTTGGATTAGGAAAAGAAGTTTTTGGCAATCTATTTAACATTGAAAAAAAAGGTTTAATTCCAAATACACAATGGAAGAAAAATGCTTTAGGACAAAGTTGGGTATTGGGAGAAACTGTAATTACTGGAATTGGTCAAGGCTATATTCAAACAACTCCGATTCAATTATGTTTAATGACTGCTCAAATTGCGAATGGAGGCTATAAGATTTATCCAAAAATAGTTATAGATGATGAAAACAAGGTATCACCAATCGATAAATTCACGCCATTGTATAAAAATTCTAAAAATATTAAGATTGTTCAAGATGCAATGTTTGCCTCAACCAATGAAGTAAGAGGAACTTCTTATAAATCTAGAATTGATGATCCAAAATATCAATTTGCAGGAAAAACTGGAACAGCTCAGGTTAAAAAAATTACTGAGAGAGATCGTGAGTTAGATTTAAAAACTTTTCAAATTCCTTATGAGGAAAGAGATCACGCTCTTTATATAGCATATGGTCCGTATAAAAACCCACGTTATGCAGTTAGTATTTTAGTTGAGCATGGAGGAAATGGAAGCACTACAGCAGCTCCAATGGCAAAAAAATTATTTAAAACAATTATTGATAGACATCAATTAAGAGAGTCAATTAATAATAAAAAATATTTGGATATTTAGATGTACCAACATAATAGATTTACAACAAATAATTTTAATTTTTTTTCAAAATTAGCAAATTTTGACTATGTTTTAATGGCATGTATTTTGTTGTTGGGTGTTATTAGTCTTGCTACGATGTACTCAACTGATGGAGGAAAAATTTTATTTCATACTAAGAGTCATTTTACTAAGTTGATTGTTTTTACAATTATGATGTTGATATTTTCATTTATTAATATCAAATTTTGGTATTCTATTGGTTATTTTTTTTATATTATAATAATTGGACTTTTAATTTGGACATATTTATTTGGAATTAAATCTTCAGGATCTCAAAGATGGATAGATTTATATTTTATAAATTTACAACCCTCAGAATTAATGAAGATATGCATCATTTTATGTTTGGCTAAATATTTTCATAGAATGAAATTAGAAAACGTAAATTCACTTTATGCAATTTTATCATCTTTGATTATTATTCTATTACCCATGGGTTTAGTAATTGTTCAACCTGATTTAGGAACTTCACTTCTAATATCTATTAGTGGACTGGCTGTATTATGGTTTGCTGGAATAAATCATAAATATTTTATCTATACTATGATAGGATTTTTAATCTCTTTACCTTTTATAATCTCTTTTTTAAAGCCTTATCAAAAATTAAGAGTTTTAACTTTCTTAAACCCAGATAGAGATCCTCTGGGTGCAGGATATCAAATAATTCAATCTAAAATTGCTGTTGGTTCAGGAGGAATTTTTGGTAAAGGTTTTTTAAAAGGCACTCAAAGTTATTTAGAGTTTTTACCAGAAAAACATACAGATTTTATTTTCACATTATTTTCTGAGGAATTTGGATTTATTGGTTCAGTATTTCTTCTTTTAATATATGCAATCATTATTTATAGGATAGTTGCAATTGGCGCTCAATCTAGAAGTTATTTTGCAAAATTATTTTGTTACAGTTTTGCAGCATCAATTTTTGTTTACATCACAATTAATATGAGCATGGTACTTGGTTTGCTTCCAATAGTTGGATCACCTTTGCCAATTATGTCTTATGGTGGGTCATCAATGTTGGCTACAATGATCGGCTTTGGAATAGTAATGAGTGCCAAAGTCCACAACCAACAATCAATTGCATAAGTATAATTTGTCACCTAATTTATTTTAAAAATTATTATATAAGTTTATTATGAGTAATCCTTTAAAAGTTGGAATAATTGGTGCTGGTATTCAAGGAATATCCAATGCTTTATTTCTTCAAAAAAAAGGTTTTGATGTAACGGTTTTTGATAGAGAAGAGCCCGGCAGCCCGGCAGCATCGTATGGAAATGCAGGGCATTTTTCTCCATATGCTTCACTATCTTTAAACAGAACTGATGTTTTAGCTGATGTTCCAGCAATGTTGATGAGCTCTACTGGACCATTGGCACTTAAATGGAATTATGTTCCAAAAATGATCCCATGGTTTATTAAATTTATTTTAAATACATCAAAAAATAAAATGATGCACACAGCTAGAAACATGCATCAAATTTTAGATTTAGCTTTACCAGCATATGATGAATTATTTGACGAAATAGACTTAGAGGGATTAGTTGAAAATAAAGGAATACTTTATATATGGAATGATAAAGATTTAAAAAGCAGAGAATTAGAAATTAAAGTTAGAGAAGAATTAGGTGTCAAACAACAACTTGTAAATAAAGATGAAATTCATGACTTAGAGCCTAACATAAAACCATTTTATCATGCTGGCGTTTATTATCCTTACGCAAGACATGCAAGAAATCCAAAAAAGATTTTATTAAAACTTTTTGAACTTTTTATAAAAAAAGGTGGAAAATTTAATAAAATGAATGTTCAAGATATAAGTTTTGATGATGACAGTCCTGTATTTATAACTGACAATAACAGATATTCTTTTGATAGAGTGGTTATTGCTTGTGGGGCATTTTCTAAAAGATTAACAGATAAATTAGATGAAAAAATTCCTTTAGATACTGAAAGGGGATATCATGTGCATTTTAAAGATTGTGATCATCTGTTAAGTAGACCAGTAATATTTTCTAATCGAGGCTTTGGGATCACCCCAATGGAGCAAGGATTGAGAGTTGTTGGAACAGTTGAGTTTGGTGGATTAGATAATCCTCTTTCAAAATCAAGAATAAAAAATTTAATTGATAATGCTAAATATATGTTAGGGGATTTGCCGGATCATGAAGATGAGTGGTTAGGATTTAGGCCAACTTTACCAGACTTTTTACCAGTAATGGGACCATCAAAAAATCATAAAAATGTTTTCTATTGTTTTGGACATCATCATTTAGGATGGACATTAGGTCCAATTTCTGGAAAGATTGTTTCTGGAATGATAGCTAAAGAAAATACCAATTTAAATTTAGACCCTTATAGCTCAGCAAGATTCAATTAGTTCATGCAAAATACCAAAGCATATGTAATGCTGGTATGTGCTACATTATTCTGGGCAGGTAACTTTACATTAGGAAAGTTTGCTTATTTAGAAAATATACCTCCAAACTCACTTGCATTTTTAAGATGGTGCCTAGTATGGATAATTTTACTTCCATTCACTTATAAAGAGATATTAAAATTAAAAAATCAAATTAAAAGAAACGTATCATTATTTCTTATTTTAGGCTCTACCAGTGTGTGCATATTCACTTCACTTACTTATAATGCCTTAAATCATACTCAAGTGATCAATGCATCACTTTTTAATACTGCAATACCTGTAACAATAATTTTAGTTTGCTTTCTGTTAAAAATTGAAAAAACAAATATTTTTCAAATATCTGGATTACTAATTTCTGTCTTTGGAATTTTAGCTATTATTACTAGAATTGATCTTAATATTTTACTTACCTTAAATTTTAATAGGGGAGATCTATTTATGATTGGAGCAATAATTGCATGGGGAATATATTCTGCGTATTTAAGAAAAAGAACCTTTGAAGTATCTTTACTTACTCTGGTCCACATAATTTGTACATTTGGATTAATTTTTCTTCTGCCACTTTTTATTTTAGATATAACTCAGGGAAAAGTTATTGAGATAAGTGAAAATCTTTTTTATATTTTAATCTATGTTGCAATATTTCCAAGTATCGGATCTTATTATTGCTGGGCTGGAGCAGTTTCTATCATTGGGGCAAATAGAGCCGGCATATTCTTATCTCTAATTCCATTATTCAGCACAATAATGGCAATATTCTTTTATAATGAACAATTTCAATTTTTTCACTTGATTGGAGCAATTTTAATTATATTAGGTTTATTCTTATCAAATAAGGAAATAAAAAATGCTTAAAGTTGCAATTTTAGATGATTATCAAAATGTTTCTCAACAATTTATTGATTTAGAAAAACTATCAGGGAAATATGAAATTAAAATTTTCAGTGAACCTTTTGTTGATGAAGCGGATGTAATTGAGCAATTATCAGATTTTGAAGCGTTATTGGTAATGCGAGAAAGAACTCCAATTACCAAAAAAATTATTGAAAATTTAACTAAATTAAAATTTATTATTACAAGTGGATTAAGAAATAAATCTATTGATCTAGTGGCCGCCAAAAAAAGAAAAATTACAGTTTGTGGAACAGAAACGAATATTAATCCAACTCCTGAGTTGACATGGGGTTTAATACTTGGATTAGCTAGAAATTTTAAAGAGGAAATTGATAATATGTATCAAGGATACTGGCAGACAACAGTAGGGGTGGAGCTTAAAGGAAAAATTTTGGGTTTAATTGGACTAGGTAAAGTTGGATCACAAGTAGCTAAAATTGGAAAAGCTTTTGGCATGCAAGTCATGGCTTGGAGTGAAAATTTAAACTTAGATACTTGTAAGGAACTAGATGTTCTGCCATGTAGTAAAGAAGATTTAATTAAGAATTCAGACTTTCTATCAATTCATGTTCAAGGTGGAGAGAGATACAAAGATTGCATTACTTTAAAAGAGATGGATAAAATGAAAAAGACTTCTTTCTTAATAAACACCTCAAGAGGTCCAATTATAAATGAAGATGATTTAATAATAGCTTTATCAACTAACGAAATTGCAGGAGCTGGAATTGATGTTTACGATAAAGAACCTTTACCTGAAAACAATAAATTGAGATTTTTACCAAATGCTTTGCTTACCCCTCATATTGGCTATGTGACAGCTGAAAATTACACTACTTATTATAATCAAATGATCGAGTCTTTAGAGTCTTGTGTAAATGGAAAACCTATTCGTATTATAGAATAAAAATGGATTTGCCAGTTATTAATCATGAAGATTATTTTGCTAAAATTGGAGATGATCATAAATTTCCAATTAACAAATTTAGTGAACTTGCAAAATATCTAATAGATCAAAAGATAGTAAAAGAATTTCATAAACCATATCCATGTTCTGATGAGACCTTAAAAAGGGCTCATTCGGAAAAATATATTAAAGATATTAAGAATAAAACTTTAGATAAAAATGGAGTAAAAAAAATTGGTTTCCCTTTAGTCGATAGTGTCGTTCAAAGATCCTTGGTAGCAACTGGGGGAACCGTTTTAGCATCAAAGCTTGCAATTAATTATGGTCTTGCTTGCAATACTGCTGGAGGTAGTCACCATGCAAATTTTGAGGGTGGTGCTGGTTATTGTGTTTTTAATGATGTAGCAGTAGCTGCATATTATCTACTTGATAGAGGACTAGCAGGTAGAATTTTAATTGTTGATTTAGATGTACATCAAGGAAATGGAAATTCAGATATATTTAAAGGTAATTCAAATGTATTTACTTTTAGCATGCACTCAAAATCAAACTATCCTGCTAAAAAATCAATAAGTGATCTAGATGTTGAACTTGAGGATAATTTAGAGGACAAACAATATCTTAAAACTCTCAAGTTTTATTTAAATGAGCTTAATGAAGAAAATTTTGATTATGTTTTTTATATAGCTGGTGTTGATATTCATCATAATGATCGATTAGGTAATTTAAAGATTTCCGACGAAGGAATTAAAGAAAGAGATGAACTTGTTACAGAAAACTTCTTTTCAAAGGGTATCCCCCTTTGTGGTGTTTTAGGAGGGGGTTATAACAAAGACTTTGATAAATTAGTCGAATTGCACTCATTTTTACACCAATCATGTGCTAAATTATTATAATTTTATGGTTAAAAAAAATCCTAATCTAACTGCAGAACAAAAATTAGTTATGTTCGAGGATGGAACTGAACCACCTGGTACTAGTGAATTAAACAATGAAAAACGAGAAGGAAGTTATCATTGTGCAAACTGTGGAATAAAATTATTTAATTCAAATAGTAAATATGAAAGTGGTTCTGGTTGGCCTTCTTTTTTCGAGTCTTTACCTGAAGTTTTTGAAACTAAAACTGATCATTTAATAGGATATGCAAGAACAGAGTATCATTGTAAAAATTGTGGTGGTCACCACGGTCATATCTTTGAAGATGGACCTCAACCTACAGGAAAAAGATATTGTAATAATGGGATTTGCTTAGTTTTTAAAGAAAAATAATGATTATTAAGTACATTAGCTTTTTAACTGGAATTATTTGGTCATACTCAATAATAAAAACACAATCAATTTTTAGTAAGAAAGCTGGAATAATATTCAAAATTTTTATTACAAAAGTTTCTTGGCTTACTTTTGTTGTGGCTTGTTACTTTGGTTATAAAAACTTTACAATTAAATCTACTATAATCGGTGCTACAATTGGAATTTTGTTAGTAAATATTGGTTTTTATTTACTAAAAAAATATATAAATCAAAAGTTTAACGAAAAACAAATAACAATTTTTAAAAGTTTTTTCGAATATTCTTTGATTTTTTTAATAGTTTACTTCGTTTTATTTTAAGAGATCTTGTAATTTATTTTCTTTTTCTAAAGCCCTGACTTCATCGTAGCCACCAATGTGTTCTTCATTAAAAAAAATCTGAGGAATTGTTCTTTTTCCATTAGCTTTTTTAATCATTTCATCCATAGCACCATCTACTTTTCCAATATCAATTTCATTATAAGTAGCATTGTTTCTAGTTAATAATCTTTTTGCTGCATCACAATAATTACAAAATGGACCTGTATAAATTGTTATTTTTTTCATTATTTAAAGATAGTCACCTTTTTTTATTTTACTAGTAATTTGTTTTCTAGAGTATTCGAACTTTTTTCTGTGCTTTATACTTTTTTGATTTACTCTTTTTCTCCATAATCTAAATGATGATGGTTTGAGAGATCGTCTCATTATTTTAATTACATCAGATTCTTTGTAGCCAGTTTTTTTTTCAATTTCCTCAAAAGTGATTCTATCTGCCCAAGCAGCCCAGATGACCCAATCTGGACTTTCAACATTTGGCTCAGGATTTTTGACGCGGGTAATTGGGGTGTGACCTTTTTTTTTCATAAATTCCTTATATTTGAAAAAAATCGATAATGCATTTTTTTTCAGATCTGATATATTATTATAGATAGTCCTTCTTAGCCATCTTTAGCTCCCGGTTTTTAAGGGCTATCTTTTTTTAAATGCTCCCCTTAAATTATTTTCTTTTTTTACAGATTATAATTTTTCTTTTTATTACACCTGGTACTCCTAGAATTGTTATTATCTCATATTCGATGAATTACGGAGTTCAAAAATGTATTTGGACTGCATTAGGAGATATTACCGCAAACTTAATTCAAGCTACTTTAGTTATATTTGTTTTGGGTAGTTTTTTTTCGGATAACCCAAATTTTTTAAGTATATTAAAATGGATAGGTGTAATTTATTTACTTTATTTAGCTTATGATGTTTACAAAACAGCACCAAAGAATATTAATTCAGATGTAATCTCTTCAAAAAGTTTTTTTTCTTTTTTTAAAGATGGTTTTTTAGTTGCAGGTACAAGTCCAAAGGCTTGGTTGTTTTTTCCATTAATATTTCCACAGTTTATAGACTTTAATTCAAATTATGTTGTTCAATTTTTTATTTTAATAACAACTTATGTAGTTTTAGATTTTTTATCTTTGATTGGTTACGCTTTACTTGCACAAAAACTTATTACTTGGATAAAAACAAATCCAAAAACAATTAATACAATCTCAGCGAGTGTTTTAGTTCTAATTGCACTAATAATTATTATTTCACAACAATATTAAAAAAACTTATTGCACCTTTTGTCTCTTGCAAAACAACTGTTTTCTTTATTTAATTAGCTATTAATTAATTAATTAACAAGGGAAATAAAATGAAAATAAATAAAATAATCTTAAGTTTTATTTCTGCAATAGCATTATTATTATCTACTTCAGTAACATCTTTTGCAAAAGTTGTTGGTGATAAGATAGTTTTAGGTTCTGCTATTTCATTAACTGGAAAATATTCTTCAAATGGTGTTCACACTCAAAACGGTTATAATATGGCCGTTGACAGAATCAACAGCATGGGTGGAGTTAAAGTTGGTGGAAAAACTTATAAGTTTGAAATCATTTATTACGATGATGAATCAAACCCAAAAAGAGCAGCACAGCTTGCAGAAAGATTAATCTCACAAGATGGTGTTGAGTTCATGCTTGGCCCATACAGTTCTGGATTAACAAAAGCAATCGCTCCAGTAACAGAAAAATATGGTGTACCAATGGTAGAAGCTAATGGTGCATCTAGATCATTATTTACAAAAGGATATAAATATTTATTTGCAGTGCTTGCACCAGCAAACCTATATCTTGATGTAGCAATTGATTTAGCTGTTGAAAAGAACGGTGGCAAACCTGTTAAAATAGCACAGGCTTTTGAACAAGATGCTTTCTCACAAGACGTTAGATTAGGTATTTTAGAAGCTGCTGAAAGAACAGGATCTAAAATCATTATTGATGACAAATTACCAAAAGAACTAAATGATATGGCAGCAACTTTAGCAAAAGTTAAAGCTGTAAAACCAGATGTTCTTGTAGTTTCAGGTCATACAAAAGGTGCATTGACTGCAATCAGACAAATCGCTGAAATGAAAGTTGATGTTCCAATGTTAGCAATGACACACTGTGATGCTGCTAAATTATCTAAACAACATGGTAAAAACTCAGAATATGCACTATGTGCATCTCAATGGCATAAATCTTTATCATACAAAGACAAGTTCTTTGGTGGTGGAATGAAATATGCTGCTGACTTTACAAAAGAGTTTGGTTATGACCCACCATATCAAGCAGCTGAGTCATCTGCAGCTTTGTTAGTATTCAAAGATGCATTTGAAAGAGCAAACTCATTTGACAAGAAAAAAGTGAGGGATGCATTAGCTGCCACTAATATGCAAACTTTTTATGGAAACATAAAATTTGCAGAAGGTGGTCAGAATGTTGATAAGCCAATGGTATTATTTCAAGTTATGTGTAATGCTGACGGAAGTAAGTGTGAAAATAAAGTTGTAGCTCCGACTAAATGGGCTTCAGCGAAATTGATCCACCCTATTCCAAGCTGGTCAGATAGATAATATCTAATATTTGAAATGCCCCCTAATTCTAGGGGGCATTTTTTTATAACAGTATCTAAATTATGGATTTTTTAATATTCCAAGTTCCTATGCTCACTTTACAAGCAACGCTTGACGGTGTGTTGTTAGGAATTTTATTTGCATTGATTGCTTATGGAATGGCTCTTCAATGGGGGGTAATGAATATTATAAATATTGCTCAAGGAGACTTAGTTATTTTAGGTGGGTACATTGCTTACTTTATGTATCTTTGGGGAATTCATCCAGCGTGGGGAGTGATTGTTTCACCATTTATAATGTATTTTGTCGGAGTTGGAATTTACAAATTAGTTATTAATAAAGTAGTGGATAGAGATTTATTTATCTCAATTCTAGCAACATTTGGGATAAGTATTTTATTTATGCAGTTAATGAACTTTGCATTCGGTGCTGATGTTGTTCTTGCAAACTCTGGCTATGGAACAACAATGTTATTTGATAATTCTGTGACATTACCGAATTCTAAAATATTTTCAGCATTCATTAGTATTATTTTTGCAATAGGTTTGGTTATTTATATGAAGAAATCTAAGCTTGGTAGAGCAATTAGAGCTACTGCTCAAAACGCTCGAGCAGCAAAGATTTTAGGTGTTGATACAGAAAAAGTTTATGCTGCAACATTTGGTATTAATGCAGCATTATGTGGGGTAGCTGGAGCTTTAATATCAATTACTTTTACAATTCATCCTTATATGGGATTACCTTATACTATTAGATCTTTTATGATTGTTATTGTTGCAGGATTAGGAAATCTACCAGGTGTTGCAATGTCAGGAATGGGATTAGGAGTTTTTGAAGAATTTGCTGATTATATTTTAGGAACAGAGTTTAGAATTGGATCTGTGTTTTTATTATTAGTATTAATATTAGTTTATAGACGCTTTAAATTATCAAAAAAAAGAGAATATTTAAAATGATAAGAAAAATTATACTTTTAATTTTGTTTTCAGTGGTTGTGTCATCTACAGCTTTTGCTTGCGAAGGTCGTGAAATAAAGAAAAGTGGATTTTTATACTATAAGGACGGCAAAGGTAAATTTATTGAAGGTTATGACATTGAAAATCCTCAAGATAAAATAATTATGGTTTTTAATCGTGGATCATGGCATGTAAAAAAAGGTTCTCGTTTTTGTATTCAAAAAAATAATAGTATGCAAAGTGTATTAGCCCAACTTTCAGGAACAATTATAGATGGTAAAGAATTAGTTGTTTGGATTAATATGGAATTATGGAAAGCTGGTCTTTATACACATGAAAACAAATGTGTAAAAGGGGAGCATATGTATAAGGGTAAAAAATTATATTTTACTCCACCATATTGGAAATGTATGTGGGGACCACCAACTTATATAAAAAAAGTAAAAACCTCTAAAGATGATATTTTACAAGTTCCAGAATATGTTAGTAATTTTCCTTTAAAAAATAGAGCAGCAATAAATAGTGCAATTGCGGATATATTTGTTGAAAAAGGAACACCAAGAAACCAACTTTTTATTTCAGGCCATTCATGTGGGGGTATTGGAAGTTTAAGAATGGAGGCTGTGTTTCCAGAAGTTTATAATGCTGCAATTTCTCTTAATCCGAATTGTTGGGATAATATTGATAATGATTTAATGAGAGAGTTTCAGTTAGATGAAATAAGAGGTGCAGACAAATTAGACGCTTTAACTTTCCATGGAGAAATGGATGGAGCAAGTAGCTATTTAGGAATTTCAAGTTATATGAGGTGGATTGGAGATAAGCCTGGTGCTGAATGGGTTGAACTTCCAGTTCACAACAGTCCAAATGGAAAGGAATTTATAATTAATGGAGTAGAATGCAAAATAAAATATAGAATGAACAGTGGTTGGAAAATAAAGCATAATTGGGATTACGGCCATAAATCGAAAGCTTGGACTGTAGTAGATCCTAAAGAAAAAGCTGAAATGAAAAAAAAAGCTGCTGGACACAATATTGCATCTGATATGTGTTTTACGCCTTATCTAGAGGACATCAAAAAATTTATAGCGAAAAAATTATAATATTATGAATAAAAATAATTTAATTTTGGTTTATAGAAGATTTAAATTATCAAGAAAAAGAGAGTACCTAAAATGAGGAAAATATTACTAATGATATTATTGTTAACATTTCCAAATTTATCTATAGGAAATGAAAGATTTATACCAATTGAATTATGGCTGGGGATACCATCGACTGGTTCAAGTGAATTGAAATTTTATGAGGTGAATAATAAGCAACATAATGGAAAATTAAAAGTCGCAGGTCCTATTGACTGGAAAAATGAGATAACAGGAAAGACAATTAAAGTTTATGAGAGAAAAAGAGGTTCTAAAATACAGCTCTTTACAATAACTAATAATGGTCAATGCTTGGGAAGAGTGTGGGACAGTAGGAAAAGAAAAAGAGGAGTTGTTGTTGCAATAGATAATGGCTGTAAATTCCCACTAGGAATTTGGAAAGAGGGAGAAACTCGTGATTTCTTTTCAGCTTATAACTGGCCGAAAAAAAAATCAGGTGGTAGCTCTACTAGCAAAAGAACTGGGATGAAAAAGACACTGACTATTAAAAAATTAGGTGATGAAAAAAAATGTCTTACTTTCAGGTGGCAGCTTACTGTTATGGGTGGAAAAAGATCAGGAAAAGTAATAGATGATAACGACTATACTTATTGTCCCAATAAAGGTTTTACAAAATTAGTATCAAGGAAATAATGAGTAAAAATATTATTTTATACGCAGCAATATTAGTTTTTGGAATAGCAGCACCATTTATTTTTCCTGCATTTAAAGTTCAATTATCGATACTTTGTGTTTTGATTGTATTAGCTCTTACGTGGAATATTCAAGGTGGGGAAATGGGCTACAATACCTTTGGAAATATTTTGTTTTATGGACTTGGGATGTACCTTTGTGCATCAGTTCAAGTAGGAATGTTTTTTCCACTAGCTGAATGGACTGAAAGTGGTGGTGAGAAAACATTTGTGCATACTCCAACTCAATTTTTTCAAGGAATGGCTATGGGTCTTGTTGTTGCTGCAGTAATCCCAACAATTGTTGCTGGTTTAATTGGTTACTCAATTTTAGGATTAAGAGGCCATTACTTTGCAATTTGTACATTGGGTTTAGGAGTTGCAGCTGGTGAGATTTCAGGTGGTATAGAAATTATAGGAGCTGGACAAGGTTTTACAACTCCACCTTTCCCAGATGTAGGAAGCTTAGAAGCAAGAGGTGAATTCTTTTACTTCTTGAGTTTCATGGCAGTTGTTTTGACTTTTATTACAGTCAAATCAATTTATTCAACAAGATTTAAATTAATACTAAATGCAATAAGAGACAATGAAGACAAAGCTGAGGCAATGGGAATTCAAACAATGAAATATAAAATTATTGGTTGGATGATATCTGCTTTCTTTTGTGGATTAGCTGGAGGAATTATGGGTGGTCTAGTTGGTTATATAGATTCAACTGATGTTGCATTTGATGGAAGAGAGATGGGAGTGTTCATGGTCTTGATGGCTATCTTAGGTGGAAAAGGAACTTTATGGGGACCTGTTATTGGAGCAACTGTATTTCATATCTTCAAAGAAGGTTTTTGGACATTCTTCTTAGGTTGGCAATACGTTGCACTAGGAGTTCTTATAGTTGTAATTGTAATTTATTTCCCGGAAGGAATCATGGGATGGTTAAGAGAGAAATATCCAGAGAGATTTGGGGAAGTAGTTGATGAAGCAGATCGAAAAGCACAGGTAGAATTAAAATGAGTATTTTAGAAGTTAGTAATGTCAGTAAATCATTTGGTGGTGTAAAAGCCAATGTTGATATTTCAATGAAAGTTGAGAAAGGAAAAATTGTTGGTCTAATAGGACCAAATGGTTCAGGTAAAACAACTTTATTTAATTCTATTGTCGGCACTTATCCAATCGATAACGGATCAATTAAATTTAATGAGAAAGAAGTATCAGAATTACCTGTTCCAGTAATAGCAAAACTTGGTTTATTAAGAACATTTCAACAAACTAGAATTTATGGCAAATTAAATTGTGTAGAGAATATGCTTATTAGTCATAAAGGAAGTGACGCAAGCTTATTTACAATTTTTTCAAAAATTCCAAAAGACTTAACAGAAAAGGCAGAAAATTTATTAAATTTTGTTGGATTGTATCAAAAAAGAAACTTAAGAGCTGGCGATTTATCTTTTGGACAACAAAAATTATTAGAATTAGCAATGGCACTTATGAATGAACCTGAGATGTTGCTATTAGATGAACCAACTGCTGGTATCAATCCTACTTTAATAAATGGAATTATAGATAGATTAATTAAAGTTAATCAAGATTTTGGTATTACACTTTTAGTTATCGAACATAATATGAAAGTAATTATGCAGTTAGCAGAAGATATTTTTTGCTTAGCACATGGTAAGATGCTTGCAAATGGATCACCAGATGAAATTAAAAATGATAAGCGTGTTATCGATGCTTATTTGGGAGCACAATAATGTCAAATCAATATGAAGTTTTGGGTAAAGCTCCTGTTGCTGAAGATTTAAAAAACCTATCTCCTAATGATGTTCACTTAACAATAAAGAATCTCAATGCTGGTTATGGTAAAATGGAAATACTTCATAATTTTGAACTTTTTGTAAGTAAAGCACAATCACTTTGTTTAATAGGTCCTAACGGGGCGGGAAAATCAACAATACTCCATTCAATTTATGGATTTACAAATATTTTTTCTGGAAAAATAGAAATAGATGGAAAAGAAATTACAAATCTTTCTCCTGCTGAGAAACTCAAATCAGTTGGAATAGCCTATATTCTCCAGGATAATTCAGTTTTTCCAGATATGACAGTAGAAGAAAATTTATTAATGGGTGGGTTTATTAAAGATAAAACAGAAGAGTCTTATGAAGAAGCAGAAAAAATTCTTCAAAAATACGAGAGATTAGGAAATAGAAGATATCAACCAGCAAAAGTATTGTCTGGGGGAGAAAGAAGATTGTTGGAAATTTCTAGGGCATTAGTGATGAAGCCATCAGTTTTATTAGTTGATGAACCATCAATTGGATTAGAGCCTAGATATATAGATATGGTATTTGAAATTTTGAGAGATCTTCAACAGAATGAAAAAAAAACTATTATTCTTGTAGAGCAGAATGCTAAAAAAGGTCTTGAGTTTGCAGATATTGGTTATGTTTTGGTCTCTGGACAAACTGCAATAGCTGGTAAAGGAGACGATCTTTTAAATAATCCTGATGTAGGTCGCTTATTTTTAGGCGGTTAATGATCAAAAAAGAATTATTTTTTAAAGGATTTAAATCAATTTTAAAACCTGATAGTCCTGCAATAGCACTAGGATGCTGTTTCATTGCTATTGGTGCACTTCTAAAAAATATAGGTTTTAATATTCAGGAAAGCATTTTTTCTACAATGTTAATTTATGCTTTGCCAGGCTCACTAGTCATGGCTGAGTCAATTTTAGTAGGTGCTTCGTTACTAAGTATTTTTATTGCAGTTTGGTTTGTTAATGCAAGACTTTATCCAATGGCAGTTTCTTTATTCCCTTTGATGATGGATGAAAAACAACCAAAATGGAAATATTATTTATCTTGTCACTTCATTGCTGTCTCAGCTTGGTTAATTATGAAAAGTAACTATGAGACGATTGAAAAAAAAGATCGAGTTGATTTCTGGATAGGCATAGGTTCTGCCACATGGAGTGTTGCAGTTGTATCAACAATTCTTGGTTTTTATTTATCTGATTATCTAAATAAAGATATGTTAATGGGTTTAGCTATTTTAAATCCAATTTATTTTACATGTATGTTGGTAGGAGCGATGAAAACAATTCAAGTTAGTTTGTCAGTTATACTTGGAGGAATATTAGGTCCATTTTTTTATTTTTTTTCACCCGAATGGTCAATTTTACTTGGTGGATTAATTGCAGGATCAATATCTTATTTAATTGGAGAAAAAAATGTCAATTAATATTTTATTATCGATAATTGTAACTTCGCTGGCAACTTATATATCAAGATTCTTAGGAGTTTTGTCATCAGTTAGAATCAAAGAAACTTCAAAAATATTTCGTTGGTTCAATTGTTTAGCTTACGCAACACTAGCAGCACTTATTGCACGAACTATAATATTTCCTGTTGGGGCGTTATCTGATGCAAGTTACTTAAGTAGAATTTTAGTTGTCTTGTTGAGTTTGGGAATTTTTTTTGTTACAAAAAAAAACTTTGTTTACCCTACAGTATTTTCAGCAGTTGCAATGAGCTTAATTAATAATTATTTTTAAGACTTTAAAAACTTGTTATAATTGGATAAATTATTTAAATTATGAACGACATACCAGGATTTGAAATTTTACCAAATAAAGATTCCCCTAGAATAATCGATATAAAGATTAAAAATGAAACTATTGAAAAATTAATTTTCCCTTTTAAAAAATTTGATCTAACAGCAATTGAGTACAAACCATTTACGAGATTTACAATTGCAAAAAGTTTAGATGACTTAACTCAAAATAAACTTAGTATTTTATTAAATAAAATTATCAGAGATAGAAAATTAGGGTGTTTTATAATTGGTCCAGAAGATAAAAATTCTAATATTGATGATATTTTTTTAGTTAAGCTGTCCACTGCGATATCTCATTTAATTGGTAACCCCAATCATGACTCTATGGCAGGAAAGTACTATGCAAGATTTCATGTAAAACATGTAGATAAGAGTGACTCTTATTTAAGGAAAGCTTATACCAATATGGATCTTCATACTGATGGAACATATGTAAAAGAAGTAACCGATTGGCTTTTGATGACAAAGATTGAAGAAAGAAATGTTGAAGGTGGTGAAACAGCAATGCTTCACTTAGATGATTGGGAGTATTGTGAAGAATTATTTAACGATCCAGTGGGTAAAGAAAACTTTGTTTGGTCTTCTCCAAAAAGTAAAAATATAGATTATAAAGTTGAGCATCCAGTATTTTCAAAAGATGAAAATGGCAAAGCTCAAATTTCATATATTGATCAATTTCCTGAACCAAAAAATATGTCTCAAGGAAATTTTTTGCAAAAATTATCTGATTGTTTAGAAGAGAGTAAAAATAAAGTCATAACAAAATTACCAGTCGGTTCAGCTATTGTAGCAAACAATTATTTTTGGTTACATGGCAGACGTCCATTCAAAGAAAACAAAGATTTGAGTAGAGAACTCTTGAGAATTAGGGGTTCATTTTTCCAAAATTAAACTATCATTCCTTAAATAAGAAATTTATAAATTTATGAAATTAGGATTTATTGGAACAGGAAAAATAGCTTCTTCAGTTATTTTAGGAGTATGTAGATCTAAGATAAGGTTTAGGCAAATAATAGTATCTCCAAGGAATAAGCGAATAGCAAATAATTTAAAGAAAAAATTTAAAAAAGTAAGTATTGCGAAAAATAATCAAGATGTAATTAACAAATCAAATTGGATATTTTTATCTGTCACCCCAAAAGTAGGAGATAAAATTATTAAAGATTTAAAATTTAGATCAAATCAAACAATTATAAGTTTTATTTCAACTATAAATCTTTCTGAACTTAAAAAAATGATCAAAGTAAAATCTAAAATTATTAGAGCAATACCGCTGCCTCCAATATCAATCAAGAAAGGTCCAGTTCCTATTTGTCCACCTAATAGACAGGTAAAAAGTTTTTTTGATAAAATTGGATCTACTATAGAAATTAAAAATGAAAAACTGTCTATTAATTTTTGGTCGACATCTGGGATGATGGCGTCTTATTACGAAATGTTAAGAGTAATGAGTAATTGGCTTGTAAGAAAAGGTATTAAAAAACAAGATGCTCAAAAATATATAACTTCATTATTTTTAGCTTTATCAGAGGATGCAGTTGTAAATTCTAATAAGGATTTAAAACATTTAGTGAAAGAGTCGCAAACGCCTAAAGGACTTAACCAACAAGGTCTTAATACGATGTCAAAAAAAGGTGTTTATAAATCTGTTGTTAATACTTTAAATAGTATTCACAAGAGATTGAATAAATAATTGATGTCTCAAAATATTTTAGAAATTAATAATCTTTCAAAATTTTTTGGAGGATTAGCTGCTGTATCGGACTGTTCATTAAAAGTAAAAAAGGGAACTATCACAGGAATCATAGGTCCGAATGGATCTGGTAAAACAACTTTATTTAATTTAATAGCTGGAAATTTAAAATCATCTAAAGGAAATGTTAAATTTAATAATGAAGATATTACTGATACTCCATCATATGAATTATTTTCTAAAGGTTTATTGAGAACTTTTCAAATTGCACATGAATTTACTAATTTATCTGTCTTAGAAAATCTAATGATGGTACCTGGAAATCAATCTGGTGAAAAATTAACGAATGTTTTGTTAAAGCCTTCTCTTGTTGCAAGAGAAGAAAATTTAATTAAAGAAAAAGCAAAAGAAGTAGTAGAATTTTTAAATTTAAGTCACCTTTCAAATGAACTTGCTGGAAATCTATCTGGAGGTCAAAAAAAGCTCTTAGAGCTTGGTAGAACAATGATGGTTGATGCAAAATTAGTATTATTAGACGAAGTTGGTGCTGGAGTTAATAGAACATTGCTTAAAGATTTAGGCACTGCAATTCAAAAATTGAATCAAGAAAAGGGTTATACTTTTTGTATGATCGAACATGATATGGATTTTATTGGTAGACTTTGCGATCCAGTAATTGTTATGGCAGAAGGTTCAGTTTTATTCGAGGGTACTGTAGAAAATGCAAAAAAAGATCAAAAGGTTATAGAGAGCTATTTAGGCAGAGGATCAAAATTAAAGGATAAAAACTGATGGCTTTCTTTGAGGGAAATAAAATGACTGGTGGTTATGGAAATGGTCCTGATATTATTCACTCATGTTCTGTTACTGTTGATAGGGGAGAAATTGTATCTATTCTTGGACCCAACGGTGCAGGAAAATCTACAGCCATGAAGGCTATGTTAGGACTTCTTAATTTAAAGTCAGGTACAATAACTATAGATGGAAAAGATATTTCAAACTTGTCACCCCAAGATCGAGTGAAACAAGGAATTTCATTTGTACCCCAAACTAAAAATGTATTTGCAGGAATGACTGTTGAGGAAAATTTGGAGATGGGTGCATTTTTATTAGATAAAGATTTAAAAAAATTGATAGATGATATTTTTGATTTATTTCCGATTTTACAAGAAAAAAAAAATCAATTAGTTGGAGAGTTATCAGGAGGACAAAGGCAACAAGTTGCTTTAGGAAGGGCATTGATGATTAAGCCTTCAGTATTAATGTTAGATGAACCTACAGCTGGAGTTTCTCCCATAGTAATGGATGAGCTATTTGATCATATAATAAAAGTAAAAAAAACTAATGTCGCCATTCTTATGGTTGAACAAAATGCCAAACAAGCGTTAAGCATTTCTGATAGAGGATACGTGCTAGTAACTGGAGAGAATCGTTATTCTGGCACGGGAAAGGAATTATTGAATGACTCAAGAGTAAGAAGCTCATTCTTAGGCGGTTAAATGGATTTTATAAACGCAATTATTCTTTTACTAAACTATATATTTGTTCCAGCTTTAACTTATGGTTCACAGTTAGCACTAGGTGCAATATTCGTGACATTGATTTATGGTATTTTAAGATTTGCCAATTTTGCTACTGGGGACATGATGTCATTCGGAACTATGGCAGCAATTTTGTTTACTTGGTATTTTCAATCCTTGGGTGTTTCCTTGGGTGTTTTACCAACAGCACTTATAGCTATTCCATTTGCAATCATTTTTATGATTTTTTATATGCTATTGATTGATAAATTTGTTTTCAAATACTATAGAAATCAAAAAAGCCCACCTGTTCAACTTGCTATGGTTAGTATAGGTGTAATGTTTGTTACTCAAGCAGTAGTAAGAATTATTATAGGGCCTTCAGATAGAAGATTTTTTGATGGCGAGAAATTCATAATTAAAGCAGGTGAATTTAAAGAAATTACAGGATTAAATGAAGGTCTTGCAATTAAATCAACTCAAATATTAACTATACTGGTAACTTTAATTTTAGTTTCAACGCTTTTTTGGTTTTTGAATAAAACTAAGACTGGAAAAAGTATGAAAGCTTATTCGGATAATGAAGATCTAGCTTTACTCTCAGGCATAGATCCCAAAAAAATAGTTATGATTACTTGGATAATTGCTGGAATATTGGCAACTATTGGTGGAACTCTTTATGGTTTAGACAAAAGCTTTAAACCATTCACATACTTTAACAATATGCTACCCATATTTGCTGCAGCAATAGTTGGGGGAATTGGTAATCCTTTTGGAGCGTTTCTAGGAGGATATGTAATTGCTTTTTCTGAAATACTTTTGACATATGCTTATAAGAAATTTTTTATGTATGTTTTACCAGAAAGTATGGAGCCTGATGGTTTAGTTCAATTACTTTCAACTGATTACAAATTTGCAGTTTCTTTTTCAATATTAGTAATTGTGTTGTTATACCGACCATCTGGAATATTTAAAGGCAAGGTACTATGAAAAAAAATTTAAACGTAATTGCTGCTTACAGCATTATGATGGGATTAATCATACTTGTTGGAATATTTCAGTCATGGAATATTGCTTTATCAATATTTAATCTTTGTTTAATCTCAGCTGTCATGACGATGGGTGCTAATATCCAATGGGGTTATGCTGGTCTAATTAATTTTGGAATAATGGGTTATACAGCTTTAGGTGGTTTAGCAGCAGTTTTAATTTCAGTTAATCCAGTTCAGGAAGCTTGGAGTGTAGGAGGTTCTAATATTTTATTTAGCTTATTCTTAATTATAGGAATAGTATTAGCTGTTAGATATGTTTTAAAAAAATATGATAAATCTAAACTAAGAACTTATATAATTGCCACAATTATTATTACAGGAATTATTCTTGTTAGATTTGTTTCTGAACCTGGTATTGAAGCAATAGAAGAAGTAAATCCTGCTAAAACAGGTTTTCTCGGTGGTTTTGGATTGCCAATTATTTTTTCATGGATAGTAGGGGCAGTATTTGCAGGTGGTTTAGCCTTTATTATTGGTAAAGTAGCTTTAGGTTTAAGAGCTGATTACTTAGCAATAGCAACTCTACTTATTTCAGAAATCGTAATAGCAATTATTAAACATGAAGACTGGTTAACAAGAGGTGTTAAAAATGTAATAGGCTTGAAGCGCCCAGCACCATATGAAGTAGATCTTCAGCAAACAGATTGGTTCATAAATTTAGTTGAAAAATTTAATTTCAGTAAATTAAATTTGATACAAGATTTTTCAGAAAGACAAAGTGCACTTAACCAGTTGGTCATTGAAGGTTCTTCAATTTTTGTAAAACTTTGTTATTCAGGATTATTTTTAGTTGTAGTAATTATTCTTTTAATATTAACGCAGAAAGCTCTTTATTCACCATGGGGACGAATGATGAGAGCGATAAGGGATAATGAAGAGGCAGCAAATGCCATGGGTAAAAATGTTGTTAAGCAACATCTTCTAATATTTGTTTTAGGCTCAGCTATAGTTGGAATTGCCGGAGCAATGTTAGTAACCCAAGATGGGTTATTTACCCCTGGAAGCTACAGACCAATGCGATATACTTTTTTAATTTGGGTAATGGTAATTGTTGGAGGAAGTGGAAATAATTTTGGTGCAATTTTAGGTGGTTTTGTAGTTTGGTTTTTATGGATTGAAGCTGCACCAATTGCACTCTTTGTAATTAATCTAACTACATCTGGATTAGCTGATACTCATTTTTTAAAACAACATTTAATTGAAAGTGTTCCTTACTTTAGGTTTTTAATGATGGGAATAGGCTTATTATTAATTATGAGATACAGACCAAAAGGTATACTTCCAGAAAAAATAGAAATAAAATAAAATTATGAAATATATTATAACAGGTGCCGCAATAGCTTGGGCTTTGTATATAGCAGATAAATATATATTTTTTTAAAAAAAAACCCCCAACAAACTAATGCTGGGGGTTTATATTTTAAGATCTAATTATCTTTGTTTTTTAGTTTTAAATTTTCCGCCTTTAATTTCTTGTTCTAAGAAAGAACCTTCAGCTTCACCGACACTAGTAAAAGTAACTCCAGTTGCACCTTCGTAGTTAACTTTTTTACCTTTTGCTAATAAATCCAAACCTTTTTTAAGTTCACCGGGATAAATTTTTGTTCCAGGACCATTAGCAACATCCATCACATTTTTTGCGATTGATGCTCTATCAGCTGAACCACCTGCTTGCATTGCTAAAATAATTAAAGCAGCAGCATCATAAGATTCACCAGTATAAGGACCTGAGCTATCGATACCAGCAGCTTTTGCTACATCACCGAATACACTCGCACCTTTACCAGTTGAACCTGGCATTGAACCAAAAGATTTTTTCAAGTCTTTTCCAAATGCATCAACTAAAGACTGACCGATCATACCATCAGATAAAATGAATTTATCAAACGCACCAGAGTCTAGTGAGGCTTGGATAATTCCTTTACCACCTTGGTCTAAGTAACCAATTACAGCTACTGCATCACCACCTGCTGAAGCAAGAGTTGCTACTTCAGAGGAGTAATCTGCTTTACCATCTTCATGAGCAGTTACAGTAGTTACTTTGATACCATGAGCTTCAACAGCTGCTTTGTAAACATCTGCCAAACCTTTTCCATAGTCATTGTTAGTATAAGTGATTGCAACACTTTTAACTTTTCTATCTTTCGTAATATCAGCTAAAATTTGACCTCCTCTAGCATCAGACGGAGCAGTTCTAAAGAAATACCCTTTGTCATCTAAAGTAGTTAATCCTGGTGATGTAGCTGATGGTGAAATCATTACTACACCATTTGGTACAGCAACATTTGAAGCTATTGCTCCAGTTACACCTGAACAGTCTGCGCCCATAATAGCCGCTACACCTTGCGCAATAACACCCTCAGCTGCTGCGGTTGCCGCTGCTGAGTCCACACAAGTAGAATCTGCTCTTACTACTGAAATAGTTTGCCCACCTAATAGCGATCCTGATTCTGAAGCTTCTTTGAAAGCAAGCTCAGCAGAGGCAGCCATTGCTGGTGTAAGAGATTCAATAGGACCAGTAAATCCTAATATAATTCCCATCTTAACATCTGCAAATGTATTCGTTGTAAAAGTTGAAACGAATATAAAAGCAGCAATAAATAGTTTTTTCATCATCTTCCTTTTAATTGTTAACAATTTATAAAAGATAAATTAAATCTAATTTTCTAAAAATTTTCAATAACCTATTTAACTTATTTTATGCAGAAAGATTACAGAACTAATCACAATAATGCCCCCTATTACAAATAAGAATGAAGGAACCTCTCCAAATATAAGAAAACTTAGTAAAATACCAAAGATTGGAAACAAGGAATAGAAGGGAAAAATTTTACCTACTGTATAAAATTTATACAAATAGAACATTAATAGATGTGCACATAAAGAAACAATAATTGCTTGGTATGAAATTAATATCCAAGACTCTATTTCAATTAGTCTGATATTCTTAATTATCCCACCTTCTAATATTGATGAAATTAAAATTAAGATAACAAAACCAAAAAGACCTGTGCTTGCATTAATTAGACTGATACTTAAATCTTTTAATTGTCTAGAGTAAACTTGTGCTAATCCAAAAAATAATGCCATTAAACTTGCAAATAATAAACCAAGAAAATTTTCAGCTAGTTTTGGATCAAAAAATATTATTAGAATCCCTAAAAAAGAAGTAAAAATTAATATCCACTTTTTTCTACTGATATTTTCATTAAGTATAAAAGCACTTGCAATTATACCAAATGGAATTGCTAATTGTGATCCTAGTATTATTGGGGAAATAATAGAGGAATGAAATAATGATAAGTTCATAAATACATAAACCATTACTCCCATAGATAACGAAAAGAGTATTAAAGACTTATAATATTTTTTTTCTGGTAATTTGAACTTCCAAAATGGAATTAAAATCAATAACACTAATGCCATACGCAGAGATGCCATTAGTATTGGTGGTACCGAATTATTTAAAGCTAGTTTCGCAACAGGAAAAGCACTACCATGTGCGGCCATTATAAAGAGTAAAATTAATAAATGTTTGATTGGCAAATAATTAACCCATTGTGAAAGGATCGGACATTGGCTTATCAGAGGAGTTATACCAAGTTGTTTTAATTCTCGTATATTCTTTAATTGACTCTATACCCGCTTCTTTTCCATAGCCACTATCTTTAATTCCACCAAAAGGTGCCATTGGAGATATTAGTCGATAAGTATTTATAAATACTATCCCTGCTCTTATTGCTTTTGAAACCCTAAGACCTCTTGCAAAGTTAGACGTATAAACTCCAGATGATAAACCATATTTGTTATCATTCATTTTTTTTATGACTTCTTCTTCTTTATGAAATTTCATAACAGATAATATTGGTCCAAACAATTCATTCTCTGCTACTGGGAGGTTATGATTTTCACATTCAATAATTGTTGCAGGAAAATAATAACCTTTATTTGAAACAGAGGATCTTTTACCACCACATCTAATTTTTCCACCTTGTTTAGTAGTTGCCTTAATATTTTTTTCTATATTTTCTAATTGTTTAAAACTATTTAAAGGTCCCATCTGAGTATCTTCTTCCATAGGTCTGCCTAATTTTATTTTTTTTGCTTTAGTTATCAATTTGTCTAAAAATTCATTATAAATTTTAGATTGTAAATAGAGTCTTGATCCAGCTATACAACTTTGACCACTAGCACCAAATATTCCTGCAGTAATTCCATTTAAAGCATTTTCTTGATCAGCATCATCAAACACTACGACAGGACTTTTTCCACCAAGTTCTAAACTTACTTGTGATAAATTTTCAGCAGAATTTTTTATAATATGTTTGGCTGTTTCAGGGCCACCGGTAAATGCAATTCTTTCCACAAGATTATGTGTAGTTAGTGCTTTACCACATGGCTCCCCTAATCCGGTAATTATATTAATTACTCCTTTGGGTATTCCAGTTTTTTCTATTAATTTTGCAAATTCTAAAAGGGTTACAGGGGCAAGTTCTGATGCTTTTATTACTACTGTATTACCCATAGCAAGTGCAGGAGCAAGTTTTACAGCAGTCAATAGCATTTGAGAATTCCAAGGAATAATTGCTGCTACAACACCAATCGGTATCCTTGTTGTAGTAACTTGCATATTAGGTTTATCAATTGGAACTACAGTTCCTTCAACCTTGTCAGCCAGTCCAGCAAAATAATCATAATATTCTGCAATATAATTAGCCTGGTTTTTTGTTTCTCTATAAATTTTTCCAGTATCTATAGTTTCTATTTTTCCTAGATACTCTGCATTTTCTCTTAGTTGATCTGCAATTAATCTTAAGTATTTTGCTCTATCTCTCGGGTGAAGTATTGACCAACTATTTTCAAAAGCATTTTGTGCTGATTGAACAGCTTTATCTACATCTTTCTCATTAGCTTCAGGAACTGTTGCCCACACCTCATTGTTTTCTGGGTTAAGAGTTTGTATTTTTTTACCCGATAAGGAGTTTACCCACTCACCATTTATATACATTTTAAAATTTTGAATTTTTGGCATTAATTATTAATAAAATTCTTGATATTCATATTAACATCATCTGCACACTCTATACTACAAAGATGTTTTCCATTTTTAATTTCAATAAAAATTGAATTAGGTAGGTCTTTAGCTAATTCTTGAGACATTTTTGGAGTCGATCCAGGGTCATTAGATCCAGTCATAATTAAAGTCTTTGAAGTAATATTCTTGATTATTAATGAATTATCGTTGTGATTAGCAAATAATTCATAAGCTTTAAGAAAGTTTTTATGAGCCTCAGGTTCTTTAGTTAGTATTTTCATAAACAAATCGTAAGTCGAAGGATTGTTTTCTAGATAATTATCGCTAAACCATCTTTTTAGTGCTTGTTTTGATATTGGTTTATTTAGTTTAGCTTGGTTATATCTATCTAAAACTAGTGCTCTTTCAGCTTCAGATCTTTTATAAGTTGTCCCGATTAATATAAGCTTATTAACTTTATCTTGGTAATTTGAGGTAAAGTCTAAGGCTATTAGAGATCCAAGAGAAAACCCAATAAGATTAATCTTATCTACTTGAAGATTATTTAGTATTTCATCAAGTTGTTTCGTAAAATCATTGAGAGTTAACTCTTCTTTTTTGCAAGGTGTTTTTCCATGACCCAATAAATCATATGTAATTATAGAAAATTCATTTAATTTACTAATTTGTGATTGCCACATTTGATGATCAAGGCCAACTCCATGAATAAAAACTAACGGAGTTGTATTTTTTTTTAAAAAAAAATAGTGATTTTGATTTGAATCAAAATTATCAGACATTGAATTATTTTGGATCTAAACCCATTTCTTTCATATCTTGATAACGATCTCCAGTTCTAGCATGTGCTCTACCACTTGAAGCACCTCCAATTGCAATTACTATTTCATCATCAAATGGTGCATCGTGAATTGTAAACTCATGAGTTAAATAATAAGGTCTTAAACCTGAGTCGGTTTTATGCATCATTGGTATAGATATTTTAGAGCCTGCAGGACCTCTGGTGTTTGTAAAACTTAAATAAGATGTTCCACCAACAGCATCTCTAAATTTATTTCCAAATCTTAAGGTATGAATGAATGCTGATGCATGTTCAATTTCACCGTTTAAGCCAACAGTTCCTGCTTTACCATAAGCTAAAATTTTTTCTGGTGATCCAATTTCTTTTATTAATTCCGGAACTAAAATATCACCAAGTTTTGGAGCCAAATCTAAAATGATTGGTTTTAAATCTTCGACAAAACCTTTTCCAGCCCAAGGATTTTTGAATACAGCAGCTACTGATACTAATAAGACTGGTTCTTTAGCTTTCTTTCCACCTTCAATGAAAGTTTTATCAACAAACTTTGCAAACTTTCTAAGTTCTAAATCCATTAACTTGCTTTTTCTATATTAGAAGAGTCTAAATTAATTTTTGGAATTACCTCGTCATTAAATAATTTAATGCTTCTCATGCAAGCTTTATGATCTATACCGGGGAAGTTTGACCAAACTTGTAGATTTTGTAAATTTAATTCAGATTTTAATTCGTTAATTTTATTAACAACATACTCAGGAGTACCAAATAATAAATTTCTTTTATGAAGAAAATCATAGTTTAGTAAATCCAATTTATGTTTTGTCTCAGGAAGTTCTTCGCCAGGATCCATGTGATTTCCTAAGCCTCTCCAATGACAAACCCATTTCATATAATTAATGATGTGTTCACCAGCCATTTTTTCTGCTTCTTCCATAGTTTCAGCAACAAACATATCTCTTACTAAAGATATACCTTCTCCTAATGGAACATCTCTATTTTCAGCCTTTGATTTTGCATCTCTATAAATTTCAAATCTTTTCTTTAAAGCTTTAACAGTTGGTATCCACATAATTGTATTTAAACCATTCTGTGCAGCCCACTCAATTGATCTAGCGCCATCAACAACTTGCCAAATAGGAGGATGCGGTGATTGTTTTGGTTTAGGAACGATACTTATTTTTTTTATTTCATTTGTTTTTGTATCTAAAAACTTTTCACTTGGCGGACTCATATCATGTTGCCAAACAAAATTTGGTGAGGGATAAGTATAAAATTCACCTTGGTGACTAAAAAACTCTTCTGTCCAAGCTTTTTTCATAATTGTTAAAGATTCTTCGAATAGTCTGAAATTTTTAGCCTGGTCTTTAAGATCAGCTTCTTTATTCATATTTATTGCTTCTCTTCCATAGATTCCTCTACCAATACCAACATCAACTCTGCCACCTGATAATTGATCTAACAAGGCTATGTCTTCTGCTAATCTGATTGGATTATGAAATGTAATGACATTGCATGCTTGTCCAATTCTTATTTGTTTAGTTCTAGCTGCTGCATCAACACCCATCATTAAAGGATTTGTACAAGACTCCATTCCTTCATGATTAAAATGATGCTCAGTATACCAAATTGAGTCCCAATTATTTTCATCACAAAAAGTTGTGATCTCTTTGGTTTCATTAAGTAGTTGATTATATGGTTTGTGATTCCAATTTGTGGTGTTGCAAAAATATCCAAATTTCATTCGAACCTCCTTAAATAATTAAATCTAAGACGATCGATCCCACTTTCGTATTTTGTAAATATCGACGAGTTATGTATCGCTCAACTAAGACTGTAATTTAACTAGACTATTTAATCAATATATATTTAATCAGCAATTAAATGAAACTAACTAAAATAGAACCAAAATTTATTGAAAAACATAACCCAAGGATAGGATTAATTACCTTAGCAAGTGACTTTAGAATTGAAAAAGATTTTAACAATATAATTTATGGTAAAGACATAGACTTATTTTGTAACAGAATTCAAAGTTATAATCCCTTAACAAACGAAACATTAAAAAAAATGGCAGATGATATTCCTAAAGTTGTAAAGAATATCTTACCTGGTCAAAAAATTGATTGTATAGCATATGGATGTACTTCAGGAACAATTGCTGCAGGATATTCATCTATTTATGAAAAAGTTAATTCAACAAAACCAAATACAAAAGTTACAACACCAATTACATCTGCAATTAATGCATTAAAAGCACTTAAGATAAATAAATTATCTATATTCACACCTTATACAGATGAAATAAATCAGTCAGTAATCAATTATTTTAAAAAAGAAAATATAGAAATTACTGGACTAACTTATTTTGATATAGCCTCAGATTTAGATATAGGAAAAGTTAATCCAGATCATTTATTTGATGTTTTAAGTAAAATAGATTTGTTAAATAGTGATGCATTGTTTGTTTCTTGTACTGCGTTACCTGTATTATCAATTATTAAAGATCTAGAAAAAAAAATGAATAAAATAGTTTTATCTAGCAATCAAACTTTAATTTGGGATACACTCAACCAGATTGATTTTAAAAGTAAAATTGAAGGCTACGGTGAATTATTTAATAATTAGATTATGAATTTTACTAGTGAAGAATACAAATCAAGATTAAAAAAAGTCCAAGCTTCAATGCAGAAAAAAGGTATTGAACTTTTAATCTCACAAGATCCATCTAATATGAATTATTTAACAGGTTATGATGCTTGGTCATTTTATTATGCTCAATGTGTAATGGTACATATAAACGCCGATGAACCAATTTGTTTTGTTAGAAATCAAGATGCGGGAGGCGCATATATAAAAACCTATCTAAAAGATGAAAATATAATTAAGTATCATGAAAAATATATACATACATGGCCGTTACACCCTTACGACGCTTTAGTAGATCTTATTAAAGAAAGAAAGTGGGACAAACTCTCAGTAGGACTAGAAATGGATAGTCATTATTTCACTGCTTATTGTTACGAGAAAATTAAACAAGGTTTACCAAATGCAAAAATTTTGGATTGTGAGCGGTTAGTAAATTGGGTTAGAGTTGTAAAATCTGATGCAGAAATAAAGTTTATGAAAGCTGCATCTCAAATTTCTCAACTAGGAATGAAAAAGGCTTTTGAAGTTATTAATCCAGGAGTAAGACAATGCGATGCAGTTTCAGAAATCTATACTACATTAATAAAAGGAACTCCTGATTTTGGAGGAGACTATTCATCAATAGTTCCAATGATACCAACTGGAAAAGGTACATCTGCTTCACATCTAACGTGGTCAGAAGATAAATTTGTTGAAGGAGAAGCTACGATTATTGAATTATCAGGTGTTAATAAAAAATATCACTGTCCTATGGCTCGTACAGTTCTACTAGGAAAACCAGACCAAAAAAAAATTGATACTATGAAGAAGACTAATGAAGCGCTTCAAGCAGGAATAGATCTAGTTAAAGTAGGAAATACTGCTGATGATGTTGCTCAAGCTTTTTGGAAAGTGTTAGATAAATATGGAATAGAAAAAACTTCAAGAACTGGATATTCCATTGGTATAGGATATCCACCTGATTGGGGCGAGCATACTTTAAATATTTCTAAAGGTGATATGACGGTTTTACAACCTAATGTTACTTTTCATATGATTGCAGTGATGCAATTTGGGAATTGGGGAGTTGAAGCATCTGAAGCAATTAGAGTTACTGATAAGGGTTATGAATTATTTTGTAATTTTTCTAAAGAACTTCATGTGAAAAGCTAGTTATTAGGGGTTGATATTTACACTTACAAATGTTTTAAATTCATAATTTAATTTCAATGAATAAAGAATTCGTAAAATTTGACAAAGTAGACAAAAGTTATGACGGTAAAATACTTGTCGTAAAAGATCTTCAATTAGATATCGAAGAAGGAGAGTTTGTTACTATGTTAGGACCTTCTGGTTCTGGTAAGACTACTTGTTTAATGATGTTGGCTGGATTTGAAACACCAACCCATGGTGAAATTTATTTAGACGGAAAAGCAATTTCAAGTATTCCACCCCATAAAAGAGGTATCGGAATGGTATTTCAAAATTATGCTTTGTTTCCACATATGACAGTTTATGAAAATTTAGCATTTCCTTTAAGAGTTAGAAAAATTCCTAAAGATGAAGCAGATAAAAAAATTGATAAAGCACTATCAATGGTTTCACTGCAAGGATTTGCTCAGAGAATGCCAGGTCAATTGTCCGGAGGACAGCAACAAAGAGTTGCAGTAGCGAGGTCACTAGTATTTGATCCACAACTAGTTTTAATGGATGAACCTCTGGGTGCTTTAGATAAAAATTTGAGAGAGAGTATGCAGTATGAAATTAAACATATTCATGAAAGTATTGGTGTAACTGTTGTTTATGTAACACATGACCAAAGTGAAGCTCTTACAATGTCAAATCGTATTGCAGTTTTCAATGATGGTAAAGTTCAACAGCTCTCAAGTCCTGATGAACTGTATGAAAAACCAGTTAATTCATTTGTTGCAGAATTTATTGGAGAAAATAATACTTTTGCTGGAGAAGTGTCAGATATTTCTGGTGGAAAATGTAAAGTGAAGTTAGCTAATGCAGAAATATTAGCAAATCCTATTTCTGTTAAAGGAAAAGGGGATAAAACAACCGTATCTTTAAGACCTGAGAGAGCTTTAATCAATCCAGGTGACAAGATGGATAATGTTCATAAAGGAAAAATTGAAGAAGTTATTTATCATGGTGACCATACTAGAGTAAGAATTAATTTATTAGGAAATTCTGAATTTATTCTCAAAGTACCAAATAGTTCATCTAATCTTGATGTTAAATTAGGTAATGAAATCAAAATTGGTTGGAATAGTGAAGATGCTAGAGCATTAGACCCAAAATAAACACCAATTACATCTTGTATAACTTACAAAAAGGGCTGTTGACTCTCATTATCGATCTTGTTGTAATCTCTTTTTATAAAAAAACGTTTAAACGGAGGAAAAATGAAAACACTTAGTAAATTATTACTAGCCATTTCTTTTGCTATCTCTGTAACTACTTCAGCATTTGCAGTAACTGCAGTGTCTTGGGGTGGAGCTTACACAGAGTCTCAAAAGTTAGGTTATGGTGATCCTACTGGAAAAGCCCTTGGTATAACTATCAACTGGGTTGATTATTCAGGTGGATTGTCTGAGATCAAAGCACAAAAAGAAGCTGGCAAAATTACGTGGGATATAATCGACGTATTTGCAATGGATACTATCAATGGATGTGATGAAGGATTATTTGTTGAATTTGATTTTGACAAAGACTTCCCACCTGCACCAGATGGAACTCCTGCAAGTAAAGATTTCTTTACTGCAATGCCAAGTAAATGTGCTGTAGGAAATATTTTATATTCTTGGAACTACGCTTATAACAAAAATAATGTTAAAGGTACTCCAAAGACTATCAAAGATTTCTTTAACACTAAAAAATTCCCTGGAAAAAGAGCTATCTACAAAGGCGCTTTAACAAACTTAGAGATCGCTTTAGCTGCAGATGGAGTTAAACCAGGAAAAGGTGGAGCAAAAATCTATAAAGCTTTAAACACAGATAAAGGTGTTGATAGAGCTATGAACAAGATCAAAGAGTTATGTACAGATCCAAAAGGTGGATGTGTATTTTGGTCTGCAGGTGCTCAACCACCAGAACTATTAATGAGCGGTGAAGTTGTTATGGCAACTGGTTGGAATGGTAGATTCTTCAATGCTATCGTTGGAGAAGGTGCACCACTAGTTCAAGTATGGGATGGACAAGGTCTTGACTACGAGTACTTCGTACAAGTTAAGGGTGGACCAAACGATGCTAATGGTATGGCTAAAAAAGCTTTAGCTATGATGACTAGCACAGAAATGTTAGCAGGAAGTGCAAAATATATTGCATACGCTCCTTGGAGAAAATCTTCTATAGCTATTATGGAAGCAGGAGAGCCGTGGTATAAAGATGGTAAAACTAATATGGTACCACAAATGCCAACTGCACCAGCTAACACTAAAAACTACTTCTTAGTAGATCCACTTTACTGGGCTGACAACGGTACAGAGCTTGGTGAAAAATGGGAAGCTATGAAAGCTGGTCTATAATTTAAGTTTTATTAAACTTAATTATATATTATAATTTAAGGGCGGTTATTTGATAACCGCCCTTTTTATTTATGAGCTCAGAAACAAAACAAATTTTAACAACCGATGGAATTCCTTTAGAGGTAAGTCTTAAAAAAGCTGAAAGAAGAAATAAGATTAAAGCCTTCCTACTTGTAGCACCTTTGCTATTATTTATTATTATCACTTATGTTTTTCCCATTGGAGACATGCTTATGAGAAGTGTGGATGATAAGATGGTCACTGAAATGCTTCCCAAAACTTTTAAAGCAATGGAAAAATGGGATGGTAAAGAATTACCAGAGGAAGAAGTTTTTGCAGCTTTTCATTCAGATTTTATAAAATTAGTAGAAGAAAAACGTGAGGGAAAATTATCTACACAACTAAATTATACAAAGAATGGATTTAAAAGTATTATTAAAAAATTAAGGAGAAAATCTAAATCTTTCGAAGAAGGAAACTACAAAGAACAAATAATGGCTGTTCACAAAAGATGGGCTAATGTTGAATATTGGCAAGCAATTAAAAGAAGAGCTCCAGCATATACTGGTCAGAAATATCTAAAGGGTATAGACATGTTTAAAAATGAGAATGGAGAAATAGTAAATGTTCCTGAAGATAGACGAATCCATAGAGTTCTATGGCTAAGAACTTTAGAAATTGCATTTTTTGTTACATTATTTTGTTTTTTAATGGCATACCCAATTGCTCATTTGTTAGCTACTTTACCTATGAAGTATAGTAACCTTTTAATGATCTGTGTACTTCTTCCATTTTGGACATCATTACTTGTAAGAACTGCTAGTTGGATGATTTTGTTGCAACAACAGGGTTTGGTTAATGATTTCTTTGTTGGCATAGGATTAGTGGCCGATGATAATAGGCCTGAAATGATGTTCAATAAAACAGGTAGCTATGTTGCGATGACACAGATTTTGTTACCTTTTATGGTTTTGCCACTTTATAGCGTGATGAAAACTATCTCCCCAAGCTTGATGAGAGCTGGAAAATCATTAGGTGGCACACCTTTTGTAGCTTTTTGGAAAGTTTATTTTCCATTAACTATTCCAGGAATTGGAGCTGGTTGTTTATTAGTTTTCATATTAGCTATAGGTTATTATATAACCCCAGCCTTAGTTGGAGGAGCCTCTGGTACTTTAATCAGTAATCAAATTGCATTTCATATGAAGAGTACGCTTGATTGGAGTTTTGCATCAGCAATGGGTTTAATGTTATTGACTGGAGTTTTAGCGATTTACTGGGTGTATAATAAATTAGTTGGAATAGATAATATTAAATTAGGATAAAAGAATGGCCTTACCAAAATATACAGAACCACATTATAGAATTTGGCATTATGTTTATTTGACTATTTGTGCAGCAGTTTTCTTTTTTCTTATTGCTCCACTATTTGTAATTTTCCCATTATCTTTCAATGCTGAGGAATTTTTAGTTTTTTCCGATGGAATGAAACGACTAGACCCTGATGCGTTTTCATTAAGATGGTATAAGGACATGATCTATGGAACCAAAAATCCTTGGGGTTTAGCTACAAAAAATAGTTTTATCATTGCAATTTTTGCAACAATTGGTTCAGTTATTTTAGGAACTGTTGCTGCTTTAGGCTTAAGCAGTAGACACATGCCTTACAAGGGTTTAATTATGGCAGTTTTAATATCTCCAATGATCGTTCCATTAATTATTTCTGGTGTAGCAATATTTTTCTTTATGGCTAAAGCAGGTTTGGCTGCAACTCATTTAGGTATAATTCTTGCTCATATTATATTAGGTACACCATTTGTAGTAATCACTGTTACTGCAACTTTATCAGGATTTGACCATAGCGTAACAAGAGCAGCAGCAAGTCTTGGTAGTAATCCAGTAAATACTTTTATGAAAATTACTTTACCATTAATTCTACCCGGTGTGATATCTGGAGGATTATTTGCTTTTGTAACTTCATTTGATGAAGTTGTGGTGGTATTGTTCTTAGCTGGGTTAGAAAATACTACAATCCCTATTCAAATGTGGACAGGGTTAAGAGAACAGTTGAGCCCAACCATTCTGGCCGTTGCAACTTGTCTAATTATTTTATCAACATTAATATTAGTTACCGCTGAACTCTTAAGAAGAAGATCTGAGAGACTCAGAGGTATTAACAGATAGTAAGATCGCTACATGAAGATTAAGAATGTAGTAGTGATCGGTTCAGGAACTATGGGAAGCGGGATAGCTGCTCATTTATGTAACGCAAATGTTCCAGTTACTTTACTAGATTTAAAAACTGAAATTAGTGAAAAGGCAAGAGATAGAATTCATAAATCCAGACCACCTTTATTACTCGATAGATCAAAAATTAATAATATTAAAGTTGGAAATATAGATGACAATTTTGATGTAGTAAAAGATGCTGATTGGGTTGTTGAAGCAGTTGTGGAAAGAATTGACATCAAACATCAAATTTATGAAAAAATATTTAAAGCAAGAAAAGATGGAGCGATTGTTTCTTCAAATACCTCATCTATTCCAATTAAAGTCTTATCACAACACTTAACTGATAAAGAAAAAAAAGATTTTTGTATTACTCACTTTTTTAACCCTGTGAGATATATGGGCCTTTTAGAAATCGTTAAAAATGAAAATAATGATCTAAATAAAATAAACGAATTAAAAGAATTTTGTGAAATAGAACTGGGAAAAGGTGCAATTGTTTGTAATGATACTCCTGGCTTTTTAGGAAACAGAGTAGGTGTTTATGCTATGCAAATAGCTATGACTGAAGCTTTTAAAATGAAATTATCAGTCGAAGAAGCAGATGCAATTTTTGGAAGACCAATGGGAATTCCAAAAACAGGAGTATTTGGTCTTTATGATTTAATAGGTATTGATTTAATGGCTGATGTTTTAAAAAGTTTTATTAAAGAGTTGCCCGAGACAGATAAGTTTCATGAGGTTGCAAAAGAAATTCCATTAGTAAAAAAATTAATTGATACTGGCTATACTGGAAGAAAAGGTAAAGGTGGTTTTTACAGAACAAACAAAACTGGAACTAATAAAGTTATGGAAGCTATTAATCTTGCGACTGGTGATTATTCACCTACCAAAAAGATTGATATGAAATCAGATAAAGTAGATCTTAAAGCGCTAATTGATAGAGAAGATAAATATGGTGAATATGCTTGGTCTGTAATATCTCAAATAATTAAATATGCGTCTTCATTAGTGCCAGGAATTACTAAAGAATTTAATGATATTGATGAAGCAATGAGGCTTGGCTTCAACTGGGCTAAAGGTCCTTTCGAAATGCTTGAAGAAATAGGGGTTAAAAATTTCTTTGATAAAGTTGATAATTTTAGTGGCAATAGTTTTTTAGAAAATTTATCTAAAACTCAAAATGAAGATTTTTATGGTGAAAGACAAAAATATACAAATATTGAAACTTTAGGCAAAGTTAAGAAAACAGCCTTAAGTTTGGATGGAAATGACTCAGCAAAAATTTATAAGTTTAGTGACTATAACATTGTTGAGTTTACTACTAAAGCTAATGCTTTAGATTATGACTCTATGGATGCTCTTAAAAAAGCAACTGATAAACCTCTGATAATAATTAATGAAAGTATGCAGTTCTCTGCTGGTGTTAATTTAACCTACACAATGCAATTTGCTGATAAAAAAGATTTTAAATCAATTGAAAAATTCATTAAATATTTCCAAGAAACATGTAAACATTTAAAATATTCCAAATATCCAGTAATTTCAGCTCCTTCAGGATTAACTTTAGGTGGTGGATTTGAAGTAATGGTTCAAAGTAATTTTGTTGCCTCACACACAAATATAGTAGTTGGATTAGTTGAAACTATTGTTGGTTTGATCCCAGCAGGTGGAGGATGTAAGGAAATGTTAGCTAGATGGCTTGATACTGACGAAGCCAAAAAGGATCCTAATTTTGCTCCACTTAAAGTGTTTGATATTATTGGATATGGAAAGACAGCTACTTCACCAGTTGAAGCAGAACCTATGAAATATTTGAGGCCAAATGATAAAAAAATAATGAATAGAAATAGTTTATTAGAAGTTTCAAAAAAAATTCTTAGTGAAAATAAAGATTTTAAAGCACCTGATGAACATAAATTTAATCTACCTGGAAAAGCAGTAAGAGGAGAAATGGATAAAATTTTAGAAAAACTTTATAATGATAAAGTTATATTAGAACATGGGGTTGAGGTTGCAAAAGAGCTAGCTCATGTTTTGAGTGGAGGTGATACAACAATCGATAAAACTTTATCTGAAGATGATTTGTTTAAATTAGAGCTTGATGCTTTTATGAGATTAATTGAAACTCAAAAAACCCAAGATAGAATAAAACACACTCTTGCTACAGGTAAACCTTTAGTCAACTAACATTCTTAGAGTATTTATAAAGTCAGGCCTTAATACATATTCTGATTTATCTAAATATTTTATTTTTTCCAAAGCTTCCAATCCATAAATTACCTTTCCTATTGGGGTATATTCAGTTTCATATAATGGCTCATCTCTGAGAATTATAAAAAATTGACTATCCTCAGTGTTATATTTTTGACCTCTTGCAAAACCGACACTACCTTTATCAAAGTTAAATGGAGTATCCACCTCTGAATTGATTGTTCCTAATCCAGATTTCCCAGTTCCAATTTTTCCGTAATTTAAATTACCCCTTTTTCCAAACTCTAAATCCCCAGCCTGAACAAGTGTGTCTTTAATTACTCTATGAAATGCAACATCATCATAAGATTTCGTGTTAATTAATTGTTTAAATCTTTTCACAGCATTGGGTGAAATGTTAGGATAAAGTTCAATTATTACATTTCCACAAGTAACATTCAATATTGCAATATTTTTTGGATTATCAAAAGTAATTTTTAGAGGGTCATAATTTTTTACAAATAAACATTTATCTTTTATCAAAAAGAAAGAACCAAAAAAGAATATAGCTAAAGTAACTATAAATATCAAAATCGCTTTTTCAGATTTTGACGCCTTAATTTTTTCAATCATAAAATGAAAGTTTCATCTATCTTTAAAAGATTAGTTTTAATAAAGTGAATTTTCTTTTCTAAAATTGGATCAAGACTATCTAAATTTAATCCAATCATTAAATGAGAGAATACTTCAGCCATATCCTCAGATGCAGTAGATCTTGAATATTCAGTTAAAAAACCATTAGTATTTGTGTATGTATCTAAGCCTAATTTATCTGTACAGGTGGAGCATTCAGC
This sequence comes from Pelagibacterales bacterium SAG-MED11, assembly GCA_014654265.1. Classification (GTDB taxonomy): domain Bacteria; phylum Pseudomonadota; class Alphaproteobacteria; order Pelagibacterales; family Pelagibacteraceae; genus Pelagibacter. The sequence goes on along the minus strand of JACWDI010000002.1, from coordinate 5,774 downwards.
ATATTTGAATTCTTTGACGTTAAATTTAGACCAGACGTCTTCGTCAAATAATTGTTTAAAACTATCATTTATAATATGGAACACTTCATGGTGGATTACACGTTCAAAATAATCTTCGTTAAATTTAATATCTAAGATTAATGTTTTCATTATATGGTCAGGAATTCCAGCAGTATTAATTTTCGATATGGATAAATCTTCACACAGGACTATGTATTTAAGATTAATTTTTTTTAAAAATTCTTGACTATATCTATCTAAATTTTTTTTAATTATTTTGTATTTTTGATCAAGAATTTTCTTTTCAGAATTATAACAATCTATATTTTTTTCAACACCGAGAGTAAAAGGTTGTTTGGCATATAAGTATCTAAGTTTGTTTGGAGTTTTAATATCATAAATTTCTAAATTTGGAATTTTTATAAGATTATAAATAGTATCAGCTTGAGTTTGAGTAAAAATAAATAAAGATAGTATAATTAATCTAATTAAGCTCATAAATTTACACATAGAAGATATTCCAATTTAGATGAATGTGATACAATTTTACTGTGAAAAAAAAAAGAAATAAAGATCCAATCCAACCAGTAAGTGGAACTAAAGTGCCACGGTTTGCTGGACCTTCAACATTTGCAAGATTACCTGAGCTAAGAGATGTGGAGAGTTGTGATGTTGCAATTGTCGGGATTCCATTTGATGCCGGAACCAGTTACAGACCAGGTGCAAGATTTGGACCCCAAAGTATTAGACAAGCTTCCAGACACTTAAGAACAAATTACCATCCAAGTTATGATGTTGAACCTTTCAAAGTACAACAGGTAGCTGATGCAGGAGATATCACTTGCAACCCATTTAATATTGAAGAGGCAATTAAACAGATAGAGGTGGGAGCTGAAGAATTATTGAATAAAGTTGGGGGAATTATAAGTCTTGGTGGTGACCACACAATTGCATTTCCATTGTTAAAAGCTGTTAATAAAATTAACAATGGTCCAGTAGCTTTAGTTCATTTTGATGCACACCTAGATACTTGGGATACTTATTTTGGTGCACCTTACACTCACGGTACGCCTTTTAGAAGAGCAAGGGAAGAAAATTTATTTTTAGATGATGCTTCAATGCATGTGGGTATAAGAGGACCTTTGTACAGTAAAGATGATATCAAAAATGATGAAAGTTTTGGATTTAAGATTATTCATTGTGATGAATTTCAAACTCAAGGAACCGATAAAATTGCTGAAAGAATTAAAAAAAGAGTTGGAGATAACCCTTTATATTTATCTATTGATATAGATGTATTAGATCCTGCTTTTGCCCCTGGAACCGGTACACCAGAAATTGCTGGAATGACCTCAAGAGAAATGGTTAACACTATAAGAGGTTTGTCAGGTTTAAATTTAATTTCAGCTGATGTTGTTGAGGTTTCTCCAGCTTATGATCATGCTGAAGTAACCTCTCTTGCTGCAGCAACAATAGTTTATGAATTAACTAATTTGTTTGCAAAAAAATAAGGAAAGGTTAGGAGTCTGCTATGGAAAATAAAAAAAATTTTTATATAGATGGTAAATGGGTAACGGCAATAAGCAAAGAAGAAATTAAAGTAATCAACCCTGCTACAGAAGAAGAATGTGCTGTAATATCATTAGGAAACAAAGAAGATGTTGACTTAGCAGTAAACGCTGCAAAAAAAGCTTATAGTTCATGGGCGTTTTCACCAAAAGAGGAAAGAATAAGATTATTAGAAAAACTTTATGAGAATTATAAAAAAAGATGGGCAGATATTGCTAATGCAATTACTGTTGAAATGGGTGCACCAAAAGACTTTGCTACAAAACTTCAAGCTGGAACAGGTGCGGCTCATTTAAAGTCTTTTATTAGGTATTTAAAAAATTTCGAATTTGAAAAACCATTAGGTGAACATGCTCCAAACCAAAGACTTATCTATGAACCAAAAGGAGTTTGTGCGTTAATAACACCTTGGAACTGGCCAATGAACCAAGTTTGCTTAAAAGTTATGCCTGCAATTGCATCTGGATGTACAATGGTTTTAAAACCATCAGAACTTGCGCCATTATCATCAATCATACTCGCCGAATTGATAGATGATACCAAATTTCCTGCAGGAGTGTTCAATTTAGTTAATGGAGATGGAGCCACAACAGGTGATGCACTAACAAGCCACCCGGATATAAATATGATTTCTTTTACAGGATCAACTAGAGCAGGAGCTTTAATTTCTCAGAATGCTGCTAAAGACTTTAAAAGAGTGAGTTTAGAATTAGGAGGTAAAGGTGCTAATATTATTTTTAAGGATGCTGATCCTGAAGCAATTGAAAGAGGTGCGTTAAGATGTTTTAGAAATTCAGGTCAATCATGTAATGCTCCTACAAGAATGCTAGTAGAGAAATCTATGTATAGTGATGCAATAGAAAGATTGAAAAAATATACAGAAAATTTTGAGGTAGGTGACCCTAAAAAAGAAGGAGAGCATATAGGCCCAGTGATTTCTGAAACTCAATATAATAAAATTCAAACTTTAATTAAAAAGGGAATTGATGAAGGTGCTAAATTAGTTGCAGGTGGACCAGGTAAACCACCAGGACTAGACAAAGGCTATTTTGTTAAACCCACTGTATTTGCAGATGTAAATAATAATATGGAAGTCGCAAGAACAGAAATTTTTGGACCAGTATTATCGGTAATTCCATTTGAAACCGAAGAAGAAGCAATTGAAATTGCCAATGACACACCTTATGGATTAACAAACTATATTCAAACTAAAGACTCAGAAAAAGTAAAAAGAGTTGCGAGAAAGCTGAGATCAGGAATGGTTGATGTAAATGGAGCTGGTATTGCTGTTGATGCTCCATTTGGAGGTTTTAAACATTCAGGAATCGGTAGAGAAGCTGGTGAACATGGCCTTGAGGAATTTTTGGAAGTAAAATCTGTGGGTGGCTGGAGTTAATTTAGAAGAGATTGTTTTTTTAAACCATCTAGAAACTTTAAACACTTTTTTAATTCATTTAGTTCAATAAATTCATCTACTTTGTGAGCTTGTTCAATTGAGCCTGGACCACATACAACTGTACTCATACCAATTTCCTGAAATAATCCTGCCTCTGTTCCAAAAGACACAACTTCTCTTGAATTATCACCAGTTAGACTTGAGACTAACTCACAAGCCTCAGATTTTTCAACTCGATCGAATCCTGTTACTTCACCTATTATTTCTTTTCTAATATTTGATTTAGAAAAAACTTTTTTCATTTCTGGCAAAAGAATATCATTCGCGTATTCATCAATTTTTTTATTTAAAAAAACACCATCTTCTTTAACAACAGGTCTCGTTTCCCAATTAATATGACACTTATCAGCTATAACATTATGAGCAATACCTCCAAATATTCCTCCTACTTGTAAAGTTGAAAAAGGTGGATCAAATATGGAGTCTTTTGGTGCTCTTTTTTTAAGTTCATTTCTTAATTCAATTAATTTTGATGCGTATCTTGCCGCAAATTCAACAGCACTAACACCTTTATGAGGAGCAGAGCTGTGTCCTGCTAAACCCTCAAAATAAGTTGTATATTCATAACAACCTTTATGAGCATCTATGATTTTCATTTTAGTAGGTTCACCAATAATACAAATTCCATCTTGAATATTTCTTTTTTGAAGTTCTTTGATTAAAATAGGAGCTCCTAAACATGCTGTCTCTTCATCAAAGGTAAATGAAAAATGGATATCTCTATTTAAATTTATTTTTGCATAAATTGGAGCAAAAGCTAAAGTGCATGCTATAAAACCTTTCATGTCACAAGAACCTCTACCATAAAGTTTGTTATCCTTAATTGTTGCTTTAAAAGGATCAGTGCTCCAACTTTTAGAGACAGGAACTGTATCTGTATGACCAGATAAAATAATTGGTTTAGTACCATTAGATTTTTTTGCTTTAATAGTCGCAAAAAGATTTACTCTTTTTTTTTCATTATCAAATGTCTTAAAAGATGTTGCTCCAAGTTCTTTTAGTAAATTTTCACAATAATTAATTAATTCACTATTATCTTCTCCTGAAATAGTCCTAAAACCTATTAGATCTGATAAAATTTTTACAGAATTATTATATAATTCTTCTAAATTAATATCTGTACTCATAACCAATAATTAATATAAATACTGCATTTATGAAAGAAGAAATAACATACGATATTTTTGATAAAGTTGATATTAGAGTTGGAACAGTGGTTTCAGTAAAGAAAAATGAAAAAGCTAGAAAACCCTCATTAGTTGTTGAAGTAGATTTTGGAGAGGAAATTGGTATTAAGCAATCATCAGCTCAGATTACTCATTACTATAATGAAGAAAATTTAAAAGGTAAACAAGTTATAGGTGTTTGCAATTTTGCTGAAAAAAATATTGCTGGAGTAGTCTCACAAGTTTTGATTTTAGGTTCAATCGACAAAGAAGGAAAAGTAATCTTAGTACATCCATCTCAAAAATCTGAAAATGGTCTTCCTATAGCCTAATTTCATGCACCCTGAAATTTTATCAATGGCTTTGTTTTGGATAGTAGCAGCCTACACCCCAGGTCCCAACAATGTAATAGCTTCTTATTCAGGTTTTAATTTTGGTATAAAAAAAACATTACCACATATTTTTGGAGTTGCTTTAGGATTTACTTTTCTGATTTTTCTATTAACAATTGGTTTAGTTAATGTCTTCAAAATATTTCCTATTATTCAAGTTTCTTTAAAATATTTAGGAAGTATTTTTTTAGTTTACTTAGCTTATAAAATTTATTTTTCTAAGATAGATAGTGAGAAAAAAAATGAAAACCCAGTAAAGTTCATTGAGACATTTCTTTTTCAATTCTTAAACCCTAAAGGTGTATTAATTGGTATAATTATTGTATCAACTTATGTCGAAAATGGAGAGAACTATTTTAAATATGCGACTCAAGTTATTCTTTTTGCATTCTTAGTTTCTTTAAGCAGCATTACTTTTTGGACATTTGTAGGTAAATATCTTAGGAAATTTGCGACAAATGAGAAATTTATTAAATACTTTAATTGTGTTATGTCACTGCTTCTTATTTTAAGCATAATTACTTTTTATATATAATACATGAAACCAGGTACAAAAAATTCATACAATTCATTAACAGAAATAAAGATTAATAATAAAGACTTTAAAATTTTTTCTTTATCTAAAGCTGAGACTAATGGCCTAGATGGTATATCAAAGCTACCCAAATCCCTTAAGGTATTGCTTGAAAATCTTTTAAGATATGAAGATGACTTGTCAGTTACTAAAAATCAAATTGAAGCAATAAAAAATTGGCTAAAAGAAAAAAAATCTAAAACTGAAATAGCATATAGACCAGCAAGAGTTTTACTTCAAGACTACACTGGAATACCTGCAGTAGCAGATCTTGCTGCTATGCGAGAAGCTGTTAAGGACAAAAATAAAGATCCAAATACAATTAACCCTCTTTCAGCTGTAGACCTTGTTATTGACCACTCGGTACAAGTAGACCAATCTGCAAAAGCAGACTCTTTTGATAAAAATGTTGAAATTGAATTTAATAGAAATGGAGAACGATACTCTTTTCTTAAATGGGGACAACAGGCATTTAATAACTTTAGAATAGTTCCACCAGGAACGGGGATTTGTCATCAAGTTAATCTTGAATATCTTTCAAAAGTTGTTTGGTTAGCTGAGCACGAAGGTCAAAATTATTTATTTCCTGATACACTTGTTGGTACAGATAGTCATAC